>JBPCJX010000087.1:0-7785 GCA_051004875.1 Bryobacteraceae bacterium
GCGGTTCGCCTGTGAGCCTCTAGTAGCGCACTGATCGTTTGGCCTTCCCCTGGCGTAATCTCGCCGGAAGACACTGCCTGCAACACGCGCCCGAGCGCATTCCATACGTCCCCGGTGGATTTCACAAGCGGCAGATCAATACGCAACGGTCTATCCTTCATCGTGGGCAGCAGGCGCTCCAAGCAGAGCCGCATTGCGGTGGTGTCCCCAGACTTTGCCATCTCGACGGCCTTGCGGGTTATGGCTTCACACTCTCCGTCGAGCAAAGCCTGAATCGCCAGAGATGCTTTGTTGCGCGAGCCCTCAGGCCTTCCGCGTCCGTGCTTATTGCCGGGCTTGAAGCGATGCCCAGTCTTTTTTGAGTTTTTAGACTCGCTCATGGTCTTGTTGTGCTCCACATTCCGTTGTCGCGGCTCTGGAATGGACAGCGGTATGTTCTGCGACGAAAGCTTCTAGATCACAAATTCTAAACCGCCTCGCGCCGGAGGGTAAGTATACGCATTTCGGCCCGATTCCGGAGCGCGACCAGCGTTCCCACGTACTCTCGGAAACGTCCAACATCTTGCGGGCGACTGCTGCCCTAACCTGATTCAACGCTGAAGTACCTTCATTCCCCTTCATCTGACATCACACCCTGTTTTCGGGAGTCAAGGTCGCAGCGTTCACGGGGTAACTGCACGTGCCTTTTTGTCAGTTTTGTCAGTTCATCTCCGGGGCAAATGGGCAGAGAAAGGAAGCCAGAACCCCCTTTTGTCAGTTTTGTCAGTCGATCTTAGGGGCACGCAAACTGAAGGGCGCCGTACTTAATTCGTACAATTCGTAGGCACACTCACGCAGTGAAGCCATGCTCGCCAGCTACTTAATTCGTTAAATTCGTTTTTTTCGTAACAGGAATCAGAATCAGGCTGGATGGGCGACGTTCAGTTGACGCCTTCCAAGGTGGCCGGATGCTTAACCTCTTGACAGAAACCAAGCGCTAGGTTACTATGTTGCCATGCCTAAAGACAACGCAGCATCACGAGGAGCGCGCGCTATGGCGAAGCGCAGCGTTCAGGCGCGCAAGGAAGCCTGGGGTGAGGAAGAATTCAACCGCCGCATGCGTGAAATTGGGAAGCTGGGCGGCCGACCCAAAGGGACCGGTAAAAAGGGAGAGGCCTAAGATGAGCGTGTATCGACCACAGTACAAGGTCAGAAAGACAGGCGAACTTAAGCACACGAAGATCTGGTACTACGAGTTCATCTTTGCCGGCCGCCTCGTGAAGGAATCGGCGAAGACTAAGTCGAAGACCGTTGCAAAGGAAGCGGAGAAGCAACGACGCCGGGAACTTGAGGAAGGGTTTAACGGAATCGCTGATTCTCGTGATCAGCGAATCCGCAGCCTCACAGGGTTGGGTCAAACGTTCTTGAAGGATTATAGAGTCCGCCAGCCGAAGTCGGCTCGCTTTGCGGAGCACGCGATCGGGCATGTGGAACGGCTACTCGGTGAGTCCATGGCCGTCGATATCAGCGACAAAACCATCTTGAAGTACCAGACGGACCGCCTGACCGAAGGAGCTGCACCGAAGACAATCAACGACGAAGTAGGTTTCCTGTTGCGGCTGCTGAACGTTGCACAGGCAGGCGCCATACGCGCGCAATTGAAGCAACAAAAGAAGCTCAAGCTCAAATCTGACAGCCGGGTCGGCAAAGCGTATTCAACTGAGGAAAAGACTGGGCTAATCAGCGCCGCCAAAGCCGCTCCTCGCTCCAAGTCCATCTACTTCGCTACCATGCTCGCGCAACATGCTGGTCTCCGGGACAAGGAAATCCGCTCTATGCAGTGGAGTGGGTTGAATCTCACGAAACGGATGATCACAGTAGGCCAGAGCAAAACAAATGCTGGAACTGGAAGAACGGTTCCGATGAATGACGAGCTATTCACCGCGGCTGTTGAATACGCAAAGTGGTACACGGAACGGTTCAAGACCTCAAGACCCGAATGGTACGTGTTTCCCTTCGGTCGGCCACGCCCAGTGGATCCGACACGTCCACAAACATCATTGAAGACTGCTTGGCGGAACGTACGCCAAAAGGCGAAGGTCGCGGGACGTTTTCACGACAACCGGCACACATTTGTAACCGATCTCGCCGAAGGCGGAGCGAGCGATCAAATGATTCAGGATCTAGCCGGCCATGTTTCTCCTCAGATGGTGAAGCACTACTCGCACATGCGCACGGAGGCAAAGCGGAGAGCTGTTGGAACTCTTTCGGCGCCAGCTGCCAAGCCGGATCATGTTCAGACGAACCCTAAACCACCAAATTGCGAGAGCGTCCCACAAGATCTCCCACAAGTCACCGCCGTGAACTAGTCACGCTCGAGACTTAAGGGTTGTAAGTGATTGATTAATTTGGCTCCTCAGGTAGGATTCGAACCTACAACCCTTCGGTTAACAGCCGAATGCTCTACCATTGAGCTACTGAGGAGCATCACGCTCCGCATTGCGCAAGCCGAAGTGCCAGGCTCCCCAACGCGGGTCAACCCCATTTAAGCACAGCGGTCGACGATTCTGTCAACGCCGCAAAAACAAGCTGTGCGCTGGCTGATATTCGCCCATTGACGACCACTCCGGAGCACCCCGTAACGAATGCTACGCTGAGATTTCCAATGCAACTTGAGAAGGTGTACGAGCCCCAGCGCTTTGAACCGCACTGGGCTCAGTGGTGGATTGATTCCGGTCTGTATCGCGTCGATGTCAGGCACGCCAATAAGGACCGCATCTTCTCAATTGTCATCCCGCCGCCGAATGTAACGGGGTCACTCCACATCGGGCACATGCTCGATCACACCGTCATGGACGTCGCTGTTCGCTGGCATCGCATGAAAGGCGATACCACGCTCTGGGTCCCGGGAATGGACCATGCCGGAATCGGCACGCAAATGGTGGTGGAGCGTCAGCTTGCGGTCGAAGGACTCACCCGGCAGCAGCTCGGTCGTGAGGAATTTGAGCGTCGTGTCTGGCAATGGAAGGAGCACTACGGCGGGCGCATTCAAGAGCAAATTCGTCGCGAAGGGGCAAGCGTTGATTGGTCTCGTGAACGCTTCACTATGGACGCTGGGCTTTCACGCGCTGTTCGCGAGACTTTTGTCCGGCTGTGGGAGAAAGGCCTGATTTATCGCGGCGAGTACATGGTGAACTGGTGCCCTCGTTGCCAGACCGCCATCTCCGATGTGGAGACGGTGCACGAAGCCGTCGAGAGCCAGCTCTGGCATATCAGCTATCCCCTGATTGACACTGATCAAATGACCGGCACTGATCAAACTTTGACAGTCGCAACGACTCGTCCCGAGACCATGCTGGGCGATACAGCGCTCGCAGTTCATCCGGATGACGAACGGTATAAGCATTTGCATGGCAAGCGAGCCATCGTCCCGCTTATTCACCGCGAAATTCCTGTTATCACTGATCCGATAGTCGATCCAAGCTTCGGGACGGGCGTTGTGAAAGTCACGCCGGCCCACGACCCGAATGACTTTGAAATTGGCACGCGGCATGGCCTGCAATTTGTGAAGGTAATCGGCGAAGACGGTCGCATGACCTCTTCCGCCGGACCGTACGCGGGTCTTGATCGATTCGAAGCACGCAAGCGAGTTATTGCTGCTTTAGAACAATCCAGTGAACTGGTGATGACCGAGCCGTACACCGTCAATGTCAGCAAATGCGAGCGCTGCAAGACGATTATTGAGCCGCTGGTCTCGACGCAGTGGTTCGTGCGCATGAAGCCGCTCGCAGAGAGGGCAATACAAGCCGTAAAGAGTGGAAGGATTAGATTTGTACCTGACGATCGAATAGTTGTCTTTTTTCAATGGATGGAGAACATCCGGGATTGGTGCATCTCACGCCAACTCTGGTGGGGTCATCGTATTCCAGCGTGGCATTGCAGGAGCTGCCAGACAATTACAGTCGCACTCACCACTCCAGCCACTTGCCCGCATTGCCATTCGACTGAAGTCGAGCAGGATCCCGACGTTCTCGACACATGGTTCAGCTCGGCGTTATGGCCGTTTTCAACACTGGGTTGGCCTGATAAGACCGAAGACTTCAAGACGTTTTACCCCACTTCCCTGCTGATCACGGGCTTCGACATTTTGTTCTTCTGGGTTTCACGAATGATCATGATGGGCCTTGAATGCACAGACGACGTTCCCTTTCGTGAAGTGCACATGCATGGTCTGGTTCGCGATGCCGAGCGCCAGAAAATGTCAAAAAGCAAGGGCAATGTAGTCGATCCGCTCGAGCTGATGGACCGCTTCGGTACTGATGCGGTTCGTATCGCTCTGCTCATTTCAGCCGCACCAGGCGCAGATATCGCTTTGAAGGAAGATCGCATGGAGGCGAGCAGAGCATTTGCAAACAAGCTCTGGAATGCCTCGCGATTGCTCTTTCTGAATATGGAACGCTCCGGCGTTACGGAATGGACACCGCGAAGTGCGGCTTCTGTAATCGCAATCGAGGATGGTTGGATCAGAGATCGCTTTAACGTCTGCGCGAAAACTGTCAACGAAAGTCTGAAATCGCATCGCTATCACGAAGCGGGCCAGGCGCTCTGGGACTTCGTGTGGCATGAGTTCTGCGACTGGTATCTAGAGGTAAAAAAGCTCCGTTTTCGAGAGAACTCCGGTCAGGATGACCACTGGACAGAGGCGCTCACTATCTATGAATCCATGCTGCGGCTTCTGCATCCGTTCATGCCCTTCATAACCGAGGAACTTTGGCAGCGGTTAATGGCGGGGTCGACGCGTGATCACGCCGTGTCGATCTCCTTGACGAGCTACCCCGAAGCGAGCGAGCGGCTCATCGATGACGCGCGCGCCCGTCATTTCGTCAGATTGCGGGAAGTTATCAAGGCCGCCCGAGAGCAACGCGCGAACCGGAAGCTCGAGCCTAAGGCGATTCTGCCTGCAATTCTGACCCTCCAAGACGGCCAATTCCCGCCAGAGGATCTTTCGGTAATTGAAGCTTTGGCCAAACTGAAGATCGAGCAGGTCGGTTTCGAACGAATGCCAGAATTTTTCAATCTGCACATCCTTTCGGCGGGAATCGGCCAAGGCGTTGCGCTTACGGCTGAGGCTCGGGTGCGCATTCTGAAGGAGATCGCCGGCCAGGAGCAAGCGATAGAGAACTCCCACCGTCAGCTCAATGATCCTAGGTTTATCCGCAAAGCCCCCGAGAAGGTAGTTGCGAATTTACGCGCCAAGCGTGCCGAGTATGAGATTCAGCTCGCGAAAAACAGAAAGTTGCTCGAAGGACTCGAGTAGTAATGTTTGACGTTTCGCACCCCGAAGTGCGTGAGGCAGTCGAACGCGCGCTCGCAGAGGACATCGGTTTAGGTGATATCACTTCAGAGTTAACCGTTCCACCGGAGCTTCAGGCTCGAGGGAGTTTTATCGCAAAACAGCATCTGGTAGTAGCCGGTGTCGAACTCTTACCGTTGATTTACAACGGGGCGGGTGACACCAAACTTGAATTGTTCGCGGAGAGCGGCGCGTCTATCACGCCCGGCGACGTTATGGCCAAGGTGAGCGGGAACGCGCGCATGCTGCTTGGACGTGAACGCGTGGCGCTGAATTTTCTCCAGCGGCTTAGCGGCATCGCAACGCTTGGTCGCAAATACGTTGACGCGGTCGCTGGCACAAGGGTGCGCGTTCTGGATACGCGCAAGACCACACCCGGTTTACGGAAGCTCGAAAAAAGGGCTGCCGCTGCGGGAGGCGTAACGAATCACCGTTATGGATTGTTCGATGCCGTCCTGATCAAGAACAACCACATCACTGCAGCTGGTGGTGTGCGCGAGGCGCTCGAAAGAACTACGGAGTTTCCAGGTCCAGTAGAAATCGAAGTCCGGACGCGAGCCGAACTCGACACAGCGTTGTGTGGCGGCGCTAGGCACCTTCTGCTCGACAACCTTTCTCCGTCCGAAGCCGCAGAATGGATTCGCTATATCGATAGCCGTGCGACCGTCGAGTTGTCGGGAGGAATCGGATTAGAAAACATTCGTGCGTATGCCGAAGCCGGCCCGGACTTCATCTCTTGCGGGGCCATCACTCATTCAGCAGCCGCTGTCGACATCAGCTTTCAACTTGAGCTGGAGCAATAGAAATGCGGCTAGACCTCGAAAGAATCCAAAGGCTCCGCCCGCAAAACCAGCTGCATTATTTCGAAACTATCGGTTCGACCATGACAGACGCAGCACGTCTCGCGAATTCGGGAGCTCCACACGGAACGATAGTTCTCACAGAAGAGCAGACTGCCGGCATCGGGCGTCTCGGGCGCTCCTGGCAATCAGATGCAGAGCTAGGGATCTATTGTTCCATCCTGCTCCGCCTGCCCGTCGAACCGGGTACTTTGCCGGTGATCAACCTTCTGCTTGGCCTCGCGACAGCCGAAGCGATCCAGCAATCAACTCATGTTGCTTGTGATCTTCGATGGCCTAACGACGTGCTGATCAATGAACGAAAAGTGGCCGGCATTCTTGCTCAGCTGGTCGACAACTGCGTTGTCGCCGGTATCGGAATCAATGTAAATCAAACGTCGTTTCCTCCCAATTTGCGAACTCCCGCAACGTCATTGCGCATCGAGAGCGGCGGCCAGATTCAATCCCGCGAAAACATCGTAATCAAGCTGATCGAATCAGTGGATACGTTTTCATCTATGCTGATGACCGAAGGTTCCGAGTGCATCGTCCGAGCATTCACGTCAGCGTCAAGCTATGCGCTGGATCGCCGCGTGCTCATCGAAGAGGATGGTAGGCGAGGCATTACAGCAGGGTTAGATGAAGATGGATTCCTTCTAGTGCGCTTTGATAATGGCCGCATCGAAAGAGTTGCAGCAGGGGGCGTTCGTCGCGACGGTTAGCGATCAAGCATGAATGAAGCAGCCGATACCCGTCAGCGCGATGAAGGCGACTGGGCTAACAATTACTTCAACTATTTCACTGAAATCGAGGAGCATTTTCAGCGTGCCCGCGGAACCGGCTTATTTCTTCTCTCGCCGCTTGACTGGGCGCTCATTGAAGGTTGGAAAAACGCCGGCATTCCCCTGGATGCAGTTCTGAAAGGCATCGATGATGCTTTTGAGAAATGGCACAGTCGGAAGCGGAAGCATCGCTTCGTAAATTCTGTCGCCTATTGCGCTCAGGCAGTTTTGGAAGTCGCTCAGCGGGCACCAAGCGGTCGCCGAGTCGAAACGCAGAGCGGTGACGTTCCGTTTGCGCCGGAAGAACTCCGGACCCATCTGGAAAAGGCGGCTGGGATGTTGCGCGCGCAACCCGAGGTGGCATTCCAGGAAATCGCCTCCTCTCTCGAAGCTTTGGCGGTGGACGCAGAGCATCAGGTGCATCAGCTCGAAGATCTGGAGCGTCGCCTGACGGCCATGGAAGACAAAATGGTGGCTACGGCACGAAGTCTTGAAAGCGACGAAAATCTCTACTTCATCCGCGACGCACTGGATGCAGAGCTAAGGCCCTACCGCGGGAAGATGACAGCGGACCAATTAGCGACGCTCGAACGGCGCTATCTTGATTCGGCGATTCTCGAACGCGCAAAGCTGCCGCGCCTGAGTCTTTTCTATTTGCATTGACTTTGATACAGTATGCGCACCCATGGACACCGCACGCCGCTCAAGGGCGTTGGACTGGACGGCACTTGCGCTGCTTGTTATCTCGGTTTGCATTAACTACGCGGATCGCACAAATCTCGCCGTTGCCGCGAAAAGCATAGAAGCGGAGCTGCACTTCAAGCAAGATCAT
>JBPCJX010000088.1:0-48915 GCA_051004875.1 Bryobacteraceae bacterium
GAAGTACCAGAAATCCGCCCTCTACTCGGGTGATCTTCCCGTCCCAGGCTATCCACGTTCCAATCACGCCTAGCGGAAGCCCGAGAAGCGCATATCGGAAGGCGCCCACGAATGAGAGCGGCCGAAGAACTGCCCCGACGCCTAGGGCAACGAGGCAGATGGTGACATTCGCGCCGATAATATCGCCGAAGGCGATGCCGGGTGAACCACGAATGGCCGCCACCAGAGCAGTTGCAAGTTCCTCGGGTTCTGCTCCAGCGAGCAGAAGAGCCAGTGCAAAACTGCTGACCCCTAATTGCGCCGCCGCCGAACCCAGATTTTCGGCGAACGCTTCGGCGCCCCAGACAATAAGACCCGCTCCGGCAAAGAGGAGAACGATCCAGAATACAATCAACACTCACACTCCTATATTTCCCTTGGTGCGAATCGTCCATAACGTAAGGCTAGTGTCGGCAGGACCAGAAGGTTGAGTGCTGTTGAGGTAATTAAGCCACCCAGAATGACAATGGCCATAGGCCCTTCAATTTCCTTGCCGGGTTGACCGCTGCCAAGTGCCAACGGCAATAGCCCGAGAGCGGTCACAACGGCGGTCATCATCACCGGGTTAAATCTTTCGGAAGCGCCTCGAATCGCCGCGTGCAGATCCCACTGTTCTCCTTCCTTTGTGACCAGATGCTCGAAATGGGAGATCATCATAATCGAATTCCGAGTGGTGATTCCGAACAAAGCTACGAAACCAACCATCGAGCCCACGGAGAGGTTAGCTCCCGTCAAGAAAGCTGCTAGCACGCCACCGACTAAAGCAAACGGCAGGTTAGCGAGGATGAGAACGGTATTGCGAAGATTATTGAAGGCGATTGACAATAACAGCAGAATGCCTGCCCCTGCTACTAGGGAAGAGACCAAGAGATCGTGCTGCGCTCGTTTGCGAGCTTCGGACGCTCCCGTGAAAACAGCATAAACGCCCACCGAAAACTTCACCTTCTGATGAACGGCTTGCTCGGCTTCCGTGACAAACGAGGTCAGGTCCCGGCCTCTCACGTTGCACAACACCTCTTGCACGCGACGCGTTCCATAGTGCGCCACACTATAGCGGCCGTTCGTTTCGTAAATATCTGCTAATTGGTTCAGCGGTACTCTGGCACCCTCAGCATTTTGCATCATCAGCGATCGTGTCGCTTCCGGATTGTCCCGGAGCGCAGGCGGCAGGATCATCGAGACATCAAATACCCGGTTACCTTCGTAGATCTGTCCAGCGGTCGCTCCCTGGTAAGCCGTTTGAATCGTGTCGAGCAAGTTAATGGGTTGAAATCCGAATTGCAGCAAGCGTTGCGGCCGCAGGCGAATGATCAACTGGGGTGTGCCGGGCGGCGACGCCAACTGCGCATCAACCGCTCCTCGAGTTCCGCCGACGACCTGTAATACCTCGCGCGCTTTTTGATCGATGACGTCCAGATCGTCCCCAAACACGCGAATCACGATCTGTGCCCTGGCACCAGAAGAGACCTCTTCCATCCTTTCGGTCAAGAAGGTTTTCGTGGCGAACGAAGGCCCTGGAAATTCGCCCAAAATATCACGGACCCTGGATTCGGCTCGAATCGCTTCCTCACCACTCAGAGGTCTCAGATCGACGTGGAGCTCACTGTAGTGTACGCCGGATGTATCGATACCCAATTCTGCCCGTCCGATCTGCTGTGCGACCCGACGAACATCAGGATCGCGTAACAGCGCCCGGCTGATGAGTTTTCCAAGACGTTCGGATTCGGCGAGCGAAGTGCCCGGCAAAGCCGTCATGTGGACAATAAAGTGTCCCTCGCGCAGCTCGGGCAATAACGATCCGCCCAGGAATGGGAGCGCAAAGATGGCGAGTACAAAGAGAGTTAGACCACTCAGAATGACGGTCAGGGGGCGCCGGGATAACCAACCTAACAGTCCTTGATAGCGCGATTTGAGGAACGTAATATAGTGGGGTTCCTGCGCCTTTTCGGTCGCCTTGGGCAAGAGCAAATACGACAGCGCAGGAGTCAGCGTGAGTGCCACTAAAAGGGACGCCAAGATGGCGTAGATGTAGGTCGCTCCCAACGGCGCAAAGATCCGGCCCTGAACGCCAGACATCGTGAGTACCGGTAAGAAGACCAGCACCACGATGAAAGTAGCGTAAATGACCGAACTTCGCACTTCAATGGAGGCATCCAAAACAACATGGAACAGATCCTTTTTGCTCAAGGAGCCGCCCGCCTGACGAAGCCGTCGAAAGATGTTTTCCGCATCGATGATGGCGTCGTCGACCACCTCGCCGATGGCGATCGCCAGCCCGCTGAGCGTCATCGTGTTAAGGCTCTGGCCTGAGCGGTCCAAAATAATGATTGCAATCAGTAAGGAAAGCGGGATGGCGGTCAAGGAGATGAGCGCAACTCGAAAATTGAACAGAAACAACAAAAGGACGGCGGAGACCAGCACCGCCCCAATGAGAAGAGCATGGCTGATACTTCGGACCGAGGTGACGACGAAGTTGGCGGGCCGAAAAAGGGCGGGATACAGCTTGGTGTGGGCCCCCTGAATGGTAGGGCCGAGCTCTTGGAGTGCTTGCTCGACCGCTTTTGTCACCTGAAGCGTGTTGCTGCCATATTGCGAGGCCACCATGATCAGGACGCCAGGCCCGCCCATAATCGTCGCGCCCCCAATCTTCGGCCGGGGCGCCTCTTGGATCGTGGCGACGTCTTTGAGCCGAACGGCTTGGCCGCCGCCACCGGACATCACCACCTCTCCTAATTGCGCAGGGTTCAGCGACTGCCCCACGGTTTGCATAACGACCCGCTGAGCAGCGGTTTCAATGAAGCCTCCGCCACGCACTCCGGTGGCGAGTCGCGCCGCGGCCATGACATCGCCCAGCGAAAGATTGTAGGCGGCCATCCGGTCCGGTTCCACCTGAATTTGCAACTGTCTCAGATCGCCACCGTAAATCGAGATTTGTGCGACGCCCGGCACGCTGAGAAGTCTTGGGCGTACGTTCCAGTCCGCGAATGTACGCAACTCCATAGGCGACCGAGTATCGGAAGTGAGTCCGAGCGCGAGCACCATGCTCGTAGCTCCGGTCAAAGGGGCCATCAACGGCGGCATCACACCCTGTGGAAGCTGCCCCGCAATTTCGGACAAGCGTTCGTTCACGAGCTGCCTGGCGCGATAGATATCTGTGTTCTCGGTAAAGAGAACTGTTACCACGGAAAGTCCCTGAATCGATTGGGACCACGTCGAATCCAGATTGGGCACACCACCCAGGGCGTACTCCACAGGGCGGGTGACAAGCTGCTCGACGTCTTCCGGAGATAGGCCCGGCGCTTCTGTCTGCACAACGACCTGTGGTGGAGAGAACTCCGGATACACGTCGTACCGAGTATTCAGCGTCGTATAGGTTCCGAACGCAGCCACCACACAGGCGAGCGCAATGACTATACCGCGGTATTCAATCGAGAATCCGACCAGACGAGTGAGCATGCCGCAATTAGTCGGTATCGCTTAGCTGCGACTTAAATTCCTCGGAAAGGAGAGTCTGCGCCCCGGCTACTACCACCCGGTCTCCCGGCTGGAAATTCTCGGTCGTGAAATATCCAGAGTTCGTAGGGTGGTCCAGTGAAACTTGCTTGCGGACAAACACGTCGGTCGCCCTCTGGATGTAGGTAAAACCCGACCCTTCAAAGCGCACAACGGCAGACTGCGGAATAAGGACTCCTGGTTGCGACGGACCCGGCAAATCGAGATAAGCGGTCACGGCAACACCGGGGCGAAGGCCAAATAGGTTATTTGTGAGCCGAAATAAAAATGCCTCGCCTTGTCCTTGTTGTGTTTGGCCTGATGCGGGAGTACCAGCCGTAATCGCCACGGCAATCTTCCGCGCAGGAAGGGGCTCGTGTTCAAAGCCAACCGGCGCAATCCTTGCTGTGGTAACCGACGGCGGTACGTGTTGGCCGACCGGAATATCGATCCGCGCCAAGAGTTGGTTTAGCTTGGCAACGCGCAAGATCGGAGAGCCAGAATCAATAACTTCGCCGGGTTGAGCGATGAGCTCGACTACCTCACCTCCACGCTCAACGATCAGCCGCCTACTCCCCGTCGGATCGGTCGATTGTAAGGAGGCTTTGATCTGCTGGACGGTTTGAGTGGCTGCCTGAAAACGTGCTTCCTCCGCCTGCAGGCGCGCTGTGGCATCCTGCAGTACTTGGTCGGAAACGTTTTTGTTGTCCGCATTGAGAATCTTCGTCCGCTCATGCGCGGATCGCGCTGCGGACACAGAAGCCGTGCTGGATTTCAATTCCGATTCCGCGGTCGTCAACTGAGTAACTGATCCGCTCGGCCGGCGTGAAGCGTGGTTCGATCATGCCGACCACCGCTTCGTCCGCCAGATGCTCGCCCATACTGGGCCAATCGCGCCCCGGGGCATAATGCAAAATGCCGGAGATCGGTGCGCGCAAGATAAAGGAGCGCGACGGGTCTTCCTCGAGCCTTCCGTACGCCACCAACTCCGGTTTCAGCTCTTGTCGTGTCAAAAGCTGGGTGCGGAGACCGATTCGCGACTGGGTCGCAGGTTTGATGTGGAGTACTGAATCGCCATTTTGCGCGTGAGCCACAGCCGGTTGGTGGGACGCTGCGTCCGCATCCTCTTTTTCGAAACTGTTCCCCATCCGACTTCGAAAGAAGATGACGATCAATGCCAAAGCCATGATCGCTATCGCTAGGACGCCGCTCTGTCGCTGTCTTTTGGTCAATGGGTAACCTCGTCGCGCGGGTTTATTTCCGGCGCTTGGGGAACGCTGACTCCGGCTTCGAGTGGCTGTTGTACAGAACTTTCGAGTGCTCCTAAAGCGGTTTGCGCTCGAATGAGTGCATCGAGTTGGGCCAGAGCCGCCGTGTTCGTCTCCAGTTGAGCTAGCGCCAACGACAATCGATCTCCCTGACCCACTTCCAAAGCTCGGCGGGCGGCTTGCTTTCTTTCTCGCTGAAGAGTACTGACGCGCTCGGATTCTTGTCGCCACTCTTTCAAAGCCGATTGATAGAGCGCCAAGGCTCTGGCCATCTCGCCTATAGCCTGCGACTGCAAGGCGCGAAATCGAGCTTCTACCTGCTCACGTCGTGCTTCCGCTGCTTCGATGGGTCCTTGATTTCGATTGAAAACTGGCAACGTACTCAGAACGGTACTGAACGTGTAACGGGCGAAACCTTCTTCGAAGCCATACGTGGGAGTGAGCTGAACATCCGGATATTGCCGGCCGATTTCCAGCCTGAGGGCTGCATCCGCAGCAGCATATTCCACCAAGGTTCTACGGACGTCTATGCGGTGGAGCAAGCCAGCTCTCTGCACCGTGTGAAGCGAAAGAGAGATTTCTGTGGGTGGAGTGTCGAGGCCGGTGTACTCAACATTCCAGTTCACCAATGCCTCGGGGGGAACACCGGCCGCCGTAGCTAACGCTACACGCTTCTGGGTGGCATCGCCGCTTGCTGCTTGGAGTGCTGCCTCGACGCGAAGTAACTCGACTCGGTAGACGTCTACTTCCGGTTGGGACGCCGCTCCCGCGGCCAGCCGCTTCTCCAGCATTTCGGAAATTTCCGTCCGGACATCGGTTTCCCCTTCGAGTAAGTTGAATCTTCTCTGGGCCAAAAGGTAATCGAGCAAAGCCGAGCGCACTCTGCTCCAGAGGAGCCACTGGGCCTCGGTGAAAGAGAGGCGCGAGGCGTCTGCATCCTTTTCTGCTTGCAAGATGCGGTATCCGCGTTTACCTGCCGTTTCGATGGTGAAACCCGGCGAAATAGCGTAGATCGGGTGTGCGTCAGGCTGGCCACTGTATCCTCCGTCTGCGCTCAAAGTGGGGTTGATCCGCGCACCCGCCGTTCTGATCGCCGCGTCCGCAATCCTGATTTGAGATCGTGCCAGATCCAGGTCGGGACTGTAATAGTCAGCGATCAATGTCAAAGCATTCAGGTCTAAAACGGCGGGCGGCCATTGCTTCCAGCCAGCCGATTGCACAAACTTATGAATGGCTTCGGTATCGACGCTGCGCGCACGGTACTGTTCTTCAATAACCGGCGCGCTCAGCGGCCGTGCTCGATACTTCACGCACCCGGTGAATAACAGGATCGCTGCGGCGGCGAGGACAGCAATCGGGAGCGCCGGAACCAACTTCACAGTTGCTATTGTGCGGGCCGGTACCCGACGGGAACATGACGCGAAACTTACAATTTCTTCATCTTCATGCCGTTCTTGTGGGGAATGTGACGGTTACGGCTGTGCCTTCGCCTACGGCGCTATCAATCGACGCCGTGCCCTTGTGGAGGCGCGCAATCGTGTGAACCAGTGCCAAGCCTAAGCCGGAGCTATCGCCGTCATGGGATCGCGCGGGATCTGCACGATAAAACCGCTCAAAAACATGAGGCAGATGTTCGGGTGCGATCCCAACTCCGGTATCCGTCACGTGGACGATTAAAGATCCATTCTCGAGACTCGCTGCCAGAGTGACAATGCCGTCGGCAGGCGTATGGCGCACGGCATTGTCCACCAAATTGCCGACAGCGAGCTGAAATAGTGTGCGATCGACATCTGCGGTTAATTCCGACTCCACTTGTAGCTGTACTCGTACATCCCGTTCGGTTGCAGCGGGCTCGTAAAAATCGGTAACTTTTTGAAGTTCCTGCCCAACATCGATTTTTTCCCTGCGGATCTGTGTTTCGGGATGTTCCGATCGCGCTAGGAAAAGAAGCCGATCAATCAAGCGCGACAGCTTTTGGCACTCCTCAAGAGAGGACTGCAGGACTTCACGATATTCAGGCGGGGTTCGCGCCCGCGTCAAGGCGACTTCCAACTCTCCGCGAATGTTCCCAATGGGAGTTCTCAACTCGTGGGCAAGGTCGGATGAGAACCGGGAGAGCCGTGTGAAAGATTCTTCGAGTCGTTCGAGCATTTCGTTGAATGTCTCCGCCAAAACGGATAGTTCGGAAGGCATCTCTGCCAACGCGATACGCTCGCTCAGTGTGCTCGATCGCACTCGTTTGATTGTTTCCGTCATGCTGTGAACCGGCGCGATTCCGCTTCTCGCGATTCGAAATCCAATGATCACGGCTGCCAGCAGCCCAATTCCCAAAACTAGCCAGAGCTGGTCCAGATAGCTGCGTAGTAGCCGTCGCTCATAATCCAGATCGATGGCAACCTGTAGTCGAAACCCAGGGTTTCCGCTTACTGGCGATGCTTTCACTGTCGAGGCCAGTACACGAAACTCCTTCCCAGCAGGTGTTCGGATGTTCGTTCCTCTGTTACTGGGTTGGTCAGGCATGGGCAGATCACTCGGCAACTCTCGCGACATGCCGCTCGTCTCTAACAGAACATGCCCATCGGCCTTTTCCACTCTCGATAATACGCGCACCGAGGGACTGGTGAGCGACTCTTCTTCCACCTCCCATCGCACCGTAGCCATTTGCCCCGACGGATCGCGCAAAAGTCCTTCGATGGTACTGAGCTTTTTGTCAAGGTATTGATCGTTCTCTTGATTAAACCTCCGGGCCGTTCCCCAATAGAGGACTCCAGTGGCAATGGCAAGGAGCAGGAATGCGGAGAGAGCATACCAGATCGAAAGCCGCCTGGCTAAGCTCCAGGAGTTACCACGCTTCGTCCAGAACATACCCCACTCCTCGCACGGTGTGAATCAGTTTGATCGGGAAAGGGTCATCCACTTTCGATCGCAGGCGTCGAACATGCACCTCCACCACGTTTGTTTCTGCATCGAAGTTGATATCCCACACTTGCTCCATGATCACGCTGCGCGAAACGACTTCGCCCACCCGCCGCGCTAGCAACGATAGAAGGGCAAATTCCTTCGGGGTGAGATCAAGACGTTTGCCGCTCCGGGTAGCGCGTTGTTTGATGACTTCGATTTCCAAATCCGATACACGCAGAACCTCCGCTTGCCGCACTAGGCCGCGGCGGAGCAGAGTGCGAACCCTTGCCAACAATTCGGAGAAAGCAAATGGCTTGACTAGGTAGTCGTCTGCTCCCAAATTTAAGCCCTTTACGCGATCTTGGACCGCATCCCGTGCAGTCAGCATGAGAACCGGAAAATCGCGCCCCGACGAACGGAGGCGTGAGAGAACAGCCCATCCATCGCGGCCAGGCAGCATGACGTCCAGAATCACCAAATCATAGCCGGTTTGCTGTGCCAGTTCCAGGCCGAGTTCGCCGTTCTCGCTGCTGTCCACGACAAAGCCTTGCTCGGAGAGGCCTTTTTTTAAATAGGCTGCTGTCTTGGGTTCATCCTCGATAATCAACAGTTTCATTGGTATCGCCAACCTTGATGTGATGGTGGCAAAAAAGCAAATACTTTAGAAGCCGACGCCGCCCGGTGGGTTCGATCCCGGATCACCTTGCATAACGTCGTGAGGATCTTGCCGGCTGCTGTTAAACACCACGTGGTCCGAACAGGATAATATAACCCCACCCGTCACGCAGACAGCGCCAACCCCGAGATCCCAGTGGTCGGGCGTGCACACCCCACAGCCAGAGCAGCGGTGAAAAGGATATACACTCCTTGTGAGCAGCATACTCCTAGCGTAAGCAGCATGCTCCCTGCCTGCGTGAGCGGAGTCGATGCGGGTCACACGATTTAGTACCTGCGTGTAGGTCGAGCTGGCATAGATCTCCGCAACGCGGACGCTGCGATCCGATTCCGCGAGAGTGAATTCGCGGTAGCGCAGTTCGCCCTCGACTTCGACATACGCGCCTTTCTGGAGGTTGGCGGCCCACTGGCCCAGCTTGTTTCCTTTCCTTTCCAGCTCACGCTGGTTGCGATGGGAAAGCGAGTATATACGGAACCGTTTGAAGTGGAGCGTGTCTCAGCGTGCTGGCCGAGAAAACCGATGAGAGGGATGCGATTCTTGCAAAGCATGTTTTTGTCTTCCTTTCGTGCCCCGATCCGTCGGGGCGACCCGGTGCGAAGGGGGCCGCTCTCAAGGCAAGCGAGACAGTTTTTCGGAGGGCTCCCGGCCAGATTGTTTGTGTTGTTTCAAAAGGCGCAGCCGACAATCTGGCAGGGAAACCGAAACCCGTCAGGGCTCGAACTTGTCGAGCGCAGCTGCCGAGCGCGGGAATTGCCCTGAAGCCAAGCCCGACGGAGAGGTGCTGAAAGGCAGACGCAGCTGCAGGGATCGTCACCATCTCGAACGTCTTTGCGCGCGATGCTGTGTTAGCGCTCCGCCTGGCGCGAGTCAGGACTCTCTTTTCCAGAGTAAAAACGGAGAAATGGAAAACGATGAATACAGCTTGGCACTTGGTGAATGGGATCGGCGAATGCTGGCTCATTACACGCGTTCCCTTTACGTCGCGTTACCCGGATAGAACTATACTTCGCCGTAAGGGAGGATCTATCCCGGAGTTGGCCAGTTTCCGATAACGCCGTTAGCGAGGATCTATCCTGGAGCTGCCACTTTCCGATAACGGTGTATCTCGACCCTCTCAACGATGACGTTAAGGTGCATGTTCAGACGATCCCCAGTTGGTGGAGTTGCGCGCGCCGCCTCGAGTGCAACCAAAGCTCGATAACGCCTGCGTTGATGGAGAAGCCGATCCAGAACGCGATGCCGAAGAACTGGCTGGGGCCAAGATGCGTGCGGGAACTGGTGGTGAAGAATACTCCCATGACGGGACGAGTGGTTGCGATACCGAGCAGGATACCCACGGCGCGGGTCATCCACTCCCGCTTTCGCGCGGGCTCGCCGCGAAGGCGAAACCAATAGGCACGGCCGAGGGACAACAGGAACCAGGTGTTGAAGACAAGGACGGCGGAGCGCTCGACCCAGCCGCCGATGGCGTAGGAGCTCATTGCGTAGGCGGTTGTGCCGGTAAGGGCTCCGAAGGGAAAGAAGAGCCGCTCCAGCCATTCACCGCCAGTGCGGCGCAGCAGGACAGCGGCGGAGAGAAGCACGAAGATGGCCGCCGGGATGATGTGCATCGCAGTCAGCACGGCGTGCGACGAAAAGGTTGCGTCGAGCGACGCCACCTGCGGAGGGCTGCCGTGCGAGGGACGGATCAACTCGACAAGTCTGCGGAGAACGACGGCGATGGCGATAACGACGCAGAACCAGAACCCCGCGAGAAGCCATAGAGGATGGCGGGAGGTTTGAGACGATACATGCTGTTGCATGCTGGGGTCAGCCCTCGCGTAAGGCCACCAATGGATCGACGCGGCTTGCCCAGCGGGCCGGGAGATAACAGGCCAACAGGGCGACTGCCAGCAGCACCACTGCCGCTCCCGCTACGCTGATGGGATCGCCTGCACTTACGCCATACAGCATCCGGCTCACCAGGCGCCCGACCAGGAGCGCCGCCGCGAAGTATCCCCGTAGTGGGTGATTTTGACGGCGATGGGACGGCCGACTTTGCGGTCTTCAGGCCATCCACCGGGACTTATTACTTGTTTCTGAGCACACAACTCGCTAATCCTGGGTATCAACTACCGCTGGGTGGGGCTAACAACGCCGCAATCTATGATAAGCCTCCCGTGACTCCATTCATCGGATCGCAGTAACGGAAACTCCGAATCGTCAGCGATACGGCGCGTGATCGCGTGCCGTATCGCTCCCAGAGGCGCCGCAGCAGTGCCGCCGCTCCAGCCGGCGAACGTGGCTGACCAAAGCGTCCGCTACGCCAAGCAGGACTCCAGCCTCTTGCGGCAAAGCTTCCGGAATAGTCAGGATGTGATTGTCGCTTGTAATCTCAAATCGCATTGTTCTGATCGGTTTCGGGTACGGCGCTTCGATGCTTGCCGTACCCACCACATCCATCGCTCTCATCGGCAACAAAAGCAAGTCGAAACCTGCGAGGCTGAATGCGCGAGGCAGCTGCTGCCCAGCGCGTCGAGCAACCTGTGCTCTATTCGGACTGGATTTACGCTCGTACATCAGCCTATGCTCTGGCATGCCGAAACACCCCAAAGTCGTTTCGATCACCACAGGCAGGAAGAAATTAGCGTAGCGGCTGCGAATATGAGTAAATTCCCTTTGCCTCCTCGAGATGCAGGGTGCAAGTTCAGCCTCGCCGCGATCAACGCGCCGCCGAACGATTTTTTCGAAGACTACTGCGTGGACAAGGAAAAGAACCATTTCGGATTGTTACCGACAAACTACGAAGCTACTCGACCGCCCTGCGAAGGATTCTGGGCGAAGTCGCCCACGGCACAGAACGATACGCCAACAACCGCGCAGAAGTCTCGCATCAGCTTACCCGCCAAAGAGAACGGCAAATGCGCCGATTCAAATCTGCTGGTCAAGCGCAACGGTTCCTCTCCCTTCACGGTGTCGTCCAGAATCTCTTCCGACTAGGACGGCACTTGCTGAAAGCGACGAATCATCGACTTCTGCGTTTGCGATCCTTCGCCATCTGGCAGACTGTGACAGCGGCCTGAAGCCACTTCACGACAACCAACCACATCGAACCAAAATGACGATTCCCGCCCAAGTTGACAATGCCACAATAACGTCCGCATGGTTGCGCACGAATGTGGACCAGCGCTGATCCCGTGATCCTCTCGGGCGGGGCTGTTGTTTGACATATTTGCCGACAGTTCGCGGTGAAACCCGAAGGCCAAGCTTCAGAAGTAATTCGTCGGCTATACGCTCTTCGCCCCAAGTAGGGTTCTCGGCAGCCATTCTGCGTATGATGATTCTGATGTCAGCCGGCAGCTTGGGCCTTCCGGATGGACGCGATTCCAGCGCCAAAAGCGGCGGAATGCCGCTCGATGCCAACTGATCAAGGTGGCAGGTTTGACGATAATCAAGGCGCCGCGCCACTCGAAGAGTCGGGCCGGTTTCGCGAAGATGAAATGGTCCGCTACTGTCGTTTGCCCCGCTCTCTGGTTGCGTTCTTGGAACAAGACCAATTGTTTGCGGAGGAAGAGATTCTCGGCGACGAGCGCAGTACGGTTCCTTAGCAGCCCAAGAGCGAATCCAATGCAATCAGAGGTAACGATCTGAATCGTGATGAGGAGCTTCGACAACTGCCGAATGGCGGTTTGCACTCCGAAATCTTCGCACAGCCTATGTGCGTTAGTTCTCAAAGTGTGCCGGGTTTTTGCGGACCACAGCGGCTTTTAACGCGAGAATGCTCGCGTTAACGCGGCAATTTAACGCGGGCCGAACTTCCGCGACGAGCTGCCGTCAGGCCACGTTCCTACCTCCTAATCCATTGAGCGAAGAGGGTTTCCGCCCTACATGCCTCACCCAGGCACTCAAAACCAGCATCCTTGTTCGCGTTATTTTGCGTTATTTTAACGCGGCCGATGAAAATCACTCTCTCGGAGAATGAGAGCGCCCTGTGCATCGGGGACCCAGGCTTTGCCCAATAATCACGCTTTCTGGCCGATTATTTGGGCAAGTCGCGATTCTGCCCAAAAAAGCGGCCGACTCTCACACTGGGGTGGGTGGACTATCAGATGGCGTTGAGGATTTCTGAGCATCTCGGAAGTTGGCCAGCGACTCTTCCGCTGCTGCAATGGCTTGGTCATGTTCAGCGAAGTCGTCTGCGGTCAATTCCCGAGAACGCCAGTTTCTGTTCGACCCGTCGGGCGATTCCAAAACCATCATTTGAACTGGATCAGAAACACCACCCGTATTCATTTCGATTGCATGGCGCAAAGTCCAAAGTGCGGCGAGTGTGCCTTCAGACAAATTTGGGGCCTTGTTCTGCCAGAAAATCTTTTTGAGAAATGCCAGGAATGGGTCAGCGAGCGTTCTTCCGCTTCCTACGGCAATGAAAGGAAGGTCGGCAGTTGCTTCTTCGGGTGAGCATTGATGATCGAATTGAAACAAGTAGGGCTCTCGTTGAATTGGGATAGCCACAACGCTGCTTGACATTGCCGATTGCGCCGCCGCTTGTCCGAGAGTGCGGGCCACGCTTTCGGCAGCTTTCCACTCTCTTTCTGCGTGCGGCCAAAAAGCGTCACGAATGGTTGTCATGGCTTCAAACGATTGCTTCGGAATGCGGCTCCCCACCCAGAGCTTCTTCATTTCCCCTGCAAATCGTTGCCCTAAACCAACCGGCCCAGAGACACCAATAATCACGGTGCCTTCGATACGTGTGAGTTTCTTGACCGGTTGCTGAACGGTGAATTGAGTAACGCTGCCTAACGTGGCCGCGCCGTCTGCGCCAACCACAATCCCGTCATGGCATTTGATGCCGACAATGAGCGTCAACCGGTGCCGATCCTATTCCTGAAAAACGCTGTTTGCTCTGTATTCCGGGTATCGAGCGTAAACGGAGCGGAGAAGGTCTGCAAATGAGCGGCCCTGGACCCACTCGACAACACGTACCAGATAAGCGAGAGCGCGTGAGGGTGCGGCCTGCGTCAAAGCCTCGGAATAATTTACTCCCATAGGGGTTAAGGAGTATGTGCTGTATCGTCGTCCTGGAGCAGGGAGAATCGCAACGAAGCCGCCAGCAGAGAGAACAGACGCATCACTATAAATCGCTCGGTCAAATGGGCCGTAATTATGCGCTACGAAGCGATAATAATCGCTGCCCACTTCCTCTGGCAATTCCTTCCCAAGTAAAAACAGCGATTTTTGTAGTTGGACTGGAGAAAGTGTGCGGCTTTTAGCGCAACTGAGCGCAAGTATGATCCAGTCTGCACGCGTCACACTCTGAGTGTAGTCTATTTATCCAACGCTAGGTCGAAGCGCTCCAGAAAGTCGGCCCAATCCCCAATTCATATATGGACTGGACTAGAACGCAGAGGTTGTGACAAAGCACCTTGCATAGCACTTCGTTCATCTGAGCAACCGGTGTCTTGGATCGCACAGACGATCCGAACTTCGCTTTAATCATCGAGAAGGTGCTTTCGATGTTGGAGCGCTTGTGATAGCTGGCCAGAAACTCACTGCGGTTGAATTCGTAAAAATGCCACAACTTCCGCCAAAGTTCTGGGCCTTGTCCTGTTCTGTTGGAAATGAAAGGAATGTATGGTGTAGCTCCCGCCTTCACCACGGCTTCCACATTTTTCTTGCTGCTGTAGCCCTTGTCGGCAGAAACTTCCGCAACCTGGAAACGTTTTGTAGTCGCTTCGAGCAGCACTGGCAGGTAGGGCGAGTCGTGCTTAGAAGGGTCGGTTACTTCAACGCTCGTCACGATATTGGTCTTAACGCCAATCATGAGATGGACCTTCAGCCATTGATGGTCGCTTCGCATCTTGCCGTACTTCTCGTCGTACCAACGCTCATAGGTACAAGTTGAGAATCCGGAACCATCCACGGCGAAGTCGCTCTCTAACGCCTTGAGTGGACTAGCGCTTTCCTCGATTAGTGCCTTCAGGATCGGAGTCAGAGTCGGATCTTCGAGGTAGTGAAACACGCTGTTATAGTGCGGCGCATGGGCGATATGGCCCTTGGCTTCACACTCGCGTAGATCGCTAGTCGCACGTCTGCCAGAGACGGTAGAGTACACCTTCATGACCGCACTGAAGACCACATCGGCAAGCGGAAGTCGAGGCCGTCCACGTCCCTGTGGAGGCTGGGAAATACCGTCGCACAAGCCGCGCAGCAGTTCGGTTACCCGCGTTTTCTCATGGCTCTGTGCGGCGTTGTATGCTGGCCAATCTTGAGCGTAAGTGACCCGAACGGTCTTGGTGACCGTTGTGGTTCCGTCGAGTCGGGTCTCTCGTTGGATGCTGAACTCGACAGCAAAAATATGCTTGCACTTCACGCGCCGTGTTGCATGGTCGGGGCAGGAACAGGTAGGAGTATCGCCCTTCATATCGACGGTGTAGTTTATTCCCTTGCCGCCCTGGGATGGAACAACCCAACCAGAACCATCGCGGCTAAGTTTCACTTGTCCCGCAATCTCTAATCCTCTTTGCTCGCGTCCGTCCATTTAGTACGCTTCTCCGTAGCGTGTAACTACATTGTGGCTACATTTGGATCATCGCGTCAAGAAGGTATCTTTTCTATTGACATGTAGCCACCCAAGGCCCACAATGTAGCCAATGGTACCAACCAAACGAAGAGCACGCACTCGGCCAGCCTCGAAGCCGCTTAAGACTGAAACGGTAAGGATGCGTATCTCGGCCACGCAAAAACAAGCACTCACGGCGGCGGCTGAGCGCGACGGCCTTCAGCTATCAGCTTGGCTTCGCCAATTAGCCCTGCGAGCGGCAGGCATGTTGCCGGATGCGAAATGACCCAAAAGAAGGCTTCGAAAAGGAGCCCAAGAACGGGTGACATGGCAAGGGCTAGGCCAAATATCAAAGCCAGGGCGTCTCGGAGGTTGATGCCTACATTTTTATCAAGGATAATCTCCGCGAACTGGGGTGGGATGTGCGAAATCCGTCACGTAGCGCGACGGGTCGGGTCTACACGCAAAACGAATGTTTGGAGCACGGCGAAATTCAGCAGCAACTCGGTCAAGATCGACCGGAAAACGTAGTGAAGATCTCGGACTCCGAGTTTTGGGTGATCGAAGCAAAGAAAAGCCAGAGTCAACTTGCGCAAGCTGTTAACGAAGCCCAGGAGTACGCAGGCCGAATCAACAAAAGTAAGAACATCACCGTCCCTTTTATCTCCGGAGTCGCCGGGAACGAAGCCACGGGTTACCTGACACAAACGCTGTTTCGTGTAAACCGGGCATTCCGTCCCGTGACGTTCAACGGCAGAGACGCCTCGTCACTCTTGTCCCCGGATGTGGTTCGCCGAGTAAAGGAAGAGGGTCCCGATATAGCCGATGTTCCCGTTAATGAGCAGCAGTTCTTGGCCAAAGCAGAAAAAATCAATGAACATTTGCATTTAGGGGCGATCAATAAAAACTATCGTGCGCGGGGGATGGCCGCGCCGTTACTTTCTCTCATCGAAGACACTCCACCTAATGTCAATGCCCCGCCGAGCGTGCTCATTAACGATATCAATGGTCGCGCTGAACGGGTTCTAAAGACGCAGGGTAAAAGTGCGTTCTTTGAATATATAAAGATTGCTCTTCCGCCCACGGAAGACAACCATATTAAGTTCAAGAATGCAATCGTCCGTACCATTCAGTAACTGAACTCGCTAAACATCCGCTCGGCCATGAACTCTGGCACGGATGTCCTCGGGAAGTTCTACGAAGTATTCCTGAAATATGGCAATGGAGCAAAGGAAATTGGAATCGTCCTCACGCCTCGCCATATCACTCGTTTTGCTGTAGAGGCGATGGGCGTGGGTATCCAGGACGTTGTATATGACCCAACTTGCGGAACGGGTGGGTTTCTAGTTGCCGCCTTTGATCACGTTAAGAGAAAGAGTAATCCGACGCAGTTGGAACGCTTTAAGGAGAACAATCTCTACGGGGTCGAGCAGGAAGCGGAAGTCGTAGCCCTTGCGATAGTTAATATGATTTTTCGGGGCGATGGAAAGAACAATATCATCGAGGGTAGCTGCTTTCAAAAGAACATAGCCCAGGATGAGCACGGGAAGATCAAGTACTCGGCGCGCTCTCCATTCGAAAAGCAACTTGCCGTAACGAAGGTATTGATGAATCCACCGTTTGCGCTTAAAGCGAGCGATGAGAAGGAGTTCAAGTTTGTCGATCAAGCAGCTAAAGCAAATGCAGGACGGCGGTATGTTGTTTTCTGTTCTCCCATATCCGGCAATGGTTAAGCCGGGGCAGTATCGAACCTGGAGGCAGGAGAGCCTTTTGCGAAACAACACCCTGGTCAGCGTTATCACGTTCCCGCCAGATCTGTTCTATCCCGTGGGTGTTCATACGCTCGGTATGTTTGTTCGCAAAGGCATCCCCCACCCGCACCAACAGAATGTGCTCTGGATTCGAGCGATTAACGATGGGCTATTGAAAAGCAAGGGGAAGCGGCTACCAAACTCCCGAGCCGTGAATGACTATGAAATGGCCATTCACGATGTCAGGGCGTTTCTTGGCAATCCTGCTCATCCAATTCAGGGTATTAACAAGTTTCAGAAAGCACACCCGATCTCGTTCGACGATCCATTGCTGGAACTAGTTCCGGAGAACTACCTTGATGACGCCAAGCCGACGGAACTTGAAATAGAAGAGGGAATAGAAAAAGTCATTCGTGACACGATGGCGTTCTTGGTCAGTGAGGGAGGCCGACGGTGAAATATCGAATCAAGGAGATACGGGTTAAGCAGTTGTTTGACGTACGCTCTGGCGATTGCCACGCGACGGCGGAACTAGACTCGGGCAGCGTACCGCTGATTTCTTGCGGTGACTTCACCAACGGCCTAGTGGGATATTTCGACATCCCGGAGAAGTGGATCTATTCACACGCTGTAACCGTCGCGTATAACGGCTCTTGGCCGCTTACCACGAAGTTCCATCCCTACCAATTCGGGGCAAAAGATGATGTGGCGGTGCTCGTGCCTATCTTGCCCATGAAGGATGCCGTCATGCTGTATGTCGCCGCATTGCTAAACAGAATGATTTGGCGTTATTCCTATGGGCGCAAGTGCTTCAAAGAGAAATTGCAGGATGTCTTACTGTTGATGCCCGTTTCGAGAGAGCCCGAGCAGGACACGATCGATGATACGCTTCCAGAGATACTTTTCAAAAAAGCGCTCGCCCGTGTAGAAGAAGGAACACGCGCATCGATCAACGACTTGTTTGTGACACCTAACGGTGCCCGACCGGAACCCCGTCAGACCAACCTACAACTACCGAGCACATTCTCAACCAATAGCCAGGAAGCGTAAGCGCCGGATGCCATTGCCATCAAGGGAGTAGCAGTACTGGGTCACACTGTGGTTACGGGATAATTCCAGGTGAAGGTGGGCAAATGCGGCTAGACCGAGAGACCCGCTGTGATCGCCGCTTCATCGCGATTTTGATACTCGTCGTCGTCCTCGTTATCTTTGGGGGTTTCTGGCTTCGGCATCACATGGCCGATCTCCGGAAACAGCCAAAAGTAATCCTGGTGCCGAAATAGAGCCATTTTCTGATCAACGCACCTTTAGGACACTACCTAAGCGCCTAGAGCGCGATAGCATTTGTAGCATGCAGGAACAGCAGACCCTTAAGTGCGGCCCAATTGCCGCGTGTGTGTCGGAAGCAACACAGGGCCGCTGGAATATAGTTATTGTCCTGCTCGACGTAACCCAAACTCTCCTCATAACCGCTATCGACGCGGACGCGGCGAAGAATGCGGCTATTGGGTACGCGCGCGATCTTTGCCATCAGCACAAGGTCGACGTGCCGGAGTGTCTGAATTCCCCAGAGTGGGCCATCATCCACAAGGCATAATAGATCAACGCAGCTTTCGGCTGCCACCTTTTTTGGGCAGATCGATGACCTTTAGGGCAAACTGGCATTTTTAGGCAAAGCCCGGGGACCCACTCTGCTTTTCGAACATCACAGGTACCGGAGAGCGTTGCGCATCAGCGAAAAGGATGTAGATCCAATCAGATGCACGCGTGCAAGGGGGTCGGCATCTGCTGTTCGCTTATTTACCACCAATTTAACAGCAGGAAGTGCGCAGCTGCCGCCTGCGCGCTCTCGTCGACAGCTGCAGGACATGCCGCTGTATGCTGCCGTCACCTGTCGCGGTGATCGTTAGGGTGGCCAAGTGACGACGGATCGCACGCGGTTGCAAAGTCGCCAGCAGGCCACCTCGTTCAACCGGGCTAAATGTGCCTTCAGTCGCCTCGGCCTTGAGATGTTCCGCGAATTGAAGACACGTTCGGCAACTCACTATGCATTTCCCAGATTTGCGGAAGGCGCTGATTGTGCGGAAAAGGACCGCCTCAGTTTCGGGAAGCGCGCTTCGGCAACTGGGACAAGAACGACCCCAAAGATGCTCAGGTGATGCTGGCCATGATGGCGCAGGGTTTCGTGCAGGTCTACTATGATCCGCTATTCAGCGGTTCCCATGATTGGCAGGAGCTTTCGAACACGTATTTTCAAATCACTGTGGCGCGCACTCGATTGCAGCATAGTCTGCTTTCGCACCACCTGCCCCTGTATTTTCCAGAGTTCACACGCTACTGGCTTTCAACCCGTTCGGAATGGTTCATTCGCTTCCTAATACGCTTTCCAACCCCTGCCGCGATTCGCGCGCTCGATCGCGAGAACTTCATCGCCGAGGCCTGGGATCTCGTGGGCCGTAAAGTCTCCAAACGGGCCAAACTCGAAGAGATGTATCTGCTGGCAAGTGAAAGCATCGGGCTCCCGCTATCGCTGGACTCGCCAGCAATCGAGACCTTCCGGCTGCAACTGGGTCGGTATCTCGAGCTAAATTGCCAACGCAACCAACTGGATCTTCGCGCTCAGGAACTCCTCGCCAGCAACGCAGATTTTCAGCGCCTTCAAAACACTTCCAGGGATCGGCGCGATCACAGCGCTAACTATTCTCTCAGATGCCGGCGATCTTCGGCGGTTCCATCATCACCGGCAGTTTTTGAAGTACTGCGGCTTGGATCTCGCCAAAAGCCAGTCGGGCCAAAGCAAAGGGCATGAAGTTCTATCGAAGCGCGGCAACAAGCGTTTGCGACTGGCGTTTTGGATGGCAGGTTTGGTCGCCATTCATCAACGCGAGAATGCGTTTCGCGAAAAGTATGAGCGGTATCTCAGCGCTACTCCGTTCGACGCCGATCGTAAGCGCAAGGCACTTACCGCAGTGGCCGCCAAGATGGCCAGAGTTGCTTATGCAGTCGTAAAGCACGGTTCCGATTACCAATGCTTTTTCGAACACCGGATTCCCAGTGGATCGATCCCTCTCGCACGGGTCGTTGAGGCGGTTTCGACCTCGTAGATAATGATTGGACCTTCCACTGGGGCCCTACGCTGTTTCAAGCACTGTGAAGACTGCGCACTCGCGCTGATCTTGTGTTCATTATGTTGAGCGGGGCCCTTTTTCACGTGGAGACCACTGGAGCTTCGGCATTCGAAATCGCTCGTCCTGATAGATCGCGCTACGCGCGGTCCCCACGATTGCTGCGTCTCGCCATCAAAAAAACACTTGCATTTAGCCCGTTATCCATGCGCAGCGCTTTGGGAACACCACGACGTTCGATTACGCCGTCGAGAATACGCGTGACCCGCTGACTGGCAAAGGACCTATCCACTTCCAGGGCTAGGCACGAGCGATCTGACCAACGGCTATCGATCCGATCCCTTGCAAGACGAAAAGGCCGAACCGGTAAGTACAGCAGTAAAAACAGGGAACTGCGAGGATGACGAAGCGCCGGAACCGGAAGGAAAGACCGGTCTCCCGGCCAGGCGATCTATGGCTGTGTGGCGCCGATCGTCGCGTCATGTGTGGTGATTCCACGAGCCAGGAGGATGTCGAAAAGCTCATGGGGTTGCGCTCGGGCAAACAGAGCACGCTTCTAAAGGTATATATTGCTCCCATGAGGCATCGACTGCTCGTTCCTGGCGCAATTCTGGTTTCCTTTGCTCTTATAAGCTGCGGGCCACTTCAGCACGACACAAAAGAAACTTACATTCTGGTCACCGCGAACACCAAAATTCCTTATTGGCAAGAGGCACTCGCCGGATTAAATCGAGCGGGATCAGAGATGAAGGTGACGGTGGCTATGGTGGGCCCAAATAGATACGATGCGAAGGCACAGCGGGAGGACCTTCAGACCGCAATCCACGACAAACCGTCCGGGATTCTGATCTCGGCCGCCGACCCGGACCTGGTTACGGCAGACATCGACTCGGCCGTGCAGCAGGGAATACCGGTCCTCACGATCGATTCTGATGCGCCGGCGAGCAAGCGGCTCTTCTTTATCGGGTCAGATAATTACAGGATTGGAAGACTGGGTGGCGATCTCCTTGTCAAGTCTTTGGGCGGCAAGGGCAACGTGGTGATGTTCACGTATCCTCGGCAGAACAACTTGATCGAGCGGCAACATGGCTACGAAAGTGCGTTCGAAGGTTATCCCAACATTCAGGTAAATCAAGCGGTTGATGTCCAGGGAGATCCCGCAATCGCCTACAAGACGGCGAAGCAACTGCTGAACTCAAAGGCCAAGGTTGATGCTTTCGTGTGTCTTGAAGCGGTGGCTTGCCCTCAAGTCGGAGACGTGGTTAGCGAGACGAATACGACGGGAAAAGTCACGATCATGGCGATGGACACAGATCGGAGTACTCTTAGATGGATTCAGCAAGGCGTGATAACTGCCACAATCGCGCAAAAGCCATTCACAATGGCGTATCTAGGCGTGAAATTGCTTGATGAAATACACCATCACATGCCAGCGTCTCTAACGGCGCATTTCGCGCAGGATTCAATGTCACGGCTCCCGAGTCGTGTAGACACAGGCACTTTCATCGTCGACAAACAAAACGTCTCCAGGTTTATGGAACAGCAGCGGTAGCGTTGTAGCCTGGACTCGAACGGGCGACGCGAGTCATGAACTGCGTAGAACCGATACCCGACGAGAGATGTGCCAGCCGTAACGCATATGAATTTAAGATTAGGACTAGCTCGTGATATGGACACGCATACCCGTAAGGTCAAAATATCTTTGCGGCACGCTGGTAGAACTTGAGTAGTCCACCTAAGCGCTCCTGGCAACGAATGACAGGTGGAGAGGGCGTGGGACACGCAGGAGCAGAGAGGAGCAGGAGATTCCCTTTGCCTTGGTGGTTGCGTTCGTGATGGCAGACCCGAGAGGAGCAGGTTCAGCTTTTGATGTCGCGCTCGGTCCGAACGGTGCTAACGACAATGTCGCTATCGTGTCTTGCCACGCTCGTAGAACTCCAGTAATCTGAACCCACCAAATCGATTTCCGGAATACCCGGCCATCAGGGAAGGGGGTCTACTATGAAGACACTAGTAGTCCGAGTATCGGCAATCCTTGCGTTTTTTCTTTTGTCATCTGTTTCCGCTTGGGCGCAGTACCACGGCGGCTTTCAAGGCGTCGTGGCAGACCCGTCTGGGGCGGTTATTCCAGACGCGACCGTGACAGCTACGAATAAGGCAACTGGCTTCAGTCAGACGGCCCAGTCGAGCGGCAGCGGAGCGTATACGCTCAGTGCTTTGGCGGGTGGCACGTACACGGTCACAGTCGAAAAGGCGGGCTTCGCAAAGAAGGTCTTCGAATCCGTTGAATTGCAGTCTGAGACGGTGCAGAGCCTAAACCTATCTTTGGAGGTCGGCCAGACCGCCACGGTCGTAAACGTGACTGGCGACCTCGCACCCGTCATCGATACACAGTCAGCCGAAATCGCCGGCAACATCACAGCCAAGGATATAGAGAAACTGCCATCTATTGGACGCGATCCTTACCAATTAATGCGATTAGCGCCCGGCGTGTTCGGCGACGGAGCCATCTCTTCCGACGGCAGCGCCGCCCAGATTCCTGGAACAGACCTCGGCGCCGGCAGTAGCATTTTTTCTGTCGAAAATAGCGTGCAAATCAGCGCCAACGGGACGCGCCAGAACGGAAACAACTTTCAGATCGAGGGCGTGCCGGTCAATAGCGCCGTCTGGGGCGGTGCGCCCGTTGTCACCCCCGGCGAAGAGACCGTCAAAGAAGTAAAAATAATCGCAAATAACTACTCCGCTGAAAATGGACGAGGCAGTGGTGCCCAGGTTCAAGTCGTCTCACAATCGGGTACGAACAACTTTCATGGCAGCGCATTTTTTAAATGGCACCGCCCGGGCTTGAATGCATTCAACCGCTGGAACGGCATGACCGCCCTACAGGATGCCAGTGGTAATTGGTACCCGGTGGACAACCCGCGAACGAAGGACACGCAGCGCTTCAATCAATATGGCGGCAGTGTCGGCGGTCCTATCCTGCATGACAAGTTGTTCGCCTTCTTCGCATACGAAACGCAGCGCAACAGTTCTCAAACGATCGCAACGGGTTGGTATGCCACCCCGCAATTCATTCAGAACGCGGCTACCCCAAACAGCGTTGCGTCCAAACTGCTTGGGTTCCCGGGCGTCACTCCCGTGTTTAACCTCATCATTCCGGAAAGTTGCGCAGGTGTAGGTCTTTCTTCTACTCAATGCCGCAACACCTCGAGTGGCGGTCTCGATCTTGGTTCACCTCTCAAGAACGGACTCGGCAATCCCGATCCAACGTTCGGCCAGGCAGCCACTCTCTACGGTATCGGGGGCGGCTTCGACGGCGTGCCCGACGTTGAGTTCCTGCAGACGAACGTACCTGACATCAATACCAATAAGCAATATAACGGAAGAATTGACTACCATCCCACGCAACTCGACCTGGTGGCATTCAGCATCTACTGGACGCCAGTGTTTAACCAAACCTACAACGGCCCGGCCTATCCAGCTAACCTCTACAAACACTCTTCATTGGCCAAGGCCTGGAGCGGAATTTGGGATCGCAATTTCTCACCGAACCTGCTGAACGAATTTCGAATGGGAGGCAGCGGCTGGAAATGGAATGAGCAGAATACGAATCCCCAGGAGCCGTTTGGCCTGCCCGGCGCCAACTTTCAGCCGAACGGAACAAATGATTACAACGGTTTCGGCAGCGGCGGCCAGATACAGGGCTTTGGACCTCCCGGACCGAGCGTATTTGATCAATTCACTTACTCCTATCGCGACACTCTGACCTGGATTCGCGGCAGTCACTCTATAAAATTCGGCGCCGATGTCACGCATGTCAAATTCCTTGACACCGCACCCTGGGGTGCGATCCCTAATTATCAATTCAATAACATCTGGGATTTTGCCAATGACGCCCCGTACTCGGAGATGTTAACTTCAATCCCGTAACCGGCACACCTACCTCAGCCACGAAGAATTTACGTGACGACACGATCGCCTTCTTCGTTCAGGATGATTGGAAGGTGTCGCCAAACCTAACTTTAAATCTGGGATTGCGCTGGGAAGACTTCGTTCCTCCTACCGAGACGAAGGGCAACATCAGCAACGTCGTGCTGGGATCTGGTCCAAACGTTCTGACAGGCCTCTCTATCAAGAAAGGCGGTAGTCTTTACAGGAACACCTACAAAAACTTCGAACCTCAAATCGGTTTCGCGTGGAGTCCCACAACCGCAGCCTTTGGGCACAAGTTCGTTGTTCGCGGCGGATTTGGCATCGGCTATAACCTGGAGCAGTTTGCCATTACATCCAATGGCCGTTTCAATCCGCCGTTCGAGACGAATCTCACTTTGTACGACGGCGACATCCTCTACGCTCCGGGCTCCAACGAACACGATATATCCAGCTTCCCGTCGAATCCGGCTGCTGTTCAATCTTTTGGCAGCAACGGACTCCCCACGACGGGCACCAGCCTTAATTTGACTGGGTTCCCGCAGAATTTTCCGCCCGCTGTCACCTATCGCTATTCCCTCGAGACGCAAGTTGACCTCGGCCATAATTGGATGGCTTCCATCGGCTATTCAGGAAGCCAGAGCCGTCACCTGACGCGCAATAACCAGAATCTGAACTGGATCTACTACCCCGCGATCAACCCTGTCGTCAACCAGGTGCAGTTCTACACAAATGATGCGAACTCGCACTACAATGCGCTGCTGACGGAAGTTCAGCACCGCTTCTCGTCGATGTTCGAGATCGATGTCCAATATAGGTTCAGTAAGTCGATCGATGACGCGACTCGGGATTACACCACGGATCTATATCCCTGGAATCGCATCTTCTCCTATGGTCCCTCTGGCTTCGACACGACGCACAGCTACAAGATTTGGGGCCTGTTCACACCGAAGTTCACCAAAACCGGCCATGCGTTTATCGACAAAGTGTTCGGCGGCTGGACAATCAGCGGCATTATCAATGGGCATTCGGGTTTCCCGTGGTCCCCGCAATCTTGCCCCGGCGGCACGATCGAATATCCCAACAGCGGAATCGGATGCCTGTTTCCGCTTAGCTACGCGGGCGGAGCCACCGACTTCTCTGACAACAATACATTCGAAAGGCCGTTTGGCAATTTCCCGAAGAACGCTGCTGGGCCTGAAGTCTATTTCACTGTTCCCACCGCGGCACAGCTCGCTGCCGGTATCCCACCAGCGCCAACGAAAATTCATCGCAATATGTTTCGTGGTCCAAGGTACTTCGGCAATGATGTCCAACTCGCGAAAGCCTTCGGGCTTCCCAAGCTGCCCATTCTGGGGGAAGACGCCAAGCTTGATTTGCAGGCCAACTTTTACAACCTGATCAACAAAGAAAACCTGCAGAACTTCGGGGGTTCAGATGCCTTAGTAACCATCGGCGGACCGCAGTTCGGTGTGGCGCAAGCTGGTTTGGCAGGCCGCATCATCGAACTACAGGCACGCTTCAGCTTCTAATTCTTAAAGGAAAAACAACCTGGTTGGCATCCGGTGCGGTTTCCGTAGCCGGATGCCAAATTGCTTTTAAGAAGGCGTTTGTATTCTGATGGTTTGCCTCACTCCGGCACATTTCGGAACGTTCTTTGTCTCTTTTGGTTCTCGCTTCTTGCCTTCTGCCAACCTCCTCAAACGTTCGGCTCTGTAGCTGCGCAAGCGGCACAAGCCCGCGATTCCGAAAACTTGGATGAGGCTGTGAAGCTGTACTACCAGGCAGTTCGGTTGCGCCCGGACTGGGCCGAAGGCTGGTGGTATCTCGGCACCATCGCTTATGATCGCGGCCAATTTCAGGAGGCTGTTGACGCGCTGAGCAAAGTGACAACGCTAGCTCCGCGGGACGCAAAGGCCTTCGCGATGCTCGGACTTTCAGAAGCCAAGCTCAATCAGAACCAACCAGCGCTGACTCACTTGGCGCAGGCGCTGACTCTGGGCGTGGGGGACGAAGCAAATATGCGCCAAATTGTGTTCTTTACACAGGCCAACCTGCTTCTGGATGCCGGTGCTTTCGGCCGTGCCCAGGAACTTCTCGATCAACAGCAAAAGAACGCAACAACACCGACGATGACTTACTCATTGCGCTTGGCAGATCCGTGCTTGGAGTAAAGTCAGTCAAGTCAACCACCGCGCCCGAGACTCGGGATCTGATCCTAACTGCGGGACGGGCTGAGATGCTCGCTGCAAACCGCGAAACAGACGCCGCGCTGTCGGCCTATGGGGACTTGGTCAAACGTTTTCCCAAAGTTCACAACGTGGAATTCGCCTATGGCCGCTTTTTATTGAATAATCATCTTGAGGATGAGGCCGTGGCTGCGTTCAAGCGCGAGATAGCGAACAGCCCGCAGCATGTTCTCGCCCGTCTGGGAATTGCCGGCGCTTTGTTGTTGACGCATCCAGAAACCAGTCAAGCCTACGCAGAACAAGCCGTCAATTTAGCGCCAAAGCTGGAAGAGGCGCATTACCTGTTTGGCGCATCTCTCTTTGCAACTGGAGATGCAGAGCGGTCGGTGTCTGAGTTGGAAACGGCAGAGCACCTCAACGCCAACGATCCTCGTGTCTATTTCGCTCTCGCCAAGGCATACAAACGAGTACATCGTGACCGCGATGCTGCGCGGGCCAGAGAAAAGTTTGTGCAGCTAAGCCAAAGCCATTAGGTGCTTCCGGAGTGCCGCAACAAAGCTGCGTCAGAGAATTGCGCTCTTTGTGCCGGCCCGCAAAAGTTTGAAGCCGCCTTTGCGCGAAGCATGATAGACCCTGACGAAGGCTACGATATCATATGCCCATTTAATACACATGCGTGCGCTCAAGAAGAAATTTTCTGGATTTTCCAGGCGCTTCCGCAGTATGACCTTACGTGCAGCATCGAAAGCAGCTCACTCGAGCGTGCTGTTCATTGCAGGCTTTGTGTGGAGTGGCTATTTTCCATGCCATGGTCAGGACGAGATTCAGATCGACGTTCACGCGCAGGGCAGTCCCTTTCCGCATTTTTGGGAACGAATGTTCGGCTCCGGGCGGGCGATCCTAACATTGCGGGAGAGTTACCGAAACGATTTGCGGGCGGTGAAGCGCGTCACTGATTTCCAGTACGTGCGGTTTCACGCGATTCTCCACGACGAAGTCGGGGTGTATAACGAAGACGAACACGGCAACCCCGTTTACAATTTCGCGTATGTTGACGAGATCTATGACGGCCTGTTGAAGAACGGAGTGCGGCCCGTCGTCGAGATCAGTTTCATGCCGAAAGAACTCGCGTTTAATCCCGACGCGTTGCACCCGTTCTGGTACAAGCAGAACGTTTCGCCGCCCAAGTCTCTCGAAAGGTGGGATGGCCTGATGACGGCGTTTGCGCGACACCTGATTGAACGATATGGCGCTGATGAAGTGGCTCAGTGGTACTTCGAGGTTTGGAATGAGCCGAATATCGATTTTTGGGGTGGCATTCCCCGCGAGAAGAGCTACTTCGAGCTTTACGACCACACGGCCAGGGCTCTTAAGAACGTGAGTGCGCGATTGCGTGTGGGTGGCCCTGCTACCGCCGCGGCCGCTTGGGTTGACGATTTTACAAAACATACCGCAGAACACCAGGTCCCCGTAGATTTCATTTCGACGCATGGTTATGCGGATGACACGGTGGAGGATCTTTTCGGAACTCAGGAAGACATCCCGATGGATGAGCGCGTGTGCCGGGCAGTAGCGAAGGTAAGGAAGCAAATTCAGAGCTCTACGATGCCAAAGCTACCGTTGCTGTGGACGGAGTGGAATGTTCCCGGAATGAAGCAGGCGAGAGATACTTCCTACGTCGGTCCCGCACTGGCGAATACAATTCGGGAGTGCGACGGAATCGTGGATGCGCTGTCGTTTTGGACCTTCTCTGATGTATTCGAAGAGGGCGGTCCGATTCCGGAACCATTCCTCGGACAATTTGGGTTGAGGGCCAAAGGCGGAATCAATAAACCCAGTTACTATGACTTCGGCCTTCTTCACAAACTAGGCGAGGAACGAATCGCAAATTCCAGCCCGAATGTGCTCGTTACCAGGCGTAAGGACAGGGAGCTGATGATCGCGTTATGGAACCTGGTTGATCCCGATAAGACGGGAACCACAAAGAAATTCCGATTGCTGTTCGATCATGTACCAAGCGATGCTGCCGCGTTAGTCAGCCGGGTGGATGATGAGCACGGAAACACGCTGGCGGCTTACCGATTCCTGGGTAGCCCGCGATATCCGACCGAAGAGCAGGTCCGCAGAATCAACGCCTTGACGGAACTTCCGCCGTCGAGCCGGCTCGCTCTGCAGGATGGGCATCTCGACTTGGAGCTCGAACCGAATGCCCTAGTTCTTGTGGAAGTCCAAAGCCGCCAGTGACTGGTCCGTTGCGCTCTGCTCGGTGAACGGGATTGGCAGAGGTTGGTAGTTTTGTCATTCCTAATGCGGCGGTGTTTTTTTCCGAGTAGGCGGGAACATGGAAGCAACCCTCAACCTACGCAATCTGCCACGGTCTCAGCCACGTTAACGGCACAAGAACCGATGGCTCAGAGAGCAGTATGTTTCACCGCACGACCATCTGCTGCCGTACGATGGGCGGCAACTGGATCATCACGCATGAACAACTCAGTACCTTTCAATCTCGAAACCGGCAGGGCCTCGCTCAATCTGAAACCGTAGTGCAGGCGGAGGTCGGGCGAACCGGCGATCCTTCGTGCAAAATGTGTGCTGCTGTAAGGGTGTTGTTGCAAAGTACCACGTACGGAGAATCGCGGCCGCACACCGGTATTGAGCGGCTGACTTGGTCAAGTTTCCGTAAACCCTGTTTCCTGGCCAGTGTCGGAAATATGCGCCGTTGTTGTGTCCGGATGGCCGACGATCCAGGGAGTGATCCGGAAACACCGCTCACCGGATCCTGAGGTTTCCGATACCGCACCATTGTCCAAATGAGCCAACGCCAATCAGCCCGCAATTCGGTGGGAATGAAACGTCACCTGCACATGCACTCCCATCGCGGCGGAGTTGTTCAAGACTTCGTCAATTTTATTCATCGCGCAGCGCGATCATGGGATCAATCGAAGCCGCCCTTTGAGCAGGTAGCAAAGTTGCTATCAGCCCGATTGCAGCCATTGCAGTGACTGCGACTGCCAATGTCAATGGATCTCGGGGTTTCAGTCCGTAGAGCATCGAAGCCGCGATGTTCTCGGCACTAAAGGCCAGCACCGCTCCAATCGCCACGCCTGTTCCCAGCAGTGTGGCAGCTTCTCGCAAAATCATGCCAACAATGTCAACGCGGTTGGCCCCGAGCGCCATGCGCAAGCCAATTTCATTCCGGCGCTTAATAACCAGGTAGGAAATTACACCGTACAGCCCGACCATGGCCAGCGCCGTCGCCAGGACGCCGAAAAAGCCCGATAAGGTCGCCAGCAACCGCTCGCGCAACAAGCCCTCGAGTATCTGTGTTTTGAACACTCTGAAATCCACTAGCGTCGCTGGATTGAGCCCGCTGGCCGTAGACTTGATCGAGGAGATCAGCGCCGGCAAGGATTCGTTCGAACGGATCACGAGCGTGGAGCGTGGTTCAGGTCCGTTTGCCTGCGTAAATGAGAGAAAGACGATCGGCGCCGATTCTTCGCGCAGACTGTAATACTTCGTGTCGTTAACCACCCCAATTACCTGATATGGCTTATCCGGCCTGCCGGTGTCATAAAAGACTTTCTCCAGGGGATTCTCGCCCCGAAAGAACCAGCGTACAAATGTCCGATTTACAACGGCTTTACTCATCGCCCCGGGCGTGTCCGCTGTGGTGAAGTCCCGACCCGATACCAGCTTCATTTCCATCGTTTTGAAATATCCGGGAGTGACACGACTTAACAGAACATTCTGTCTCTGGGGACCATCGGGGATATCGACGGTGCCGTCCCAGCCCGCCTGGCTCAATGGAGCGAACAGGGTTTCCGCAGCCGAAGTCACTCCGGGTAGCGCCTGGATGCGGGTGAGTATTTCTCGCTTGAACGTCATTTGCTTGGCCTCGGGTAACTTCAGGGGCGAATAATCAAAGTTGGCAATCAGGATATGATCCTCCTGAAATCCGGCATCCGCCCGCATTAGATTCTGAAAAGTCCGCACGAACGAGAGCGCCGTGACAAGAAGCACAATGGAAAGTGCGACCTGCGATACGACTAAAACCCGCCGTAGAAAAACGCTTTCGCCAGAAGCCGAAGCTCCTCGGCCGCTCGCCTTTAGTGCGGTACCCGGTTGCACACGCGAAGCCCTGAACGCCGGGGTCAATCCAAAGAGGACCGTCGTGAGCGCTGCTAATCCCGTAACGAAGCCAAGTACGCGCCAGTCCAGCGTCAATTCGAGAAACACCTGATTCCGCTGTGTGCTCAAGTACGTGATCAGCAGACGACTCAACATCGCGGCGAGCCCGACGGCGGCGGCTGCTCCTACTATCGCAAGCAGGAAGCTCTCCGTCAGTAGTTGACGGAGTATCCGCACTCGTGACGCGCCAAGCGCCAAGCGCACGGCCATCTCCCACTCCCTTGCGCTCGCGCGTGCCAGCATCAGATTCGCAAGGTTCGCACAGGCGATCAGCAGTACCAGACCGGAAAGACCCAGGAGTAACCACAGCGGCTCCTGATAGCTGCTGCGCAGCGTCGAGAAGCCATTGGCGGCAGGAACGGCTCCGAGGCGAAACGAAAGGTAATTTTTTCGGTCCTGGCTGTCGAATTCAGGTAGCACGGTAGCAGCGAAAATGCCTGGAGAAATGGCCGCCAACTGAGCAGAGGCGCATTCCAGCGTCCAGCCCGGCCTCAAGCGTCCGATAGTAGTGATCCACCACGCCGCCGGGATATCCATCAACGAGCGTTTTGTCGCAAAGTCTGCCTCAGCGCAGAGCGGAATTGCCACATCGAAGGTGCTCCCCACCTCGACACCATAGAAAGACGGCGGGGTTACGCCCACGATCTGGAACGGATGACCGTCCAGCACGATGGACCTCTCCAGGATGCCGGCCTCGCCGCCAAATTCGCGCTGCCAAAAACCGTAACTCACAACGGCGCTCTGTGTACCGCAGCCGCGGTAGTCATCGCCTGGAGAAATCATCCGTCCAAGTGCTGGTTGCACACTCAACACTCCAAAAAAATTACCGCTTACCATCAGCGTGTTTATCGGGAGACTGTCGATACCGCGCCCGACGTTCAGACGCCTGGGATACCACGCTGCAAGGTCCAAAAAGCCTTTCTGCTGTTGGCGCACCAGGTTCCAAATGGGGCCTGTGAGGTCGGGGTGATCGGAATAATGATCTCCCTTGCAGCAATCATGGGGCTCTACGATGCGCACAGCCGCCAATCGATCGGGATTGGAGACCGGGAGTACGCGCAACCGCACCGCATTGAGGAGCTGGAAAATGGCCGTATTGGCGCCAATTCCAAGTGCAAGCGAGAGGATCACGACCAGTGCAAAGCCGGGATTCTGAATCAACACGCGCGCTGCGTAGCGTAGATCCATCCAAATGCGTGCCAGGAATTGTTCACCTGAATCGTCGCCAACGGGCGGAAACGGCATTTCGGAGTGTATCGTCGCTTTTAATCCGGCAATCAAAGCAGGATCATGCAGTTCCTGCATCAAGGCTTCGTCCACCTGCTCCGTATTTAGGCCCGAGGCCAGCATCGCTTCCCTACGCTCCTCGAGATGCTGGTTCAATTCTTCTATGACTTCGGCTTCTCGCGTCGCCTCGAGCTTGAGAACGGCAATCGCCGCGCCTATTTCGTTTCTCCAGTCACGCATGTTCCGCCTCCGTAATGCGCTGGATGGCCTCCACGAAATCGCGCCAGGTAGAACGCTGTGCTTTCAGCATCTTCTTGCCCGATGTGGTCAGCTTGTAATACCGGCGTCGCCGCTGGCCCGCTTTCTCCACCCAACGTCCAGAAATTAACCCGCGCTGCTCCAGCCGGTATAGCAGCGGATAAAAGGACGCAACATTAAACGTGAGCACTCCTCCCGATCGGTCCTCGATGAGTTTGCTGATCTCGTAGCCGTGTCGTGCGCGATATTCGATCAGAGAAAGAATCAGCAGTTCCGTGCTGCCCCGTTTCAATTCCCGATCCATGGCTGCTGTTGGCATATAATCCATTACAACATATTGCAACGCTCTTGATAGCCAAGCAGAACGTGGCAGTGAAACGGCCCTACGGAAAGCAGCGTATTGCAACGTCCGGATTGCTCCTGGATTACGCGGAATCCGGAAAATTGACCGGTAAGTCCTCCGCCAAACCGCGATATTTCAGAAATGCCTACTCAGTCCTCGACAAGTGGCGTTATCGTAGACTTGCCCGATACATCGCGAGTAACGGCCATGTATAGATCTACACATGGCGACTACAGGCGGTTGATCGTTCACAAGACGCCGCAAACCGCCTGTTTCCGATAACCACACTTCAAGGACACGTAAGGGAATGGAATGGAAAATTTGCGTTGGTTTTGCCATTATTGAAGAGCCCGCCTTGAGTTGCGCGATTAGACCAACAGTGAAAAAATGTAGTCTGTTATTCTCGTCTATTTGCCTCTGCTATGTTCTTAATCCAAGCTTTGGCACGGGCAAGTCTGTTCAGCCAAGGCAAGCGCCGCTAGCCCGTGTGGATGAGCGCGTGGAGCTATTCAGCATTGTTTTTCGGCTAGCCGGAAATTCTGAATACAACATGAATACGCTTCCGGCGTATTCAGCCGATATTGACCGCTACTTCGCGCCATACAAAGAGCATCCGGTTGTTCAAATGGCCCATGCGCTGGCGGAAAAGAATGGAATCGGATTCGACGCCGTAATGAAGATAGCGATTTCCATATCACCGCCTCCGGAGTTGAAGCCCTTGGTTCCCTTCACGCCAATCGTTCCCGATGAGCGGTGGGAGATGGATGCCGAGAAATTTCTTCTACTGCTTCGCGAGTTCTATCGAGAGAGCAAGTTCGCAGAGTTCTACGCGAGGCACGAGACGATGTACCGACTCGCGGAAACACGATTCGCAACGACTCTAGGATCAGTGGATTTCGGCTGGTATCGGCGGTTCTATGGCAAAGCACCGGACTTGAGTTATCACCTTTATCTAGGCATGAACAACGGCGGCGGCAATTACGGGCCGCGTCTCGTCTATCCGGACGGCCGTTTAGAACTTTACTCCGTCATTGGTTGCTGGACACATGACGATACCGGCAATCCGACATATCCCCCGAACCAGGGCTATCTCTCAACGATTATTCACGAGTTCAACCATTCGTTTGTGAACCCGGCCATAACCGAACAGTGGAAGGATTTTACCGGCGCTGAGCAGATTTACGCCACCGTCGCGGAGCAGATGCGGCAAATGGCTTATGGGGATGCGAAGACGATGGTGTATGAATCACTAGTGCGTGCGGCGGTCATCCTATATTTTCAGCAGACCGGCGAGGAAAGCCGTAGAAACCTCAAACGCATCCGCCAGGAGCAACGGCTCGGCTTCTTCTGGATGGGCCAGCTGATCCAGAACTTGGAAGGATATCAAGCGCAACGAGCGCAGTATCGGACGTTTTCCGCGTATGTCCCGCAGGTCGCGTTTTTCTATCGCGAGCTCGCGACGCGTGCATCAGCAGAAGCCACAGCCTTCCGCGCCAGGTCCGCACGTGTGGTGAACATAGAGCCATTCGCGAATCATGCGCAGGATGTGGACGCTTCCGTCAAAACAATCACGATTGTGGTAGATAAGCCGCTCGATCCGAACGCGGGCTACTCTATCAACAGGGGGCTGGATGGCGGTGAACATTACCCAATCAGGGGCAAACCGACATTCGGGGCCGATGGACTGCGCATTGTGCTGCCAGTGCAGTTAAAGCACAACCAGACATACAGCGTTGTACTCACGCCCCGAGCGTTCGCGACGGCGGATGGCTATCCGCTCGAAAGTTACAAGGTGGAGTTCAAGACGAAATAGTGACCTAACTTCTAAGCGGTAACAGGTCACACGTGCGAGCGGCCGGACATAGCTCTGCTATTCGGTTTCATAAATTACAACCCTGCACGGTCCAAGATTTGGAAGCTACTTACAATGCCGGGTTGGCTTCTGCACGAGATACTCAGAAACCGGATTTTAGGAAAATGGCCACTTCCGCCGAGGCCAGTCTGCCGATTGCTTCTGGATTGCGCCAAGGGCACCAACACCGCGGTCCCGAACTGGGTAACCTGGCCGTGACAATCCAAAATATGAATCCTTACGATAGGTGGTTTTGGACATGAATTCCTTGGCTGTTGTTCAAACACAGTCAAGGAGGCTGTCATGTCACATGATTACCGCGCCTTGGTCTCGCAATTCAAAGAGATCCTGACGCAACAGCGATATCACCCGGTAGTGGTCCACAACTACTTCGTTGGTGGTGTTGATCTGCAAAACCTCGCGCCGATCGAAAATGAGATAACGCAAGCGGCATTGAACCGGATGACAACGGCTGACCAGCCGCCCTCTCAATCGACGACAAAGCCACTTCAAAGTATCTGAAGAGAGCACCCGGGGAAAGCTCTTAAAACGGGCGTAAAATTGAGGCAGGAATATCAGTTGTGCTCCGAGGGGGCGAACAATGAGATGGACGTACAGATTGCTAATGCTCGCTCTCGTGGCCTGCTCACCTGTCCTACTTAGCTACGCCGACTCCACTTGGACGGGCTACGTGACTGATACGCATTGCGGCACTAATTGCCAGCGCACATCTGACATGAAGCCGGACCTGAAATGTATTCAGCTTTGCGTTCGCAAAGGTTCAAAGTACGGTTTATGGTCGGGAAATCACGTCTATGTACTCGAACCTCAGTGGCAAGCCGCGTCATTTGCGGCCCAGAATGTTGAAGTCAACGGCACAATACGCAACGACACGATCCATATCACCTCAATCAAAGCCGTTGCTGTTGGCAAGTAGGCCAGTGAAACAGGGTTATCGGACCTCTGTTCGCATCTCGCCGGCTTCAATTTTTCGCAGCGCAGAACTCAAGGCTGCTTTGGCTCGTCTCGTCAGCTGCGCTTGCGTATCCTCGCTTATAGATTTCGATGAGTTTCTGAGGCTGCGGTTAGCCATGTACAGCCAGCCCAGGGGCGTCAGTTCAACACGGGTTTCACCAGAATACTTTTCCATGCTTAATCCATCGTGCGTTTGCTTGCTGAAAACAGACGAATGGGTATCGAAAGGGATTTTCTGGTCCTCTTTTCTGGGTCCTCTACGATAACGCTACATATCGAGGACTGAGCTGAATGTCGGATCCTAAATTTCATTCATAGCGGAGCGCCACCAGTGGGTCCACATTTACCGCGCGCCAACTCGGTATTAGGACCGCCATGATATCGGTGATGCCGACGGCGACCACTACGGCGCTCAACGTGAATGGATCCTGCGGCGAAACGCCGTACAGAAGTGTTCGGATCAGTTGCCCAACCACGAGGGATATCGGCACTCCTACCACTACACCGAGAAGCGCCAGGCGTGTGCCTTCCCACACGACCGACGCCCAGACATTTGACCGCGCCGCTCCCAGCGCCACGCGAATACCGATCTCACGCGTGCGCTCCGAGACCGAGTAAGCCACTACACCATACACGCCGAGCGCCGTCAGTAACAGAGCCACGAGTCCAAAGAGCACCACAAGCCGCGCGTTCGCGCTTCGAGGCGCTACTGCTCCAGACACCACCTGGTCCATGGACCGTAACTTGAGCACCGGTAATGAAGGATCTAGCGAGTGAACAATGTTCCGTATGACGTTATCGAGACTCGATGCCGGGCCTGATGTTCTCAATACAAATGAGGCCTCGTACCTGAATGGCCCAACTGGTTCCTGAGCAAATGGGACATAGATATGCGGCCCAAGTGCGCCCGCTTGGCGTCCGCTCACATTTCCAACGACCCCAACTACGCGGATCCATGGAGCGGGGTACCTTGGTGGCCCGATTTTGAAACGGTGATTTAGCGCCGATTTTCCCGGCCAGAACGCCTCAGAAAAGGCTTCGTTCACAATAGACACAGGCTCGCTACCTTGGCTGTCATGATCGTCGAAGAATCTCCCGGAAATTAACGGCAAACCAAGACTCTGAAAGTAAGCACCTTCGACATCGGTATAATCCTCGACCACCGATTGAGTCCCTCTAACTGGTTGGTCCGGCGTGATCAGCCGGCCTCCCCGTCCTTCGAGCGGAATGTCGGTTCCAAAACCGATTGCCTTCGAACCGGGGATTTGAAGACGTCTAGTCAGCTCGCGATAAAAGGTCTCGGTCGATTCCGGCTTGGGATACTGCTCCTCGGGCAAGGCGATGCCGAATGTGAGCACGTGCTCAGTTCGAAGAGCGGCTTGCTGATTGAGTACCAGGAAGAAACTCTTCAGTAGGAGGCCTGCGCTCGTGAGTAGGACGACCGCCAGGGCGATTTGCCCAATCACCAGGAATTTCCGCGTCGTCCCGATGAGACGGCCGCCGCTCATCGCGCGCGATCCTTCCTGCAGAGCTGTTCGCAGGTCGATTTGAAGAGATCCGAGTGCCGGAGCCAAGCCGAAAATTAAGCCTGTGATCAAAGAAACGGCCAAGGTGAATGCCAGAACCGTTGTGTCGAGGCGGATATCTTGCGTGCGCGGCAGACCCGGCGGTAGAAGACGTATCAAAGCGTGCTGAGAGAACATCGCACAAAGCGCTCCCAAGGCGCCTCCCAAGAGAAATAGAAACAGATTCTCGTGGAGCATCTGCGAAATGATTCTTTGCGAGCTGGCGCCCAATGCCGCTCGTACGGCGACCTCGCGCCGCCGCACGACACCCCGGCTGAGCAGCATATTCGATACATTCAGGCAGGTAATTAGCAACAGCGCTCCTACGGCACCCAGGAGCAAAAACAGCAGTTGGCGCGAATCGCCAACAATTTCATCTTGGAGCGGGATGAGAGCAGCGCTCATATCCGCTTGAGCGCGCATTTCAGCAGGTAGAGGAGCGATGATCCGACGAATTACGGCCATTCCCATCTGCCTGGCCTGTGTCAAGGTGACACCATCGGCCAGGCGTGCGATAAGCGAATAGCTGTAATCGACGTTGGCTGGCGAGCGCTCATCCGACGTAAGACTTAACGGAACCCAAAGGCCGGCGCTATCGCCTTGCTGCATACCGTTCGTGGGGAACACCAGCGAGCCGGGCAAAACACCAATAATCTGGTATGGCCGCTTATCCAGCAGAATGATTTTTCCTAGCGCGTTTTGCCCAGCGAAGCGATGCTTGGCGAGCGCCTCGGAAACGATTGCTACCGCAGTTCCGTTCCGGTCTTCCTGCTCAGTAAAGTTTCGACCCTGGGCTGGTGATATACCGAGCAGTGGCAACAAGCGCCAGGACGCTCGCAGACAATCGACCCTTTCGGGAGGATTGCCTTCCATATTTCGTGGCCGCGAAACGAAAATGGCCGTGTCTTTGAATGCCTCGCTCCGCGAAAACTCGATCGCATGCGGTGGAGGCATACTAATCGGGAACGGTACCGATCTCGGCAATGTTTCCTTTACCAGAACGAGGCGTGATGGATCTCGAAATGGAAGCGGCCGTAGGAGCACACCGTAAAACACGCTGAAGATGGATGTGGTCAAGCCGATCCCCAGTGCCAGCGCGCCTACGAGGACGATGGTGAAGGCGGGCCGGTGTCGTGCTGAACGAATCGCAAACGTGAAATCCTGAATGAGGTGTTCGATCGCACTCACTCGTCTCATATCGCGGCATTCCTCCTTCATCTTTTCCGGTGGTCCAAACTGCCGGTGCGCCATTATGCGAGCCTCGGACTCGCTCATACCCGAAGCTATCGCCTCGTTCACCAGTTGTTCGAAATGAAGTTCGATCTCGCGCTGCAGATCCGCGTCTGCGCGAGATCGCCGGAATAATGAACCAAGGCGACGTTTGATTACGCGAGTGAATCGCATAAGCATTCCTTCCTAAGCTGTTTCGATCAGAAGCTGGACGGCGGAGGAGAGCCTGTTCCAGCTATTGAGCTCACGCTCAAGTTGCTTTCTACCCTCCCGCGTTAACGAATAAATCTTCGCGGGACGCCCAAGATCGGAGTCCTTCCACTCGGCGCGAATCCAGCCCTGCTGTTCCAATCGATGCAGCGCGGGGTACAACGAGCCTTGGCCGACCGAGAGAACCTCGCCGGAAAGCGCCTGAATGCGTTTGGCGATGCCCCACCCGTGAATCGGCTCCCTCGCAATGGTTTTAAGAATGAGGAGATCTAGCGTTCCTTGCAACAGGTCGGACGGTTTTGGCATGATAAGGCCACGACTATCGACAATATACCTCGATAATCGACAATGCGCAAGGAGGATTGGTTATAGATCCGCTGTAGTCGCCTGTTGTGGTCGAAACACAGCGTTATCGCCGACTGGACTTGTCAACGGCCTCGGTCGAGCTGAGTTCCAGCCCAATGGACGAGAACGCTACATTTTAGCGAGTGAGTCCGAACATCGATTGACAAGTCGCTATTCGTCCCTCACGATCGGATAACTTGAGTTGAAGGACGATCTCTTCTCATCGAAGTTCAGACCTACCGAAGGTGAGCTAAATCAATCCAACGAGTTGAACAGATGGCATTTCGGGATCTCGTATACGCTGGCAGGACGCTGCGGAAGAATCCCATTTTTACTGGGACCAGCGTAATAACGCTCGCGCTGGGCATTGGCGCAACCACGGCGGTGTTCAGCGTCACAGAGGCGGTGCTGTTGCACCCTCTGCCTTATCGCGATCCTGGGCGCCTAGTATTTGTTATGGAAGATCTGACAAAACGGAGCGTTAAGGATTTTCCGTTTTCGGCCGCTGATTTTTTCGACCTCCGGAATGGCACCAAGAGTTCCTTCGAAGACTTCGCCGCCGTAGATACGCAACGGCAGGTAATAACGCGGGATGATGGCACCCCGGAGCAAGTCGGCATGGCCGAGGTCACGCCGAACTTTTTCCGCATGATTGGAGCAAAGATCGCCTTGGGCCGTGATTTTACAGAGGCGGATGGAGAAGCTCAGCCGTCCCATGCGGAACCTGGAGCCGCACCGGATACCTCGCCCGCGCCGCGGCTTCCGACCATCGCGGTTCTGAGCTACGAATACTTTCAGCGGCGTTATGGCGGCGACCGCTCGATTATCGGCCACCTATTGCGGACGAGTGTTGAAGGCGACCCGGTGATCGTGGGCGTACTTGCGCCCGGGTTCGAGTTACTGTTCCCGCCTGGAACAAATGTGGAAGCAAGACCAGACATCTGGACGGCCGCACGTCTCACGTACGACAACGCCCAGCGGCTCCAGTATTTCTTGCGGCCAGTGGCGAGGCTAAAAAAAGGGGTGAGCCCCCAGCAAGCACAGGCCGCAGCCGATGCCGTTGCAGCCCACATTCGAAAGATTTCGCCCATAGAAGGGCCTGCCGGATTTCGTGCGCGGATTGAACCGATGCGGGACTACATCGTGGCAGCCGCGCGATCAGCGATTCTCGCGTTGATGGGTGCGAGTCTCTTTCTTCTGCTGATTGCGTCCGCTAATGTCGCAAATCTGATGCTCGCGCGCATGTCCCTAAGAGAGCGCGAACTGGCGGTCCGCACGTCCTTTGGCGGAAGCTGGTGGCAGCTCGTGCGCCAGATCTTCACAGAAGCGCTGCTGATCGCGTCCGCCGGGACAATGCTGGGCATCGGACTCGGGTGGCTGGGCATTCATGCACTGCTGCGAATTGCGCCACCGAGCTTACCGCGCATGGAATCGATCGGCATGAACTCTGTAGCGCTATGCTTTGCACTCATGGTCGGCATGGCAGCTACCGCGCTCTTCGGTATTGTGCCGGCAATGCGCGCCGCGCGCCCCGACATAACGAGTCTTCTGCGCGCAAGCGACCGGACCGCCGGTCTGGCGCGCGGCCGATGGTTACGCGACATCGTCGTGATCTCGCAAGTTGCACTTTGCTTCGTGCTGCTCATTGGGTCTGGGTTGATGTTTCGCAGCTTTGTGGCCCTAAAGCGCGTTGATCCCGGCTACAATCCTGACCATTTGCTGACGTTCCAATTACTGGGGCCGCACGAACCCACACCGGCAGGGCGGGCAGCGTTCATGCGCGATCTTCGTGACCGCCTGCGCGCCATACCAGGAATCAAAAACGTCACAGCGTCGACCCCGTTTCCGCTGACGGGCAATTTCTATGCCCTGCGCTGGGGATTGGCCGCAGCGCTCCTAGATGCGAGCAAATTTCAGGCGGCCGATCATCAGAGCGTATTACCCGGATACTTCGAAACGATGCGCACGCCGCGGATCGCGGGCCGTACCTTCACTGAAGCTGACAATGCACCGGAGAGGAAATTGGTGGTGATCGATGAGACTCTCGCCGCGAAGGCCTTTCCTCACGAATCCGCCGTAGGCCGCCGCATCCTCATTCGATTCCGGACACCGGAACCGCACTGGGTAGAAGTCATCGGCGTGGTGGCGCACCAACGGGATATTTCGCTTGCCGAAGCCGGCCGCGAACAGATGTACTCCACCGATGGTTTCGGCGGGCACGGTATAACGTCGCATTGGGCCGTTCGGACAGAAGGCGATCCACTGCGCTATGCAGAAGCGGTGCGTAAAGTGATTCTGAGAATCAATCCGCATCTGCTGATTGCAAAGATGCAGCCCATGTCGGCGTTGATGGACCAGGCTCGTGCGAATACACGATTCTCCCTGCTACTGATTGGCCTTTTCGGTGTCATTGCAGCATCGCTGGCTGTTGTGGGGCTATACGGAGTACTGTCCACCGTGGTGCGCCAGCGTACAGCTGAAATCGGGGTGCGGATGGAGCTCGGCGCAACTCCGGCCAACATTTTCAAGGTGGTCGTTGGTAACGGGCTCCGCCTCAGCGCAGCGGGCATCATCATTGGCTTGTTCGCGTCCCTGGGATTGACGCGTATGCTGACGAGCATGCTGGTGAGTGTCACGGCTACCGATCCAGCCACATTCGGTCTTATAGCCATGCTTTTCTTTCTACTTGCTGGCTTGGCCTCGTGGTTGCCCGCGAGCCGTGCCGCGAGTCTCGATCCCACTGTGGCTCTGCGCGAACAGTGAGGCGCCGGGTAACGGCTGTATTGCCACTCTGAAGCAACGCCGCACCTTGTCGCGGCCGGAAAACACGGTTATCGCCGACTGGACTTGTCAACGCCCCCGGTCGAGCTGAGTTCCAGCCCAATGGACGAGAACGGTACTTGCCAGGATGTTTGAATCTCAGAGTGGACCGCAACGAGGCGATGTTTGAATGCCTAGAATTGATCCTCCTCTTGAGTCTCAAAAGGTAATAAGCAGAGCGGGCATAGGGTGTGGATGACTCAGGGACACAGTATTCAGCTCGGGTTCCCGATTAAAACAGCCGACGGCGACTTCGAGTGTGATGCAGAGATTGGCGACGACGCAGATGCTGAGATCGACTAGCTCAATGGTCAACAACGTGGGTTGCGCGCGACAATGTCCCTATGTGGCGCGATCTCCAGTATGGTGTTCGCCAAATCAGCCGAAAGAAGCTGTTCAGTGCAGTAGTAATCTTGCTGCTGGCACTCGGTATCGGGGCGAATACCGTCATTTTCAGTTTCGTGAATGCGCTCCTGTTGAAGCGTCTGCCGGTTCACGCTCCCGAGAACTTGTACCTTGTACAGAAAATGCGTGTGAAGCAGGTCAGGCCGGACACGTCTTTCTTCTACCGCCAGTTCCAGGCAGTGGCTCAGGGTAAGAAGCTGTTCTCCGCGGCTATCGCAGAGCAAGAGTGGTTCAGCGGTAATCTCCAACCGTTTTCCGCGTCTGATTCCGTTCGATTGATCACGACACAAATCGTGTCTCCCAACTACTTTTCGGAACTTGGTATCCAGGCGATCCTTGGACGCGTCCTGAACGAAGCAGATGCGGCAGCATCATCGGATATTCCAGTCGTGCTCAGCTATCAGTTCTGGGCGTCGCAATTCAATCGAGACCCAAGCATAATTGGCCGTAAAATTCGCGTAAAGAAGTATCCGTTCGTTGTGGCTGGAATCCTCCCAAGCGAATTTCATGGCATTGAAGTCGAGCGAGCCCCGGATGTCCGTCTGCCCATCTGTGCCGCTCCCATACTGACAGGAGGTACGGTAACCGAGCCCGCTGGCGACTTCCCGATTGCCTTTCAAATTCTGACGCGCCTCGCACCGAATGTTTCCGAGGGCCAAGCGGCCGCCGCCGTTTTTCCCGCTGTAAACGGAATGGAAGAGACTCTCTGGCGCGATTGGTATACGCGGAATTCGAAAGCTTCCCTAATCGGCGGGGATCGACCGGCGAAAGAATTGAAAGACACAATCGACTGGGAACGCTCGTATCATTTAGCCCTAGCGGACGTGGGCCGGGGAGTTTCGCAACTGCGCCAGCAATTTTCTCGCGCCGTCTATCTTTTGATGGGAGCTGTTGCACTACTTCTACTCGCCGTGTGCGCGAACGTGGCAGGACTTCTACTTGCCAAATCTGAAGAACGTAAGCGAGAAATCACGGTTCGATTGTCGATGGGTGCAAATCGGTTGCAGCTCTTGCGCCAGCTCTCGATCGAAAACTTACTGCTTGCTATGCCGAGCGTCGCCCTTGGCATCGCGCTGGCATACGGCGCCGCTCCATGGCTGTTAAAGTTGGTGCGCTCGCCGCTAGGAATCGTTCGCTATGCCACGCCCCCTCTCCTGAATGTCACCCCAGATGCGCGCGTGCTGCTCTTCTCCATAGCCCTTTCGCTCCTCACCGTCGTTTTGTTTGGAATCGTACCCGCCCGTCACGCCCTGAACATCGATCTGAACGAGCAGCTAAAGGGCAGCAGCAGGCAAGCTACGGCTGTCAACTCCGGTATGGCAATAGTTGCCATTCAGGTTGCGCTGTCAGTGATGTTGTTCGCGGCAGCAAGCATTATGTTCAGGACCTTCTGGAACCTCGAGCATCTGAATCCTGGATTTGATCGCACACACGTAATCGAATTCAATATCGATCCCTGGGACGCCGGCTATTCAGAAATACAATCGGGCATCCTTCTCCGTGAGTTGAAGCAGCGCGAGCGTGAAAATCCCGGAGTGCGCGCCGTAAGCTTCGCGAGTATGGGCCTCATGCGCGGGATCGGAACCAAGACCACAGTCACACCGCAGGGTACGATTCTGCCCGAAAAGACATTCCTGAATACGAGCACGAACTCTGTCACGACGGATTACTTCGAAAGCCTCGGCATTCCATTGATGGCGGGCCGTAATCTGGAGATCAGCGATGCAGGCAAAATACCAGCCCCCATTGTCGTCAACCGCGCTTTTGCGGATTTCTTTTTTCCGCATCAGAATGCAGTCGGCAAGGCAGTCGTTCAAGGAGTCGACGGCACGAAACCACCCACAGCCATCATTGTCGGAGTAGTGGGAACCGCAAAATATCGATCCTTGCGCGAGCAGGACCCGCCCATTTATTACTCCGTTACCGACGACAAGAATCCGGGAGGAATGATGTATGAGCGGAGCGGAATGATGTACGTTCGGACCTACGCCGATCCGGCTCGAGTCATCAACGCGACTCGGCGCATATTGCGGCGCTTAGCTCCCAACGTGCCGATAATCGAGGCATTCACGCTAGAGCAGGAAGTTCAAAACTCGCTCTGGCAGGAGCGCCTGGTAACTATACTTTGTGCATTCTTTGGCATCACCGCGCTATTGCTTTCCGCGACTGGGTTATACGGTGCGTTAGCATACTCGGTTGCACGAAGGTCGCGCGAGTTGGGAATTCGAGTCGCCATCGGCGCGCAGGCCAGGCATATCCTGCAAACTGTGTGTCTGCGGATGATCGTAGCGGTTGCCCTCGGGTTACTCGGTGGCCTGCTGTGTTCGGTGGCTGTCATGCGCCTGGCAGCGAGTCTGGTCTTTGGCGTTCGTCCGGACGACCCGCTTTCATTCGTTTTAGCGGCGGCCGTGCTTATGCTGTGCATCTTTTTCGCAGCCGTTCCACCAGCCAGACGCGCGACCAAAACCGATCCTGCTCTCGCCCTGCGAGCGGAGTAGCTGTCGGCCTCGAACGTTTTCGAGTCCTTATTCGCGTATTGTGAAGAGCATCATGACGAGATTACATAGAAAGAACGCTCTCATCACCGATGCATTATCAGGCATCGGGAAGCGATAGTAATACGATTTGCCGAGGAAGGTGCGAATGTTGCGATCAACTGCAACAGTGGCGCGGATCGTGCCGAGGCCATAGAGGAGAAGGCACACGAACCGAGCGCGGCGGCTGGGATTGCGCCAGCCGCTACACGCGAGAGCGGCTTGCTGCTCGTTCTATAGCCACTCTACAAAATATTCTGTAGTATGTCCTTGGGCTACAAGCCTTCATCAGCTTTTCCCAGTTCACCATAGTCTGGCGTTACGTTCACTCGATGCACAACGGCGGGTCTTGGAAGTGGCCCCGACCGGTTGGCGTAGGATTCCCCGCGGGTAGTCATGTGTTTAGCGAATCGAACCAGGAACTCCGTAGTTCAGGACCGCAAAACAGGGTTTGCGGACAGTGACATGATAGACGCTCGTCAGGAGCGGGTAAGGAGCCCGCCGCTGATGAGACGATCGAAATCGAAGCCGAAGAGTGCTCCCAAGCGTGTTCTACGTCTGCCCGACCTTGACCATGCCAAGCTGTCCGTTCTGAATACGTTGGGTTCGCCCGAATCACAACGAGCGTACCGCTTCGCTATGGATGATTTCATCGCTTGGTACTGCTCGGAGCCGCGCATCGCGTTCAACAAGACGGTTGTACTTCGCTATCGCATCCAATTGGAAGCGAAGCATCTCGCCCCGGCAACTATTAACCTGCGGTTAGCTGCCGTGCGCCGGCTTGCCTACGAGGCTGCCGATGTTGGACTGCTCAGTCCGGATCTGGCAGCCAGCATTCGCCGTGTTAAGGGAGCGAAGCGTTTGGGCGTGCGCCTTGGGAACTGGCTCAGCGCAGAGCAAGCCAAAGACCTGATCTGGTGTCCAAGCAAGGAAACGGTAGGCGGTAAGCGGGATCACGCCATTCTCGCTGTCTTACTCGGGTGCGGACTTCGGCGCTCGGAAACCGCTCGCCTTACGGTGGAACACTTCCAGCGCCGGGACGATCATTGGGCCATCGTGGATCTATTCGGCAAGGGTGGGCATATCCGATCTGTACCCGTTCCGGATTGGGTCAAACGAGCTATCGACACCTGGACTGCTACCGTTCAAACCGAGTCGGGCCGCTTATTCCGATGTGTAACGAAATTCGGAACGGTATGGGGCGCCCGCATCACCGAGAAGGTTGTCTGGCATGTCGTTCGGAAATACGCCATACGGACTCAACTCGGCAAGATTGCTCCTCATGACTTGAGACGCACGTGCGCCCGCTTATGTCACATAGCGGGAGGCGAACTGGAGCAAATCCAATTCCTACTCGGCCATGTAAGTGTGCAAACAACCGAACAATACCTGGGCTGCAAGCAACGGTTCCGGTCCGCGGTTAACCATCACATCGGCATCGAACCGGATGAGGATTAACTGCCCAAGCTGCGGCTTCCGTGCTTGCAGGCCTGGACTTTGGTCCGTTCGCTGGCTGCGCCATAGAGATCAAGCCCGTGCTCTTTGCGGTACTTCGCCCAGGCCCTCTCGATTTGTTTTACCGTCGCTTCCGGTGCAATCTGAAAACGACCAAGCGCCAGAATCGTAGCCCGAACCGTCACTCTGGGCTCAGCTGCTTTTGCGCAGAAGCCGCAATGCGGGCAGGTAAAAATCGGCGAGGTGATATTTCGCTCGGATCGGATACGATGCAGCAGGTCATCCAGATGACCAGAGAGCGCGCTCAGTTCGGTCAGCGGAATAGCATCGTTCCACTCCCTTCGGAGTGCAGCAATCATCTCCGGGAACCACGTGCGTTGGGTATCCCCCGCTGGCATTCAGTGCGTCCGAGTCCCATGATTTCACGATTCTGTCTAGCGCCAGAAGACTGGCGGTCTCGGCCAATGTCTTAAAACGCCACATTTTGTCCACTGAATGGAACAAACATTGATCTAGTCGTGAGCGCCCATGGTGCAAAGTCGCTCAGTTCGAGTAGATTCCGATGGCACCGATTTTGGCAAGAATTGCTGTGCATGCCTGCATTCAGCGCATCGTGTGTTGCTCTAAAGGCCGCGGTAGTCCGCTATCTGGATCCACCCTCATTCCTCACGAAGCGCTCGGGCCGGATCGGTTCGCATAGCCCGCCAGCTTGGAAAGGCGGCGCCCAAAACTGCGCAAAGTGACACGCCGAGGGCGGCGAATAGAAACGTCTCGGGATCGTTGGGAGTGACGCCGTAGAGCAGGCTGCGTGTGAAGCCGAGCAGCACAGCCGAAGCGGCTAGTCCTGCAGCGAGCCCAATCGTAACCGCCGCGCATACCCGGGCGCAAATAGTTTGGACAATATGGCGGTCTTGCGCTCCAATGGCAATGCGAATGCCTAATTCACGCCTGCGCCGCGCAACTGAATAGGCAAGCGCCGCATATAGCCCAATCCCGGACAAGATCACGGCAATCACTCCAAAGAAGCCGGAAAGCAGAGTGATCAGGCGCTCTTGCCATAGCGAGCTCTGTATGTCTTGTTCGAGCGTGTTCGCTTCGACCATCAACACGCGGGGATCGAGTCTGCGCAAAATAGCGCGAACGGCTCCAATCGTGGCCGTAGGATCGCCATACGTGCGCACATACAGAACGTCGCCCTGGCCGTAATCTGCGGGGCTATAGTAAATGGGCGGCTCTTGCTCGCGCATCGACCGGTATTTCGCCGTCTCCGTTATCCCGACGATGATCGACGTTGACAGCTTCCTACTGTCCGTTCCTTCCATTTGCACAATCGCTTTTCCGATTGGATTTTGATGAGGAAAGAAGAACTCTGCGAAAGCGAGGTTGACGACAATTGGCTGCGGCTTTGTCTTCATATCGTTCGCGTTCAAAGTTCGTCCCGCGATAAGCGGAATGCCGAGCGTTTCGAAGTAGCCGGGAGTCACAGAGTTCAGGCTCGTGTTCCAAATTGTCCTTTTCGGCAGCACGACGCCTTGCGGAGCGACTCTAGTGACCATGCCATAGCCCCGCATCAACTCCATCGAGACGTAGGCGGCGGAGCGCGTTTGAGGCAACGCTAAAATCTGTTCTCTGAGCTCGCGGAAAAATGGCGCAGCTTTGGCGGGAGAATAACCCGCGTCCCATGGATCGATCACAAACTCATCGACACGTGCCCGGTCGAAACCGGGATTGACATGCTCCAAGTTCCAATAGGTTTCCAGCATCAGACCCGCTGCCGCTAGAAGCACAACCCCGCACGCCACCTGAAAAGCAATCGCTGGCAAACCCTGTCGCGTGCCAGTCGCCGCCCTGCCGCTCGCCTTCAACTCTTCGCTTAAATTGAGCCGTGTTCCATGCCACGCTGGAGCCATGCCGACGGGCAACACGCTCAGGAGAGAGAGGGCAATGGTGAAGGATAACACGCGGAGATCTGGTTCCACCGTTAGAACTCGCGGCATTTTGTAAGCGGCGAAGCCGATGACCGGCGGCAGCAAACCGACTAGAACGGGAGAACACATATAAAGCCAGGACGGTTCCTAAAAGCGCGCCTGGTATCGCTAAAATGAGGTTCTCCGTCTGCAACTGTCGCACAAGCCTCACGCGGCTCGCGCCCATCGAGAGCCTTACCGCGATCTCTTTTCTGCGCTCCTCCGATTTCGTGAAGGCAAGGCCGACGATGTTCGCGCAAACAACCAGGAACAGCAAACCGACTCCGCACATCAGCAAAATCAGCGCCTTGGAAAACTTGGCCCGAAGCTCGGAGAGACCATAGCCGGCTGGTTGCCAATCTAAACGAAACTCGCGCTCAAATTTAAGCGAATCCTCCAGATTTTCTCGCGTCGGGGGACTCGGGCGGGCTAGGTACCATTCACGCCACAGCACCTCTGAGCTCGCTTGAAGGCTCGGCAGAATCGCCGCGGCGGCCTGAGCTTGCGTCACTCCCGGCGCGAGCCGCGCGACAACATGAAACCCCAAAAATCCTCGCTGCTTCAGTTCCCAGATGCTATGCCCAGTTAAGGCAAATGCGGCGGGGATGGGGAATCGTACGTCGGGGGCGCGGTCTATATCTAAGCTGTGGAACTCGCGCGGCAAAACTCCCACGACTACAAATGGATAGTCCTTGATGCGGACCATCTTGCCACGCACTGAGCGCTGGCCATTGAACTGCGATTGCCAGAACTGATAGCTCAATATAACCGGAATTTGCGAAGAACTCTTCGCATCCGCTTCAGTGAGAACACGGCCAAGCACGGCGTGAATTCCGAGATCCGAAAAATAGTTGGGCGAGACGATCTCGGTGGCAATCAATCGAGTTGTGTCGCCACTTGTGAACGGCAAAAAAACGCTGTGGGTGCGTCCTTCAAGCGATTCTTCCGCGATAACAGATGAAAACAAGTCTTTGCGGCGCGCCAGATCTTCCACTTGGCTGTAAAAGAACTCGGTATCGGGCCGGACCTGCTTTTGCCTGTTCTTTTCCAGCATTAGCAGGCTTGTGGGATCTCGAACCGGGAGCGGTTTTAATAACAGCTCATTGATGAAGCTAAAAATCAGCCCATTTGCGCCAATCCCAAGTGCCAGCAAAAGGACAATCGCTAAGCTAAACAGCTTGTTGCGCCCAATCTGCCGGAGCGCGTATCGAATATCCGGCCACATAGCTTCTCTTATGGTTCTACAACGGCAATTGGTTTGCACAACGAAGCAGGCCGTGAAAAGAGCTCAAGATAATTCGAGATTACCAACGATCGCTCAAAAGAGGAGATTTAGGTGCGCCACGGCATTGGTTAGGAGACGAAGTAGGCCACGTGAATGGCAAACAGGGTTATCGCCGACTGGACTTGTCAACGCCCCCGGTCGAGCTGAGTTCCAGCCCAATGTCCGATAACGCCACATCTACGGCACGATAATGGAGCGCCTCAGATGCGGAGGCGACCATGGTCGTATTAGTGATTGCGTGTTCCTTTTCGCAGCTTCCTTCACCAGCCGCCTTACTCTTCCCGCATGAGCTTGGATGGGTCGACGTTAAGCGCTCTCCGCGCTGGAATGGCGGACGCTGCAAT
>JBPCJX010000089.1:0-27666 GCA_051004875.1 Bryobacteraceae bacterium
AATGCAGCGCCACAGGCTTACCCTGACAAATCGTCGCCCCTTCCGCTCCCGTGATCCCGCCCGCATTCAGCGGCGCTGGCGGTGGCGGCGGCTCCGGCATCGGCGGACACTTACTCTGTCCGAGATACCAAACCAGCCCTAATGTGGCCTGAACCCCGTTGATCTTGTCCTTAGCAGGGATGTAAATGCCGCCGTCGGGAAAATTCGGCAAACCAAAAGTTGGATTGCGCGACCATAAACCGCGCGCGTCCAGCCGCAAGCCGAAATGATCGCTTAAATGGAACTTAACGCCGCCGCCGTAGTTCAGGCCGACTTGTAAGTTATCGTTCAAGTTACCCGAAAAATAGACAGCCTCGTTGAAGGTGGATCGCGCCAGATCCTTGGCCTTCTTAGTAGGTGTAAATTGCACAGCATCCACACCAACCTCGAGGTAAGGCTGAACACGCGAGCCCCGCGGCTTCAAGTTAAAAACCAGATCTCCACCCAGAAAGTAGTTTCGATTTCCGAAACTGTAGGTCGGAAGTCCCGGTGCACTCGGCGTGCGGAATTCGACATTCGCCTCGTTCCAGTCGGCCCAAAGTTCCAGGCCAATGCGCCGGGTGGCATTCCACGTGACACCCACTCCGAGAACACCGCCGTCGACAAGCTTGGTGTCTAACCCACGCATCACCTGCCCGTATACGCTGACGCCACCGAACACCTCTATCTCGACAAGATCGGGTAATTCATCGCCCGACGAACCCGATGAAGCCGAGGAAGCCTTCGTTTTATTGTTGTTTGTATTGCTCACATCCTGAGCGTAGCCCGAAGTGCCGACGCACAACGCCACCGCTAGGATTGCCGAACTGATCGGTCTAACTCTGAACCCACTCTTCATCCTTCTCCTCCAAAGCAATAGTTTCTAACCAACTCCAAATATCTAACCAACTCCAATAATTGATCTTAGCGGATAATACCCTATTTGCGAAAGAGAATTCCTAAATCATTTGTAATTCCATATAGCCGATCTGAATTCTGAGCCGGCATCCAAAGCTGCCGAATGTGCAAAGCAGAAAGGGCACTAGGGACCGCTGACCAGGAACTGCCACAATCCTTACTTTCATAGAGCTGGCCATATTGAACCGCATAAGCCACGCTAGCTTCCGTGGGGCTGTATGTTACTGAGTTTACAGTCGACCCAGGTAGTTTTCCCGAATTCGGGTACCAGGTAGCGCCATCATCAGGGGAGCTATACAGACCGATCCGGGTGGCTACTAATAGCGGAGCATTCGGCTCTGATGGAATAGCCACGTCGTTGACCTCGGACATGGCCAAAGGAAAAAACACTTGATTCCAATGATCACCAAAATCTTTCGACTCGTACAAGCCGCCGGCAGCGCGCGCGATTAGTCGGCCATCTGCGGCCGGAGCTAGAAAAAGCGCGTACACTGCAGTCGATCCCGTAAGATCCGCTAGAATCCAGTGTTCTCCCGAGTCGCCGCTTCTCAGCAATCCTAAGTCGGTCGCTGCAAAAATGAGGTCTTTTGTCCCGTTTTTAATAGAATATAGAGCACTGATCTCGGAAGGTGAGACCTCTTTGGAAATGATCTTAGGTTTCGTTGGCCTGGAAGACTTCACGCGCGGCCTCTGGGTTCCGCGCTGCGTGCGAGTTCTGGTCGGCACTGGCTCCGCTTTAGTAACATTTTTGCCCGTTTCTGGCGGCGGACCTACGATCAAACGCACGGGGAGCGGCTTCCATGTAACTCCCGCGTCGATCGACTTATACATCTGGCGTGACGAGGCAGCGAGCAGAATGCGCTCCTCGGTGGGCACTCCTGTGATGGCGTGCAAATGTACACCGCGAAGGCCGCGCGGGTCGAGCGGAGACCAGGATTCCCCGCGATCAGCGCTAGCAAAGACGCCGCTGGTCTCGCCCCCCTGACCGTCAACCGCAAACAGTTTCTTGCCTGAAACCGTAACTGCACTAATATTTCGGTCGACGAATCCGCTATTGATGGGCCGGATTGTTTCTCCGTGATCATCACTCCTCGCGACGCCGTCGTATTCCATCGCTAAATACATGCTGTTCGGGTGAGACGGATCAAACGCCACTGCATTCACCTGACTTCCGTTCATCAGCTTCCAGGTAGTACCGCCATTGCCGGATTTGAAAAGACCGAGCGTCGTTCCAGCAAAGATGGTTCCGGGTTGAGCGAGATCCTGGCGAACCACATGAGTACGCCTGGAGGTGTTCGGTATACCTAGCAATTTGCGCCAAACATCGCCGCGGCTCGTGCTGGCATAAATACCACTGCAGGCGCTCGCGAAGACGTTGGTCGGATTCGCTGGATCAATATAAATGGAAAACACGTCCGAGTCATCAATCATTCCGTTGTGGATCGACTCCCAGCTCTTGCCGCCATCCAGCGTCCTCCATGGCAGATGAGCGGTTCCAGCGTAGATTATGTTGGGCTCTTTGGGGTCAACTGCAACCGCGGTGATGCCCTGCATCTCCAGGTTCTGAGGATCGGAGATGCGCGTCCACGATTTTCCAGAATCGTCGCTCAGCATGACGCCGCGTAATGTACCGGCAACGAAACGTGAAGGTTTGCTTGGCGAAGCTGCCAACGCGCGTACCCCTACGTCCTGCACGTCGTTCACTGCTGTCCAGCTTTTCCCTTCATCGTGAGATTCGAAGATACCGGCGCCGTCCGCCCCAATCATTCCCGCCAGGTAGTGCTTTGAATCGGCGGGATCGACCAATATTGAAGTGACCTCGCCAAAATTCCGCTTAGGAAGATTCAGCCGGTTCCAACTCGCACCAGCATCTTTGCTTGCAAAAAGGAGAGAGTTTCTACCTCCGGCGAGGAGGAACTTGGGGTTCTCTGGGTCAAGCGCAATCGCAGTAGCTGTGCCGCCGAACGGGCCGGCAATCTTCCAATCGTCGACCGGCAAAGAAACGGCCCATCCGGCGAGACCGATGGCGCAGAATCCAATTGCCAACGCCAAGCACAATCTATAACGTCCAATCATTTCGCGAAACATCTGTTTTAAAGAGACTATTCTATTGTTAACCGAACAGAGCCGAAATCTCACCCTGCATTTGCTTCGGGCTAATTCGCTCAGGTATCCTAAAGATTGTGAAAGCGATTAGGTTAGTAGGTTAATGGCAAATACTGTTTCCTCATTGAAGCGCGTCCGCATTACTGAGCGCCGAACGGCTATCAACCGCTCGCGCAAATCGCGATTGCGTCATCAAATCCGGGCCATACGCCGTTTGATCGAGCAGAAGGACGCACAAGGTGCAACCAAAACACTTCCCGCGACTTTTTCATTAGTCGATCGCGCAGCCAAATGGGGCATCATCAAGAAGAACACAGCCGCGCGTTACAAAAGCCGGATGACCTTGCGGCTGCGGAAGTTAACTGCAGCGTAATGTCGGGTCCGCTCGCTCCGCTTCTCAACCCCACCTAGCTGTTAGACTGGCTTGCATATGCAAAGCGGGCTGGTATCTCTGCTCGTGTTGTATGCATTTGCAACGCCTCTGCGGGCGAAAGAACCCGTCAAGGCGAAGCATGGACTGGTTGTAGCGCAAGAGCCGCTTGCGGCCGACGTCGGCATGGCGGTACTCAAAAGCGGTGGCAACGCGGTTGATGCTGCCATTGCGGTTGGCTTCGCGCTTGCGGTTACACATCCATCAGCCGGAAATATTGGTGGGGGCGGATTTATGCTCGTCCGTTTGGCTGATGGCAAGACAACTTTCCTCGATTTTCGCGAGGCTGCTCCACAAAAGGCCACGCATGATATGTATATCGGCCCGGACGGAAATCCGACACGGGAGAGCATTGTAGGATGGCGCGCATCCGGTGTTCCGGGGTCAGTTTCCGGTTTCGAATTCGCTCATCAGAAATTCGGGAGTAAGCCCTGGCCCACGTTGCTTGCCCCGGCGATTCAGTTAGCCCAGGATGGCTTCGTTATAGATGACGCGTTTGCTTCGTCTCTGAACAGCCCTGATAGCCGTCTGATGCTTGACCCCGAATCAAAACGCATCTTTTTGCGAGACGGCAACGCTTACAAGCCGGGCAATACGTTCCGTCAGGCGGATCTTGCGGCAACACTGGTGCGCGTAGCCAAGAACGGGGCCAAAGAGTTTTATGAAGGAGAAACGGCGAAGCGGTTTACTTCGGCGATGGCAGCGCATGGCGGCCTGATCACGTTGGACGACCTGAAAAGCTATAAGGTAATCGAACGTACTCCACTGAATGGCGATTACAAAGGTTTTCACATCCTGACGGCGCCGCCGCCCAGTGCGGGAGGCGTGGGTTTACTTCAGATGATGGGCATGTTGGCGGGCACCCGGTATGAAACCGTCGGGCCAGACTCCGTGACAGCTGTTCACTATGAAGCCGAGGCCATGCGCCGCTTTTACGCCGACCGAAGTGAGTATCTTGGCGATCCCGGCTTCTACAACGTGCCTGTGAAACAGTTACTCGATCCGGCATATCTCGCCTGGCGGCGCGGCACCATCGATCCGGCGCGCGCCACACCGAGCGAACTTATCGGGCCAGGTCTTCCGAAATCGCTTAATGCAAGGAACGCGCGTATTCCCTGGATTGAAAGCAGCGAGACGACCCACTACAACGTGGTTGATGAAAAGGGAAATGCCGCAGCCGTGACATACACGCTTAATGGCTCGTATGGAAACGGCATCACGGTACCCGGCCTTGGTTTCCTGATGAACAATGAAATGGACGATTTCGTAGCGAAGCCGGGCGAGCCCAATATGTTCGGCTTAGTGGGTGGCGAGGCAAACGCGATTGAGGCGGGCAAACGTCCTCTCTCTTCAATGACTCCGACGATCATCACCAAGAATGGCAAGCTCTTTATAGTGGTTGGTGCACCCGGCGGATCGCGGATCACGACCGGCGTTATGGAAGTGATCCTCAATGTACTCGACTTCCACATGAACGCGCAGGACGCCGTCGATTTGCCGCGCTTTCATCATCAATGGAAACCCGATGTGCTCTATTTGCAGAACGGCTTTCAGCATGACACGGAAGAAGCTTTGAGAAAAATGGGTTACGAAGTGAAGAGCACCGACGGTGTCGCGCGCGTCGAGGCGATCGTTGCGCGAGATGGCACTCTCGAGGGCGGAACTGAGTCGCGCGGCCATGGTAAGGTTTCGGGTTACTAGCGAGTGCTCACTTAGCCCGCTCTGAATTAGCTGAGACAAAACTTGATGCAGCGAGTACTTTCTACTCACCTCTTCGTGAATCATCGCTTAACGACGGTCTGGCTCGAGAGGATTTGGGGCGCTGGCTTTCCGGCGGTCGAAATTTTCTGCGCGCCGCAGCACATCGACTATCGGGATAAAGCGCAAATCGTCGAACTTCGTCACTGGTTCCATGACTCTGAACTTACGATGCATTCCCTGCATGCCCCGATGTACACCGATGACGTCTGGGGCAGGTCGGGACCTCAGGCCGTCATCGACATCACGGAAACGGTGAAGGCCAAGCGCATGAGCATGGTTGATGAGATCAAGCGCGCTCTGGAGATTGCTGACGTAGTCCCGTTTAGATATCTGATCCAGCATCTCGGAGTTTCGGGCGAAGAATTCGACGAACGAAAACTGGACGCGGCGTTCTCTTCGCTCGACGAACTCAAGGTATTTGCGGGACAACGCGGCGTTGAAGTACTGTTAGAGAACACGCCGAACGCATTGGCATCGGGCGAGCGTTTGAACTACTTCCTGCGGCAGACGCATCTTAACCTGAATTATTGTTTTGACATCGGACACGCGCACCTCGGCTATGGAATTGAGGCGGAGTTTGAGGTAATGAAAGAGCGGATTCGTTCAACGCACATTCACGACAACAACGGGCAGGAAGATGAGCATTTATTTCCGGGCAACGGCAGCATTGATTGGCCAAACACAATGCGGCTTTTAGGATCACGCCCCGATCAGTATCCTCTGTTGCTCGAGTTGCGGGAGCCGCCCGGCCGCGAGCATCCCATTGAAGAAGCAAGACAAGCGATGGACCACTTGACGACGCACATATGAACGCCGACTCCCCTACAGTTTCGACGATTTTTGGTGTCGCGGAGTCCGATACCGCCCGGAAAATCACGATCCACGAAGCGGGTCAGCATGTAGGCGAGCGAGTACTGATTGAAGGCTGGCTATATAATCTTCGCAAGTCAGGCAAGATCGTGTTTCCGATCGTGCGCGACGGAACTGGTCTCATACAATGCGTCGCTGTAAAAAGTAATCTGCCCGAACCAGTCTTCGAGGCGCTAAAAAATTTGACCCAAGAAAGTTCGCTTGTTATCAGCGGCACCATACGTGCGGAAACGCGTGCGATTGGAGGCTACGAGCTCGATGTCAGCGATGCGCAAATCATTCAGCGGGTCAGCGAGGAGCATCCGTATCCCATCACTCCGAAAGAGCATGGCGTAGATTTCCTTATGGATCATCGTCATCTCTGGCTGCGCAGCCGGCGGCAGCATGCGGCCATTCGCGTACGCCATGAAGTGATAAAGGCCATACGGGATTATCTCGATTCGCGCGGCTTTACGCTGGTCGATACACCGATTTTTACTCCAGCAGCCTGCGAGGGCACAACGACACTGTTCGAAGTCGACTATTTTGAGGACGAAAAAGTTTATCTCACGCAGTCGGGGCAGCTCTACAACGAAGCAAACGCGATGGCGTTTGGAAAGGTGTATTGCTTTGGGCCCACGTTCCGGGCTGAGAAATCGAAGACGCGCCGCCATCTGACTGAGTTTTGGATGGTTGAGCCTGAGATGGCGTACGCGGATCTGGAAGAAGTGAAACGCGTCGCGGAAGACCTCATCGTGTACACCGTAGGCCGTGTGCTCGAGAATCGGCAGGAAGAACTGAAAGTTCTGGAGCGCGATACGTCTAAGCTCGAGTCTGTCAAAGCGCCGTTTCCGCGCGTGAGTTATGACGACGCCGTGAAAATTCTGCAGGCGAAAGGCAGCGAGATTCAATGGGGAGGCGATTTCGGCAACGCCGATGAGACGCTGCTTACAGAAGACTTTGACCGCCCGGTAATCGTCGACCGCTATCCATCTGCAATCAAGGGTTTCTATTTTCAACCTGATGAGCAGCGCCCAGAACTCGCGTTGGGCGTCGACATTATTGCGCCTGAAGGTTATGGCGAGATCGTCGGCGGAGGTCAGCGGATACACGATCTCGCGTTGATAGAGAAGCGGTTGGTAGAACACAATCTCCCACGTGAAGCCTTCGAGTGGTATTTGGATCTAAGGAGATTCGGCAGCGTCCCGCACGGAGGCTTCGGGATGGGAGTCGAGCGCTTCGTCGCCTGGATGTGCGGCCTGGAGCATGTTCGCGAAACGATTCCGTATGCGCGCATGCTCTATCGAACGCGGCCTTAGCCTTAACGCGTTAACTAACAAAGATGGTTCAGTCTCACATCGCGATCCTTGGCGCGCCACTCGATCTGGGTGCCGGCCGTCGTGGTGTTGACATGGGCCCCTCTGCATTGCGGCTGGCTGGATTGAACGCAAAATTGAATTCGCTTGGCTATCAGCTAGAAGATCTTGGCAACGTTCCCGTGGCTCAGCAAGAGAGTACTCCCAGCGGCCCGAAAAATGCCAAATACCTTCCACAGATCGCTAAAACGTGTATGAAACTGGCCGAGATGGTTGAGAACGTGTTGGCGGCGGGTAATTTCCCGCTGGTGCTCGGCGGTGATCATTCCGTTGCGGCGGGTACAGTGTCCGGCGTCTCCGATTTTTTTCGTAAACGAGGCGATAAAATCGGTCTAATTTGGATAGACGCGCACGCCGACATGAATACACCCGAGTCGAGCCCGAGTGGAAACGTACACGGCATGCCGCTAGCCTGCTGTGTGGGCCGGGGCCCGCGCGAACTCGCTCAGATCTTCGACTACACGCCTAAAGTCGAGGGAGTAAACGTGGTGCTCGTAGGAATTCGCGACGTGGATCGACGCGAACGCGAAATCATTCGCGAATCCGGTGTTACCGCCTTTACGATGCGCGACATCGACGAGCGCGGGCTGCCGAATGTGATGGAACGAGCCATCGCTGTCGCAAACGATGGAACGTCCGGCTTTCACCTGTCGCTCGATATGGACGTCGTTGATCCCGATGAAGCGCCCGGCGTGGGAACTCCTGTGCGAGGAGGAATGACGTACCGCGAAGCGCATCTGGCAATGGAGACGATCTGCGACTGCAGCCGGATGACGTCCATGGAAGTAGTTGAGGTGAATCCAGTTCTCGACGAAGCAAACCGGACCGCATTGTTGGCCGTAGAGCTCGTGATGTCGGCAATGGGCAAAAAGATCCTCTAGATCTTTACGGTTACCGGCAAGCCGAGCTTCTTCTGTAAATGGGGCACTGCGCCGTGCAGCACGACGTCTTCAGACGAGCGTGTCCGCCTCTCCACGAATTCCACCTTGCCATCGCTTAGCTTCTTGCCGATCGTTATGCGGTACGGAATGCCAATCAAATCGGCATCCTTGAATTTCACGCCTGGCCGCTCATCGCGATCATCCAGCAAAACATCAATCCCAGTTTTCGTGCACTCCGCGTAAACGAAATCCGCGGCCTTTCTTTGTAGTGCATCACCATAGTTCACGGGAGTAATCACAACCGTAAAGGGCGCAATCGTGGCGGGCAGCGCCATACCATCTTTGTCGTGGTACAACTCGACTGCGCACGTGAGGATTCGCTCGATCCCAATGCCGTAGGAACCCATGATGGGCGTGATTTCTTTCCCGTTCTCGCCGAGCACTCGCAATCCCATCGACTCGGAATACTTATAGCCAAGCTTGAAGATGTGTCCAATCTCGATCGCTTTTACAAGCTCAAGCGCAGCACCACAATTTGGACACGGGTCACCCTCCGCTACTTGACGAAGATCGAAATATTCGGCCTGAAAATCCTTGCCTGGTGTTACGTTTCTGAAGTGGTAATCGTCTCGGTTGGCGCCCGTAATCATGTTGCTGCGACCCGTTAATGCACTGTCGGCAAGCACGCGCATGTTTTTCACGCCGACCGGCCCTAGCGAACCGGCGCTTGCCCCAAACCAGTCCACGATCTCTTGCGGATGCGCCGACCTTACTTCGGTTGCCTGCAAGGCCGCCGTCAGCTTCGTCTCGCTGAGCTGATGATCGCCTCGCATCATGATCAGCATCGGCTTGCTATCTACCACCATGACGAGACTTTTCATTTGCGACGTCTCAGGCAGCTTCGTGAACTTCGCAAGATCAGCAATGGTTTTGAGATCCGGCGTGTGAAACTCCTCGGGCACAACGTCGCCTTCGGGATCAGAACCGGCTGGCGGAGTTGGCCGCGATACAGCTTTTTCTAAATTCGCGCGATAGCCACAATTTGTGCAGCGAGCGACGAAATCCTCACCTGCATCTGAGGCGATCATGAATTCGTGCGACTGGCTGCCGCCCATGGCCCCCGAGTGTGCCTCAACAACGATGTACTCGAGCCCGCAGCGATCAAAAATCCTGCAATACGCGTCGTGATGCTTGTTATACGCGACGTCGAGGCCACTCGCATCAAGATCAAACGTGTACGAGTCTTTCATAATGAACTGACGCACCCGCAGCAAGCCGGATTTCGGCCTGGGCTCGTCGCGAAATTTCGTCTGAATCTGATACCAGATCTGAGGCAATTGCTTATAGCTACGCAGCTCGCCGCGAGCAATGGATGTGACGATCTCCTCGTGCGTCATTCCCAGGCACATGTCACGCCCAAACCGATCTTTCAGGCGAAACATGTTGTCGCCCATCAGTTCCCACCGGCCGGATTCCTGCCACAATTCAGCGGGATGAAGCGCGGGGAGCAATATCTCCTGGCCGCCGATTGCATTCATCTCCTCGCGCACAATCTGCTGAATCTTCAAAAGCGAGCGTTGAGCAAGAAGCAGATAACTGTAGATACCCGCGGAAAGCTGCCGTATGTAACCGGCACGCAACAGCAATTGATGACTGATAACTTCGGCTTCTGCCGGAGTTTCCCGCAGAGTCGGAATGAAAAGAGTGCTCCAAAGCATGTAATAGTAATTATCTGCATTACCCCGAAGCCGGTACCATGAAAGAAGCCGATTACCATGCCCGACAATAATCACGACCCCGTTACCAAAGCCGATTTTGAAGAGGGAATTAAGGCGCTCCGCGACTATATCGACGAGCGCACCCGCGACATGCAAACCGAGTTGCTGCGAGGATTCCGCACATACCAGGAGAGCGGGAGCGTCAAAATGGCCAAGCTCTCAGCAGATGCGGGGAAACATCGATACCGCGACTGATAGGCGTCTCAATATCGTCGAAGAACGCCTGGCTGAACTAGAGTGCAGAATCGCTCAAAAACGGCTTTAGGCGCGACGTGAAATCTTCTCAAGAGGGGAGAGCAAATGATATGAATGAACAGCGCCGGATGGCGAGGCCCTTATCCGAGACCGATCCCGAGATCTACGATGCGATTCAACGCGAAGTTGACCGCCAGAACACGCGCATCGAACTGATTGCGAGCGAAAACTTCACATCGGAAGCGGTGCTCGAAGCGACCGGTAGCGTGTTTACTAATAAATACGCCGAAGGGTATCCAGGGAAGCGCTATTACGGTGGATGTGAATTCGCGGACATCGTCGAAACGCTAGCGCGTGAGCGAGCCAAGAAGTTGTTCAACGCCGAATACGTCAACGTTCAGCCCCATTCGGGTTCGCAAGCAAATGAAGCGGCTTATGCCTCAGTGCTTCAACCGGGCGACACGATACTCGGCATGAACCTGGCGCATGGCGGGCATCTTACGCACGGTCATCCTCTAAATTTCTCCGGCAAGCTCTATAAGGTTGTTGCGTACGGCGTCCGGCGCGAAGACGAACTAATCGATTATGACGAAGTCGCGCGACTTGCGGACGAGCACAAACCCAAAATGATCATTGCGGGGGCGAGCGCTTACTCGCGTGTGATCGACTTCGCTCGGTTTCGGGAAGTTGCCGATGCAGTTGGCGCGGTTTTTGTCGTCGATATGGCGCACTACTCTGGCCTGATTGCCGCGGGTATTTACCCCAATCCTTGCGAGCACGCCGATATCGTTACTTCGACGACGCACAAGACTTTGCGAGGACCGCGTTCGGGAATCATCTTTGCGAAGGAGAAGTTTGGCGTCGCTATTGATAAAGCTGTTTTTCCTGGCGCGCAAGGTGGCCCGCTGGTACACGTAATTGCCGCAAAGGCGGCGTGTTTCCTCGAAGCGCATTCGGAAGAATTCCGCACGTATCAACGGCAGGTACTGGCAAACGCGCGCGCACTGGCCGCATCTCTCGAACACGAAGGTTTCCGTGTAGTGAGCGGTGGAACCGACTCCCACATGTTCTTGATTGACGTCTTCGCGAAAGGCCTCAAGGGGAAGGAAGCCGAGAAGGGTCTGGATAATGCGTACGTCACGGCAAACAAGAATGCCATTCCGTTCGATACAAACCCGCCGCTGAATCCTAGTGGGATCCGTCTGGGAAGTCCCGCCGTGACAACGCGCGGTTTTCGTGAATCCGAGATGACGGAAGTCGGCAGGCTCATCGCGTATGTCCTCAACAACGTGAAATCGGACGAAGCGACCTACGAAGCGCGCAAACGTGTCAGCGCACTCACCGAGAGGTTTCCGCTCTACGCGTGGAAACAGCAATTGACAACCACAGCGCAGTGACGGATTCGATTCACAAGACTACCCGTAAGAGACTGGTCGTGGGAGTTAGCGGGGCGACAGGCATTGTGTATGCGATCCAGCTGCTGCGGCGGCTTCGGCAAGTCGACGTGGAGAGCCACTTGGTTGTCTCGAAGGCGGGAGACCTTACGCGTACGTACGAGACCACGCTATCGGTAAATGAGCTTCGCGCGCTAGCGGATGTGAATTATCGCGTCGGTGATGTGTCGGCAGCGATCTCGAGCGGTTCCTACAAGACCTTGGGAATGGTGGTGGCTCCCTGCTCCATGCGGACACTGGCCGAGATTGCGACAGGTATGAGCAGCACGCTTCTGACGCGAGCGGCGGATGTCACCTTGAAGGAACGGCGGAAGCTCGTATTACTGCCACGCGAGACGCCACTGCACGCCGGTCATTTGCGCAATATGCTCGCAGTGACCGAGATGGGCGGGGTCATTATGCCGCCCGTGCCGGCGTTCTACCTGAAACCGGCGACAATCGACGAGTTGGTGGACGACACAGTCTGCCGGGTCTTGGATTTGTTTGATATTGATGTGCCGGGTGTGAAGAGGTGGGGCGAACAGAACTTGCATTAAGACGTTCTTGTGCGTGCGATTTCAGGAGCTCCTTCGATGGGACGTTGCAGAGCGCCTTCGGGCTCGAGATAGTAGCGCGTCAGATCTTCTTTAAGTATGTGTAGAGCAGCGTGCGGCGTATCGGCGAAACGAAACAGGTTTAGGTCTTCTTTCGAAATGACGCCGTGTTTTACGAGCGCATCGAAGTTCAGAATCTCCTTCCAAAACTCAGAGCCATAGAGAAGTATCAGGATCTTGCTCTCTAGCTTCCGCGTCTGTGCGAGGGTCAGGATCTCCATCACTTCGTCAAGTGTGCCAAACCCGCCGGGAAAAGCGACCAAGGCTTTAGCGAGATAAGCAAACCAGAACTTCCGCATGAAGAAGTACTGGAATTCAAAGCAGAGTTCCGGGGTGATGAAGGGATTCGGACGCTGCTCGAAAGGGAGACCGATATTGAGGCCGATTGTTTTTCCGCCTGCTTCGTGTGCACCACGATTCGCGGCTTCCATAATACCGGGACCGCCGCCTGAGCAGACCACGAATCGACGGTGAGGCTCGGCGCAGCCCTCGGGCTCAACGATCGATGTGGCCCATTCTGTAACAAGACGGGCCAGTTCACGCGCTTCCCGGTAGTACCGGCTCAGAGGTCCATCCTCCTGGATGCGAGCAGAGCCGAAAAAGACGATCGTATCCTGTATCCTCTCCTCCTGAAAATGCGCCAGCGGCCACAGGTATTCGGAGAGGATCCGTAGCGGACGCGATTCCGGACTCTGAAGAAACGCCTCCTCACGATAGGCAAGCGGACGTCGGAATGCTTCAAGCTGGGAGTTCGTGACGTCCGAGCTTTCCTTTTCGTCGTTGGGCAATGCTTCGATTGTCGCATCGGATTGTTAAAATTCCGTTGTGTCTTCGGCCCCAGACAAGCCAATCCAGCTCATGCCGATTTTTCGAGAACGCGTCTGGGGGCGCGAAAATCTGGCGCCATTCTTTCCGGTTACGCCTCGCGATGAGCATATTGGCGAGGTCTGGTTTACGGTTGAGGAAAATCTCACTTCGCTGAATCAGACCCTGGGTCAGTTGATAAGAGATCATCCGGGGATATTGGGGACCGGCGTCGACCCACGGCATCCAGGCGTTTGCCCGTTGTTGCTGAAACTGCTCTTCACGAAAAGCAGGCTCTCCGTGCAGGTGCATCCCGACGATGACTACGCGCAAAAACACCACCAGAGCTTAGGCAAAACAGAGGCTTGGTATGTGCTGGAAGCCAATCCGCTGGGAAAAATAGCGGTGGGATTTCGGGAGAGTCTCTCGCGGGAGAAGTTGCGGGAAGCGGCGCATTCAGGTGAGATCGAAAACCTGCTTGATTGGCGAACGGTGACGCAAGGAGAGGTCGTTTATGTGCCTGCCGGGACGGTGCACGCGATCGGCGAAGGCGTGACGATCTGCGAAATTCAAGAGAATTCGGATCTTACTTACCGGCTTTACGATTTTAGGCGGGGGCGCGAACTTCATTTGGATCATGCCCTGAATGTCGCTCACCTGGGGCCGCACGATCATCAAGCAAGGCCCGTACCGCTCGCCAATTGGCGGGACGAGTTGGTGGCCTGCCGTTATTTCCGTCTCGAGCGGTTGAAGCCTAAGCCGTCGATTCGAATTGAGCGTGGACTGCCATTTTACCTGTTGCTTCTGTGCGCGAACGGCGCGGGCACGGTTGCAAAAAAAGAGGCCACGGCCGGCCAAGCGTGGCTGTTGCCCGCAGGAGGCGAGGAACTGCATGTGGATGGACCCGATTCAGAATGGATCGTTGCCTATACTGCAGAGGACGCTACGAAGGGGTTGCACAGCGAGTGAGGATTAGTGCAGGAAGGCGCGAAAGAGCAATGCCACTTTGGTTCGTGTAGGAAGGTTGACCCGGCGGCTGAGGACAGAGTAATTGGACCTTTCGATTCTCGATAGCAGCCGCCGGTAGATTTCGCGGAGAGCCCACAGGGAACGCCGGCTTTCTTGCGTGACTAGTTCAGAAAGCCCAGCCGATTCGTCATAGTATTCGCGGGCACGGGCGGCCTCGAAACTCATGAGCTCTCGAAAGCGATCGTCTTCCTTTCCCGAACGCAGTTGATCGACCAAAACTGAGAACCGGTTCAGATCCTCGCGAGGCAGATAGACACGCCCCGCCTCAGCATCCTCTCGAACGTCGCGCAGGATGTTAGTCAGTTGAAAGGCGACCCCGCACTTTTCGGCTAGGAGCAGCGCCTTTACTGAGTCGAAACCAAAGATATGGACGATCGTAAGCCCGACGACAGATGCTACCTGATAGCAATAGCGATAGAGCTCATCGAATGTCTGAATCTGCCGTGGCTCAAGATCAGACATGATGGCGTCGATCATTTCGTGGAAGAATCGATGCGGAATAGAGTACCGCTCGACGGTGTCATGAAAGGCAGGCCAGATCAGGTTACTCTCGACGTCGCCGGAGAGAGCGCGGTTGAGCTCGACGCGCCATTCGGCGATGCTTTGATGCAGGTTCGGGGGCTTGTCAAGCGGGACCACGGGACTGTCGCTCAGATCGTCACAGTGACGCATGAACGCGTAAATTGCGCACATGGCATCGCGCTGCGGCCTTTCAAGAAGCAGGAACGAGTAGTAGAAATTTCTGGCCCGTTTCCGCGCTATTCGTCTGCAGTATCGGTACGAGTCCTCGAGCGAGCCAGTGGTCAAAACGGAAGCAGTCGCGGAAGACATTGGAGAAGAATACCAACGCGCTCGGCTTTTGAAATTTCTGCCCGGCACTGAAGAACGTTGTAGCGCTGGTTCCTGACCTTCTGCAAAATTTTCATGCCGCCTCGGCTGAACAGCTCGAGATCTAGAGCGACGCGCCGGTCGACCATCTCGATCAGCGGCAGACCTTTCCGAAACAGATCTTCAGCGACGCGCACTGCATCCCGCATGACAGCCCCAAAGCGATCGTTATATTTCAGGGCGAATAGCTCTTCGACGGTGTAACCGTACGTTGAAAGCAGATCGAGCGGCAAATAGACGCGATTTTTTTTCAGATCGACGGTTATATCTTGCCAAAAATTCGCGAGCTGAAGAGCCGTGCAGGTGTAATCGGAAAGCTGCTGCCGCTCGGCATCGCGGTAGCCGCACAGGTAGAGAACCAGGTGACCCACAGGATTGGCCGAGTTCACGCAATACCCGAACACGTCATCGAAGGTCTGATAACGCGTCACCGTCTGATCCTGTTCGAAGGCGCGGATCAATCGGTCGAAGGGTTCTATCGGAATATCGTGACGGTCGACCGTACGCCTGAGTGCTACAAAGACCGGGTGCGAGGCCTCTCCGCCATACATTGCCCGCAGCTCGTTGCGCCACCAGGCAAGCAGGCGCAAGCTCTCCTGAGAATCGTCGATTTCATCGCCAAGGTCATCGGCCCATCGGCAAAAAGCGTAGACATTATAGAAGTCTTGGTGCAAATGCTTCGGAAGAAGAAAACTCACCACATGAAAGTTTTCGTAATGGTGAGTGGCGAGCCAGCGCGTGTATTCGATTGCCTCGGATTCCAGATGCGGCGTGCCCGAACGGGCCGTTGGGCCAGGAGACATCTGGCGGATGTACTCCTTAGGCTCTAAATGTGCGACTGGCACGGCTGCTCGCGTCACGGAACGATGGCAGTCTTAATTTGCCCGTTCCGGTGGTGGGCGAGGTCTCTCAAAACCTGAGGAAGGCGGCTGAGTGGCTCTTCGTGGTTCACGAAATGACTGGCCGACACAGTGCGGTCGCTAATCACTTCCAGCGCCCGGCGGATGTGGTCAGGTGTGTGATGAAAAGTGGCTTTGCAAGTGATTTCAGAGTAGTGCAGAAGGTCCGCGTCGAGACCAACTTTAGTGCCGGTGGGACATCCGCCGAAGAAGTTGACCGTGCCGCCCTTCCGGACGAGTTGCGTAGCGAGTTCCCAGGCTTGAGGATGACCGATGGCTTCTATCACGACATCAGCGCCACGCCGGCCGGTACGAGCGTGAACCTCCGAAACCACAGCGGCATCATTGCCCATGAGGACACCTTCGGCGGCGCCGAGCAGAACGGCGCGATCCACTTGCTCAAGACGGCGCGCAATGGCGATGACGCGCGCGCCGAAGGCCCATTTTGCGAGCCGGACGAACATCAGGCCGATGGGCCCGAGACCCATAACCACGATGGTGTCACCCGGCTGCACGTTACTTTCATGCAGGCCGCGCAAAACACAAGCGAGCGGCTCAACTAGAGCAGCATCTTTGTACGCGAGGTGGTTGGGTATGGCGTACGTGTTTGTTCGAACGATGCGCTCGGGCAAGCGCATGAACTCCGCATAGGCTCCGTTATTGAACAGGAGATCTTCGCAGAGATTCTGCTGATTGTGCCGGCAGAAGAAACATCGATCACAGGGAGCGGAGTTCGCCGCGACGATGCGCTGCCCCACGTGAAACTTCGTGATACCCTCGCCGACAGCGACAATGTCGCCAGCCATCTCATGGCCAAAGAGCGCGGGCGGGATGATCATCTTGGCGTGATACCCGCGCCGAAAGACTTTTACGTCCGTTCCACAAGTGAGCGCGGTGCGGACACGGATAAGCAATTCGCCAAAGCCAACAAGCGGTACGGGGACGGACTCAAGCCGAACGTCTTCCTTGCCATAAAGAACGGCCGCTTGCATGCTATATCCCATTACACAGTCTCCTGTGGATGTACGACAACTTTAAGAGAACGTTCCGTTGGATCCTGTGCAATAGCGATGCCGCGCTCGATGTGATGGAGAGGAACGCGGTGCGAAATAAGCTGTTCGAGCGCCAGTTCCCCGCTGAAGACCAGCCGGGCAGATTCTGCCTGCAAATCGATGTCCGCGCTGTAGGAACCAAGTAGAACACGCTCACCCACGCAGACGTCGGTGCCGGAGATTTCGATACGTTCAGTTGTGGAAGTTTGGGCAAACAGTAGTATCTTTGCGCCCGGGCGAGAGATACGGACGGCTTGTTCGACCAGTCCTGGCACATTGGTTGCGACGACTACAGCATCCGCACCACGGCCCTCGGTTTGAGCTTTAATAGCAACCTCGAAATCGGGTTCGCGAGGATCAAAACCAAAAGCGCCAAAGCCTTCGGAAAGATTTCGCCGGAATTCGATCGTGTCGGTGGCGAGAACGGTGGTCCCGAGGCGCTTGGCCAACATTGTAAAGATGAGGCCGATCGGGCCCTGGCCGAGGATGGCTACGCGATCACCGCGCCGCAACGCGAGAAGCTCGACTGCCTTGAGGCAAGTATTTACGGGCTCAACCCAGCAGGCCTGATCGAAAGAGACACCATCGGGAATCAGCTCGACGCCGCGATCTACAACCCAGTCCATTACGCGAACGTATTGCGAGAATCCGCCGCCAGCAGGCTCATAGCCAGCCGTGGCACCCACTCTCTTGTACACAGGACACTGAGCATAGAGGCGGCGATCGCAGTAGAAACAGTCGCCACAAGGTATGTGGTGAAAGACAATCACGCGATCGCCAGGCGCATATCTGGTGACTCCATCACCAACGGCTGCAACAACGCCAGCAGTTTCATGGCCGTAGATGCGCGGCGGGGGCAGGAGGTTGTGCTCGATCTTCTTGAGATCGGTATGACAAACGCCGCAGCTCTCCACCCGGATCAGAATCTCGCCCCGCGCCAGAGACGGCGTCTCGATTGATTCGAGGGAGATGCGGCCAGGGCCCAGATAGACGGCTGCTCTCATGACGCAGGGTATTGCATCATTCGGCGAGAGCAGTGTCCGACTTCGGCCTGATTCGACAACTGACAAGAAAGCCCCCCAACGCCTTAGCCGCAATCCTGCTGCGCCGTTTCCAGTGAACTAGCTGCGGAAGCAACTTTGGATGGGCGAGTGCGTGTATTCCAATTTTCACACGCCGGATGCGGCCTTCTGGGGTCCGCATGCTATTTATGTCGAGGGGAAAGGACTCGTCGGCGCGATCGGAGACGACTTTAATCGAGTAGAAAGGTAATCCAGCTCGCTTTGCGCGCGCTGCAACGCCGCCAGCTTCCATGTCGATTGCGAGGGCGCCCCGATCTCGGAGTTGCTGCTTTTCTGCAACATAGTTGGCGATGCGATCCTTGGAAATCAGAACTCCGGAAGCGAACGGAGTCTCGGCATCGACGGGGCCGCATTCGAACGTCGCATTCGCGTCGAGATCAAGAACTTCAGTAGCTATAACGATCTGGCCCTCGCGGAGGTGCGGATCGAGAGCCCCACAAAAGCCGGTGCTGACAACCGCCTCCAACTTCGAAGCCGAGAGTTCCGCGCCAGTAACGGCCCGGATAGCGATCTCCACAGCTTGCGCCGCCAGTTTCGGGCCTGCACCGTTCGCGGCGAGCATGACGCGACGGCCCTCCCAGACACCTTCGAAAGCGTAATCAATCGGCCATTTGAGCTTTCGAACGCCGGTCAGCAAGTCGCCAAAAGGCTCAAGCTCCATCGCGAGAGAGGCTACGTAGAGGATGGCCATGGGTTGCTCAGAATGGGTTGCTCAGATGTGACTAGCAGTATCCATTAGCACGGAACCAATCGACGGCGCGCCTGAGCGCGGCCTCAGCTGGCGCGGGTGAAAAGCCGAGTTCACGGGCAGCTTTGGCGTGTGTCACAAACATCTTCTTACGCGCCATCCGGACCCCCTCAAGCGGCGCCATAGGCTCTCGACCGGTGATATTGGCCCAGGCTGTCGTAATCACGCCCGCTGCATAGGCTAGCGCATACGGGACCTTCGTTGCCGGAGCCGGCTTGTTCGCGATCAGTGCTAAACGCTCGAGAATCTGCTGAAGGGTCAGATTCTCTGAGCCAAGAATATAGCGTTCGCCTGTCCGACCTCGCTCGGCTGCGAGGAGATGCCCCACAGCAGTGTCGCGGGCATCGACGAGATTGAGGCCGGTATCGACGAAGGCGGGCAGTTTGTCCCGAAGAAAGTCGAGGATGATTTTTCCAGTGGGAGTAGGTTTCCAATCGTGATCGCCGACCGGGGCGGTGGGATTGACAATCACGACAGGAAGACCGGCGTGCGCCTTTTCGAGAGCGACCTGCTCGCCCAGCCACTTCGAGCGCTTATAGTGACCCGCCATATCCGCTATACAAACCGGCGTATTTTCGTCGCCCAGCGGGTTTTGAGGCATGCCGATACAGCCGACAGTGCTGGTATATACGATGCGCTCGACGCCCGCTTCGGCCGCAGCTTCGAGGACATTGCGGGTGCCATCCACATTCGAGCGGTAGAGCTCTTCGGGATGCCTGGACCAGAGGCGGTAATCGGCGGCGACATGGAAGACGAGCTCACAGCCCGCCACAGCCCGGACTAACGACTCGGGATCGCGCAGGTCGCCAGTGACGCGCTCGACGTCGAGCTCACGAAGCTGACTAGAGGGACGGCATAAAGCTCGTACGCGATGACCGCGTTCTGTAAGTACACGAGCAACGTGCCAACCTAAAAACCCGCTGGCACCAGTGACTAACGTGACAGGCAATAGTGAGTGGGGCGTAGCGCCTTAGCGGAACGCCCAGGTCATCAGCTTAAAAGTATCGGTGAACTTGGAGTTAATCCCGAAAGCAGCTGACGGCTCATAACCGCAGTGAACCATGCAGTGCTCGCAGCGCGGATCGTTGCCTTCACCGTAGTGGTTCCATTGAGTCTTCGTCATCAATTCTTCGAACGTGTCGTAGTGGGCATCCGTGATCAGATAGCACGGACCTTTCCATCCTTTTACGTTGTAGGTAGGATTGCCCCACGCTGTGCAAGGCAGCTTACGGTCACCTTTCAGGAAGTCGAGATACGTCGGAGTGTTGTTGATGCGGAAGCGCTTGGCGAGCCGGTCGATGTCTTTGAACTTTTCAAAGACGTCTTCACGTGTCATAAAAATCTCTCGCTGATTCACTGCCGAATAGCCGTATGCGGGAGAGATCAAGAATCCGTCGACACCGAGACCTTCGAGAAGCGTAAACAACTCCTCAATCTCGTTCATGTCGGTTTCTTTGTAAACGGTGGTGTTGGTGCAGACCTTGAAGCCGTGCTGTTTGGCGATCTTGACGCCTTCGATCGCTTCTTTGAAAACGCCCTTACGCTCGACCGAAATGTCGTGGTTCTTCTCCATGCCGTCGAGATGCACATTGAAGAAAAAGTGCGAATCGGGTTTGAACTCCTTGATCTTCTTACGGATGAACATGCCGTTCGTGCAGAGAATGATGTTCTTGCCGCGCGCCAGAATCTCCGAGACGAGGCGACCGATTTCCGGATAAAGCATGGGCTCGCCACCGCAGATCGAGACCGTGGGAGCGCCACATTCGTCGACCGCTTTGAGGCACTGTGCGACACTCAGACGCTGAGAAATGGTGCTCTCGTATTCGCGGATGCGGCCGCAGCCGGTGCAGGTAAGATTGCAGGCGTGCAAAGGCTCAAGCATGAGCACAAGCGGGAAGCGCTTGTTGATCATGGGATGCACAAACTCCGGCTCGTCTCCGGTGCGTGTGTGCATGATGATCTTGAACGGATTGGCCGAGTCGTCACCATTGGCGCTCTTCTGCCACTCCGGCGGCGGACTTAGCTTGTTCTTTGCGATGTAAGCCCCCATGCCGAGGGTCATGGAAAGCGGAAATCTCATAATGCTCCTAATCCAATCCAGTCTTTTGCTTGAGGCGCGTGATGTCGCGGTAGAATTCTTTCAGGTCGGCTCGGATGGTTTCCAGAGTACTTCCGATCTGATCGAGACGATCTCCTATGGATCTAAACCGAACGTCGAAACACTGGCTGAGTTGATTACTCTGCCACAGGACAAACAAAACGTCCATCGTTATAACCGAGATGACCAGGAAGACCAGCGCGCCGATTGCGAAATACAGCTGCTGGTTGGTCATCTCACTTACCCACACTAACGCTCCGCGCCAATTCGCGCGACCGCGGCGCTGTGGTGTTCATGAACGTTGAAAGCGCGAGCAGCGGAAACGTGTTGCGATAACCCGTGTAAGACAAATAGAACACTTTCGGAAAACCCGTTCCGGTGCAGTACTCTTCATTCCAGGTGCCGTCAGGACGCTGGGATCTCGTTAAATATTCGATGCCGGTATAGAGGCTTTCGCTTCGAATATCCCCTCCAGCGAGAAGCGCCAAGATGGCCCAAGCGGTTTGTGACGGAGTGCTTGGATTTGGAACAAAGCGATTCTCGTCATAGCTGGCGCAACTTTCACCCCAGCCGCCGTCGTGGTTCTGATAGGCGCGGATGAATTCAAGCGCTTGCTGAATGTTGGGTTCGTGCTCGCTCAGCCCGGCAGATCGCAACCCACGTAAGGCGAGAAACGTTCCGTAGATATAGTTCACGCCCCAGCGTCCGTACCAGCTTCCATCCGGCTCCTGCGCGCGCAATAGATATTCAACCCCGCGGCGGATTGGGGGATCACCGGGCTTGATCTCGCAACCGATCAGAGCTTCAATCACCCGGCCCGTGATATCCGGACAGGACGGGTCGAGCATCGCGTTGTGATCCGCGAACGGCACATGGCTTAAAACTTGCCAATTATTGTCAACGTCGAAAGCAGCCCAGCCGCCATCTTTACTTTGCATGGCGAGGAGCCAATTGACGGCCCGCTTTTCGCATGCACGCTGCTCGATTTCATTGGAGGCGCGAGCCTTTGCGAAGGCAAGCAGCACCATGGCAGTATCGTCGACATCAGGGTAGAAGTCGTTGTTGAACTCAAACGCCCAGCCGGAAGGTTTCGTGTGCGGCCGCTTGCGAGACCAGTCTCCATTGCGGCGAACCTCTTTGGATAGGAGCCAGTCGGCTACGCGGCGCAGGGCGGGGAGTGGCGGATTCTCAGTCTCGCCCAGGGTAAACGCTGTGATGGCGGTGTCCCATACTGGCGAAAAGCAAGGCTGAATGAAAAAGCCGCGCTCATCATCCACGATTAAATTGTTGAACTGCTTTTCGGCCTCGATGCGCAGCGGGTGATCCGGTCCGTAACCGAGCACGTCCAAGGCCATGATGGAATACTGCATGGACGGGTAGATTGCGCCGAGGCCGTCTGAGCGCTCGAAACGTTCTATCATCCAATCGGCGCATCTTTTCACTGCGGCGCGACGAATGAAGCGCGGACCCATCCGCTCCCAAGCCTTCAAAAAGCCATCCAGCGTGAGGAAGCAGTTTCGCCAACTGAAGAGATGAGGATTGCGCTGCGGCATGGCTGGCGCTCCGGGAAAGAATAGCTCTTCCAAGTTGAAGCCAGTGGGAACCGGGCGGCGCGGATTCGCAGCGTGGACGATCGAGAGCGCGATGACGATGGCACGCGTCCACGAAGACATTTGATAGATGAACTTGAAGGGCAGTAGAACCAGCTCGGGGGGAATGGACGGGCAAGCGGTGCGGGGATAAAGGCCGAACAGGCTGAGATTCGTGCGAACGTAGCTATTTGCGGCCTGCAAACCGCCCATCTCGAGAATGCGAACGCGCAGCCGATTCATGCGCGCATCCGTTAGAGGAACACCAGCTAGCTTTAACGCGAAATACGCTTTTATAGAGGCGCTGATTTCAGACGGGCCGTTGAGATAGATATTGAATCCACCGTCTTCGAGTTGGCGCGCGAGGATGGCGGCTACAGCCTTATCGATCAGAGGCCGAGTGGGCGGGTTCCAAGCTCCATCCACAGGCGCATGCAGCCAAAGCTGCAACATGATGTAATCCGACTCGAGCGTGGTGTCCGCCTTGAGATCGGGGCACCAATAGCCCTCACAGGACTGCCGTTGAAGGAGCGCAGAGGATGCTTTGTGGATGGCATCCGCGACGGTGAAATTCAGCGAGTCCGAAACTTGGAGACTTGATTTCATCGTTGGTGAAATGTTATAGGCGCGCTAAATACGAACAGTGTGGAGGCGAGGTTTGAAATTTTCAAGATCGGAAGGAAGCGTGAACCGCACGTCCTCTTCCTTGATTTCAGCCTCTTCCAAGTCGGTGTATCCTTTCGCCTTTAGGTGATCGATGAGCTGCTGAACCAGGTGTTCGGGAGCGGAAGCGCCGGCGGTGACTGCAACGGTGTCGACCCCATCCAGTGTTTCGGGCCGGACCTCGCTGCAGTCGTCGAGCAAATAGGCAGGCACTCCAGCCTTTTGACAGACCTCAACCAACCTCCTGGAATTCGAGCTATTTTGTGAACCCACGACGAGCAAAGCTTGACAAAGCGGAGCTACGGCTTTGACGGCTAACTGACGGTTCTCGGTTGCGTAGCAGATGTCCTGGGTCTTCGGGCCGATGATCTTCGGGAAACGCTCCAGCAGGCGATTCACAATATCTTTGGTTTCGTCGAGCGAAAGCGTGGTTTGAGTAAGATAGACGACGCGCTCAGGGTCTTGGATGTGCAGCCGATCCACATCTGCGACATCCGAGACGAGGGTCGTGTTTTGAGGAGCCTCGCCGAGCGTGCCAATCACTTCGTCGTGGTCACGATGGCCGATCAGAATTATGGTGTAACCTTGCTTGGCGAATTTTACGGCTTCGAGGTGAACCTTCGTCACCAGCGGGCAAGTGGCATCGATGACCTGCAACTGGCGTTCCTTAGCTTCGGCTCGAACGGCCGGAGAAACGCCGTGGGCACTAAAGATGACGCGGGCGCCTTCGGGTACCTCACTAAGTTCTTCGACGAAAATAGCGCCAGCGCCGCGAAGCTCATCGACGACATGTCGGTTGTGCACGATTTCTTTGCGGACATAGATGGGGCCGCCGTAGAGGTCGAGAGCGATTCGGACCACGTCGATGGCACGAACCACGCCGGCACAGAAGCCCCGCGGTTTCAGAAGGATAATCTTCTTTCCGCCGTCGAGCGCAGGGGTGATTCCGGCGGGAACGGTCATCTCGTAGGGAAGGCCGGGCAAGGGCATAGGGGAAAACTTAGTATAACAAGCGGGTAACTATAAGGAGCAATTGGAATTTAGAGCGTGGTTGAGCCTATGGGGACTAAGATTGAGTTCGTTTGGCAAAGACGCCCGATGCTGTTGAAAAACTCTGATGCGTGCTCCGCAGGGAACCGCTGTGCAATTGACTTCCCTTTTAAGCCTGTCACACGGGAGCTGTCGGGAAAGCGCCGTTTTGCCTGCTTCCAAGCAGCTAAACTGAAGCCACATGAAACCATGCCTAGCATCATTGGTGGTTGCCGCCAACTTGCTCGGCCAGCCGCGAAACGTGCCATTGCCCGACGAAACGGCTGGAGTTGGCAATATTTATCGGGCTCTGATCTCAGCGTTCGATAGCGTCGATATTGTTGCCTTAGGCGAGGTTCACGGGCGAAAACTGGATTCCGATCTCCGAATCGGTTTGATTCGCGATCCCGACTTTCCTAAGAAAGTACACTTGATCGTTGTCGAGTTCGCGAGCACGTCGGAACAGCAGACGCTTGATCGCTACATTCAAGGAGACAAAGTTTCCGTGGCAGAGCTTGAGCGTGTTTGGAAAACCACGACTCAGCAAGGAGTTTGGGACTCGCCGATTTATGCCGAGTTTTTCGCGGCTGTCCGAGAAGTGAATGCGAAGCTCCCGGTATCGTCGAGAATCCGCGTGTTGGGGGGAGATCCAGGAATCGGAGATTATCGCGCTCGTGATGGCGCCGCCGTCTCCGTCCTGAAAGAGCAAGTGCTCGAAAAACACGAGAAAGCTCTCCTGATTTACGGATCTGGACACTTATTTCGGGCTCAGGGCACCATCGATTATCAGTCTGCGATTGGAGGCGGAATTACGAGGACTTTGGAACCGAACTACCCTGGTCGCGTATTCGTGGTGATCACACTCGGCGGCCCGGATTCCAAATACGCGAAATTTGAACAAGCTTTACACACGCCCAAGCGCCCCGTCCTTATATCGCTTCACCGACGGCCTTTCGGAGATTACCTTGCGGAGGAGTTCATCGGTAACGAACTCCTTAAAAGGTTACCCAGCGGCCGGCTTGTTGGTGTGTTTCAGGGCAGTGGTCTTACTTTGGCCCAACTTGCAGATGCGTGCGTCTATTGGGGGATGGGAGCCGATGCAGACGCGCGAGTGCGGCCATACAGATAGAGTGGCCCCGCGCGCGGCTGCTTGAGGTCGAGCCCGCATTTATGCATCGGGCTTACTCTGCTGGAGGCCAAAAAAACAATAAAACGCTGCAGCGATGAAATGTTTGGGTGACGTTCGAGTCTCCGCAAACGTCCTTTCATTGATTCCTTGATGTCGTTCTCGATCAAATTCCTTGGAGGCGCGCTGCTCGTTATGATGGGCCACCAAACTCGTTCTGAGTCGCTGTTTTACTACTTTCGGATTGAAGACCATATTCCCGAAGATCATCTACTACGGCTCGTCGACCGACACATCGATTTCGCTTTCGTGCGCGAGACCTTGAAGGAAAGCTACAGCCATACAGGTCGGCCTTCGATCGATCCCGAAGTTCTGCTGCGCATTCTATTGATTGGCTATCTGTACGGAATCACCAGTGAGCGCCGCCTGGTCGAGGATGTCGGGATGCACTTGGCTTATCGCTGGTTCACTGGACTGGGCTTCGACCAGGAGGTTCCACACCACTCCACGTTTTCCAAGAATCGGCACGGGCGTTTTCAGGAGTCACCGCTCTTTCTCGAACTGTTAGAGCGAATCGTCCAGCAGTGTATGAATGTTGGGCTTTTGACAGGTGTCGATCTCTCCGTGGACAGTACGCAGATCCGCGCAGATGCCAGCCCTGACCGCACAATCGCTCGAGAACAAGTCACGGAGGTCGCCAAAGTCAATCATACGGTCCGCCAGTACGTGGAGCAGGTCGAGCGCGAGAACGTCGTCGCAGAGTCGGCGCAGATTGCTGATCCATCTTCGGCCGAAGCGGAAGAGGAGCCCAAGCTGCGCCGCACTTATCGGAACTCGCCACCGATGAAGATCTCGACTACCGAACCCGGATGCAGCCCTGTCGAGCAAGCGCGGAGCTCCAGAGTTTGCCTACGATGACAACTATTTGATCGACAGCCGAAGCTGCATCATCACGGGCGTCATGGCGACACCAGCACGACTCAGTCAAGAAATCGTTGCTGCCCGGCAGATGTTGGAAAGAGCAAGCGAACGATTTGGGCTGCAGCCGACCAGCGTGACCGCCGACAAGAGCTATGGCACGGGGGAGTTTTTGTCCTGGCTCTCTGAGCACCAGATGACACCATACATCCCCGTGTTGGATCGTAAGCAACAAACGAACGGTTTCTACACGCAGCACGAGTTTGCTCACGTCCCAGAAGAGAACGCCTACCGCTGTCCGGGAGGCGAGTTGCTTCGCTACATCGGAATGAGTCGAGGTACACAGGGCTTTGTGTTTGGCGCGAAGCCCTCGCAATGCCGGGACTGTTCCCACAAGCCTGCGTGCACGCCGTCCACTCATCGTACGCTGAAGATCAACTGGTATGAGGACGTACGCGAGCGCGTTCGAAATCTCAGTCAAACGCCAGAATTCTCGGTAGCCCGTCGTGCTCGAAACAAGATCGAGGCGCTCTTCTCGGAATTGCGCAATCAAATCCGACTCCGCAAGGTGCGCCTGCGCGGACTGCGAAATGTGAAAGAGCAATTCATTTTAGCGGCAATGGCGCAGAACATGAAGAGACTGATAAAGTTTCTGAACCCACCGAAACAACCGGCAGTAGGCATGGCCTGAAAAGCCCCACCCTTCCAATCGGCAGCGCGATCAGATCGGAAGTGGGCGCCGGTCCAGTCACTTCGCAGCGGAGAGTTTTTCAACAGCATCGCCCCTGTTCGCCATATCGCCTGCCATCACAAAAGCCGAAAATCTTCCATTCCAATCTAAATCAATCGCTTGCCGCTATTGCAAGCCGCCGCCCAGCATCCCCCACACCCCACAATCGTGCTCGAAGCATCCCCTATGCACGATCCCATCAGCGGTGATCTCATCGACAAAGTCCGCACCGGCTCCACCGGCCCACGCACCCCGAAAGGCAAAGCCAAATCCAGCCGAAACTCCTTCAAGCACGGCTGCCGCTCCGCCAAAACCGTCCTCCCCTACGAAGATCCCGACGCCTTCGAAGCCACCGTCCAAGGCTGGCTCACTGCCTACAATCCCGACACCCAACCCGCCATCACGCTAGTTGAAAACCTAGCCCGCGCCCACTGGGTTCTCAAACGCAATAAAAAACGCCTCGAAGAAGTCGAATGGGAACTCCCCGCCAACGCCTCTAATTGGACCGACGAACACCACAAGCAATACTCCACCACCAATCGCTATAAAACCACTGCCGAGCGCTCTTTTCTTCGCTATTTTCAAAGAAGTCGAAGCACACTACCCACCGCCTGCACCGCGACGACCACGCCCGCCAACTCGCTTTCGCCAA
>JBPCJX010000090.1:0-9228 GCA_051004875.1 Bryobacteraceae bacterium
TAGTTGAAGTAAGCGAACCAGCCCCTCAGGATTCTGTTGAGTTGGTCGCGAAACGGTTAGCTTTGAGAGTCGCATAAATAAGGGGATTCTGTCTGAAGAAAGTTGCTTGCACAAGGTTGTTTCATACACCGGCTTCATAGCCATGGGTTTGTTCGCGTTCTGATTTTCGGCTCTGTTCCGTTAGCCGTTCGCGGTAGGCCGAGAGCTGTTCTGGAGCAAGAGCTTTCATCTGTTCATTGGTTCTCGACAAGACACGCGCCAGTTGGGTAGCGTCGTCCGCAAAAACTTGCATATCGTATTCGGGCCGACTTGTAGCCACGTATGAGAAGACCTGGTTTAACAGACCACGAAGGCGCGGATCGGAACTGTCGGTAGTGTTGCGAAAACTCGGATGCGGCAAATTGGCTGTGGAAGGGGCGCTTTAGTTAGTCCTTCTGCGGGCGCCGCAATTCCGAACAACTTGCCGATGAACTTGGCTTACCCGGCGGCATCCGATTTCGCTACCCACCTGACTCTTCCCTTCCGAATCATGTTTACGGCTTCGATCCCCTGCAAGGTTCGCCAGGCACTGCGAAACGAGCCGTAGCCCATCGCCAGCCGGGTGCGCTGCTTTACTGTTCGATGATCTTGTTCAACGATGTTGTTTAAGTACTTACATTGCCGGACCCGGCACCGGTGGCGCACCGTCCCATCCGCCTTCAGCGACGGCAACACCGCCCCAACTCCCGGAACCTCGCTCACCACCCGCGGCAACGCCACTGCGGAAATTACATCCGCTGCATTTTCGCCGGCGCTCGCAAAAGTCGTCGCTCTCGCTTACGTTCGAACCGCATAATGGCCAAAAGCCATGCCGTTGAGGTCAACACATGACAATCGCAAAGTCCGCACTTCTCATGGCCGCTGGCCGCGGTTCGGCCTACGATGTTCAGAGTCGCGTCGGCGGGGCACTCGAGGAGTGTAAAAAGGCGATCGCTGTCCACCTTCACCTGTACGAGGCATGGGCCCGCCTGTAACAGGAAGCCGACCATGGGACATGCAAGGAAATACTAACCCGAATCCTGGGGACCCGAATCCTGGGGACGATTATAAGACGACTATAATTAGTTAGCCTCGCGGCAAAGACTGAGCCGCGTAAAGGAGACTAAATGGCCGAATCAGAAGGTGAAAAAGAATCGCGCTTTTCCGCTCTTGAACAGAAATACCAGGCCCTCTCCGGTGAGTATGCGACTACCAACAACCAAGTGCGGCGGAGCGTAATTTCCGCCGGGTTGAAAGAGATTGAGCAACAGGAGCAATCGCTCGACGAGGAAGACCTCCTTCAACAACTGCAAAAGCTTGAGGAAGGACTAGGGCGTAAGCAAAAACTAGAGCGTCAAGAACTAGAGGAATCTCAGGAGCTAGAGCGTCAAGACCTAGAGGAATCTCAGGAGTTAGAGCGTCAAGAGCTAGAGGAATCTCAGGGAACGCGATTGGGGCATTAAAGAGCTGTGGGGCGGCTAAGCTGCTACTGCGGTCGAGGTCCTCTCCCCGTGAGAACCAGGAGAGCATTCGAATCCGTGGGGTCGGGCTCGGGGCAGGAGACCAGCTCGGGTAACCTCCCGTGTATGGCCCAATCACCACAGCCACGAAGCGTCTACCAGTTACGCCTCGTGCTCTCCAGAATTAGCCCGTTGCTCTTGCTGTATGTGGACGAAGAGTTGAACGACGTCACGCCGTTCGGCTCGGTCCGGCGTCAGGCTTTCGCCATCCTCCCGAAGGAGACGCTTTTACGCTGAAAAGCGCCAACGACCGGATCAGCAACTTCATTGCGGGGCTCGCGATCTTCCCGCACTATTCGTTCGATTTGGAAGTGCTCTACGGAAGCGTCGACGGGCAGAAATTCGAGTCCGCCGATCCGACGATCAAGGCGCGGTACTCGCGCAAGTACTTCGGCAGGGGCAAAGGCGTCGTTGCGTACACCCTTCTGGCCAACCACGTCGCGTTGCAAACCGAGCTGATCGGCGCTCATGAGCATGAAAGCTATTACGTGTTTGACATCTGCTACCACAACACCTCGGAAATCGCGCCGACCACAATTACCGGCGACATGCACAGCGTCAACTCGACTTGCATGGTCTGCTGCAGATGACGCGAATTCCTGTTCCGCTGCGGTATGAAATCCTTCATCTCCGGTTCCAGAATCGAGCCCGGCAGCCTCGCTATTTGTTCCAAAATTCGCTCATCGAATCAATCCCTGTCGTTGCCGATCTCGAGTAAGTCGTCCGCTTTCATCGCGACTTCTGCAAGCAGGTATGATCACCTTAAAAGCGGAGCGCAATCATCTGTATCGCCTGCCGCAAACCAGCGGCTAAGGCCATGAGTGCTCCCGAGCGCCCCGACATGGCAAATTGTATCATCCGTGAGCGGTTAAATCTGCCTGCAAAGTGTTCTAACAGGCCCCTACCGGGTCACTATCGGCAGCGCTTTCGCTATTTCGAACTCCAAATTCTTGTGCGCCCGGCGCAGGCGCTCCTCAACCACCGAGGCTGTTTCTCCGTAAGCAAACAGGAACCCAAGATAGGTGTTTCCTTCCGGCAAGGGAAACACACGCTGACCTTCTTTCGCGGTGATAATCACTTCGTCCACAATCCTCTCCACACGATCCACGCCGCGAACGGCTTGGTAGATGCCGGAACCCGGCACCGGGATCATCATGACTCCCGCCGCTCCTGTGCGGCTGCGCGCGCCAGACACGTCTTCGCCGAGCGCGTGCCGGACGATCAGTTCCTCCAGCGGCATATTCTGTTCGAAAACCAGAGCCTTGGCGCAGAGTCCGCCGATCGGCCGCGGAGCCACTTCGAGCATCCACACACGGCCTCCGCCGACGCGCATCTCGGCATGCACGGGTCCATGGTGCAACCCGAGAGCCGTCACCGCTAATTGTGCTGTTTCTCCGATCGCCTCCTGCACGTTCAGCGGCTCGCGCGAAGGCGAAACGTAGATCGTCTCCTGGAAGTACGGTCCATCCAGCGGATCGGGCTTGTCGAATAGTTCCAGCACCTGCAAGCGTCCATCCGTCACCAGACCGTCGAGCGCGAATTCGCGCCCCGGCAGGAACGTTTCAACCTGGATGTAATCCAGGGCCGGGTCGCGCAGGCGGGCAACTCCGGGAGTCTTCAAAAGTTTGCAGATTCTCGTGAACGCGCAGACGAACTCCTTCGGATCGTTCGCACGGATCACGCCACTGCTTGTGGACAGGCCAAGCGGTTTCAGCACGCACGGATACTGAATCTCTTTTGCCGCGTCCTTGGCGTCCTCGTCCACACGCACTTTGAAATACAGGGGCACGGGGAGCCCCGCCTTGCGGAAGCACTCGCGGGTAGCGAACTTATTGATCGCGGCCGCGGCCGCCTGGGGCCGATGAAAGGGCAATCCGAGCCGTTCCGCCGCGAGCGCCGCAAGATAGGCAGGCCGGTCCCCTATGGCGACCACCGCGTCGAAGCTTCTCCCTTGCGCCAAAGCTGCGGCGGATTTTTCCGGAGCCTCGAAACGCACCGGGATGGCCTGATCTCCCCACGGGTCTTCGAGCACGTGGCAGCGGTCCGTAGCGAGGCTGACGTCCACGCCGAGCCGCCCCGCCACCTCCCTGAACATCTTGAGATGGTAACCGGTGGTCGTCGCCACGATGAGCAGACGTTTTCGAGTGCCGGGCGCCATCGCGATCAGACTTTGGCGATGAGATCCTGCGTCGGCTCAGCGCAGCAGTACCAGGGCTCGCTCAGTTGTGGCGCTTTCTTCTGCCCCGTGGTCGGTGCCGGAGCTGATTCGCCTCCGCCCGCCTCAGCCCAAATTGCTGTGAAGCATTCCGTCCGCGATGCTCTGCGCTTCTGTTCGGAATCCACCAATTTGAGCAGCTGCTCAGCCAACGTGTCAACGCTCGCGTCCGGGTGCCGCCATCTGTGGGCCAAAGCGTCGGGCTGGAATGCGTCTACCAAGCCGCGGATCTCTTCCAGTTCCAGCAGCCGTGAGCCCGCCGGGATCAGCAGCCTTAGTGCAAGTTGCACAGGAGCCACCTGGTTCACCAGATCCAGTTCTGCCAGGATACGCAACAGTTCCCGGTAGCTTTCCCATGTGGTCCAAGGCGTAAAAGGGATGAATGTCGGCGAAAGGTTCAGGCCCACCTCGCGGAACAACCCGACCACCTCAAAAAAATCGGCCTTCGTGTGACCCTTGTCGAGCGTACGGAGAACCTCGTCATCCACCGACTCCACGGCAGTCGTCACAACCAGGCACCCGGTGCGCCGCAAATCGGGCAACAGATCGCGGCGCTTCAGTAGGTGTTCGATTTTGATAGTTACGTCATAAGTGAGCGACGGAAATTCCGTGTTCATCCGCTCGACTATGCGCATGCCGTGTGTAGGGCCGTTGAAAAAATCCGGATCGCCGAAGGTGATATGCTGCGCGCCGGCCTCCACCTGCTGGCGGATATCGGCCATCACGATATCGGCCGGAACTACGCGGAAGGTCCCGTTGTAAACCGGCACAACGGGGCAGTGACGGCAGAGATGCTTGCAGCCGCGGCTTGCCTCCGTATATCCAGTGACGCGATCCGTTTCGCCGTCGAACATGCTGGCGTACCGGTTGAGCGGAGGCAGTCCAGACCGGTCCGGTGTCTCAAAGCGTACCCGTTCGAACGACACGAGCGATTCTACGGACGCGGATCGATCACCGGCCGCAAGCCTCAATGCTAGGCGCCGTAATTCCTCCTCGAACTCTCCGCCTATCAGCGTCTCCACTCCGAGCGACCGCAGATAACCTGCGTTGACAGGAGCATAAAGGCCGTAGCAGCATAAGTGGGCACCCGCGTTGACGCACCGGGCGGCCTCGATCACCGGCACCGCAAGCCGCGTAGCGGTATGCATAGGAAGGTGAAAGACGATCAGATCCGCATTGCGTACTGTGTCCAGAGAGAGCTTTTCCACCGCGAGATCGGCGCAGGCGACCTGGTGTCCGTCGGCGGCCAAGCATGCCGCTGGAGAAGCCAGCCCGAAAGGCTGTCGGCCAAGTTCATAGGTGGCCACCAGCAATATGCGCACGATTTTTTCACCGAACACAACAGAGTGAATCTGCCGCAGGCTCGGGAGTGCCTTCATTATATCGTCTTAAGGTAATGCGCTAAATGTGCGTTGAAGCTATGGTGGCGGTCTCGGCAACATCGGGAACCAAGGGCGTGCTTTCACGGCAACTGCTCCAACAGTTCGCGAATTATCCAAATGTGATCGGTCAACCCGCTAGCCATCGCGGGCGTGGTTCGCAGCGTGCGATGCGGGCGGCAAAAGTTGTACCAAGCAAAGTAGAGGGCGAGAGCCGCGCGGTGGTTCTGCCACTTCTTAGAAAACGCATTGTCCGAGGATCGGCGTTGGTATGGTTTCCACTACATCCCCTGGCGAATATCGCTCTTCGCCTTCTCGCGCGGTCGCATAGACCTTCACCAATTGCGCGAAATCAATGCGACCGGCGAACTGGTGATCGACCGCTTCGATATAGGGCCTGAAGCCGTCACTGGTGAGCTGAAACCAGTGCATCGGGTTAACGGCCTTTCGCAGCTTGCCCACAAACTGCATCGTCGAGATCGCTGTGCGGCGTCCCAGATGCCACGCCAAAATGAGCTTCGTATCGCGCTCAATACCGACGAACGTGTACGAATCACCGATGCAGTGGTCTTCGATTTCGTGAGGCCGCTTGTGTCGTTCTTTTTTTCGAATGTGTTGCCAAATTTCATCGACCTCTACGTTTTTCACTCGCACGTTGCGAATGCGATCCGCGCTGAACTTCTCGCAACGTTCTCCGATCTGCACAAGCAGTTTGAGAATCGTCGTGTGATGAACGCCGGTCAACCGTTCGACCGCGTTAACGCTCATACCTTCAGTGAGAAGTTCAAGCGCACGCGCCGCTGTATCGGTCGTGAGGTACATCCCGTCCAGGTGGTTATCGTGCGGCTCCGTGAACGTCTTGCGGCACTGACGGCACTGGTAACGCGAAAGCCCGTTGCGATGTTTGCCGAACTTCCGACATTCGGATCGGCAATTGTGGCAAGTCACGTGGACCTTGACCTTTCTTCAGGTCCAGGCCACAATAGGGGTGCGAACCGACCTTTGGGCTTCGGCCTGAGGTTGGACCCCCGCAAGTAGCGCAAACTATTTGCGGGGTGTATTGTCTAGTGGAGGGCCGGAACGGATTCGAACCGTTGTCTCTACGCTTGCAAGGCGAGGCAACTTACCACTTGTCCACCGGCCCTCAAAATCAAAATCCCTACGCTACCAAGTCAATAACGCCCCTAGCGATCTGTTGCGCCTTGTTCACTCCCGCATTAGTCATTCTGTAGCGTTTTCCACGGTGCGCTCCGGTAATGATGACATTCCCCTCCGCAGCGATCTTATCGAGCGTGCGCCCCATATGGTCCGTCGACTGGCCCGACCGCTTCAGGCCGTCCACCAGTTCACCACCGGTGACACCATCATTGCTACGAAATGTCTTTTGTCCCAAAAGCAGCAGCATCAACGCATCCTCAAGAGAGTTGGTATGCGCGGTCAAGGACACAACGCGCCCCTCGACCTTGATGATCTGATCCAGGGCCAGTGGGCCGTTATTGGTGGGCTTCTGGGGCGGTGTGGAATTGCTTTGTCCCTGCTCCGGGTTTTCAGCCTCCTTGGGCTGCGTCTGTGCGCTGGCGAGCAATTCCTTAAATGCGGCGAGTTGCGCCTGCACTACTTCGGACGGCCCTTCAGCCTCGAACTCGAAGTCTCCCACTTTGATTTTGAGCTTATTTTGTTCCATCTACGGAGTCTATATGTCAATAATATCAGATACTAATCGCGAGTCAACTAGTATTTCAGTAAAATATGGCCAACGGAGCAGTAGACTAATTATACGGGCCAAGTCAACAGGCTACTGCCTTGGTTGCAAGGCGCAGTTGTCGTTCTGCGGGAAGCCGTTTACGGATGATCTAGTCTGTGGGCAATGCGGCGCGGTGAACGTGTACGAAGAATCCCAGCAGCCAGTGAGGTTGAGGACGTGACGGTCTTTAAACCATCAACGCAGAATTAGCGCAGTACCCGTCTTAACTGATGTGTCAAGATGAGTTAGCCTCGGATTAGCATGCGCGAACCACACACTCGTTGGCCTTGCATCCATGAAACTCACATCCCATGAAGAATACGGATTGCGCTGCCTGATCCGCCTCGGACAGCAAGGACCAGGCGGAAGAGTCACTATTCCTGAGATCGGCAATGCCGAAGACGTTTCGGACGCTTACGTTGGGAAGCTTCTGCGAATATTGCGTCTGGGTGGATTCGTCATCGCGGCGCGTGGTATCGGCGGCTATTCTCTGGCGCGCCCCGCCAGCCAAATCGTCCTCAGCGACGTGATGGCGTTGCTCGGCGGCCGATTGTTCGAAGGGGATTTCTGTGCAACGCATCCCGGTCAGATGAAGACGTGCGTGCGCCTAGCCGATTGTTCCGCGCGGGTGCTCTGGCGCGCCGTGCAGGCGGCCGTCGACGACGTCTTGAAAAGAACCACTCTTGAGGACTTGCTTTTTGACGAACAGCAGATCTTGATTCATGTGAAGCGCCTTGCAGCATCCACTGCTCAGATGCCGCTGCAATGACTTTTAACCGTTTAGGAGAAATGATTGAATAACTTCGACGCCAGCGAGACGGCCCAAATATTGACCGACTTAATCCGTCTGTCCTTGCCGCCCATCGCAATCTGCTTCACTGACAAGGTGCCGGCTGGTATCGCTGACTGGAGGGGCCGTGTCCCCGCGGGCTGCCGGTTCTGACAGGAAGCGGCGACCGACATATTCGCGACTTCCCCAAGCGGATCACGGCCTTTGTGCGATTGGCATGTTTACACATAACCTGGAGACCACCGAAGCGGAAGACATCGACCGCGGCGACTCTCTCAAAGTATTCGCGGATCTCGGTTACGTTCGGGAGCAAGACATTGCCACAATCCCGGTCCTCAAGCGGCGAACCCCTTACGTTATCTATGGACCGTTGGCGTTAATACCAGTAATGCCCGACGTCGTGCTGCTGTTCGGGAAAGCGAGCCAGATGCTGATCTTATCGGAGGCATCTCAGCAAGTAGAAGGTGGTCTGCCGCCGGCGATGGGCCGGCCTGCCTGCGCGATCGTTCCGCAAGCGTTCAATACTGGGCGGGCGGCGCTGAGCTTGGGCTGCTGCGGGGCACGCGCCTATCTGGACGTGCTGACCGACGAGGTGGCGCGATGGGCGATTCCTGGCTCGAAACTGAATCTTTACGTCGAACGTATCGTCGTGCTGTCGAAGGCGAACACCGTTCTGGCAGCCTTCCACCAGATGCGCCGGGAAGATGTGGGGAATGGCAAGAGCCCGACAATCAAGCCATCATTGGCAGCGATGACGAGCCGGAACTAAGTTGGAATTATCGGGAGAAGAGATGGACAACATGAGTGTTTCAAGTGGGAGATCGTAGAGATGGGTTGCGGTGGTGGCCGTCCTCCAATTCCGGAGCGCATAGATCCAACAGAGCGGAAAGTGTTCTGCGTGAAGTTTCAACGCGAGATGCCAGGCCTGAGCGAAGTTCCGTTCGAAGGTAATCCGCTCGGCGAGAAGATCTATGAAAACGTCTCCAAAGATGCCTGGAAAATGTGGATTGAGCACATGAAGATGCTCATGAACGAGTATCGCCTGAACCTTGGCACGCCGGAGGCGCAGGAATTCCTTGTCAAACAGATGGACGAGTACTTCTTCGGTGCGGGCGCCGCGCTTCCGCCTGGCTACGTACCGCCCCAGGAGAAGTGATGATGACAAAAGCTGCCTAAAAATGTCTCGGCGCAAGATCGCTATGACGAGGAAATGCACGCCCTGGCCAAAAAAAATGAAGAGCGGCAGGGAGAGTTAGAGTACTCCTGGGCCCAGAGGGAAGCGTCGTTAGCGGAGCGGGAAGAGGAGTTGGCCCGGCTGCGGCAACAGGTGGCGGAGTTCCCGCAGCGGCTGATGGCGGGAAAGGAAGCGGCTTTGGCGGAAGCTACAAGGCAAGTCACTGCGCGATATGAGCAGCAGCTCTTAGTTCTTCAGAAAGATGCCGAAGCCGAGCGCAGGGTGGCGGCCCTGCAGGTCACGGGGCTCGAGGAAACGCTGAAACGGCAAACAGAGCAAATGACAGTGTTGGAACGAGCGGTCGAAGAAGCCAAGCGCCAGGTGCAGG
>JBPCJX010000091.1:0-17152 GCA_051004875.1 Bryobacteraceae bacterium
CTTCAATGAATGGACTGAGATCCTCGGCACCGAACGCCTGACGGGAGCGTTGCTCGACCGGCTCACGCATCATATCCATATCCTAGAAATGAACGGCGAGAGCTACCGGCTCAAAGAGAGTAAGCAGGCCCGCAAATCGGCGGCACGAGCTTCTGCTACCGCTTCCCAGTAGTCCCACTTACACACCTCGCGATACTGGTCTGCACTTCGCGCCCATCGCCTCGCCCGGCGGCTCAGCGGCGCTCCGTTCCGACCACCATCGCACTTCCTTTCAATCACCCCTACTCAACTTAAAAACTGGTCTGATTTTCCGCCGCCTTTTGGCCTAATTTCAAAACGCCCTTGACATTTGCCCATTCTACGTGTGCTAACGGCCGGTTGCTTGTGTTTTGCCAGTCGGTAGTGTCCTTAAAGTTGCGTTGATCAGAAAATGGCTCTATTTCGGCACCAGGATTACTTTTGGCTGTTTCCGGAGGTCGGCCATGTGATGCCGAAGCCAGAAACCCCCAAAGATAACGAGGACGACGACGAGTATCAAGATCGCGATGAAGCGCCGATCACAGCGGGGCTCTCGGTTTAGCCGCATTTGCCCACCTTCACCTGGAATTATCCCGTAACCACAGTGTGACCCAGTACTGCTACTCCCTTGATGGCAAAGGCATCACGCCCCTACCGCATCGATACTAAACAACAGTTGGAATGTATCGTAGAGGGCTGCAACCTGAAAAGCGGCCCTCTTTCCAAATAAGCAGCGTAAGTGGATAAGCCAAATGAGCAGTGGGCGTGGATTGCGCGCTGCCCAGATTGCCTCACGACCAAGCCTTTAACTCCGGAAGATTTCAAAAGCGAGGCAAAGATTCTTTTCAAATGTGATGTGTGCAGGTTCCAGAAGGAAGTCGAGAATCCCGAGCAGACAACCGAAGACTAGCTAGGGTGTTACAAAGCAGTGCCCTACTTCGCGTTCCTTGGTTCCGTCAGCGTCAATTGCTTGCTTGAGGTTTTCTTGATCGCTAGGACACCACCTGCGTTGATGCAATTTCGTTAAGCATTCGCTGCTTCATGTTTGGTGCTTGCTTGATAACGGGCTTTGTCATCGGCAATTCCATACGTTTGCCCTCTTCGAGCATTTCCTTCACGGTGACAATCTGAATCCTGCTCATGGCTTTGCCAAGTAGTGGGTGCTGATACATGCCACTTTGCGCTGCTTCCTCCTTCATCTGTCTGGATGGCTCTTCGAGTGTGAGCAAAAAACCCAAGCTGCGCTTCTTGGCGTTCCATATCGCCTCGCAACGTGGCTATGTCCTTCCTTTGAACGCCGCCAGACTTGGCTTGCAGGATAGCGCGTTCAGAGTGCTCACCCGCGCCCGTAAAGTAAACTACATCGTCTATCCCTTTGTCCGCGCCTTTCTTAGCCCGAATGACGGCCCGATTGTACGTATAGGTGAGTACTGCCCATTTCTCGAATTCCTTGCGAGTCCTATCATCTTCGCGAGTCGCCAGCATTCTCGCCGACCCAACGTCGAACGGAATCCCATCTTTCAGGATGGCCTTCACTATATCTGCTCCAAACTGGCTCTCCAGCCGATCAAGAATCAGCCCGATTGACTGGTATGTGATGTCAATGCCGATCCATTGACGTTCAGCCTTTGTGCGACGGCGACGGTGGTTCCGCAGCCGCAATAAGCATCTAGAACGGTATCGCCTTCGTTGCTAGACGCGGCGAGGATGCGTTCCAGTAGCGCTTCAGGTTTTTGGGTCGAATAGCCCATCCGCTCTTGTGCTTGCGAGTTAATTGGCGAAATGTCGGTCCAGATATTGGTTGCTAAAATCCCCCGTGTTTCATCCAGATAACGTTTTAATCGTGGCTTTTTGCTTAGGCTATCTGGATACCAGATCTTTCCTTCCGAATCGCGACGCTCCATCGTTTCCCGCGAATATGCCCAACCGTTCGGGTGCGGCTTGTAACCCTTCCAGTCATACATGAGATTGGGGCGCGGATTCGGACTTCGCATGTTGTCGAGCATGTACCGTCGTCCGTTGGCGTCCCGATGCGTGTACTTCGCTTCAATGTGCTTCTCAGAGTGCTTGAGGTAAATCTGGTTCCAAGTAAAATCCGAGCGACTGTCTACCACGTAGTAAAGAATCGTGTCCGCTACAGCGCTCCAGTCCTTGCTATCACTGTGGACATTTGTACGTTTCCACGTAATGTCAGAACGAAACTGCTCTGGCCCAAACATCCCATCCAAAATGATTTCCAGATAGTGACTAGCTGTAGGGTCACAGTGGAGATAAAGACTGCCAGTGCGTTTCAGTACGCGCCAAATCTCGACTAGCCTTAGCGCCATGCTTACTAGATAGGCGAGAAGACTGGTCGCTTTTATAACGTGGTGGAATCCTCGGAAAAGTTCAATGGTTTCGACGCCGAATCGTCCGCCTTCGTTGGAGGTAATTTCGTTATAGCCGATTCGGGCTGCATCATCCCATGTCCACGTATCGGTGAACGGTTGAGATTGGGCGGCGTCCTTTTTCCGCGGAGTGCTGTAGATCTGGTTATATGTTCGCTGGGAATTGAAAGGCGGATCAATGTCGCAAAGGTGGTCGACAGACTCCGATGGCATTCGGGTTTCGTCCCGCAAGATCGCCAGATTATCACCATAGAAGAGCTTGTTCACGTGCTCAATTAGCTTACTAGGAGTCAGAGAGCAGTTCTTCGATAGCCCACACGTGATCCGCGATTCCCGCTTCCATTGCGGGTGTAACTCTCAGACTTTTGTGAACGCGACAGAAATTGTAATAAGCGAAGTGCAAGCACAACGCAACCCAATGGTTCTCGAACTTCTTAGAGAAGCCGTTGGTCAAACGAGTCACGCCACAGTGATGCAGGCGAAACATCTACTCGGTGCATAGCCCGGCTGGTAGGCCAGAGTCAAGCGGCGGATACCCATCCGCATGGTTAGGTTTTGGCGCTCGACAATCGACGTGCAGATGCGGTCAGGATCGGGAGTACCGATAACTGGGATCACCTGGACGGACTCAACGGTAGGCGCGGAATAGCGACCTCACCTTCGGTAGGAGCGCAGTAGACCTTTATGAGTTGCGCGAAGTCTACCCGATGACCAAGCGTATTGCCGATAGCGCTCACATAAGGGCGGAAGCCATCGGTCGTGATCTGGAAACGATGTCTCGGCTCTAGGGCATCCCGTAAGCCTTCAATAAAGACATCAGTGGTCTTCTGATTGCGTTTACCCAGGGTGAAATTGATAACGAGTTTAGTGTTGCGTTCTACCGCGACGAAGCAATAAGCATCGCCAAGACCTTCCGCGTCGATCTCATCCGCTTTCTTGTGGGCTTCCTTCTTGCAGATATATCCCCATGCCTCATCGCATTCTACGTTGTCGTTCGCCAATAGTCTGGTCTTAGGCAAGAGATTGACACCCATTGAGATTAGGACGAACAATGAAATGCATGCCGCCCATGATTCTGTGCTTGTTTCGATTCGTTCGCCTGTCGTGCAGTGGTCACCAGTCGATTGTGATCGAGAATGCGGCGCTCCGACTCCAGCTTCGCGCTTTTCAGCGTACGCGAAGGCGACCGGTGTTGACCGCTTCTGACCGCCTGTTCTGGTGTGCTCTGGCGAAACCCTGGAGCGGCTGGCGCGGTGCGCTGATGATCGTTCAGCTCGAAACTATCGTCCGATGGCAACGCGAGCGGTTCCGCAGATTCTGGGCTCGACGGTAACCACCGTTCCAGCTGTCAATAACGAGATAGCGTCCAAGTTCAGTGGGATTGGGATGGACACCTTATCGCCAAGTCGGTTGTGAGTTCATCTTCCTTTTCCAAGCATTGCCGCTGATGGTGGTAAGCGACTCGGCATCCGAACGGAGGACCCACGATGAAGACGGCACCTGTGCGCCTGTTGCAAGTGGGACAGCGGAACCAGTCGCTTCTCAAGATACTGAACCACCATCCATGGACTAGTAAGAACACCGGCGCGTGCTTGTAAGCCGTGGCGACGCACCCGACAAGGCAATGGAAACGTCCGTCGCGTTCCCGCATCCTACATACGAACATCTCGTTACAAGGAACGAGAGCGCCCGGCAATGCGCAAGAACATCAGAAAGGCAGAAATATGGCAAGAAGGGAAAAAGCAGAAGATCTAGATGCGACGACGTTTGAAGAAGAAGTCGCAGAGGACGATGGGGAAAATGCCCAGTTCGATTCGACAGATTCAGGCACTTCATCCGTAGCTGGCCGGGTTGTAGATTCCGCGAAACAAGCGGCAAGTCAGGCCAAAGAAGCTGCGAGTGGTGTGATTGATCAGGCGAAGGACCAAGCTACAACGCGCGTCGACCAGCAGCGTAAAACTGCCGCGTCGGGAGTCCAAGCGGTTGCACATGCGTTTCGAAACATGGGTGACGACCTGCGTAATCGGCAAGAAGGACCTGTCGCCGAGTATGCTGCCGAAATTGGGCAGGCGATCGGCGGCCAGGCGGAGCGGCTGGCGAATTACTTGCGCGAACGTGACGTGGGCCAGCTGGTGAGCGATGCGGAGGATTTTGCGCGGCGCTCTCCGGCCGTTTTCCTGGGCAGCGCTTTTGTGCTCGGCCTGGCAGCTAGCCGGTTTCTGAAGAGCTCGCGCCGAGTGCCGGATCTCCCGGCAAATATGCCAGACCCAAATCGCGCATTGCCGCCTGCGTCCGGGGCTGGCACCCAGCCTTATAGAGGCGACATGGGCACACCAGCGTCGGCCGGTGAGCCCAAAAGGCCTCGCGTCCGCAGCCGCAGCACAGCGGAATCCTCCCCATCCGGCAGCAGTGAACTCGGCACGAATGGAGGTCAGGGTATCTCACTTGGGGACGGCGATCTTGATGAGGCGGCCGGACTCTGAATCGTGGGGTGGTGGAGGTAACCGATGACTGAGAAGCAGGACCGTTCGATCGGCGAGTTGTTCTCGGAACTCGCCAGTGAAACCGGACTTCTAATTCGGCAGGAAGTGGCGCTCGCAAAAGTCGAGCTCACGCAGAAGGCCAACTGCGTCGGCCGGAACATCGGTTATTTGGTGCTGGGAGGGGCAGTGGCATATGCAGCACTCCTAGCCTTACTCGCGGCAATTATCATTCTGCTTGCGAACGTCATGCCATGGTGGGTTGCAGCGCTCGTGATCGCCGTGCTGGTCGGCATTATCGCAGCGGTAATGATATCGAAGGCTTTGGCTGCTTTGAAGAATACGGAAGTCGCCCCGCGGCAAACCGTTGAGACATTGAAGGAGGACGCACAATGGGCGAAGCAACAGATGAAGTAAGATCCACGAACGACTTCGAGGACGCGACACTTGAACGATCTTCGGGCACGCGGGTGACGAGTACAAATGAGGGTGCTGATGAGGGGGGCCAAGACGCGGCGCAAATCCGTTCGGGAATCGAACAAACGCGTGCGGATTTGAGTGAAACAATCGACGCGTTACAGGAGAAGCTCGATCCCACGCGGATTGCCGAGCAAGTAAAGAATCAGATCAAAGAGAAGGCGACGGATGCCTACGAGACGGCCAAAGATGCGGTTAAGGAAGCGACGATTGGGAGGGCAGAAAAGATTATGTCAAACGTGAGCGAGACAGTTACGAACGCGACAGAACGCGCGGGAACGGCAGTCAAAGATACGAGTTCATCCGTTGTGCAGTACATCCGGGACAACCCTGTTCCGTTCGCGCTGATTGGAATCGGCGCCGGCATGCTTGCGTTGAGCACGCGTCGACGGGAGCAGTCGCCGTACGATCGGGGACGCAACATTGAGAGCGGCACCTACGGGCGTTCGGGAACGGGCGAGTGGCGCACCAATGAGTCCTCGTTGACCGATCGGGCACGAGATGTCGCAAGCGGTGTAGCCGATACGGCTCGTGAAGCTGTCGGGAATGTGGCCGACACGGCGCGCGCCGCCGCAGAGCGCGCCAAGACTGCGGCGAGTTCAGCAGCAACTAGCGTGCGTGATGCGGCCACAACTGCTGCGGACACCACGCGTCAGCAGTTGAATTATGTCAGTGATCAGGCCCGACAGGGCGCACGCGTTGCAAGCGACCGCTTCCAGACCACGCTACAGGACAACCCACTGGCTCTGGGGGTTGCGGCGTTGGCGGCGGGCGCGCTAGCCGGGTTAACTTTGCCGAACACGCGCGTCGAAAACGAGTACATGGGCGAAGCGCGTGATCGCCTGGTAGATCAAGCGAAGTCTGTTACGAGCGGGGCTGTTGAGAAAGTGCAGCGCGTGACGGGTGAAGCCGGTCGCACGCTCAAAGATGCGGCGCAAAAAGAGGGTCTGATGGTCGGCGAAGGTGAGCTTCCGGGCAGTTGACGAGTAGATCAACGCCTCTAAGTGAGGTTTATGCACGCGCTTTTGGGGGGCAAAGTGATTGTGGGGTGCCACCGTCAGCACGGAATGCCCAATGCGAAGTCTGGGTCCAAACGATAGTTTGCGGCCTCAAGGTATCTGCAAAGAACCGCGCTGGAAGCCTGGGCGCGGGAACGATTTCCGGCGGCGGCAGAGTTTCAGTTTCGCTGGTCGAGCCAGATCAGGGAGCCGATCGACAGCCCGGCGTTCATTGGACGCAATCCGGGAGACGAGAACATTTACGTGGTCAGTAGGGATTCCGGAAACGGAAGTGACGCACGTAACAGTTGCAGGCATTTTCCCCACCTATCTCGTCCTGAAACGGGAGAACAAATGGGCGACCCTCCTTCGCGCGTCCCTGCCGGATTGCCGGAATTCTCCAAAAAGCCTGAATCTGATCGCTTAGTACGGGGATTATGCTACGGCCGGAGACTCGATCAGGTCCGCGAAATCGCGGGCTCAATAGATGGAGTCCTGTTCGGGCGCGATCGAATGCTGCTGGCGTCTGACTCTATCGGTGAATCAGTTCTACTCGGCGATTCTTCGCTCGCCCTTCGGGGGTAGAGTTGTCCGCAACGGGCTTCGATTCGCCGTAACCCTCGACGGTTAATCGGCCACGCTCGACTCCGTGATCCGCCAACCAGTTCGCCACCGCTGTGGCACGCTTCTCAGAAAGTTTCTGATTTGCGTCTTTGTCACCGACATTATCGGTGTAACCCTCTACTTCCCACTTCCAATCCGGATTGGCTTTCAACTGATTCGCGACTTCGGACAATACCCGTTCAGCGCCGGTCGGAATCGTGAACTGACCAGTTGCGAAATGAATCGCGTTTTCTCCTAAAGAAATGCAGTTTTCAGCCAGCGCTGCACCGGAGTAGCGGTCCAACGTGGAAACGAATGGACGAGCAGCAGGAGGCGTCTGAACGCCGGCCTCCAATATTTCTTTGTTCGTGATATCGCGTCCGTAGAGTTTCCTGTTCTCGCCGCCGTCGGGGCGCAGCGTGGCACCTTCAAGCGATAAACCCGCGAACAACCCTCGTGAACGGGACCAGGAGAGCATTTCTGCGCGCATCAGAACGTCAGTATTCGCGCTAGTTTCGCGGCCGACCGGGCCCGCCGCTGCCGCAGCTTGCCCTCCGATCGTGAACTTGTCACCGAGCAACCTGCTCATGCCGCTCTCTTTCATCACCAGCATGAGTACATCAGTTGAGGACCCGCCGAGTTGCAGCCCGAAACTTCCGCCCTCAACCGCGACTGCTGCCGGTGCGCTCCAACCACGTGAACACCTGCGGCAAGATGCGAACCCACGACCATACTTGCCCCCAACCCCAAATGCACCCTTTTTTAACCCAGGTACGATGACAATGCATTGAGCTTTATCCATAAGTTCTTGCGGAATTCCCTTATCGGGTGCCGCCATAACTTCACTGAACGCCTTCGCAGCTTTTCGCAAGCGCTTGTCCGGGGCGGTTCCCCGCGCAATGAGAGCTGTTGCAAGAAGGCAGCAAAGCAGAAAACATCTGGCCATGTACTCAGATTACTGGATTATTCGCTGCGTGAGTGCGAAATTAATATACTCGTGTCAACATCGCATTCAGTCCATGTCGGCGGCCACAAAAGGACAAAACCAGGGAATCGTGCACCGAAATCGCGGCCGGCCACGCGATGAAGACGCGAAAAAACGCATTCTGGACGCCGCTCTAGAAATGCTTGGCGTGCGATTATGATCCAGGCGTTCCGCGAAGCTGTTGCTCAACAGCTTCCGTTACCCGATACCGGCGATCTTCGTGAAGACATCCGCCTGCAGCTACGGAATTTTCTCAAGCTGCTCGCTGGCCGTCGTGGCCGGATGTTCAAAGCCTTCATCGTTGCGGCACAAAATGATCCTGAAGTCGCCGAAACCTTTCAAACGATCTGGCGTGAGCCCCACAGACGCACCGTTAAGAACGGGCTAGAGAGGCACCGAAATGAGGCTTTGCGCGAGAGTGTGGATTTAGATCTTCTTGTCGACATGATGTATGGTGCCCTCTATTACCGCCTCTTGCTACCAGGCGATGCTCTGAGCCCAGACGATACGGATGCTTTGGCGGATATCGTACTTAGAGGCATTGCGAAGAGGTAAAAGTCCACGACGTAAGCTGCGGTTCCATCTAAATTCGCCTCCTTGAGCTACTTCGTGTGATGAGCGATGATTTGACGTTTGATCTTGTCGTAAGCCGATTGCGGAATGACCTTTCGTGTGACGAGATCAGCTTGGCGCGATGCGACGGCCGGCGATAATCTTTTGAGTCATCACGGGTCCTATGCCTGCAGCGAAACCAGTTCCTCCGCGCTTGGGTTGTTGATGTCAACCAAACCGCCCTTCTTGGTCGAGGCTGTTGATCCGGTTTTTCCGGTGGCTGACTTGGAGGTGTCGGTCTGAGCTGAGACGAGCGTCACGACCGTTAAGAAAACGATAAACGCCTGAAACACATAGAACCGATTTAGGCAGCGACGCGTAGGCCCGTGATCTACCGAAACGGCGGCTGCGTGCGTTTGCAAAGGAGGATAAGAACAACTGAATCCTTGTCGTTCTCATCCATCAGTCATTTGCAGGCTGCCCGTGGTTCTCGGCGCAATTAGAGGAATGATGCCCCACATTCCACAGGTACTAACGGCCCGTTGCTTGTGCTTTGCCGGTCACCTTATTCCAGCCATAGCGAACGGCATCTTTCATTTTTTCCCACGCGCCTGTGGGATAGCGCCGCCCGTAGTCGGATTTCATATCAGACTCGATTTCATCGAAAGATCGCCCCTTATAGCGCGGATCAGAAGCCATGTCGTACCCGTATCGATACGCGGGTAGGTATGTGTCGTACGATGCGCCACTTGCGGCGTATCGCTTTTTGAAATCGGTACGGAAATCAGAGTCGTCAAAGGTTGTTGCGTTTGCACCCGGGGTTTGCTCGACATTGACTTCTGTGTGTCGGACCGTATCCCTGACGGTTTCGGTACGTTCAGAGACTTCCTTTCCGACCCGAACTTCCTCGACCACGCGAGCCTGCTTGGCAACGACTGGTTCTTCTGCGAACTCCTGAACCTCGATGACCTGCTCCTGGCCAATCGACAAATCGGTGTCGGTCGCAGATCGGTTAACAGGGTGGCGTTCCACTCGCACCCGTTCCTCCTGCAAGGAGACGCTCTCTTCAACCGGCTCCTGAATAACCCGCGAGTAAACCCGAGCACCGCCTCGGAGTACCTGTCGCTTTCCCACCTGGATCTCTTCTTGCACAACTGGGATTGCGTTTGTCTTGCCCGCGGCCCCCGTGGCCGCACCCGTGTTGGCATGAACGTCCACAGGAGAATGGCGATTCAAGATGGCCTCCACCGTAGGAATTTCGTCTTCCTCCACATCGACTCTCAGCAAAGCATTCCCTTGCTTTATTGCATTCTCATATCCGGAGCGATCCGGGTCGGTTTCATCCCCGAAGATCGACTTGAACCAGCCGGTAATTCCACTTTCACTAGACGTTTTCTTCAAACGTGCCGAGGGTTCGCCAGCCGTTCCCATCTCGAGATATATGTCGCCACGCGAGATGCCAGCGGCTTCCAGATCTGTCGCAGCCGCGTCCGCGTCTGAGCTGCTACGAAAAGCAGCAATTATCGTACTTTTTGTTCTGCCAGGCACATCAGTGTTCCTCCGCCGGGTAGACGCGTTCGAGAGGTAAATCGCTTCCTATCGCTGTGAGAAGAACCGAGGCGATAGGAAATTTGCGAGGCGTGTGCGTCTCGCAATTGAGCTTGTCGTCAGTGGGTCCATTGGCGAGTGGATAATCTACTCAGTCAATTTCGTGCTCAGCACGTGCAGTGAGCGTGATGTAGATTGTGAGACTACGTCGCTATTTCGGATTCGAAGGTAGGGAGGTTTTCTTAGCTTCGTTTTCTTTCGCCAGTCGATAGCCGGCCTTCTTAGCGTCTTCTTCAGTCATGAACTTCCCACGCTTTGTTGTTCCGTAGAGTGGCCCTTCTTTGTGATAGACATGGGTACTCAGGTTCACCCATACCAGACCTTTGGATTTGGCATCAGCGATCTCTTCAGGCGAGGCCGGCGGTTTAGCAGACGATTTCTTCGTGCGGCTAGTTCTATTTGATTGTTCGCCCGCCGGTTGTGACCCGCTCTGCACAGAAAGTCCCGCACTCGGCAGCAACAGGGAGAAAGCTAACAAAGCTAGGCAAGTAAGGCGCAACGTGATGTTCACGAGTTCAGTCTAGCGAAGCGCACGAGCGTCTCGAACGCCATTGAGCGAGTTTAATCTCCCAGCTGGAACCGTCCCGAATTGCGAGACGCTTGACCCTCGTTATTGCTCCCCGACCGACGCAGTGGGCTGTAGTAACAACAATTTTCCTCTGCGGAAACCAACAGAGGAGATCAGTTAATTCGCCAGTACGGAGCGGAGAAATCACTGGCAAAGCGAACTCCGGAATGAGTTCGCTCCGAAACTGATTCCTGCCTGCGAACGCTAACTTATTCGAGCCGACTGACTCTCCTCGGCCAGCGTAGTAGCAGATCCGATAGAAACGCTCCGAAAAGTCTCGGCGTGTGCCGTATTTCGCGCTTTCTGCGTCTAACAGTGAACTATGAGAGTTCGCTCTATCATCATTATTTCGGTCGTAGTTCTGGTGGTGGCAGGCGTGGTGGGTGTGGCTGTGCTGACCTCTAATGTGGACAAGTACCGGCCACGCGTTCAAGCCGAGTTGCAGAAGAAGCTCGATCGTCCTGTAACGATCGGCCGTTTGGGTCTGCGGATTTTTCCGTTGTCGATCCGCGTAGACGGCTTGACGATCGGCGAATCTCCTTCGTTTTCATCTACCCGGCCGTTTGCCACGGCCAAAGAGGTGTATGTCAGCGTGGCACTTCTGTCACTCATAAGTGGCAATCCCGAGGTGAAGAATCTTGCTTTGGATCAGCCTCAGATTGAGCTCATCAAGAATGCCTCTGGCGTGTGGAACTTTTCGACCTTAGGGGGCGCCGGGCAAAGTGGCACAGCGCAGAGCGGCGGAGGTCAGGGCAGCGGGCGGTCCGATCAGCTAACTCTCGACGAGTTAAAGATCAACGATGGGCAGGTGGCGATCACGAATGAAGCGGCCAAAGAGGCACGGTCGTTGTACAACCACATCGATCTGAAGCTGACCGGCTTTGCTCCCAGGAAGCAATTCGACGTCGATTTGGCCCTGCACTTCCCCGGACAGGGGAAACAGTTGCTGTCTTTCAACGGTAAGGTCGGGCCTCTGGACCCCGCAAATACCGCGGCCGTACCGCTGAGCGGCCATGTTTCCCTCCAGGAGGTTGGTCTGGCAGGGGTAAACCGTTTTGCTCCGGGTACAATTCCGCCCCAGACGGATGCAGTGATCTCGGGCGATACCGCTGTGGGATCGCAGAACGAAACGTTGTCGGCAAAAGGCAATTTGACGTTTCAAAACACAATCGTCCGTGGTTCGAAACTGGACTATCCGATAAAAGCGGAGTATGACGTCAGCGCCGACCGCAAGCAGGACAAGATTCAAGTGAGGTCCGGCAGGCTCGACCTGGGATCGACGTCTTTTACTTTGGCAGGCGAAGTAGATGCGGGGACCAAGCCCGCGAATCTTAACGTGCATCTTACGACCAAGAATTCTTCAATTACGGAGCTCGCGCGCCTGGCTGGCTCTTTTGGCGTCGCGTTCCATCCCGCTTACCAGGTAAAGGGGATCGTGACTGCGGACCTGACAGCCAGAGGACAGACGACCGCACCGCAATTAAATGGATCGGTGTCGGTCCGGAACGTTAACGTAAGTGGGGGCGAAATCAAGCAGCCCGTCTCCGTTCCAGCTATCGATCTCTCGCTTTCACCCGACGTTGTTAAATCGAATCCGTTTACTGCCCAGAGCGGATCGACAGCACTCACGTTGGCTTTTGCACTTTCCCAATACACGTCCCGCAACAGAAACGTAGACGCCACTCTAAAGACGGATGGAGCGAATGTTACCGAACTGTTGAACATCGCGAAGGCGTATCGGGCAGCCCGAGGAGTTTCGGGCACGGGCAAACTCTCGGTAAATTTGCACGTGCAAGGCCCTACTGCGGATCCATCGAAGCTAGTCTATTCCGGCGTCGCGAGCATCTCAAATGCCACCATCACTACACCGGAACTCGCGAAGCCATTGGCGGTCAACTCGGCGAACGCACAGTTTTCACAGAATTCCGTTTCAATAACTGGGCTTGCGGCGTCGCTCGGCAGTACAACCGTTCGCGGCAATCTGTCGGCCAAAAACTTCGCCGCACCAGACTTACGGTTTGCTTTAACTGCGGATAAGATCGACACGGCAGAGCTTCAAGCGATCAGCGCGAAGCCGCGCTCGGCTCCCAGGCCAGGGGCGCGGCCGACCAATAAGGCAAGTCTCATCGAGACCATCACCGGGTCCGGCACGCTTGCGGCAAATACTATCAAGGCACAAGACCTGGTGTTAACTAACGTCCGAACCACCTGCAAGCTGGACCGTGGAGTGATTAAACTTTCCCCGTTGACCGCTGATCTTTACAGTGGCAAAGAGAATGGTGTTTTCTCGATTGATGCCAGGCCGGTACATCCGTTGCTTTCAGCAAAGGCGAAACTCTCGGGAGTCGATACGAACGCTTTGCTCTCCGCCGTGAGTTCGGTGAAAGATACCCTTTACGGCATCCTGGCGGCGGATGCTAATCTCCGCTTCACGCTCGCATCGGGGAATGATCTTGCGCGCAGTCTGAATGGCACGTTCGGGTTCAACGTGACAAAAGGCCACCTCAAAAATGTGAACATTATGAGTGAGCTCTCGCGCATAGGGAAGTTTTTGGGCAGTGCCCCTGCGCAGCCTGGCTCTGGAACGGCGCTCCAGCGCCTCTCGGGCACCATGAATATCGTAAATGGTGTCGCTTCGACGAACAATTTGGTCGCATCGCTTGATGCCGGATCGTTGTCTGCAAACGGATCGTTGAATTTGGTCACTCAGGCAATCGATATGCACATGTCTGCGGTACTCGCCAAGGGTGCTACCCAAACCGTGGGTGGTACACAGGTAGGCGGTTATCTAAATACTGCGCTTGCAAACAACAAAGGAGAGCTCGTTATTCCGGTGTTGGTGACGGGTGCCTTGCCTCACCCGACATTTACTCCCGATGCACAGGCGCTGGCGAAAATGAAGTTGAACAATGTATTACCCACTGCGGGTGGACTTCTCGGGGGGAAGGGCGGCGCTGGCGGTATTTTGAACGGCGTGCTCGGGGGATCGGGGCAACAACAACAAAAAGGCCCGCAAACCCCACAACCGCAGAAGCAGCAAAAGCAACAGAACCCCGTGGATTCACTGCTAAACCGTTTGCCCAAAAAGAAGAAATAGTTGAGACATCTCAAATAACAAACGCATGTATCTAGAGGATTGCTCACCGGCTAGATTTGTTCTTGCCGATCGCCCCGGATACTCGTCCAAGAATAAAACCCAGTGCGGCGGCCGTCGGGAGTCGGGGCTTCGTTCTTGGCGCACCGAGGGCTGATGGGGTTGTAGTCACGGCTGAACTCCGCGGTTCAAGCAGCGGCATTGCCTCCCCACTGCGGGTGATCGCATGTCGCAAAGCTGTGCCAGCTTCTGCAGAAGCGTCGGCCGATGCTGTGGGTGCGGGCAAGCGCACGCGTGAGGCCGATCCGACCGCGGCGGCCATCCGTACGTCTGCGCCTTGCACGACTTGGGCTGATTCCGTTTTGGGTTCCGAAGGCACCTGTACGGCGGGCTCCTTTGCTGCGGACTCCTTCTTCGCTCCATGAACTTCACCGTACACTCGGGTGAACTCGGCGCCGAAGAAAAAAATCTGCGCCGAGTAATAAATCCAGACGATCACCGCTACAAGCGATCCAGCCGCGCCATAGGTAGATCCGACACTCGCCTTTCCGAGGTATAGCCCCAAGAGCTGCTTGCCGATCGTGAACAGAAGTGCCGTGCCCACTGCACCTACCAGTACGTCTCTCCAGGGAATCTTGGCTGCCGGCACATACTTGAACATCAACCCGAACAACACCGCTATCACTCCGAAGGATATGACGAAGTTGATCGCCTGCAGAATGAAGGGCGGCATTGGCACAAGCTGGCCAAAGGAGCGTCCTATGTACGCCAAGCCGGCACTGAGGATCAACGAGACCAAAAGGAGAAAGCCGATGGACAGGACCATACCAAACGAAAAGAGACGCTGCTTGATCATTCCAAACAATCCAGAAGAACTTTGGCCCTTGACGTCCCAGATGACATTCAACGCATCTTGGAGCTCGGTAAACACGCCCGACGCGCCCAAGAGCAACGTCACAAATGCCACCACACTCGCGAACACTCCTGAAGCCGGTTTCTGTGCATTCTTGAGTGAGGTTTGTACAATCTCGGCGCCGCGATTACCGATTAACTGTCTGGCCTCGTTGACGAGCGCACCCTGAGCGCTCTCGTGACCGAAAACGATGGCAATCACGGCCGTGATTAAGACCAGCAGTGGGGCAAATGACAGTATGCTGTAGAACGCCACTGAAGCACCCAATCTCGGAGCGTGATGTTCGCTCCACTTGGCGTAGGTTTCTTTAAAAAGTGAAATGGCCTGCTTTGCGGACATGTTCATGAGTTAGATATCGCTTGCGCTGAGCAGGAACACCTCGTACATATACGACTAATTACTATCCCGGCTCAATCAACAATGGGCGATCATCCAGCGGCTTCGGCTGTCTGTCTTGCTGACGCCGGTACACCGCGGAGCGAGCGCCGTGAATAAGCAACAGGCGGAGGTATGGATCACCGCGCTTAGAAATACCGAGCAGGCGCTGTTTGTCCCCGCTTGAATGTTGACGGGGAACCAGCCCCAGCCAGGCCGCCAGTTGCCGGCCATTGCCAAATCCTTTCGCCATCGGAAATGGCCGCGACGATTGCGGTTGCAGTCACAGGTCCCACTCCCTCTACCTCTGCAATCTTTTGGCAGGCTTCTTCTCTATGGAACGCTTGTTGGACACGCCGTTCCATTGCGGTGATCCGTTCATCGATGCTACAAAGCTCCGCGTACAAAGAAGCAAAGAGCTCCTGCGCAAAAGGCGTCAACTGAAGGTGCGGTTCGCTTGTGAGCTCGCTCAATTGCTTTCGGAGATAGCTGAGGTGCAACGGGACGACGATGCCGTATTCCGCAAGCAAGCCGCGAATCTGATTGCTCAACTGGGTGCGGTTACCCACGAGTCGGCTTCTGATTCGGTGCAGCATCTGCATATCTTGCTGCTGAATCGACTTCTGCGGAACAAAACGGATCTCCGGCCGGCTTGCCGCCTCACAGATCGCCGCCGCATCTCGCATGTCGTTCTTCTGCCCTCGAACATAAGGCTTCACGAACCGCGGCGCGATGAGTCTTACTTCATGGCCGAAAGTTCCAATCACTCGAGCCAAGTAATGGGCACCTCTCGTTGCTTCCATCGCCACTACACACGGAGCAACGCTTCCAAAAAAATCGGTCACTTGTTCGCGTCTGAGTCTCTTCTTGAGAACGGCCTTCCCCACTCGCGTCCGCTCCATGCACTTGAAAGACGTGCTTCGCAATATCCAGCCCGATCGCCTTCACTGCCATTTACCCGAACCTCCCCACCAAGTTCATCACCGGGCTGGGTCCATACCAGCACGTCACTTAGTTATTAATAAATTCCGCAAGCTCTTTGTTCTCGCGCCCCCATTTGCAACACAGCCCCAGAAAGCTGCTTGCCTATCGGCAAGAGCAGTGCTGTGCCGACCGCGCCGAGTATTACATCTCTCCAGGAAATCTTGGCTGCCGGCACGTACTTAAACAGGGCAGGAGTACCTTGTACATACACGACTGATGACTGCTTACAGGAACGCAGCTAATACTGAATTGCGAGACGTGCGTGCCTTGCAAATGAAGTTATTTTCCTTGTCCGTACGAAGACGGTGCTGGCGAAGCCAGCCCCACTACCTACTAAGTCTCAAAGTGCCAAGTTGGTGCGGCTACAACATCTACTTCGGATGGGAAGACGGCTCGGACTCTTTGTTGGAGCTTTTACTTCCCTTTGCTGGAACGGGCGTCGGGAGCGACGTTCAGATCGTAAACTTCAGAAGTGTTTTTCCGCGCCCTGGTTACCTGAATGCAGGTGGGCGAGTTTAACGTAGCAAAATCACAAGAAGGTTGTCTAACGTGTGTGAGATTTAGGAGCAATATGCCAGATATGAACCGAACAACTCTCGTCAGCCTGTTTCACACAGGCGAGCACGCAACGAAAGCATTGCAGGATTGAGAGACTGCCGGAGTCCCGAAACAGTCGATCCAAGTTCTAAGTCAAAGCGGGAGCTCTGTCCCAGAACAATCCCTCGCCACTCTTCAGGGGCTCAAGTTACCGGCACAGGACCTGCAGGTCTTGGCTGATGGTTTGAAGACTGGCGGCGTGGTCATCGTCGTTCGCGCTGATGACACCTTCATCGACGAAGCAGAAAGAATCTTCGAGCATTATCACGCGGATCAGATCGACGAGCGAGAAGTAAACACCAACGCAAAAGGTGCAGCTGCCGTGGCCGGAGAAGGCGTGATTCCGGTAATCGAAGAGCAACTCGTTGTCGGCAAGCGCAGAGTCGAGCGGGGCGGTGTGCGAGTGTTCAGCCGTATGGTGGAAACACCCGTTGAAGAACAAGTGGTTCTACACGAGGAGCATGCCAAGGTCGAAAGGCAGGCCGTGAACCGTCCTATGTCTGAAGCAGAACT
>JBPCJX010000092.1:0-43701 GCA_051004875.1 Bryobacteraceae bacterium
TCTTCCTCCCGTTTGAGTTCTTCTTCGTCGTCATCTTCGTTCAAGCGATCTTCCTCTTCCTCTTCGTCGTCGTTTTCTAGAGAATTGATCATAGCCTCTCTTTCCGTCAAGTTACCTCCTATCCATGTTGATTGAGCCGACCCACCGGCCAGCGCAACGCTATTCAGCAGTGCAAATCGAAAGCCTTACTATTCCAAACGACTCGGGCGGTGCGACTATGCTAGCGGGAATGCAAAAGTTTAGCCACAGGCGAGAGAATCGTGCCTCTTAAGGTCGCCCGCGACCAGATCGGCAAACTTGACCAGGCTGAGAGAGCCACGCTGCGAGCTGTGAAATTACCTGTTAAGCCGGGCAACACTCGAATTGTGATGTAAGTTCTACGATTGCAAGTGATTTGCACCCACAAGCGGTCTCTCGCAGAGATGGACTTGGCTCCCCGACATGGATTCGAACCACGATTCACGGCTCCAAAGGCCGCTGTCCTACCATTAGACGATCGGGGAGCAGGAGAAGGAGGTTACTGACGCAATTCAGTTTAACAGGGCAAAATAATACAAGTCCGACCAGTGAGGTCACCAGTCGGCGTATGGAGTTCCGTCAAGGCCCGTTTTATCTGAACCGCTTCGCACGTCGAAGATCCCCGGCGGGTTATTGCTTCCTCCGATCGGCGTGTCTTCCATAATGAGCTTCCAGGTTTGATCGGAGCCGGTGAGGGGATCCTGCGGGACCTGTCTCAAGTAACCTTGCGAGACGAGGTCCTGCAGAGTCTCGGGTGCCTTTTGTTTATCAATGGTGTACTCGTCGATCATCGAGCGCAGGGTGAAGAGATTGTTACGAAGGACGCTTTCTTTCGCACGCACGATGGACTTCTGATAAATGGGCAGTGCAATAGCAAGCAGGACCGAGATGATCGCCATCACAACCATCAATTCGATGAGCGTGAAGCCCCGCTGCCACCGTGCCCTTGGCTTCATCATCGTTTCGCTATTGAGGGCGCTCATTACCATTCTGAATACGGCGTTCCGTCGCTTGCCTTGTCCGACGTCTTTGAAAACACGTCAAAAACATTTTGCCCGCCCCAAGAACTAGAGGTCGGTTCATCCTGCATGCTCCGCTTTCCCCAATCGGTGTCGCCACTCATGGGGTCTTTGCGAATACGCCGCAGAAAATGCATTTTAGAGCTCTGTCCAAGACCACTGATTTTGTTGTTCATTTGTACGCCGTCCACGAGAATCTCGAGCGTCGGCGGATAGCAGTACGTATCGTTACCGGTCGATTGAATTTTGCCCTCATCACAGAGATCTTTGTAGCGATCGATCGCGGTGCGCATCTCGACAAGATTATTGCGAAGTTCCCTTTCGCGTGCACGCCGTATCTGATAACGCGTCATGGGGACCGCCATGGAGCTGAGGATCAACAAAATCGTGAAGGCGACGATCAACTCGACAAGTGTCAATCCAGCCTGACCTTTACGCCGCCTTTGCAAGCTGGGAAACTTGTTACTGCGCAACATCTCACTTACCTCAGCGATTGGGCTGCCTCGGCGGAGTGTTAGCGGGAGACTGCCTTGGGACCGGCGATGCTTCCGACCCGGCGTTAGGGGTCAGCGGCGGGGCTGCTGTGGGCGGACCCGAACTGGATGGATTTGCCGGCGCACTGGTTGATCCCGTCGATCTGTTTTCCGGACTCCGCGTGACCCTTATCACCCGCTCAGTACCCGCTGCAACACCGCCTTGACCAATAACGCTCAGATCAGGTGCGCGCACAATATGGGGGATCAACGCGATCAGGATGTCATCGTTTTCGTGCTTCTTGGTTTTCGTTCCGAACAGATATCCGAGCACGGGGATGTTAGTAATGCCCGGGATTCCTGACAGTGAATTCTGATCGTTGATCAGAGAAAGACCGCCCAGTACACTGACTTCGCCGTCCTTCATTCGGATGTTAGCCTCGTTCACACGCTGCCCAATGATTGGCTGTTCAACGCCGGCAATGGTCTCGGTGCTCGTGACATTTGAAATCTCGACTCGAATATGCATGCTGACGTCCTCGGGCCCATTCACCTTAGGCTCCAGATCGACGTTGACACCCACATCGACTTCCTGGAATTGCGTGGTCGCGTAAGGAATGGCTCCCGGTGTAGCAACAGCCGAATTGAGAGAACCGGAGACATACGGAATTTTGCTGCCAATCTTGAGCGACGCTTTGCCGCCGTCCGTAACGCGAATCTGCGGTCGTTGCATGACGCGTGTAGATGCGTCTGATAACAGCGCTTGAATCAGGGCACCCGGCAAGCTGATCGAGTAATCGTTAGTGGAGAGATGTCCCACCCTCGATAGGGAGATGTAAGACTGCGGTGTGCCCGTCGTTGTGCCAGTGGTTTCACCGGTAGTCAAGCCGGTTGTGCCCGTGGTACCCGTCGTGCCGGTGGTGCCCGTCGTGCCGGTGGTGCCTGTCGTGCCGGTGGTGCCTGTCGTGCCGGTGGTACCCGTGGTTCCCGTGGTACCCGTAGTGCCGGTAGTTCCCGTGGTGCCGCCAAAGAGAACAGGATTGCGAGGCGTGAACTGGATAGGAACATTCAGTCCTCCGGTTTGTCCGGCCAGAGCTGCCCCGATGGTGGTGCTTTTTTGTTTATCGACCTCCATCACAATCACATCCAGCACGAGCTCCGCTTTCGGCTTATCGAGATCGTGAACCAGCTTTTCGACAAGAGAAATCGTGTCTATGCTGCCGCGGGCCACAATTGCATTCTGGCTTGCGACTTGGAATAGACCTGTCGTTAGCTTGGCCCCGGTACGGACACCATTATAGATTTCGTTGAACTCATTGGGCGTGGAGGCGTTTTGAATGTAAAAGACTTTCACCACCTCGTCCTGGTATTCCAGGCGTTTCTGCTCACTTTCCTGCGTGACGAAAATCGCATTCCGGCTGATCGCTTTCCAGAATGTATGAGTAACGAGAGCGACGTAATTTAACGCCTCTTCCAGAGTCACGTTATTGAGCTCCAGATTGAAATTCTTCCCCGCCAAGGTTTCAAAGCCCATGGGGTCGAACAGAACATTTATTCCGGCCAGCTTGCTTACAGTTTCGTAAAGCACCCGAGCGGGCTGGTTGTTCATCTTGAGGCTGGTGATTTGATCAGTGATGGGCCGAAGCGTGGGGGGCCCTTCCAGTGAGTTGATGCGTCTCTCAACCTCTTGGCGGGCTCTCTCGGCCGGCGTCAGGATGGGTGTCCCGGCTGGGAGTTTCGTGCGCTCCTTGATCATGACTGTTGTCTCGCGAATTTGTTGGAGTGCGATCTGGGAAGACGGATCAGCCAAGAAGGCCTTTTGAAATTCGACAAGCGCCTCTTCGAGCTTTTGTTGCCCCTGCAGCTTCTTTCCTTCAGCTACGTGGCTTTGCGCCGCCTTGACGCGCACGCGTTGCTCGGCCAGCAGATAGGCGGGGTCCCTAGGGTCCGCAGCTACGGCCTGATCGTAATAGTTGAGCGCCGCATCGTACTGCTTCTGCTCCTCCGCCTTCTCGCCTTGTCTCAGAAGTTTGTCACCCTTTTTGGTGCGGCTGTCGGCCGAGGGGATGACGAGCGCGGCCACGCAAATCAGCGCAGCAAAATACCGTAATCGGTTCGAAACGTTCACCTTAGACGCATCCAAGCTTATGTTAAAGTACCAGAGCGCGAACGACCCTCGCCACCCGCCCTGTACGCTAGTAGTGGCAAATGCCTCCTGGCCTTGCGCATAACACTTCGATGGACGGCCCAGCAACTCTCAGAAACACTGTCTTCGGGAGCGTATATTCCTCTCCTTCGAATGGAAGACGTCGCCGCCCGGCGTCCCGTGCAGGTTCCACAATGCGAGCCCGCATATTAGAAGAGCAGACGGCTTGAACGCAGTGGCTGAGCGCAGCGAATTCAAGATTTTGAGCGAGAACCGCTCGGCCGGCCACAATTATCATCTGCTGGATCGATACGAAGCCGGCATGGTGCTGACCGGAACGGAAGTAAAAGCCGCCAAAAATGGAAAAGTTCAATTGAAGGAAAGCTACGCTGAGGTGAGCGAAGATGAAGCGTGGCTGATGAATGCACATATCAGCGAGTATTCGCATGGCAACATCATGAACCACGCGCCGGTCCGAAAGCGGAAGCTGCTGTTGCACCGCTCGGAGATTGACAAATTGCAAATGGAGACCCGAGAGAAGGGTCTGACCTTGATTCCAACCAAGATTTATCTCAAGAGCGGGCGAATCAAGATTGAGATCGCCGTAGCGAAAGGCAAAAAGTTCCACGACAAACGCGAGGCTACGAAAGCCAAAGAAATGCAGGCCGAGGCGAAGGCCGCTATGGCAAGACGTGCACGCCAATGACCTAGTTACATGAGCACAGAGTGTTTCCCTTATGCAAGTTCAGATAGAAACGTCACCTTTAGACAAACTGGCTGCGGACGCGTTGGCGGTAATTTGCTTCGAAGCTAAAGATACGAAGCAACAGGACAACCGGATGAATGCCGAATCGATTCCTGATCCGGAAATCGCGGAGCAATCTGGCTGGCTCGCGGATTTACGAGCTTCGGGCGAATTTGCGGGCAAGCTTTACGAGACAGCTCTGCTGCATCGGCCGCAAGCTACTCGAGCGAAGCGCCTGATGGTTATCGGCGGAGGAGCACGTGAAAAATTCTCGACTGTCGAAGCGAGGAACATCGGTGGGGCGCTCGTCCGCGCGCTCAAATGCAAGGGTGTGCGCAGCATCGCACTGGCTTTGTCCGAGTTAGCTATTCCAGATACGCGTCTCGCTGAATATGTAACGGCAGCCACGGAGGGCGCGATTTTGGGTGTCTGGGAGCCGGACAAATACAAATCGGATCCCAAAATGAAGGAAAAACAGATCGACTCTTTCACCGTCGCGGTACCAAGCGGGAATGCCAGCGACCTGAATGAGGCACTGCGGCGCGGCGAGATCATTGCCGAGTCTCAGAATTTGGCGCGAGATCTGGTGAACGAACCGGCGAATAAGCTTACCCCAGCTGTTTTAGCGCAAGCGGCCAAGCAGATGGCAAGTGAATGCGAACTGGCCTGCGAAGTCTTAGATCAGAACGAGATGGCGAAGCTTGGAATGGGCGCGCTGCTGGGCGTGGCACAAGGCAGCACGAATCCCCCGTTTTTGGTTGTTATGAAATACCGTCCAGCGGCGGGCGCGGGAAACGATCATCTGGCGCTCGTAGGCAAGGGTGTGACATTCGACACCGGTGGCATCTCAATCAAACCATGTGAAGGCATGGAGAAGATGAAATACGACATGGCTGGAGCCGGTGCCGTGATCGGCGCGATGAGAGCCATCGCTCGCCTTAAGCCTTCGGTCCCCGTGACCGCCTATGTTCCAACGGTGGAGAACATGGTGAACGGAAATGCGCAACGGCCTGGCGATATCGTTAAGGCACTCTCCGGTAAGACCATCGAGGTGCTAAACACGGACGCGGAAGGGCGATTGATACTCGCGGACGCGATCACATATGCCAATCGCAATGGCGCAACCCATATTGTCGACGCGGCAACGCTCACGGGAGCGATTGGAATCGCTTTGGGCCACTACAACGTCGGCGCGTTCACAAATGACCAAGCATTTCTAGATCGTCTGCTTGCCGCGTCTCGCCTAGCCGGCGAAAAGACGTGGCAGCTGCCAATGGATGAAGAATACAAAGATTACTTAAAATCCGCTTACGCCGATTTGCCGAACATCGGAGGCCGTTACGGAGGCTCTATCACGGCCGCGTGGTTTCTGCGCGAATTTGCAGATCCCACGCCGTGGGTGCACCTCGACATCGCTTCGACGGCTTGGTTAGATGATGGCAAGGCATGGCTCTCGAAGGGACCGACGGGAGTCGCCGTGCGCTCATTTGTTCAGTTGGCGCTCAATTGGCAGTAAACAGCTGAGCGCGCCAAATTGCAACACGTGATGGACCCTTACATTCGCAAATCGCAAGGTCCTAAACTCTATTCAAGTATGCTAATCGGCGGAGGTTTGTGAAGGATGCAGCTTCGTGTTCTCGCGTTTGTGCTCGCGGGCGGGAAGGGAACGCGCCTTTATCCCCTGACTAAGGAACGGGCAAAACCGGCTGTGCCGTTTGGGGGTCGATACCGCATCGTGGATTTCGTGCTTAGTAACCTTATCAACTCTGGCATCTATTCCATCTATGTTCTGACTCAGTTCAAAAGCCAGTCGCTGCTGCAGCACCTCCGCGAGGGCTGGGAGGTGAGCGGGCTGCTGAGAAACAACTTCATTATTCCGGTTCCAGCACAGATGCGCTCGCCGCAAGAGGACTGGTACCGCGGGACTGCTGATGCGATCACACAAAACGTGAATCTCATGGAGCAGACCGACCCACACGTTGTAGCGATTTTTGGTGCGGACCACATTTACCGCATGAATATCCGCCAGATGATCGAATTCCACGTCGAAAAAAGGGCCGGCGTGACGGTTGCAGCGATTCCGGTCGAGAAGGAACTGGCGTCAGAGTTCGGGGTCATCGAAACCACGCCCGAGGGCAATATCATCGGATTCCACGAAAAAAAAGCCGATGCGCCGACCATGCCCGAGGATCCAACACGTGTCTACGCTTCTATGGGTAACTATGTCTTCTCGACCGACCTGCTGCTCCGCGAATTGTACGCAGATGCGAAAAATGATCGCAGCTCTCACGATTTTGGAAAGGACATTCTGCCATCGCTTATTGGCCGTGCGGACATGTACGCTTACGATTTTCAAACAAACGTGATTCCGGGAGATCCGATTGGCTCGCCGCATTATTGGCGTGACGTCGGAACCTTGGATGCCTATTACGAAGCGAGTATGGATCTACGCGCCGTTTCGCCGGAGCTGAACCTGTATAACCGGCAGTGGCCTTTGCGTACGGCCAGCTATTTTGATGCTCCCGCAAAGTTTGTATTTGATGAAGAGAGCCGGCGTGGCACCTCGATCGACTCGATTATTGCCGGAAGCTCAATTATTTCAGGCGGGCTTGTGAGAGGTTCTGTACTAGGCCGGAGCGTTCGGGTCCACACAGGGGCGATTGTCGAAGATTCGGTGCTCTTCGATAACTGTGACATCGCTCGCTACGCGAAGGTTCGCCGGGCCATTCTCGATAAAAATGTAAAAATCCCGGAGGGAGCGCAGATCGGCTATGATCTTGAGGCGGATCGTAAGAAGCACTACGTGACGGAGAGCGGGATCGTGGTCATAGAAGGCACGCAGTCAACCGTCGATATCGCGACCTTGCAGGTGTGAGCGGATCGCATCAGGCGCCGCGCGCGGGAACACGCTGGAATTTGGATAGCGACAGACCAACCCCCACCACGACCGCGCAGCCGATCACGTTGTACCAAAGAAACGAAATTTGGGTGAACGATGCTGTCGCGAAGATTGCGGCTTCGCCAGCTAAGACTCCGCAAAAGGCTGCCGTTCCCTGAACTCGCTTAAAAACGAAAGCGAGTACGAATACGCCAAGCAGGCCTCCATAGAACAAAGATCCGACTATGTTGACGCGCACGATAAGCGCTCCGAATCCGCGTGCGCCGAACGCGGCAAACGACATGGCGTAAATACCCCAGAATACGGTTAGGCAGCGTGATGCGATCAGATAGTGGCGATCGCTACCTGAGCGAACTACGTAGCGGCGGTAAATATCAATCACCGACACGGTAGCCAGCGAATTTATCTCGCCAGAGGTGGAGCCCATGGATGCTGAAAATATTACGCCAATGACCAACCCGACCAGCCCCAACGGCAAATAAGAAGTCACAAACGAAAGAAAGATGTAGTTTGTGTCATCGAATTTCTCTCCGCCATGTTCCCGTTCGACCATTTGAAGAGCTCGCTCTCGGGTGCGGGTGAACGCGCTTTGTGCTTCGCGGAAATGCGATAACGCCAGGTTCGCTTCGGGCCCCCGATTCTGGATTGTGCTGGTCAGATCGTATGCTGCCTTGCGGCGCTGCTCAAACGCATGCTGGTAGTTCGCTTCGATTGGCTTCCAGGATGAGCTCTTCGTGACTCGCGCGGCTTCGAGCGGCTGGAAGATCGCCGGCGAAGGTACGAAAAGAGATAACACGAACACCATGGCTCCAATGAAGAGAATAAAAACCTGCATGGGAATTTTGACAATCGCGGTGAAGATCAGACTGAGCCGGCTCTGTGCAATGGACTTGCCAGTTAGATAGCGCTGCACTTGGCTTTGGTCGCATCCAAAATAGGCGAGCGCGAGAAAACCGCCGCCAATCAACCCACTCCAAACGTTGTATCGGTTGCTGAAATTGAGGCTCAGATCAACGGCATCCAACCGGCCTGCCGCCCCAGCCAAGCGTAGAGCGTCCATGAAAGACACCCCCGAGGGCAAGGCGTGTACAACAACTATAAAGCTCGTGATCAGAGCTATAAAGATCATGCTCATCTGCTGCACGTCGGCCCAAGTCAGCGCCTTGATGCCACCGGTCGCCGTGTAGGTAATTACCAGAGCGCCAATGAGAGCGGTCGTGAGCCGATCGGACCAACCTAGGACTACGGAGAGTGCCACGGCAGGCGCATACAAACCGATACCAGCCGCAAGACCACGCTGGATGAGGAATACGAAGCTGACGAGAGTGCGGGTTTTTCCGTCGAAACGCCGCTCGAGATATTCGTAGGCAGTATAGACGTTGGCGCGATGGAAAATCGGAACTGCTGTCGCCGATAGGATAACCATGGCAATTGGCAACCCGAAATAGAATTGCACGAATCGCAGACCGTCTACATAGCCCTGTCCCGTCGTCGAAATAAATGTAATAGCGCTGGCCTGCGTGGCCAAGATGGAAAGGCCCATGGCGTACCACGGCATTGTTTTTCCCGCAAGCAGATATTTGTTGACGCTATCGCTCCCACGACCTCGATAGACGCCGTACGACACCAGGAACGTCAGCCACGCGAAGAGCACTACCCAATCGAGCGCTCTCATCCCAGGAGCCTCTTGAGCGAGGCTACTTGGCTGCGGCTGACTGTTCCGGATACGACGCGCGGAATGCGCGCCGCTCGTCCGACGTGAACCTCAATCCCACGGCAGTTCTCGCTCGTTGCGGCGAGATTAGCCGCACACAGGCCAGCCGCAACGATAATTTTGATTTGTGGTGCAGCGGCGCGGTGCCATTCGAGAAGTCGCGTCTTCCGTTCCATCCAAGACCCTTCTCCACCGTTTGTCAAAATCCGGTCAATCTGCGGAAGCAGCTTCAGTTCATGCAACGCTTGCAGCGGATCACGCAAGTGGTCGAACGCACGGTGAAACGTCGCGCGGCACTTCGGAACCTCAGATAGCAACTCTTTTGTTGCAGTCAGATCCAGAGCGCCATCTTTGATAAAGCCCAATACTAAGCCGTCGATCGGCAGGTCAGCGAGAGTTCTGGCGCGACATTGGAGGGTGCTGAGCTCCGCTGGATCTTCAATTGACATCGAAGCATTTTCCCGAAGCATGACCCGAACGGGAATCGACACTCTTTCAACCACCTGTCGAACGAGCGCCAAGGGAGGAGTGAACCCGCCCCTCTCGAGCAAACATACTAACTCGAGGCGATCTGCACCGCCGAGTTCTGCTTCAATCGCTTCGTGAAGCGAAGTGACGATCACTTCGAGGATTCGCGTAAACAGCTCCTAATAAGTGAAGAGCCGAGACACAACGTACAGCCCGGCGATCAGGATGAAAAGGTAACAGAGCACCGCCGTGTAAATGCGGGGCCAATCGCCCGGGATGGGCATTACATCAGCATCGTCGTCGCGGAGATCGTGACCTTGATTTCCGTTGCGGCTTGCAGAACGAGCCGGCGATTTGTGTGGTGGCAAGAAGTTGCGCTCGCTAAGCTAATGTAACCCAAGCATGAGAATGACTTTTGATCGGCTACACTGAAAGACCGTGGGAAACCAAGCCACACGCCCGTCCATAAACGTCCTAATTGTGGATGACGAAGAGTCGCAGCGCACGCCCCTTGCAGCCATGATTTCCGCCTGGGGATTCACGGTCGAAACCGCTTCAGATGGGCAGGAGGCGCTCGACAAACTTACTAGCTTTCCCGCAAACGTCATAGTCACCGATCTCATGATGCCGCGTATGGACGGGTTCGAGTTAATGAAGCGTTTGGCGAGCGATGGCAACATGCCGCCAGCCATAGTTCTAACGGCTTTTGGAAACATCGAAACCGCAATTCAGACCATACACGATCTTGGCGCGTTCTGGTTTCTCGAAAAGCCGATTCAGCCCGCTGCGCTACGTGTGTTACTGGAGCGGGCGGCATCGCAGAGCCAGTTAGCGGAAGAAACTGAGAGACTGCAGCGGCAATTATCTTACACGGGTGTGCTGGTGGACATGGTCGGCACATCACAAGAGATGCAGCAGGTTTTTTCCGTCATCCGCCAGGTCGCACCCAGCAAGGCGGCCGTTCTGGTCGAGGGCGAGAGCGGTACCGGTAAAGAGCTAGTTGCGCGTGCGATTCATCAGTTGAGTAATCGGCGTGGGAGTCCGTTCGTAGCTATCAATTGTGCGGCAATGCCCGAAACGCTAATGGAAAGCGAACTGTTCGGCCATGAAAAAGGCGCCTTCACGGGAGCGCTGGAGAGGCGGGCGGGCTGTTTTGAATTGGCGCAGCATGGGACGCTACTGTTGGATGAATTGGCTGAGATGCCTTCGGGCACCCAGGCGAAGCTTCTGCGCGTGCTTGAGGATTCCCGTGTGCGGAGACTCGGCAGTAAGGGCGAGATCTCGGTCGATGTGCGCGTGGTTGCTTCGACAAATCGGAACGTTGAGGAGGCACTCAAAAAGGGTGATCTTCGTGAGGACCTTTACTACCGGCTAAATGTTTTTCGGATTTCGCTGCCAGCATTGCGGCAGCGCATGAGCGATCTTCCCGTTCTCTGTGAGACTCTGATGACTCACCTGAACCGAAAGCATTCCTGCAACATTACCCACATGACCCCGGAGGTAATGGAGGCGTTTAAGAAACATTCATGGCCGGGTAACGTTCGGGAGTTGCGCAACGTTTTGGAACGTGCAGTGATTATGGCGGGCGAAGGCGCTATCCAGATGGCTCATCTGTCGTATGATTTCGGCGTTTCGGTTGGATCGCGTCCACCAGCCCAGGTCTTTGAACCCGACACTGTTCACCTGTCTGTAGGCACAACCGTCAGCGATGCTGAAAAAGCTTTGATTCAAGTCACTCTGCAGCACACGAAAAATAACAAGACACGAGCGGCTGAAATTTTAGGAATTAGCCTGAAGACTTTGTTCAACAAATTGAAAGAATATGGTGCCTCCGAAGCACCGCCTGACGTGCCTGCCTAGCGAATCTCGGCGTCATGTTACGCTGAGGTTTCTTGCCTGAATGACTAGCGCCGCCGACCTGAAGAGAACCCCGCTCTTCGGAGTTCATTCCTCGTGCAATGCCAAGATGGTCGATTTCGGCGGCTGGAACATGCCGGTCCAATACTCGAGCATTTTGGAAGAACACAATGCAGTGCGGAACGCCGTTGGCATCTTCGATGTCAGTCACATGGGCGAGATTGAGATTCAAGGGCGCCAGGCGACGCAGCTTCTCGACTACGTTTCCACGAATAACGCCGCGAGACTAAAGTTCGGGCAAGCGCATTACTCGGCATTGCTGTACGAGCATGGCGGGTTTGTCGACGATATTTTGGTCCACAAGATTTCGGATGATCATTTTTTCTTATGTGTCAACGCCTCGAACCAAGAGAAGGATTTTGAGCATATCCGTTCTCACAATCACTTCGAAGCCGAGGTGGAATTCACCAGCGACCGTTACGCGCAGCTAGCGATTCAGGGGCCGAACGCGCTCCCAACTCTTCAGAGGTTGACAGACACAAGCCTGAGTCAGATCAAATACTATTGGTTCGCGGATGGCATTGTGGCGGGCGTTCCGGCACGTATTGCACGCACGGGCTATACGGGTGAAGACGGATTTGAAATTTATATTGCGCCCGATGCGGCAAGGAAAGTATGGAACGAGATCCTGAAAGCGGGCCAAGAGTTTGGCATTAAGCCTTGCGGTTTGGGCGCGCGGAACACACTGCGTCTCGAAGCCAAAATGGCGCTGTATGGGCACGAGCTCACTGCTTCCATCAATCCCTTTGAGGCGGATTTGGGGTGGATTGTCAAAATGGACAAAGGCGACTTCATTGCGCGCTCAGCACTTGAAAAAGTGGTGCAACAGGGGATTACGCGCAAACTGATGGGCTTCGAAATGCGAGGGCGGGGAATCGGCCGCGACGGTTACGAGGTTTGGATTGAGGGCGAACCAGCAGGGTGGGTAACGAGCGGGGGACCGGCTCCTTCGCTGAACAAGAATATCGGGCTGTGCTATCTGCCCACGGACAAAGCGACACCCGGTTTGATGATCCAAGTTCTCATCCGCAATTCGCCGATCGAAGCCGTAACTGTTCCGACTCCGTTCTACAAGCGAGCAAGAGCATGAGCTATCAGGATACATATAAGTACACGAAAGAACATGAATGGGTGCATGTTGAAGGTGAGATAGGGACAGTAGGAATCACGGATCATGCACAGAGTGAGCTGGGCGATATTGTATTTGTCGAATTGCCGAAGCCGGGCTCCAAGGTAGCTAAAGGCGAAACCTTTGGTTCAGTGGAATCAGTGAAGGCTGTTTCCGATATTTATTCTCCCGTGTCCGGCGATGTTGCCGCGGTGAACGAATCGCTGTCGACGAATCCTGAAAAATTGAATGAAGATCCGCATGGGGAAGCTTGGCTGCTTAAGGTGAAGTTGTCAACTCCTGGCGAAATCAATGAACTCTTGTCAGCTGCAGATTATCAAAAATATATCAGCGCCGAATAGATCTCACGCGTCGCCACCATCGAAAATGCAGGAAGCGTAGTTGCGATATTTACCGAAGTCAGACTCCGAGCGTCGAGAGATGCTCAGTGCCATTGGATTGACGTCCCAAGAGGACTTGATCTCGTACTTACCCGCCGACGTGCGTTTTGACAACCGGTTGGCCATTGAGGACGGCAAGAGCGAGTACGAGATCATCGACTACTTCAAGCAGCGCGCGGCGGCAAATGCCAACGGGTATCCTAGCTTTCTTGGCGCAGGTGTCTACAACCATTACCGTCCGGTATTAGTTGATACTGTTGTTTCGCGCGGTGAGTTTCTTACCTCATATACGCCGTATCAGGCAGAAATCTCGCAGGGCACACTCACAACCATCTTCGAGTTTCAAAGCATGGTGTGCCAGCTGACCGGCATGGAAGTCGCAAATGCTTCGATGTATGACGGGTCGTCCGCGGTGCCGGAAGCCGCAATGATGGCGGTTCGTGTAACCCGCCGCGATAAAGTGCTGGTCGCCCGAACTGTGCATCCCGAGTATCGGGAAGTTCTGCAAACCTATACCAGACACCAGGGCATTCCAGTTGCTGAGTTGGGCTACGCGAAGGACGGTCTCCTGGATCTTGATGATGTGAAGAGAAATCTCGAAGGCGACGTTGCTGCTCTCATCATACAGACCCCGAATTTCTTCGGGATCTTGGAACAGGTTGAAGAAATTTCGCGCATCGTTTCTTCAAACGGCACGCTGTTGGTCGTCGTTTTTACCGAAGCTGTTGCGCTGGGGCTTATTGAACCGCCGAAGCAGGCTGACATTGTGGTAGGAGAGCTGCAGAGTTTTGCGATTTCGCCTAGCTATGGGGGACCGTACGCAGGCATTATTGCGACGCGCGAGAAGTACATCCGTCAGCTGCCGGGGCGACTGGTGGGCGAAACGAACGATGCCGATGGACGACGCGCATTTTGTTTAACGCTCGCCACACGCGAGCAGCACATTCGCCGGGAAAAGGCGACCTCGAATATCTGTACGAATCAAGCGCTGCTTGCCTTAATGGCTACGGTGTTCATGACGGTTTATGGAAAAAAGGGCCTGCGCGAGCTGGCAGAGCAAAATTTAGCGAAGGCGCATTATCTGGCGAGCAAACTGCCACTTCGGTTTGAGTCGCCGTTCTTCAACGAGTTCGTCGCACGAACAAATGGGAGATCGCCAGAGCAGATAAATGAGGTATTGGCGGGGCGGAAGATCATCGGCGGATTGTCATTGGGGCGTTTCTATCCTGAGCTGGAAAATTGCATCTTACTATGCGCTACGGAGATGAGCAAACGGCAGGACATGGATATTGTTGCGGAGACGTTCACGAGCCATTAGACGGGAACACGCGCAGATGATCAAGAAGGTCTCCAACCATATAGTCCAGAATGAGCCGCTGCTGTTCGAGCTGAGCTCTCCTGGAAAACGCGGCTATCAGCTTCCCGAGCTCGATGTGCCGGCTGTAAATTCCGGTGAAGTGCTTGGCCCAGAGAACGTTCGTTCCGAGATTGACGGGTTCCCTGAAGTCAGTGAAATTGAGGCTATCCGCCATTTCACGCGCCTTTCGACCTGGAATTACTCAATTGATTTGGGTCTATATCCGCTCGGCTCCTGCACTATGAAGTACAACCCGCGAGTTAACGAGCTGGTCGCGCGGACCGAGGGTTTGGCATGGGCGCATCCTTATCAAGCGGAGGACTTATCGCAAGGCTGCATGGAAGTGATCGCGGCGCTTGAACAAGCTTTGGCTGAAATTACGGGTATGGATGCGGTCACCTTACAGCCCGCCGCTGGGGCGCACGGGGAATTCACCGGCATTTTGATGATTCGCGCGCTATTAGAAACGCGCGGCAATCCACGCAAGAAGATTCTGGTTCCTGATTCCGCACATGGTACGAATCCCGCGACGGCCATGATGGTTGGCTATTCGGTTGCGAATATCAAGTCAAACGATCGCGGCATGGTGGATCTGGAAGTCTTGGAGCGCGCCACAACCGAAGATGTTGCGGGGTTGATGATCACAAACCCCAATACGGTCGGCGTGTTCGAAGAGAACATTCGCAAGATATGCGCCATTATGCACGATAAAGGCGCGCTCGTTTATATGGACGGCGCGAACATGAATGCGCTCGTCGGGATCGTACGTCCAGGTGAGCTTGGCATAGACGTGATGCACCTGAACCTGCACAAGACTTTTTCGACGCCTCATGGCGGCGGCGGACCGGGATCAGGAGCCGTGGCCGTTCGAGACGTGCTGACTCCTTTTCTGCCTTTGCCACGATTAAAACACGAGGATGATCGATGGAAATGGAACTACGATCTGCAGGACTCCATCGGCCGGGTGCGCGCCTATTACGGGAATTTCGGCGTCCTCGTGCGGGCGCTCGCCTACATCATGGCGCATGGCGGGAATGGACTGCGGCAAGCGACTCTCGATGCGTTGCTGAATGCGAACTATATTAGAGCGCTGCTTGAGCCGTACTACGATCTGGCCTACCGAGCCCCGAGTATGCATGAATGTGTCTTCAGCGACGATCGTCAGGCAAAAAAGGGTGTGCGGACCGGCGATATCGCCAAGCGCCTCATTGATTATGGTTTCCATCCATACACGGTCAGTTTCCCGTTAATCGTGAGAGGTGCGCTCATGATAGAGCCGACCGAAACTGAAAGCAAACTGGAGCTGGATTTATTCGCGGATGCAATGATCTCGATCGCGAAGGAAGCGGAGGAGAATCCGGAGGTTGTGCTTAGCGCTCCGCATTCGACACGTACCCGGCGCGTTGACGAAGTAACAGCAGCCCGGAGGCCAATTGTGCGCTGGAGACCACAAACTAAAGCGAGTCAAGCAGCCGATTAATAGCCCTGAGTACGGTCTGGACATCCAACGTTTCAAGCGATGTCGAGTGGAGGACTGTAACGTTATCGCCACGGGGGGCCCAGTTGGGCGGTGACGAGGATCCAAACAAAGCCAGCGTGGGAACTCCGACAGCTGCGGCCAGGTGAGTAATACCCGAATCGTTGCCGATGTACAGGGTCGCCCCCCGGATCCAACTGCCAAGCTCGGCGAGACTCGTGAATCGGATTGCCTCCGATAATTCTTGTTCAGGACCGGCCGTCCATTCGATTGGAAGGCGCAGTTGAGCAGCCAGTTCACGATACGAATTTAGCGGCCAATTTTTAAGCGAGCTGCCAGAAAACGGATGAATCACGATGGCATCTCGAGGTGCCGACCGCTCGACGGCAATGTGTGGAACCAGGCCCTCGGGCGCTCCAACCTGCTGCGTGAAAAAGTCTGTAACATGTTCCGAAGTGTTTTTGGCCGGTAGAGCTGGATAAAAATGGCACTCGACTCCGAGACTTTCTAATACATTGCGGAACTCCGGCCGGTTGGTTCCGTACCAGCTATTAATTGAGTCGAAGCTCTGAAGCCTGCTTTTCAATCGCGGAGACATGGTCAAATCGCCAACCCCAACCAGATCGATTCCAGTCGAAGCGAGCGGGCGCACTGCATCGGCAAATCGAATGAGCGGGACAACAGCGCTGGGAATCCAGATCTCAGTGAAGTCGGCCCCCAGGTGTTGGAGAGCCGGCAGCGAAAGGATGCAATCGCCAATGGCACCCGGGCGAATGAGGAGCCGCCGCACGGGTCAGGCTCAGTCTTACTCGATGACTACTGGCAGCCGAACGTCCACGGTTGCCGGCCGGAAGCACATCTGGTCATTGCACGCCTGATAGCGAAGCTTACCTGTCATTGTTGCCGTTCCAGCTTGTGAATGCTCCGGGACTTTGAAATCAGTTTGAACGTTGAAGGTGCCGGTAAATACGGTCAGCTTCTCGCCGCCAACCTGGATTTCTTCCGGCTTCGGATAACTCGTGGATTTAGGCTCCAACGGACCGTCATTCCACGTAACCTTCAAAGGAATAACGAACTCGTCTTTGGGTTTGTCGCTGTTCACGTGAAAGCCGGGCTGCACGACGACTTTGAGTGTCTCGACAAAAGTGGCGCCCCGTTTGGCGGTGATTTGCTCGGGTGGCCTAACGCTGAGTTTATTTTGCTGGGCTAACAAACAGAGCGGCAGGCCAAGAGTAGATACTGCCACGAGAAAGGCCCACTTGCTTTTGACCAAGTAGGCTCTGAATCTCATTAGAATATTCATCCTTTCCAGCAAGGCCGACATGCACAGAAGCGATTTTCCCATCACGATCGATAATGAAGGTCGTCGGCAAGGCCTCTACGCCACCGTAAAGCTGGCTGACGGAATCGTTGCCTAACAGCACTCGGTAGTTCATCTTGTGTTCCGCAACGTACGGCTTGATGGCAGCCCACCCATCGTCATCCATCGAAATTCCAACCACCTCGAAACCTCTCGATTTGAACTCTTGCTCAAAGTCGATAAACCACGGGATCTCTAATGTACATGGTCCGCACCAGGTTGCCCAGAAATTAAGGAGGACCACCTTCCCGCGGTAATCGGAAAGCTTGACCGAGCTGCCATTCGCGTCGGTCAGCGTGAATTCAGGTGCGGCCTTTCGCTCCTTCGATGTCTTTCCAGCAGCATTCGTTGAGGATTCAGCAGAACACGAAGATAAGATAACGACGACAGCAAAAGCCGCGAGAACACACGAATTCATCCGCTTACTTGAACTCACAAATCTTAGTGTATCGCTTCGCGAGAGAGACCTTAACACTTTGAACACCCTGCAAATTTCGAATTGAACCAGACCTCCCGGCGCTTTCTCCAGCGTGGGGCCAAGGTGGACGCGCTTTTTCGCTTCACGCCCGAATAGCGCCAAGCGGCAGTGTCGCAAAAGCTTTCGCAAACGTAATCGCGCCATCGCCGTGAATTGGTGAGGCAGTCGCGAGGCTCCAATAACGACTTCTTCACAGCGGCGGAGTGCCCCAGCTCTCCTCTTGCCCGATGCATGTATTCATCCGCCAGGAACTCGCTAAATTGAGTTCGACCTCTATTGCCCAGGCGCATCCAAACGAAGTGGAAAACCTCGTGGATAACAATGAGCCGCAGTATGCGAGGCCGTCTCACAAGCTCAGCATCGATGACCACTTCGCGTTTCCTGATAAAACTGGCCGCATGAACCGCCGTTCCGCGGTCGGGCTGCTGAGATAGCAGCTTGCCCCTTTGGGCAGTTAACTGCCATTCAAACCGGATATCAATCGGGCTGCCCGTGAGTTCCGGAAGGCGCGTGCAACAGTCGGGCAAAAAGCCAAACAGCCTAGTGCTGGGGTTGAGGTTTAGTCGAAGCCTGCCTTGGCTGTGAAGGCGCCGATTGTTGGAGTGAGGGGATCTTCGCTGCTGGACTGCTCGAGGCATTAAAGAAATCGGGATCCTGAACCTGGATCTTATACTTATCGAATTCCTGTTTCAGCGCCGCCTGGCTTTTTTCATTCTTCCATTTATCGAGGATCTGTGTCCGGGCTTGGTCGAAAGGCACCTTGGTCCGGCTGTCCACCTTCAAAATATAGAATCCGCTCGGCACCCGAATTGCGTCCGAAACGCCGCCCGGTTGCAGTTTCACGATGGCAACTTTGATGTCGGGCGGAAGATTAGCTGCCCCGACCGCGAAGGTTCCCAGTTCGCCGCCCGTGGCGCCTGAGCGCTTGTCATCCGAATCAGATCGCGCCACTGTAGCGAAATCCGCTCCGCCCTTGATCTTTTTCTCCAGTTCGTTCGCCTTATCCCGAGCCTGTTGCTCCGTTCGCGAAGCATTGGCGTTCGCCGCTGGCGTGCCGGGAGTGTTGAAGGCGATGAAAATGCCACTGAGCTTCACCTGATCGAATTCGTCCGGGTGGGCGTCGTAATACTGTTTCGGATCTCCTGCAGGCGCAGCCGAAGTAGAGGTGTTTGTGAGCTGGTTCAAATAAGCCTGGGCAAGAATATTCGCCCGGGCCATCTCAAGCTGCTCTTTCCACGGCGGCTGCTGGTCCAGGCTCAGCTTCGCTGCTTCATCGGCAAACTCCCTTTGCATATAAAGTTGCTGCACCAGCGTCGACAGATTATTCTCGAAGCGCTTCCGATCCTCTGGACGGACAGGCTTCATCATCGCGAGCGCTTGTTGCGCCGTGATTGGTTTGCCATCAATGGTAGCCACTACGCGCTTTGGGTCGTGCTGCGTAACAGCTTCAGGTCCTCTGACCTTTAACTGCCCAGGCGCTGCCAATCCGGAAGGCGCCTGGCTGCCTTGACTCGAAGCAGGCGCCTGTGGTTTTTGGCTCGCTGGGGGTGAAGGAGATGCCGTCTGAGACCAGACAAATGTAGAAGAGGAAAATAAGAGAAATAAGAGACTGCTTTTCATTCAAGATGTCGCGGTGACAACTTCACTCTATCACGCGAATCAATTACTTCCGGTTTGGAGAATCAGCCTATTGTGGCTGGACGGAAGCCCTTTTGAGATTGGCAGCCGCGCTGGCTTTAGCCGTTGCACTCACATGAATATTGTTGATAACCTGTGCCGCGCCCGCCGTTCGCGCCATGCGTGTAGCCGAACCCTTGTGCTGCATAACGCTTGTGCTTCCCTCCCACGTTACGACGCCCCGCTGCACCCGGAAAGTAAAGCCATCCTTGCCTATTTTTGACTTCGCCAGTTTTGTGCGGATGGTTGCTTCAATCTGTGCATCCGAAGGAGTTGCCGCGTGTTGGGACTTGGCCGCGCGGCTAGGGGCGGTGGCGTAAATCGGCGCCGCCAACATTGCAAGCAGAAGCGGTAAAGCGAGAAATAGAGCAAAAAGACGCTGCATGAGTGGATTGCCTCCCGGGCCCATTCTGGTAGTGGCGACGCGGCCGGATTAGTCGTATGGAAAGTGCTGGCTTGAAACATTCTTCTCACGTTTTGATCTACGAGGCGAAACTGAAATGAAATGTAAGTTTCATGCTATTAGTTTGTGGCTGTTAGCAGCTACTCTATTCGGGCAAATCCAGAACCAGCCGGATGACGGCCAATGGATAATGGCCCCGAAAAACTACGCAAGTACTCGCTTCAGCAGCCTCGATCAGATCAATACCTCAAACGTCAAAAACCTGAAGCTTGCCTGGAGCTTTTCGACGGGAGTAACGCGCGGGCACGAAGCGGCTCCGCTCGTCGTAAACAATGCGATGTACATCGTCACTCCGTGGCCGAACTATTTGTACGCTCTCGATCTCACGAAACCGGGCGCGCCAATGAAATGGGTATATCAGCCCAATCCTTCGCCCGCTTCGCAAGGCGTGGCCTGTTGCGATGTCGTGAACCGCGGGGCGGCATATTACAACGGCAAGATTTACTACAACATTCTGGACGCCCAGACTGTTGCCGTGGATGCGCGCACTGGAAAGGAAGTTTGGAAAACGAAGCTGGGCGACATGAATCTGGGTGAATCCATGACCATGGCTCCTATCGTGGTAAAAGGCAAAGTGCTGGTAGGCAACAGTGGAGGCGAATTCGGAGTGCGTGGCTGGTTTGCCGCGCTCGACGCCGATACGGGGAAGATTGCCTGGCGCGCCTATGCTACGGGCCCGGACAAAGACGTGCTCATCGGTCCGAATTTCAAGCCTTTCTACGAAGGGGACCGCCACAAGGATCTTGGCGTAAACACCTGGCCCGGCGATTCATGGAAGATCGGCGGCGGGACCGGCTGGAGTTGGACCTCGTACGATCCGGATCTTGATCTCTTTTATTACGGAACAGCCAATCCTGGACCCTGGAATCCAGAGCAGCGCCCTGGCGATAACAAATGGACATCGACGCTTTTCGCCCGCAGGCCTGAAACCGGCGAGGCGATCTGGGCCTATCAGTTCAATCCGCACGACGATCACGATTACGACGGCGTGAACGAGAACATACTCCTCGACCTGAATATCGGAGGCCGGCTGCGGAAGGTTTTAGCTCATCCCGACCGGAATGGGCGAATGTACATTATGGATCGCGCTACTGGCGAGGTGCTATCGGCTGAGCCGTTCGCTTATCTGAACACAAGCAGCGGTGTCGATTTCAAAACGGGTCGCCTGATAATTAACCCACAGAAGGCCACAGGATTCAAAACTGTGCGCGATGGATGCCCGGCGCCTCCCGGCGGCAAGGATTGGCAACCCTCGTCCTATTCGCCGAAAACGGGCCTAATGTATATCCCGCACAATAATCTGTGTTACGAGACGCAAGGTGTCCAGGCAAACTATATCGCTGGTACACCCTTTGTCGGCATGAATGTTCGGATGTATGCGGGGCCGGGCGGCAATCGCGGCGAGTTTTCCGCTTGGGATCCAGTGAGAGCAAAAACCGTATGGAGTATTAAGGAAATGTTTCCGGCCTGGAGCGGGACCGTAGTTACCGCAGGTGACGTGGTCTTCTACGGCACGATGGAGGGTTGGTTCAAAGCCCTGGATGCCCGCACTGGAAATCTTCTGTGGCAGTTTAAGGCGGGATCGGGAATCATCGGCCAGCCGGTCACGTATAAAGGTCCTGATGGCAAGCAGTATGTGGCGGTTCTTTCGGGGGTCGGAGGGTGGTCAGGCGCGGTCGTTGCGGGCGGCATCAATACCGTAGATGGCACTGCTGCGCTGGGCTTCACTAATGCCATGACTGACTTGGGCAAGTACACAACAAAAGGCGGAATGCTGTATGTCTTTTCGCTGCCTTAGCCTGATCGTCATCGCGGTTCTTCCGTGTGTGGCCGCCGAGCAGAGTGTACTCCGGGTCTGCGCCGATCCCAACAACATGCCATTCTCGAATGAGCGAGGTGAAGGATTCGAAAACAAGCTGGCCGAAATGATCGCAGGCAAATTAGGGACAAAACTTGAATACACCTGGTGGTCGGAGCGCAAATCATTTATCAGGAACTCATTGGGCCAGGGGCGCTGCGATGTGGTTATGGGTGTACCTTCAACGCTCGAATCGATTACCGCGACAAAGCCGTATTACCGTTCGACATATGTCTTTGTATCGCGCCGCGACCGCAACCTCAATATCACATCACTTGATGATCCACGCCTCGGGAACTGGCGTATCGGCATTCATGTGGTGGGGGATGATTACGCTCCACCGGCTTATGCTTTAGCGCGGCGCGGTATTACATCGAATATCATCGGCTTCAGTCTCTTTGGCGAATATGGTGAGCCGAACCCTCCTGCGCGGCTCATTGATGCGGTGGCGCGCGGTGATCTAGACGTCGGTATCGTCTGGGGGCCGTTTGCGGGCTACTTCGCCAAAACTGCAAAGATGTCGCTTGATGTTGTGCCGGTTTCGCCTGCCGTTTTCTTAGCTGTTCCCTTCACGTACGAAATTTCGTTGGGCGTGCGGAAAGGCAACGAGAACTTTAAAGCCGAGCTGGACGGCGTGCTCGAGAGCGAATCTGCCGCGATCCAGCAAATTCTGTCGGTATACGGGGTACCTCAGGTTCACTAAGGGAGGGAAAAAGCATGCGTATCCTGTACGGGGTTTCCGGTTGCTGTTTCTTGCTCCTATTGAGTTCCTGCCAACGCGAGCATCGCGATGTTCGGCCATCGCCATCGCGGCTGGCTATTTTCAGCGACGCGGCGCGTGAAAGCCCATTACGGCCGGGTGGCCCAGTCCAGCCGCAACCGCAGGTCACTAACCCCTATAACAGCACCGCCTACGACATTTCCGAAGGCCAGCGTCTCTACGATTGGTACAACTGCTCCGGGTGCCATTCGCACGGTGGCGGCGGGATCGGCCCGCCTTTGATTAAGACGGAGTGGATCTACGGAGGCGAACCGGAGAATCTCTTCGACACAATTGTGAAGGGCAGACCGAATGGAATGCCTTCGTGGGGTGGTCGCGTTCCGGAGTACCAGATCTGGCAGATCATCGCATTCGTTCGGTCCATGAACGGTCTGCAGCCGCGGTCTGCCACGGCTGGCCGTTTTGATACCATCGAGCCCAATCCGCAAACCATCCAGAATCGGACCACTGGAGTCACGAAATGAAGCGTTGCGGCGAGCGGCGCACTGCATTTCCGAAATCTGCAGCTCTCTACACGCTCGTCTTTCTCGTACTCAACGCCTGCGCCGGCCACCAGCAATCTGCGGTCGATGCAGCCGGACCGCAGTCCGCCAAGATCGCAGCACTCTGGTGGTTCTTCTTTTGGTTACTCTGCATAATTTTTGTCATCGTAATGGTTTTTACTTTGTTGTCGCTGATGCGGCGGCATCGTGGAATAGAACAGGAGCCGCTCGAACCACGACACCATCCCTCCGATGAAACTGAACGCAGGCTGACGCGAGTCGTCACTGGAGCAACCATCGCAACGGTTGTGATTCTGTTCGTTCTGCTTGTATTGAGCGTCTCGACCGGCAAAGCGATCTCGGAGCTTGGGAACAAGCAAAACGGAATGGTCATCGAGGTGACCGGAAACCAATGGTGGTGGCGCGTTCGCTACGTAAACGACAATCCCAGCTTGATACTGGACACCGCGAACGAGATTCACATTCCGGTCGGGCGCCCCGTGATGATTCGTGGAACTTCAAATGATGTCATTCATAGTTTCTGGGTGCCGAATCTTCACGGCAAACGCGACTTGATTCCCTCACGGATCACGACCGAATGGATTCAGGCAGACAGCCCGGGTGTTTATCGCGGCCAATGCGCCGAGTTTTGTGGACTCCAGCACGCGCACATGGCTCTGTGGGTCATCGCAGAGCCGAAAGAGAAGTTTGATGCTTGGATGCGCCAGCAATTACAGCCGGCCGTATCAACATCGGATCCCACCAAGCAGCGCGGGCAACAAGTTTTTATGAATCACGCCTGTGTTTTCTGTCACACAATTCGCGGTACGACAGCGGCAGGACAAGTCGCGCCCGATTTGACACACTTCGGAAGCCGTAGAAGCCTGGCCGCCGGTACTTTGCCAAACACTAAGGGAAACCTCGGAGGCTGGATTACCGATCCGCAAAACATAAAGCCCGGCAATCATATGGCAACCATCGCAGTGAACTCCGAAGATCTGCAGCCGTTGCTCGAATATATCGAGAGTCTGAAATGAAACAGACGGCACATACTGCGCCAACAACCACGCGGGAAACGCAAGAGCTTAAAGATTTAGAGAACTCGTGGCGCCATCCGCGCGGGGTTTTCGGCTGGCTGTCGTATACCACGCACCAGGCGATCGGAATGCGGTATATCGTCACTGCATTTATTTTCCTGCTCGCAGGTGGTATCGAGGCGCTGCTCATGCGCTTCCAGCTTGCCCGGGCGAATAATACCTTTCTCGGCCCAGACCGGTATAACGAGATCTTCACGACTCATGGCACGACGATGATGTTCCTGTTTGCCGTGCCGATGATGGAGGGCATGGCAATTTACCTGGTGCCACTCATGCTTGGAACCAGGAATGTTGCCTTCCCGCGGCTCAATGCCTTCGGATATTGGATGTACCTCGCAGGAGCCCTGTTCCTCTATTGGGGAGTTTTTACGAACACTGCGCCGGACGCAGGATGGTTCGCCTATCCACCTCTTTCCGGGCCCCAGTTTTCTCCCGGAAAGCGCGTGGATTTTTGGGCGCAGATGATCACCTTCACGGAAGTATCGGCCATGTGTGTTGCAGCCGAGCTCGTCGCAACCATTTTTAAGATGCGTGCTCCGCGAATGTCACTCAACCGCATTCCGCTCTTCTGCTGGTCGATCCTAGTGCAGTCATTCATGATCCTCTTCGCCATGCCCGCGATTATGATCGCGAGTTCGTACCTTCTATCTGACCGCACTGTGGGAACTCACTTTGTGAACCCGGCCGAAGGCGGTGATCCCCTGCTCTATCAGCACGTGTTTTGGTTTTTCGGCCATCCCGAGGTGTACATTATCTTCATTCCGGCGCTGGGGTTCGTATCGCACATTGTAAGCGTGAACTCCCGACGAGAAATTTTCGGATACCCGGCCATGGTCCTTTCAGTAGTCGCTACCGGGTTCATCGGTTTCGGCCTGTGGGTGCATCACATGTTTGCAACCGGCTTGCCACAAATTGGCGAAGCGTATTTCACCGCTGCAAGCATGATGATCGCGATTACAAGCGGTGTACAGATCTTCTGCTGGATTGCGACGTTGTGGACCGGGCGATTGCGCATGACGACCTCGATGCATTTCGTGTTCGGGTTTATTGCCATCTTTGTTTTGGGTGGCCTGACTGGAGTAGTGCTGGCATCAGTGCCATTGAACCTGCAGGTACACGATACCTATTTCGTAGTCGCGCATTTCCACTACGTGCTGATTGGCGGCGCGTTGTTCCCATTGTTTGGCGCCTTCTATCATTGGTTCCCGAAAATGACCGGACGCCTGATGGACGAAACAGTTGGAAGGCTGAATTTCTGGTTGCTTTTTGTCGGGTTTAATTTGACTTTCTTCCCCATGCACATTTTGGGCCTGAAGGGAATGACACGGCGCATCTATACTTATCCGCCGGAAATGGGATGGGAGCCAGCTAGCATGCTGGCGACCATTGGAGCTTGCATTATCGCGCTCGGTGGCGTGGTCTTTATTATGAACGTGCTCATCAGCCGCAAGCGCGGGCAAATCGCTGGGGACGATCCATGGGATGGAGACACGCTGGAGTGGGCGGCTGCCTCTCCGCCTAAGAGCTATAACTTCGAGTACCTGCCGGTCGCCTTGAGCCGTTCCCCGATGTGGGTACCACAAGCGGAGCGCATCGTCGTTACCGGCCTGCGGAATGATCGCCGTGAAGTGCTCGTAACGACGTTGATGGATGCAGAACCGCATCATCGCCTCGTTTTGCCAGGTCCGAGCATATGGCCGTTTCTGGCGGGAGTTGCCGTAAGCATTGGGTTCGCCGGTTCGGTCTTTAATGCCTGGTACATCACGTGGGGAACTATCCTCGTTGGGCTCGCGTTCATCGGCTGGTTCTGGCCGAGACGCCCTGTGGAGTTGGAGCCATGACAGGGCGGAGAACGCTGGATGTCTCGCATCTTCCGCCGTACGATATTTCAACCCAGTCGCCCTTATGGTGGGGTCAGATGTGCATCGTCGCCATTGAGGGGACGATGCTCTGCATCCTCATTGCGGCGTACTTCTATGTCCGTTTGCGCATGGACGTTTGGCCCCCGCCTGGCGATCAGTTCCCACATGTGCTGCTGCCGACTCTCGCCCTGATTCCGTTGATCGGTAGCGCCTTTGGATCCTATTGGGCCAGCGACGCTGCGAAGAAGAACAATCGGGGTGGCATGATCGGCGGCATGCTTCTGAACATCGTGCTCGCGGGCATTTCTCTCGTCATGCGGCTTGTCGAATGGCACTCATTGAACTTCAACTGGCAGACTGACGTCCAGGGCTCGTACGTTTGGGCCTTTCTTGGTCTGCACACCTATGATTACATCGCCGACCTGGCATTCACGGTTGTTCTCTTGGTCATCCTCTTAAGCGGCCGCTACGGCCAAAAGCAGCGGTTGGGAGTCCATGTAGACAGCGTGGTCTGGTATTTCATTGTTGCTATCTGGATTCCGATCTATGTCGTGATTTATTGGGGACCACGAATCGTGGGAGGCCCGTAATGTTGCGCGATTTGGCGTTGTGGACTAGCCTCCTTGCCGGGCCGATCGTATGGCTTATCAGTTTCGAGGCAAACTTTGCGTTAGCGCCCTGGGCTTGCGTTACTCAGGGCAAAGTGGCCCTATACGTTGTGTCGATTCTCGCTCTGTTACTTTCTGCCGGATCGTGTCTGCTGGCATGGCGCGAGTGGGGAGAGTTGGGGAAAGAATCGCCCGGGGACGGTGAAGGCGCACTTCCTCGCAGCCGAATCATGGCGATCGGCGGCGTTCTTCTTAGTTCTCTATTCTTTCTGGTGGTCCTGGCGCAAGCTATTCCCGAACTGATGCTGAAGGCGTGCGACTGATGTGGAAGCGAGCGGCCGGACTACTCATCGTCGTACCGTTTGCCGCTGTTGCGCACCCTGGCGAGCCATTGCAGCCGGATGATTTATGGTCGGCCTGGGAATTTGATCCAGGCGTTGTCATCCCGCTGCTCGTCTCCGCCTTTCTATATGCGCGCGGTGCTCGGCGTCACCATACTTTGACTGCCCGCGAGAAGGCATTTTTCTGGTGCGGTTGGTCAATGCTTGCGATTGCGCTTGTGTCTCCCGTCCATCCTCTGGGTGAGGTGCTGTTTTCGGCGCACATGGTACAGCATGAGATCTTGATGCTCGTGTCTGCCCCTTTAATGGTTTTTTCACGGCCGCTGGTCACTTTTCTTTGGGGTCTGCCGTTCGAATGGCGGCGTGGCCTCGGGCGATGGTCGAAAACAGGTTACGTGCGCCGGACATGGCGCTTTTTAACCGAGCCCTTTACAGCGTGGTGGATCCACGCAATTGCAATCTGGGTCTGGCACGCTCCTTTCTTGTTTCAATTGACGCTTACGAGTGAACTCGCGCATACGGCACAGCATCTGAGCTTTTTCCTCTCTGCCCTCCTGTTCTGGTGGGCGCTCTTTTACACTCATGGCCGCTTGGCTTACGGAGCGGCGGTGTTCTACGTTTTCACGACCGCCCTGCACACAAGCATTCTCGGCGCGCTGCTTACGTTCGCGCCGCACGTCTGGTACCCCGCCTACAGCTCCACAACCCAAGCGTGGGGATTGACTCCGCTTCAGGACCAGCAGATCGGCGGACTTGTGATGTGGGTCCCGGCAGGACTCATATATCTTGCAGCCGGATTGGCGCTCTTCGCGGCATGGCTGAACGAGAGTGACGCGATGTTAAAGAGGACACATGGCGCCGAGTAGGGTGCTCGCATACATTACCGGCGCTATTGTGATCTGCCTTTGCGGCTGCAGCGATGACGCGCAGCATATCGCCGAAGTGACAACCGGAGGCAACGTGCATCGAGGTGCTGCGGCGATCGAGCGATACGGCTGCGGATCGTGTCACGTCATTCCGGGAATCTCAGGGGCACAGGGCCGCGTCAGTTCATCACTCGACGGAATCGCCGATCGCATATCCATCGCCGGGATGCTGCAAAACACGCCCGAGAACATGGTGCGATGGATTCGCAACCCTAAAGCCGTTGATGAAAAAACAGTTATGCCGAACCTCGGCGTTACTCAGAGAGATGCGGCTGACATTGCCGGCTACTTGTACACTCTGAAATAGAATTAGGAGCACAAGAATGATTACACTAGCAGACGCGCGGCGGGTTATTTCAGCCGCCGAGAAGAAGGCCGAAGAGATCGGGCAGCCGATGAATATCGCGGTCGTAGACGAAGGGGGGAACCTCATCGCTCACGCGCGCATGGACAAGGCTTGGATCGGCAGCGTTGACATTTCAATCAACAAAGCCTGGACCGCGCGGGCTTTCGACATTGCGACCAAGGATCTGGCGGAGCAGAGCCAATCCGGCGATCAGTTCTTTGGGATTCATGTCTCCAACGGAGGACGCGTGATGATCTTCGCGGGCGGCATACCGCTGAAGCGCGGCGGTCAGGTAGTTGGCGGCATTGGAGTGAGCGGAGGCATGGGGAAGCAGGATCAGGCTGTCGCAGAGGCCGGCGCCGAAGCTTTTTAGAAGCTGTATTGCAGTCTCAGGCTGCCGCTCCGGGGCGGCTCAACTGCCGTTCCGGAGAATAAGCCTTCGAAGTTGATGAGATTTAGGCGGTCCGTAAGGTTCTTGCCCTCAACTTGCAGCCGTAGGTTCTGCTTCTCTCGTTTCCACAACTCTGCGCCGAGACTGGCGTTGAGAGAAAAGTTCGAACGCACCCGACCCACGCTGAAATTCACCGTGTCGACAATTCGCTGACCATACTGGGCAACGAGCAAAGGCATGTCGATCTCGTTTGGGTCGATGTCGGTTGGTAGTCCGCTGCCATACCCAGCCGTGACGGCCATCCACACGCGGGGATGAAGTTGATAACGAAGTCGCGCACGCGCAGTGTTGCGCTGATCCTGTGAAATCGGGAACGTGTTCCGGACACCTAAAACTCCCTGGGCGCTATCGCCCAGAAACAGTCCGCCTGTGACCGGCAACTGTGCGGTGCCGGCCATATTCGAGTAACTCAAGAATCCAGAGAAGGCACCCCAACGCGGCAAATCAAGCTTCACGTCCACCCCATGAACCTGCGCATTGTGAAAAGCGATCGGGAAGCTGATACCAGTGTTAAGGAAGACATCATCATCCGCAAAATTTCTAAACGTCCGGCGATAGACCGTGGCGTCGAGCCGCAACTTGCCGGAAATACCTTTAGTAAACCCGGCTTCGTAGAAGTTGCCAGTTGAGGGTTTCACGGGCACACGTAGAACGAGCGGATCGAGACTATCGACCTGGGGGGAACTGGCGAGCAGCAGATTTTCTAGTGCAGGTGTGAGGAAGGCTCGATCGTACGAAACGTGCAGGACGATATCGCCTTTCGGCCAATACCATGCTGCGCCGAGACGAGGACTCCATGCATTCTCCTTTAGAAGCACGGCGTAGTGATCCCACCTGAGGCCGGTGCTTAGAGTGAAGTTTCCAAAACGCATCGTATCCTGAGCAAAGAGGCTTTGCTCTCGATCGATGGCATGGTCGAAGAAGTCGAAGTTCAGCGGCGTGCCAGCGTCGAAGTAAGACGGTTTGGTGATGTGGTATTGAAGCGCTTCCGTTACCGGAGCATAGTACGCATCCCCACCGATCTTGATCTCATGCCGGCCTTTGTGTGCAGCAAGGTTGGAAGCCAGGTAACTGCGCCGGAAGCCACGCTGTTGAAACGCAATGATAGGGCTCGATAGAGGGCTCGACCAGAGATTCGCAGACAGATCCTCGACTGCGGCACGGATGTTGAGCACCAGGTCCGCCGAGATGTCGTGCGTCCAGGCCGCTTGCCCGAGGTCTTCACGGCTGTTACGATCCTGCCGTTGTCCTGCGGCTTGTTGAAGACTTTCGTTCGGCACCTCGAAAGAGCTCTGGGTACGACGAACGTAAAGGTGAATGCGGTCAAAATCTGAAAGCTCTCGATCATAAGCTGTGGTGATGCCGTCGAGAGTGGCAGAGTTGGTGTAATTCGCGAGCACCGGCGGATCCAGGTAGCGATTTGTGTGCTCGCCAGACGCACTCACGCTCAGAGCGCTTCGATCCCATCCGTACGTGCCAGAGACGAAGCCCGTTTCGGTTCCGAAGCTTCCTGCGCCGAACTCGGCTGAGCCACGGAATCCCTGCTGTATATCTTGGCTTGTTGTTACCTCTACAACGCCGCCGAGCTTACGGCCATATTCGGCCGGATAGTTGGCGGTCAGAATGCTCATCGACTGCACTTCTCCGGTCTCAAGGCCGGGAGCAAAAGCAGGTGAGCGATTCTCGTCCATTGGAACTCCATCGACCACGAACAAGGTCTGGTATTCAGAACCACGCGGATGGAGTGTAGCGTCAGCTTCAAAGAGCCAGCCCGGCTGCATATCGACCAGGTCAAGAATTCCCCGTGCTGGCACAGTCGACTGCTGTTCGCGAATCTGCTGCGTACCGACTGAGTAAACGACTCCGGTCTGATGAGGATCTATTAGGGTTGGGGCATCACTTACCTCGATATTTGTGGAGGCAGGTTGAATTGTGAGGTGCAGATGAATCTCAACCGGAACGCCGGAACGGATCTCGACGAGCGTCGAAGATGGCGTGAAGCCGGAGTGCCGGATTGTTAGGCGGTATATGCCGGAAGGGAGGTGTTGAAAAGTAGCACGCCCGGCGTCATTCGTATCAAATTCACGTTCGATGTGGGGTGCGTCGCTCGACAGCGTGCCCGAGGAAGGGATCGGAAGACTCGTCGGGTCAGTAACGAAAAGGCGCAGTTCACCAATTCCCAATTGCGCCCACGCAATAGCCGCCACAAAGGGGAGAAGTAGAAGTGTTTTCATTACTGCTCGGGAACCGTGAAAAAGAATGTCGCCCCGTGTCTGAGCTCGGATTCGACCCAGATCCGGCCGCCGTAGCGCTGGACAATGTTTTGACAGATGGCGAGTCCAATGCCAGTACCGGGATACTCGGTGGGCGAGTGGAGACGCTTGAAGATTCCAAAGATTTGATCGCGATACTGAGGGTCTATCCCGATGCCGTTGTCTTCCACCGAAAACAGCCGTTCGGTCGCACGTCGCTCTGCATGAATTCTGATCTGCGGCTGACGATTACTGCGGTACTTAATGGCGTTCCCAATCAAGTTCTGAAAGAGTTGCTCCAGGTGGACCCGATGCATTCTTACTGGGGGGAGAGAATCGTACGTGATTGAGGCTTTGCTTTCATTGATAGCCCGGCGAAGAAGTGACAATGCAGATTGGAGAGACTCATCTGCATCAGCGAGGGTTATCGGCTCATCGCTTACTGTTGATACTTGCGTGTAGGCGAGCAGATCCTTGATCAGGTGCTCCATGCGCTGGGCGCCTTCTACGGCATATCCAATATATAGGTCAGCGTCGGCCCCGAGCTTTTTGGTCATACTTCCTCTTAAGCATGTCAGTGTAGACAGTGACCATTCGCAAGGGCTCCCGAAGGTGGTGGGAAGCCGAGTACGCGAACTGCTCTAGGTCAGCGTTCGCGCGCCGCAAAGCCGTGTTCGCCTCTTCAGTACGAATGCGCTCGCGGCGGATCTGCTCAAACAAACGAGCATTATCCATCGCGACTGCTGCCTGTCTAGCTATTCCTGTCACCAGTTCTTCGTGCTGTTTCGTGAATATCCCCGGGGTTGAATGACCCAAAAAAGTCCCCCGAGCACTTCGCCGGAGCGAGAAAGGACAGGCGCGGCAAGATAGCTCCTCACGGGTAAGTGACCCGGAGGCATTCCAGAGTACGGTGCATTGTGACCGTAACGAGGGTCCAGAGTAATGTCGTCGCTGCGGACCACAGATTCGCCGCGAAAGGTCGGCCCAAACACCGCCGTGTTCCGCGGCATTGGAAATTTAGCGAAGAGTTCGCGGGGCACGCCGGAGAGAGTGTAAAGCGTGTAGGATTCGCCCTGCTCGTTGATGACGTATGGAACAGAGCTCCGAATTCGGCGCCGGAGAGCTGAGTGGCGAGATCCGTGACCTTTTGAACTAGCCGATCGCTGTCGAGCTCTGAAACCAACACTGGCCCGATACGGTTGAGGAGTTCGGCTCTCGAGCGCGCCTCGGTTTCGCGCTGAAGTAAGTCGCGAGCGAGCTCACGTTGCGCACGCTCAGCTTCTTTGATTTGTACGTAGTCGATAACATCTTCCACCCGGTGGATGATGTGCTCAATTTCCCCGGTGGGGCCGATAACCGGAGAATTGATGCGATTCCAATAGCGCTCTTCGAAGTCGGCGCCCTCCGATTCTAGCCGCGGGATTTGATACTTCTGGATGGACACGCTATCGCGCGTTTTATTTACGAGCACGCGATGCAGAGAGGCGCGCAAGTCGCTAACTGAGGGTTGCATTGGAATCATTTTGAATATCCTGCAAGATTTCAAACAGACCGCGGCCGAGTAGCTGTTCTCGCGTGGTAGCGGTGTTTTCGAGATAAATATTGCTTACCGCGATGATGGTGAACGTGGGGTCATCGGGTAAGAGCACCAGTGTGGGGCCCGGTATGCCCTCGAAGCTCAGGCGAAAGTCGGGCAGAGTGATTGTTGTGACGCGCTCGTTCCGCTCGACTGCCATCTTGAAATCTCAGGGTAACGGAGGTAGGTGCAGGGAAGGGGCAGCGAACTAGCTGTGAAGCCGAGGTCTCGCGCCGTCTTCATAGCGAGGTGTTTGTAATCCAACGCGAGGTCCTATGGGTAAGCTGCGGCCTTTTCGGGTTTTAGCAATTAGGGGACAGATCAAAGTCTGCCCCCTGTTTTAACGTTTGTTCGAGTCTCAGCTGCAGCCGCTTGTTCCGCCGCAGTTTTCGCATTTATAGCAGGAGCCATTGCGGGTCATGATGCTTCCGCATTCGGAGCAGAGCGGGGCATCGCTCACTACGCTTGCGTCGAAGGGCAGCGCGACTTGCGGGTCGGGCTCGGTCGGGCGCAGCTTCGGTGTGTCGCCGGCCTCAGTAGCTTCGGTGATGCCGAGGAAGCGAGCGCCTAGCCAACGGAAGATGTAGTCGATGATCGATTTTGCATACGGGACTTGCGGATTGCCGGTCCAGCCGCTGGGCTCGAAACGGACGTGACTGAATTTGTCTACAAAGAACTTCAGTGGCACGCCGTACTGCAGGCCGTAGCTGATCGATGTCGCGAGTGTATCCATAAGGCCGGAGATGGTTGAACCTTCTTTCGCCATCGAAATGAAGACCTCGCCGGGTGTGCCGTCTTCATAGAGGCCGACCGTAATGTAGCCTTCGTGACCGCCAATCGAGAATTTATGCGTGACCGACTGGCGCTCATCCGGAAGCTTGCGGCGAACGGGGCGGTAGACGATTTTCTCGATGGTTTGTGGCTGAGGTGTTGAGCCGATGCTGACCGTGCCTTTCTTCTCGCCCTTGCCCGTACTAGAGCTCAGCGGCTGGGAGCGCTTCGAGCCATCGCGATAGATCGCCACGGCCTTCAGGCCGAGCCTCCAGCTCTCGGTATAGGCTTCCATTATGTCTTCTACCATCGATTCCTCGGGCATGTTGATGGTCTTTGAAATGGCTCCCGAAATGAACGGCTGCACTGCGCCCATCATCCGAATGTGTCCCATGTGAGCGATAAAACGGCTTCCATTCTGCGGCCGGAAGCTGCAGTCGAATACGGGCAGGTGCTCCGGCTTTATGTGAGGCGCTCCCTCAATGGTCCCGGTGGAATCGATGTGCGTAACGATTTGCTCAGTCTGCTCCGGGGTGTAGCCGAGCTTGATAAGAGCTTGCGGAACGGTGTTGTTGACGATCTTGATCACGCCGCCCCCGACGAGCTTCTTATATTTCACGAGAGCGAGATCGGGTTCGACGCCAGTGGTATCGCAGTCCATCATGAAACCGATGGTTCCTGTGGGCGCCAGGACGGTGGTTTGCGCATTGCGGAAGCCGGTGCGGCACCCTAGTTCATAAGCGTGCCGCCAGCACTCTTCCGCCGCCTTGAACATCCGGGCCGGAACTTGTTTGCTATCGATGCCGTTGACCGCATTCCAATGCATGCGGATGACCTCGAGGAACGATTCCTCATTTTCTGGATATCCGGGGCACGGACCAACAGCTTCGGCTAGGCGCGCGCTGGTCAGATACGTTTGACCGCACATGATGGCCGTAATCGAAGCAGCGAAGTCACGACCGAGATCACTGTCATAAGGCATTCCTAAGGACATCAGCAGCGCACCGAGGTTCGCATAGCCGAGGCCGAGGGGACGGAAATCGTGCGAATTCTTAGCGATCCTTTCAGTAGGATAGCTGGCGTTATCGACCAGGATTTCCTGCGCGACAATCACGGTATCCACAGCGTGACGGAACGCTTCGACGTCAAAACTGCCATCCGGACCAACAAATTTCATCAGGTTGAGTGAGGCAAGATTGCAAGCCGAATCGTCGAGGAACATGTACTCCGAACAGGGATTCGAGGCGTTGATGCGGGCCGTCTTCTTCGACGTGTGCCAGCGGTTGATGGTGGTGTCGAACTGCATGCCGGGATCGCCGCATTGGTGAGTCGCCTCGGCGATCTGGCGCATCAGCTCGCGGGCTTTATAGCGGTTGACGGGCTGCCCGCTGACAACGCTGCGAGTCCACCAGTCGGAATCATCAGCAACTGCCTGCATGAATTCATCGCTTACGCGAACGGAGTTATTGGCGTTTTGGAAAAAGATGGAGCCGTAGGCTTCGCCGTCAAGCGCCGAGTCATAGCCGGCATCGATTAACGTGTGGGCTTTCTTCTCTTCTTTCGCTTTGCACCAGATGAATTGTTCAACGTCAGGATGATCCGCGTTGAGGATCACCATCTTGGCTGCCCGCCGTGTCTTACCGCCGGACTTGATCACGCCGGCGAAGGCATCGAAACCCTTCATGAAACTGAGCGGGCCTGACGCTTGGCCGCCCCCCCAGAGGTGCGCGTCTTCTTCGCGAATGCTTGACAGATTGGTGCCTGTGCCTGAACCCCACTTGAAGAGCATGCCCTCCGTCTTCGCCAGATCCAGAATGGATTCGAGCGAGTCGCCAACGGAATTGATAAAACAGGCCGAGCACTGAGGATGGTTCTCCCCGGGCATGAGCTTTTTTACGATCTGCTCAGCTTCGTCGAAGTAAAAACCGTAGCCGCGAGATTCGCGGACCCCGACATTGAACCAGACCGGCGAGTTGAAACAGGCCTTCTGAGTGAGCATTAGATGAGCCAGCTCAAGCCGAAAATTCTCGCCGTCTTCGGTGGTTTTAAAGTAGTTCCCGGCGAGGCCCCAATCAGCGATGGTGTCGACGACGCGATGCACAAGCTGAGCGACGCTCGTTTCCCTCTCGGGCGAGCCCATACGGCCATGAAAATACTTACTGACCACAATATTGGTCGCGGTCTGCGACCAGTCGGCAGGGACCTCCACGTCACGCTGCTCGAAGATAACCGAACCCTTATCGTTTCCGATTGTTGCCGTCCGCAACTCCCAGGTGATTTCGTCGTAAGGGGTCCGTCCCTGCTCCAGCTTTGAACTGAAGAAGCGGGGGAACGAGATACCACGGCGCTCCTCTCTCTTGAGCGAACGGTTCAATTCCTTGACTTTGATGGCTAAATTAACACTTAACTGTCCCATGTGGACCTTTCTCCGGGGGAGATGTTTCTACACTGCACTGTGTAGACACTCAGCTATGATGCCCCTATATATAGTGCGAGTCAAGGAAATTAATCTATTAAGAGTGGGGTAAACGGCCTGCAAACGGCCTAGTACCAGTTTACCAGCGAGGGGATAAGCGATTTCCCTTATGCGGCTTGGGAGGCTTTGGCGGGATCATTAGCTACGGGCCTTTCCCTCACGCTTGCGCTGTTGCGATTCGAACCCAATCCCCGCTCCGCTTTTCGGCTCTGAGATTTAGAAGTTCGTTTTCAGAGATTTTATCGAAGGCACGGTTCTGGGTGAATGTAGATGGGTTCACGGTCGTCTCTAGAGTTTCGTGATCCGCGCGTCATAAGTGGCTAACATGTCGATGACGTGGTCGAGTTTCGTGTCAAGCAGCTTGAACTTATCTTGGATGTGCTTGTTCACTGAGTCGCGAAGATCGCTGATTCGGGAGTTATTGAAAGAGGGGAGCGACGACGGCGGCCAGGAAGGCTGCCGCGATTGTTACCATCTGAGCGGCGGTCATGCTTCAAGAGCAGCGCTATCCCACTGGCTTGATCGGCTGCGATCTGAGATCGAGTGGGCATAATTGGATCCTCTTCGCTGGTCCGAGACGTAGAGTAAAGGGAGCGCGATGACGGGGCGAGAGGTCGGAGAACCGGCGGGACTGAGCCTCACACTATATAGGGGGCCATGTCAAGCAATTCCCCAAAAGTAGCAGAAAACGAAGAAATAGAGGTTGTGACTGATTTTGAGCGCCACCGCACAAGAAGAATTTCAGGCGGATGCCTATTGGTATCCGCGCCCCCAACTGCAAAGAGATAAATGGATTTCCCTCAACGGCAGGTGGGATTTTGCATTCGACCATGACGCCGCATGGACTAACCCTAATTTGGTGGACTGGAACGCAACCATCATTGTTCCTTTCAGCCCTGAGACTGCTGCCAGTGGCCTGAGTGAGACCGGGTTTTATCGTGCCGTCTGGTATCGGCGAAATTTTGAACCGCCGAATCTGGAGGCGGGACAGCGTCTTCTGCTGCATTTCGGGGCAGTTGATTACTGCACCAAAGTATGGGTAAACGGAATCGAGGTCTGTTCGCACGAGGGTGGTTACACGCCCTTCTGCGCCGATATTACCGAAGCGCTGCGCGGTGCCGGGCTGCAGGAGATTGTCGTAAGGGGTGAGGATGATCCGTCCGATCTCGCGAAGCCGCGCGGTAAGCAGGATTGGAAGCTGGAACCACACTCAATCTGGTATCCCCGAACGACGGGTATCTGGCAGACCGTGTGGCTGGAGGCTGTTCCTCACTCGTTTATCGAGGTGGTCCGATGGACCTCCAATCTCGAGCGCTGGGAGATCGGCATGGAAGCTCACATCGGTGGAGCGATAGCGGAGGGACTGAGTCTGGCCGTTCGGCTGTGGGTGGGCGATCAGGTTCTTGCGGAAGACACGTACTCCGTAGTTGCAGGAGAAGTGTACCGGCGAATTGCTCTCTCTGATCCGGGCGTAGACGATTACCGGAATGAATTGTTGTGGAGCCCGTCCTCGCCGACCATCATTGATGTCGAACTGGAGCTTCGGAACCAGCACGGTGAAGTAATCGATCGTGCGCAGAGCTATACGGCATTGAGGAGCATCGCGATCCAGGGCGATCGGTTTATATTGAACGGGCGTCCGCTTATTTTACGACTGGTGCTCGACCAAGGTTACTGGCCGGAGAGCGGACTGACTGCGCCCAACGACGATGCTTTGCTGCGGGATGTTTTGCTGGCCAAGGAGATGGGATTCAATGGGGTTCGGAAACACCAGAAGATCGAGAATCCGCGGTATCTGTACTGGGCGGACCGCATGGGCCTGCTGGTATGGGAGGAGATGCCAAGCGCGTACCGCTACACGCTGAAATCGATCGAGAGGGTGACGCGCGAGTGGATAGAGGTGTTGCAGCGCGACAGCAGCCATCCGTGTATTGTGGCCTGGGTTCCGTTCAACGAGTCGTGGGGCGTCCCCGACCTGCCGGACAGTCCTGCGCAGCGAAATTACGTGCAGGCTTTATATCACCTGACCAAAACACTGGATGTGACGCGGCCGGTAATCGGAAATGACGGCTGGGAAAGTGTCGCGACCGACATTATCGGCATCCACGATTACGATGACCAACCGGAGCGAATCGGAAAACGCTACGGCCTGGACGAGATTGAAGCACGCCTGTTCAAGCGCGAGCGGCCGGGAGGGCGGATGCTGGTGGTGGACGGGAAAGTGAGCACAGGGCAGCCTATCGTACTCACCGAATTCGGTGGAATCGCTTGTGGCGGATCTAGTAAGAGCACCTGGGGCTACTCCCGCGCGGATACACAGGCGGAGCTGCTAGAGCGCTACCGCGCGCTGATGAAGACGGTCCGGGCCTTGCCGGCGTTGGCGGGTTTCTGCTACACGCAGTTCAGCGACACCTATCAGGAAGGGAACGGGCTGCTCTTTGCCGATCGTACTCCGAAGGCACCCTTGAAGGAGATCGCTCTTGCGACGACGGGAGCACGGCCCGACTATGATCTTCACGCGGAATCGGCCTGGAGGGAACGCATCATGCAGGCTCAGCGGCGATATCCCCGGCGTTCCGAAACTTCTACTGCAAACTCTTGAGTTGAGGTACTTGGAACTATTGCACGCTTGTTTCGTTCACTAGCGCGAAGGTAGCGCTTGGGCGGGCGTGTCGTCCTTCCTGAGGGCGATCTCTATAATGTTTTGCAGATCGGAGATGAGGAAGGGCTTGGCCACACACAGACCAGGGGCCTCCATGCACGACGGGTTGCGGAGAAAGAGGTCCGAATACGCAGTCAGGTACACGATCGGTACGTGCGTATTTTTCTGGATCTGCCGCGCGGCCTCGACCCCGTCCATAGGCCCGGAAAGCCGTACGTCCATCAGCACTAAGCTTGGAAGGCGTTCTTGCGCCAACCGGACGGCCTCTTCGCCGGATGTTGCAATACTATCTACGTGATATCCCAACCCGCGCAGCTTCTTTTCAAGATCTACCGCGAGAATCGCTTCGTCTTCAACGATTAGGATCCGGGCTGCATCCGTCATCTGTACGACAGCTATCGTTCGTCTAGGCGACAGGTGTAGCGCAGACACCGGGCTTTTTCAAGGCGTGCGACACGCGTGAGCCCTAAGGGCAATTCAAAAAACCGTAATAGTACGGATGAGACTCTTCCTTCCCGCACGCTTCAGACTAAGAAATGCATGCCGCACCGTGTGCTTTTGTACGTAGAAGATGACGACGCCGCTTTCTTGGCCATGCAGTTTACCCTGCGGGAAGCCCGAGCGCAAATTGACCTACATCGTGCTGTCGATGGCGAGCAAGCGCTCGCATTTGTACGTAAGGAGAATTCCTATGAAAATGTACCTCGCCCGGATCTGATTCTTCTCGATCTAAACCTGCCAAAGAAGAGCGGCATGGAGGTGCTGGCTGAAATCAAGAGTGATGAAGCGCTGAGGTCGATCCCAGTAATTATGTTCAGCTCGTCGAGGCGTCCGCTGGATGCCAACAGATCGCTCGAACTAGGAGCGCAGGAGTACCTGACGAAACCATCCAGCTTGGAAGGATTTGTGGAAACTGTAAAAAGGGCATTCTCCGAGCGTACGTCCGAGGGCGGTGGCAACTCCTGAGTGCCTGGCGGGACCGCCAACAGAACAAGTAGAAAACTATGGATTTTCCGGGGGCATTTTCGCCGTTTGCGACGGTAGCCTGGGAATGAGCATGATTTGAACCGGGTAATGGCCCGGTTCACCGACTCGGAAGCAGTTTAAGGCCGCGAATGCCCGGCATTTGTCGGCTCCTAATTCTGCCTCCCAGCGGTTCACCTGCCCTGAGGAGCAAGAATGAAGGAATCCGAGCAAGGCGACGGGTTCGCTGTTGAGGAGCGACGATCTGAAGAGCGCATCTCCACACCGGACAGCCATCCGTGGGCAGAACTTGAGCGAGAGGTGGAGCGTCTGAGATTAGCGATGAGCAATCTCAGGGACTACGCCATTATCGGTATCGATCAACAACACTTAATTTCTAGTTGGAGTGAGGGAGCACAGCGGATGCTCTGCTGGGATGAGCAGGAGATTCTCGGCCAGCCCGCCGGAATCTTCTTCACTCCGGAGGACGCTGAGAGTGGCGAGCCAGATCGCGAGATGGAGGCTGCGATGCGGAAGCAATCTATCGAAGAAGAGCGCTGGCATGTCCGGAAAGATGGCAGTCGTTTTTGGGGTAGCGGTACGCTGAGCGTAATGCGCGACAGTTCCGGAGCTTTGCACGGATTTGTAAAGGTCATGCGCGATTTAACAACCCGGAAAAGGGCCGAGGAACAATTGCGCGACAGCGAAGAACGGTTTCGCTTATTTGTCGAGAATGTAACGGAGTACGCCCTGATTCAAGTGGATCTTGAGCGCAACATTTCAGGATGGAACACGGGCGCCGAGCGCAGCTTCGGGTACACAGAAGAGGAAATTGTAGGTCAACCAATGGCTGTGTTGTTCACGCCGGAGGACGTGGCAAAGGGCGACCCGGATAGCGACTTCGAACAAGCGTTGGCCGCGGGGCGTTCCGAATACGAGCGTTGGTTAGTGCGAAAAGATGGCTCACGGTTTTGGGCGCGCTGGGTGACGACGCCCATGTATGACGAAGTTGGTCAATTGCTTGGATACGCGAAGGTTCTTCACGACGAGACGCAGCGCAAGGATGCTCAGGACCAGCAACGGGTGGCATTAGAAGAGAAGAATGCACTCTTGCAGGAAGTGCATCACCGGGTGAAGAACAATCTTCAAGTAATCAGCAGTTTGCTTAGTCTTCAAGCGGACCGCTTGGATAACCCGCAAACGCTGGCAGTTTTGGAGGATACGCAGAGCCGGGTTGCGGCGATCGCCGCCATTCATGAACAGCTATATGCGTCGAAGGATCTGTCGAGCATTGAGTTCGGTCCCTATCTTCGAACACTGGTGCGGGGCCTGTTTGGAATTCATAGCGCCAAGAAAGACCGGATCGCTCTAGAAGTGGATACCGCAGATGTCGTGCTGAACGTGCAGCAAGCCATGCCGCTTGGCCTGATAGTGAACGAATTGGTGATCAATGCGCTCAAGCATGCATTTCCGCACAACCGGCCGGGAGTCATCGTGGTCTCGTTGACTCACGCGGCGACCGCGGTTGAGGGAGACCCAGGGCAGGAGGATCTCGTCCGGCTGAGGGTTGAAGATGACGGGGTCGGTCTGCCAGCCGGCAAAGACATTTCTCAGGTGCAATCGATGGGAATCAATTTAGTCAACTTACTGGCGCAACAATTGCGTGGCAAGCTGGAAGTGACCCGCGGTTCCGGGCTCTCCGTGACTGTCACCTTTCGCCGAAGTAACGTAAGTAGCACTTGACGGGTATGGCCTGCACGCGCATTCTGGTGGTCGAGGACGAGGCCATTGTTACCGCCGACCTCCGCAGCAAGCTGGAGCGCTTGGGCTATATAGTCTGCGCTATCGCATTCTCTGGGGAGGAGGCGATTCAGCAGGCAGACGAGACAACGCCGGACCTAGTGTTGATGGATGTGCACTTGCAAGGAAACATGACTGGCTTCGAAGCAGCAGCGCGCATCCGAAAGCGCCGGGAGGTGCCGGTGGTGTACATTACAGCGCATACCAGGCTTCTCGAAGACGCCGTTGAAGCATGCGATAAGCTACTCTGCTTGGCCAAACCTTTCCTGCCAGGCGAGTTGAAAACAGTATTGGAAGCCGCCCTGAGGGGTGGAGTGGACGGCTAGGATCGGTGTTAAGGCTCTCATCAAACATGCCGCAGTTCAGGCTCTCTGGAAGGGGCGAGCGATGCCAAAGTTGTTTCTGATTTGCCGAAATCTAGAGAAATGTTTTCTTCTTCCGCTCGAATCTTCAGCTCGGCGATTAACTTAAGTCTGCGTTCTTCGAGATCGGGTGCATAAGTCTTGAGTTTCGGACAAAGACACCTTTTAGCGAGTTTTTGCAGCGTTCTGACTATTCTCAATTCGGACTGGAGCGAGGTGGCGCAGCGATAGGAGTCTGCGTCTAAATACGACGGCATTCTAAGATTTACCAATTCTTTTATCGTAGTCGTATTTGAGCGGAATTGTTAAGATATCGAAAACCCTAGCTCCACCTTCGATCTTTACATCCTTTGACTTGACCTAGTTTTGTTCAAGCAGCAGAATCGGGGCTATCAAAAGCGAAGTCGCAGTAGTTCCCGCAGCGGACGTTCGCATTGCAGCTGATGCGCCGCGCATTTTTCCGTTGAAGACATGGGGGTGGACTGAAATTTCGGCCTCTTTCATTTGTAATTCCCCGTAATGGAAGACCGGGACTTTTTGACGAGCGAAGGACATCTGTTCTTGAACGACATATGGAGTTCTGAGCGCTATGCGAACCGCCCGCTCCCAGGCAGGCTGATCCAGCTCGGCACCGACAAACACGCGATGACCGTCCGTATCCTCATTAGGGCGGAGTACGAGCCGGTCGCGATGGCTGCGGATGAACTCCGGAAGATCGATTTCTTGTTCCCAGAATTTGGTCTTTTTTTGTGCCACCACCCGGGTCCACGGAACGAAGTCTCGAATGAGTTTTCTATCTGCCGTGGAAAGCCGGGTAGCTACCGCTTCGTCAGTGACCAGATCAAACAACGCCCTGCGGTGGCCGATTTCAGAGCGAAAGCTATTTACGAGGCAGACTGCTCGATCGCGATACGCAAGCAGGAGGGGATGGGAGAGGCTGAACCGTACAACCAATTCCCGAGTGCGTAGCCGGCGGAATACGACATCAATTTCGAAATCGGCGGCACGAAGCTTACCATTGCTATATTCGAGTTCCTCTGGGGACACAACCCGAGCGAAAACCCCGCGCTCATTGAATAGTTCAGCCAACAAGGCTCCTTCACCCGGCTCAGAGCGCAGCTGCTCTTTAAACTCGACCACGGCGATGTTGGGCCGGCGCTTCCCTCCGAATTCTTTCCAAGCTTGCAGGACAGCAGCTAGCAGATGCTTCTCGGCACCCAGCTTCGAGAGCTTATACCGCCCACGTTTGAACTGCTTGACGATCGGCAGATCGAGGAAAAGATCCGCCAACCGTTCAGAGTACGCAAGGTCAGAGGCGTTACTCGCCTCAAAACCCTGTAAAGAGAGGGATCCGTTTCGGAAATGAGCATCCATTCGAGAGGTAATGTTGAATCGCGAGTAGCCGGACGGGAACGCGGCGAGCATTTTCTCAGCCGGCAGTAATTGAATCCGGTCCAGCAAAGAAGGCGTTTGAAAAGCCAGCTTTTCAATTTTATCAAGGATGGCTGCGAGGTGTTCGGTTGCCCGCGTGAGCCTCTTCAATTCGGCCCGGGTTATGAAATGCGGACGCAAAAGGAGTGTACTTGAGGGATCGGAGCCAGCAATATGCCGCTGCTCCATACGTTCCTGAAATTCCTGAACCCAGGCCAGATCACGATACGTTTCCTCATACAAGAGCTTGTGATAGCGGGCAATTGCCTCGCTAAGCTGCGCCATTCAAGTGAGGCTTTCTTGAGATTCAGTATGGCACGGCGGATGCGCTTTCAGTAGTTTTCCCAACTTCTTGATCTCTTTTGGGTAAAACTGGGTCATGCCGGTACCCCTAGAACTCAGTCCACGGGAGGTTCGGTCGCGCCTCTCTAGGGGAGACCGGCTGGTCTTCATTGATGTGCGGGAGCCCGAAGAGTTCGCTGTGACGCGGATTGCCGGTGCGGAACTCGTGCCGATGCAATCGGTGCCGGCCGAAATTCAGCGGTTGAAGCGTCTCGCCGATGATGCCTGTTTAGTGATTCTGTGCCATCATGGCGTGCGCAGCTTACAGATAGTCTCCTGGTTCCGGCAGCAGCGGCTAGACAATTGCTTTAGCCTGGCAGGAGGGATTGATCGCTGGAGTAGAGAGATTGATCCAACCGTGCCGCGCTACTGAGCTTTCCGAGCGGAGACGACGGCCTGCCGAAACTTACGAGCGCGTTCCGTGATGATCTTGTAGTTACCTTCGGCGATGGATTTGCCGTCGATCAATTCACTACCGACGCCTACGGCGAAAGAGCCTGCATCGAGAAAATCGCCGATGGTTTCGAGAGTCACTCCGCCGGTAGGGATCAAATCTATGTGAGGAAATGGCGCCTTAAGAGCCTTGATGTATTT
>JBPCJX010000093.1:0-262137 GCA_051004875.1 Bryobacteraceae bacterium
GAACAGTGTTGAAAGCCACGCTTACAGGAAGACTCATGAATCCGCCAGCGACTTTCGCGACTGAGCCTATAGCCGCCCTTGTTCCGGCTGAAGCCGCCCCCAGCGCCAATGGTACTCCACCCTTCCCAGCAAGATTCAGGGCCATGATTGTCGTTGTTCTTCTGCCGTAGGTAGTCACAGTACCCATTCCCATTTGCACGAATGTTGGGCCTAAACTTGCAGCCGTTCCAGTGTTACCAGCCGCATCGGCGTAGAGGAGTGTTGCAACTGGGTTCCCGAGGAGGGCCTGAGCGAAGAAATTGTTCTGAAAAGCAAGAGTTTGGTACCGAAGATCAGGTTAAAGCCTTGATTTATGCCACCGGCGATACTGGCGTTATTAGCATGCGCCGCCATGCATTGCGAAAAGGTTTGCGTAGTCCCGTTGTTTGTCTGTTGCGACTGCGCTGGCGCGAGCGGCTGCCCATAGCCAATGGCGAAAAATGTCGGAATTTGGTCGAAGAAGATCGGGCATTCCGGAGCAGAATTGTCGGGAGGGCCTGATCCGGTGGACCACCATTCACTGTAGTAGAGGTATCTCCTGGAGCGACGCACGGCTCATCCAGATCGTCGGTCGCCACGACATCACTTTCTTTTATGGAACACGTACCCGTTGGGATCAACCAAACTGAGCGGACTATTCAGCAGATAGGCATACCCGTTCCAGCTTTGCGGATTGGACGGATCCGCTCCAGCATTTCCCGGATCCGGGCTATTAAAGCGCCCTGAGCACCGTAGAAATATCTGGCCTGGAAAAAGTCAAAGCCGGTTTCATCATCCCGTTCCTGCCCGGTGAACTTCTGGTCCACTTTGTCGCTAAGCGGTCCCCACTCGCCTCGTCTTCCGGCCGTGTTGGCTGGGATCTCTTCGCCGAAAGGTAAGTAATCATGCCGCGCAATGATATTCGCGGAGCTGGAGTTGTCCGTTACCGTGCGCACGCTGCCCAGGTGATCATAGCTCAGATAACACGTGCTGCACGGTGACTGCTGCGCTCCAAAACTGTTGTATTCTGCTGCTAAATTTCCGAAGATGTCGTACACATACAAGGTACTAATCAATCCGTTGTTGCTCTTGGTGACACGGTGCCCAGACCCATCGTAACCGTAACTCGCCTGGCCTTCCGAAACATTGTCCTCAACCACGCTTTGCCGGTTTTCGGCATCATAAGCTACCGAGTACGACCCCACTTCCGTTTGATTCCCTGCCGCATCAAACCTCGCACCGGAAATACGCCGGTTCGTCGCAGTATTGGAATTCGTGGATGATGTAGGCGTCGTGCCATACAGCGGCACACCGCTATTCACGCTCAACCACATATTGCCGTACCGATCGTAATTAAAAATGCGCGCCCAGAGATCGACATTATTCCCATCTCTGTCATAGACCGCTGCTAAACGATTCACTCCGTCATATAAGTAGCTATCATTAGAACGTCAGGCAAAAGAGCGGAGTACACGAAGACAGATAGTTTTTATGATCGTTCGGCAGCTTGAGCCGCGTTTACAGCAGCCCCGATAGCCGCAACGGCTTCCCCGCCAGGTACTACTTCAACCGAATAGCCTTGCAATGGACTTAACTTCACCATGTCGTGAAGGTACTCGTTTAAAAGCGTCAGGTTCAAAAATGAAGCATTATATCCCGTGACAAAAAATTTCCCAGGCCCATCCTGGTGAATACTGGTCGCTGTCGCGGCCGCTAGCGCGCGATGCCATAGCTTCACGAAATCGCTACAACGAGTATCTCCGGCTTGTGCTTGCTGAAAAACTTCATCGGGTTCGAGGTCCATGAACCGAAGGCGCATCGCGCGATGACCCATAATGCCTTCGAGGTGTCCCCGGCCTCCGCAGCCGCAGAACTGCTCTTTAGGATCGAGTGTCACGACGGAATGGCCTGCTTCCCAAACGCCTTCCCGGGAGGGGTAGCGGCCAAAACCAATGCCATTTCCTAAGGTCCAAACGCGGATCAGACGATCGAGATGTCCGCGACTCGCAGCAATGCCGGCTGCCATGACGTCTGCATCATTGAAGATCGAAACCGACAGTTTGCCAAAGACGGGGGTGAACGCTTCCGTCACCAGCGTTTGCATATTGACGCCTTTGAATTGAATCAGATTCGGCGAATCTTCCACTATGCCATTTCGCACGATGCCTGGTATTCCCACCCCGATGTGCGTGGGAGTGCCGGTCAATTCAACTTGCTGAACCTGCTGGAGTGTTGTTTTGATGATACTTTCGACTGGAACACCCTGGAGTGAATCGGTATTCGAGCTGTCTTCCGGATATAGGCGCAGGGGTCCCGAAATTGCGTCATCCGACACAGCGGCCGCCGCAATCCGTTCAGTGATGATAATGCCTATTCCATACGCCATAGTTGCCCCGTATCAAGGCCGCGCGAGCTTGTTCAGGCCGTTAAAAGCGGCGGCTTTGTAGCATTCGGCAAGTGTAGGATAGTTGAAAACCGTATTCACGAAGTAGTCTACCTTGCCCTTCAAGATCAAGACCGCTTGCCCGATATGCAGTAACTCGGATGCGCCTTCTCCAATAATATGGACTCCTAGAAGGTCCAGATTCTCGCGGTGAAAGATCAGTTTTAGCCTGCCGGTCGTGTCGCCACGGATCTGACCGCGCGCAATCTCGCGATAATAAGCCACGCCAACTTCGTAGGGAACATCTTCATCCGTGAGCTGCTCCTCAGTCTTGCCTATAAAAGAGATTTCTGGGATGGTATAGATCCCGAACGGGAAATAGTTCGAATTCGATGCGATGGGTTTGTTGAATGCATGGGCGGCAGCAATTCGGCCCTGCTCCATCGAAACAGAAGCGAGGCTGGGAAATCCGATGACGTCGCCGACCGCATAGATATTTGGCTGGCTCGTTTGATAGTGTTCGTTTACTGCGATCCGGCCGCGCGAATCAGCTTCAAGACCTGCAGCAGGAAGATCCAGTTCATCCACGTTACCCTGACGGCCAACGGCATACAACAGCGCATCGCCAGGAACCTTTTTGTTGCTTTCAAGATAGGCGATAACGCCGGCTCCGTCGGCGGTTTCTTCGACGCTCTGAACTTCTTCGTTAAGCCGCATCGTGACCCGGTGATCGCGCAGGTGATAAGAAAGCGCTTCGACGATTTCTGAGTCCGCAAATTCGAGCAGACGAGGGCGCCTCTCAATTAAAGTGACTCGTACTCCTAGAGCCGCAAACATGCATGTGTACTCAACGCCGACAACACCTCCCCCGACCACGAGGAGGGTCCGCGGGACGGAGGGCATCTCTAGAATCTGATCGCTGTTGATAATGGTGCGGGCGTTGATCGGCACCTTGGGCGACGACGCTGGGCGGGTACCGGTAGCGATGATGATCTTATCGGCCTTAATCTCAGTAGGACCACGCAAATTGGTTACTTGTACGGTCGTTGGATCCTTGAAACTGCCGAGACCGGTAAGAACCTCGATGCCATTGCGTGAAAGTTGCGCCTGCGTCACGTCGATCTCGGTTTTGATCACGTGCTGGACGCGAAAAGCCAGATCAGCCATCGTGATCTTCTCTTTGACGCGATAGCTGACGCCGTAAATGCTTTGATAGTTATAACCGGATAAGTGCAAGACAGCTTCGCGCAACGTCTTGCTGGGAATGGTCCCTGTATTTATGCCGACGCCGCCAATGACGTCGCGCTTCTCAATAATCGCTACACGCTTGCCACTTTTGGCGCCCTGAATGGCGGCGCGTTGTCCCGCGGGGCCGGTTCCAATCACGACCAGATCGTAGAGAGCCATGCGCAGAGTGAAGTTGCAGCGACGGTCAAGCCGTATGGATGACGCGTTGTTGTCGTGCTAAAACGACACTCCGAGTATAGCCCGGTCTCAGACCGGACACCCGTCTCAAAACTACTACTTCGGATTCGTGTCCGCGGTTTTGTCCGCCATCTTGTCGGCACCCTTCGCAGTGGCAGAGGCCGCTTTATGGGTGCCTTTCTTCACGGCGTGTCCAGTCTTCTTGGCAGCTTTTTTAGTGCCACGCCCGGCGGCCTTGGCAGCGTTCTTTGTGTGTGTACCCGCGTCTTTCATATCCTGGCCGGCGTCTTGCGAATAAGCCGGAACAACCAAGGAGCCGGCAATAAGTAATGCACTAGATAAGAATGCAATTTTCATGCTTTTATTCCAGCACAGTAGATCGTCGAGAATGCTGAATACAATATTAAGATCTAATTATTTTCTACCGTATTTACGGAGCCACAACGACACAGAGCCACTACTCAGCACACTTTGCCGAGCCACAACCGCAAGGAATGATTACTCTGTGGACCTAAGCCGAACGTGACGTGTGGATTTCTGGGGAGAAGCGGCTCAGTAACTCGTCCTCAAACGCAAAATCGGGCCGCGGAAAGCCGCGTTTCTTGAGGTAAGCCCGATACTCGACCTTTAGGCCGGCCGCAAAATCTACCGGTTTGAAACTCAGCATGCGTTGGGCTTTGGTGATGATCTGCGTGATGGCAGGGACGTCGTAATACGATCCGAAATATAGCTTCTCGCCTGTCACCTGACCGCCTGCCCGATGGATTTTTTCACGGGGAATAGATACAAGCTGTGGTTCTTTCACTCCCGCGACCCGCGCCAGCTCCAGGCAAAGTTCATGCTGTGTTACGGCTCGCGGATTGGCCACGTTGAAGGCGTGTCCAACCACATTCGGTAGCTGCACCATTCTCACCGCAAGCTCTACTAAGTCCTTCACGTAAACAAATTGCATTAGCCGATGGCCTTCGCTAGGGAGAATCACGGGCCGCCCTATCCGGAAGCGGTCCCAGAAAAAAGCTTCCCGGTAAAACGGGTTATCCGGCCCATATACAAACGGCGGACGCAATGTCACGATCGGAAATCCAGAACGCTGATGCATGCGGAATAGCGTGCGTTCGCTCATGGCCTTATTCCGCGCATACGCGTTGGGGTGGTCGTCCGGAGCCAGCGCGTCACCTTCGTGATGGTTCAATCCATCGCCGTATGCAGCTACGCTCGACATGAACACATAGCGGCTCACGCGGCCATCAAAAATCTGTGCTGTGGCCTCTATCTGCTCGCTGGTTGTGCCCCGCTCCCAATCGTAAGCATTGTCGTAGACGGCGTCAAAATGCGTGTTTCCGACAGCTTTACGCACGCTTGCGGCGACATTGCGATCGGCGATTAGATTGTGGACTCGCTTGCTGAACGGGTGGCGGGATCTTCGGTGCAAAATGTAGACCTCGTGCCCGGCTCGCGACAACTCATTCACCATCAAACGGCCAATGAATTTAGTCCCGCCGATCACGAGGATCCTCAATCGTGCGGAGTCTGCGGACCCGCGTACATTGTCCCTCGGATCTGAATGCGCAATGGAATGTCGCCGCGGCATGCTGTTAGCTGCTATGTTGGACGGCTCAACCCCAAGCGCGTCTTAATCGTAGTACTCCAGACCGAGGTGTGTAATAAGGTCTTTACCTTGCATCCAGCGAAGCGTGTTTTTCAGCTTCATGAGTTGGATGAAGATATCGTGCTCCGGATATAAACCAGGGGCCGTCATCGGACCTTTGAAATAGAATGACAACCATTCTTGGATGCCTTTCATCCCGGCTCTTTGCGCCAGATCCAGCAGTAGAACCAAATCGAGGACCAGCGGCGCAGCTAAAATCGAATCACGGCAAAGAAAATTGACCTTGATCTGCATCGGGTACCCGAGCCATCCGAAGATGTCGATGTTGTCCCATCCCTCCTTCGCATCTCCGCGCGGAGGATAGTAATTGATGCGAACTGCGTGATAGAGATCTTTGTAGAGCTCAGGATACAGATCGCGCTGCAAAATCTGTTCTAAGGCTGAAAGCTTCGTCTCCTCTTTCGTCTTGAAGGAGCCGGGGCCCTCGAGCACTTCCCCATCGCGGTTGCCCAAAATGTTCGTTGAAAACCACCCACGCACACCCAACATGCGCGCTTTGAAGCCAGGAGCGAGCAGGGTCTTCATATAGGTTTGCCCGGTCTTAAAGTCCTTTCCGCAGATAGGGACCTGATTCTCGCGAGAGAGTTCGAGCATCGCCTGTACGTCTGCAGTCAAGTTCGGCGCGCCATTGGCGAAGGGAACGCCCAGCTTTAGAGCCGCATACGCATAGATTTGGCTGGGCGCGATTTTCAGGATCGTTCTTTCCAAGGCCCTTTTCGAACGCTGCCAAGCTCTGATGCACAGGTCGGGCCTTGTGAAACACTTCAGTCGACCCGCACCAGATCATTACGAGGCGAGTACACCCGTTGCGTCTCTTAAAATCCCGGATGTCTTCCATCACCGCTTCGGCGAGTTCCATTTTGCTGGAAGCCGACTTAACGTTCGGCCCGTTGATTCGCTTCACGTAATACTGATCAAACACGGCTTTCATGGGTTTGATCTGTGAAAGCGAATTTTTCAGGCGCTCCACCAGTGGGCCGTCAGGTACCTTTGCGTTCACGGCTGCTTCGTAGGCGTTATCTTCGTAAATGTCCCAGCTTCCGAACGAGAGGCACTGGAGAGGCGCTAATGAAACGAAATCCTTGATTCGCGGCGTGCGGGCTTCCGTTCGCTTGCCCAGTCGTATTGTGCCGAGTTGGGTCAGCGACCCTATAGGCTCCCCGAGGCCCTGCTTCACGGCTTCTACGCCGGCGATAAATGTCGAGGTTACCGCACCCATCCCAGGAATAAGGACGCCCAGTCTTCCATCCGCGGGCGCTATGGTGACCTTACGGTGCGTTGACACTCGCGAGAAATCTCCCTGAATGGAACTGCGTCTCCTCTGAGGGACTTGGCTCAATAGCCGTTCTACATAAGTCTTCTACGCAGTTTCTACGCTATACTAACATCGAATGTCACAGCGTAGTACCGGAACCATCTCGGCGCTCGTTGTGGACGACGAGCGCCTGGCTCGCGAAGAACTGTCTTACCTGCTGAAAGATTTCCCCGAAATTGAGGTTCTGCAAACCGCTTCGAACGGCCTTGAAGCCGTCAACCTGATTGCAGACCTTGAGCCCGATTTGGTCTTTTTAGACGTGCAGATGCCGGGCTTGGATGGCTTGGGCGTCATACGGAAACTTCGCGACGAAGGTGCGCACATGCCCCACTTCGTACTCGCGACTGCATTTGACCAATATGCCGTCGAAGCGTTCAGGGTCGAAGCGATCGATTATTTGTTGAAGCCCGTCGAGAGAGAGCGCCTGGCGGAATCTGTTGGACGCGCCAAACGAGCGATCGAGGAAAAACAGCACATTCAAGAAAAATCGCCCGACCCGGCTGAACCAACCGACGCCCCTAAACGCAGCAAATTACTGGTGAAGAACAACAATCATAATCTTATCATCGACGCCGAAGACATGATCTACGCCACCATCGACGATGGACTGATTACGGTTGTGACGGCTCATTTCGAAGGACAATCGAACTATCGCACTATCGAGGAATTACAGTCTAATCTCGATCCCAATCTGTTTTGGCGAGTACACCGGTCGTTTCTTGTGAATGTCAACCGCATACGTGAAGTCATACCGTGGTTCAAATCGAGCTTTCAGCTCAAGATGGATGATAAAAAGCAAACCGAAATTCCCGTAAGCCGAATTCAAACGAAGCGCCTCCGCGCACTCCTCAAACTGTAGAATTTCGGTATTAGTTATTCCGGCTCGGAACCTGCTCTTTTGCCAGTCGTACACGGGCGCCATCGAGCTTCCGCTGCACTTTCGCTACTTCGTCTGGCTCAATGTCGGCAGGGGAGCTTGCGTTCCACTCTTTCAGCGACGATTGCCACTGGGTGATCGCTTCTTTGAGCTTGCCCTCTTTGAAGTATACGTCGCCCAGATGATCGTGGATTGTCGGATCTTTCGACATCAGCTGCAGAGACCGCGTAAGATGCCGTTCGGCCTCATCCAGACGGTTCAAGCGATAATAAACCCAGCCAAGACTGTCGAGAAATGCATAGTTGTTCGGCTCGATACGAACGGCGCGGTTGACGAGATCCTGCGCTTCTTGCAGCCGGACGTTTTGGTCCGCCAGCATATATCCCAAATAATTCAGCGCCGAGGCATTCGTTGGGTCGCTTTCGAGTACCTGCCGGAACATCTTTTCTGCCTGATCGTACTTCTTCTCTCTTTCAAACATCGACCCACGCATGAACAAGAGGGTCGCCTTGGCGGCCTTGTCCTGTGATAACTTTTCGGCCGCGTCCAGCGCTTTGGTCATTTCGGAGTAATTGTGGCTCTTCTCGTAAACTTCCGCGATTGTGATATACGTCTCACGATCGTTTTTCCCGTCCAGAGATTTCTTCAGCTCAGCAATCGCTACATCCGACTGACCCTGATCGGCCAACAGTTGCGCGTGAACTGCACGAATAGTGCGATCGTTCGGGAATTTCTTTAACGCTGCATCGCTCTCTTGTTGGGCCTTAGCGTAGTCTTTCCCCACCCGGTACGTGTCGATAATTTGGGCTTCAGCGCGCGGCGCGAACTGGGGATCGAGAATGACGATCTGGCGATAAGCGTCGGCCGCTTGATCGTACTGTTCGCTGTTGCGATACAAAAATCCGAGTTGCTCAAGCATCTTTGCGCGATTCGCCCGTTGGCTCAGATCATAAGTACGGCGTGTTGTGCTGTCCAAAATGCTCTTCAGAGTTGTAATCGCCTCATTGGTTCTGCCTTCGTCCTGTAAGAGAGCAACTTCGTTATAGCGAACCTCGAGATTGTCGGGATCCAGCTCTTTCGCCTTATCACTCATCTTGCGAGCAAGGCTGAAGTCCTTCTGATCCCGATAGATTTGAGACATCCCGAGATAGGGCTGCGCGTCACGCGGATTCGCGTCTGCGATTTCCTGGTATGTCTTGAGTGCGTCGGCAAAATTGCCCGCCATGGCCTGATCCTGTGCCAATGCTACCTTCAGTTCCAGACGGTTCGGGTCTAAGCTCAACGCCTTCTTATACGTCTCGGCCGCCAGCCCGTACTGACGCATCTGCTCATAGTTTTGCGCGAGAGTGACCAGCGCACGCGGTGAAGGACTCTTGTTCGTCAGCTTCTCCAACAGCTCCGAAGCTGCGCGAGCATCGCCGCGATCTGAATAGACACCGGCAAGTCCCGTGATCGCATCCTCGTTATCCGCATCAACCGCCAGAACCTTCTTGAAAGCCGCCTCAGCATCAACCGAATCGTCCAGGAGCTTTTCCAGTCGCCCCAACATCACCAGGCTGTCCACATCTTTCGGGTCTTTCTGCGTGATCCGCTTGTACTCTTCGACGGCCCGCCGCGCCATGCTTTCATCAATATGATTGGTTTGCGCGTCTCCGATTTGCTGCGTATAGATGCGCGCCAGCACTCGCCGGGCGTTCAAGTCGTCGGGGTTGGTTTTGAGCGCGTTCTGCGCCTCCTCCACCGCTTCACGAATGCGGCCTGAAACACGATACAGCTCAGCAATTTCTTCAACAAGGAACGAGGCGCTCGGGTCCTCCTTCATTGCAAGCCGATAATTTTCGATCGACTTGTTCACATAATCACTGCGATTCCCGGAGCCCCCGGCAAGTTCTTCGTAAAGATGACCAAGAGAATAATGGTAATAGGCGGATGCTTTTGGGGAGCTGGCCTGCTTGCTCGGCTGCGGCAGCGTCGAGCCGCCATTTGCCGATTTATTTGCAGGTGTTTGGGCGGCAACCTTCCCGGTCGGTAGCGCCGGTATGAGGACCAGCCCTAAACTAAGCAGACAAGTAGAACGCAAGGGTTTAAAGTAGAGATGAAACATTCGACCGCTTCGAAAGTGCTGGCGTTAACAGCTCAGTTTAGCTGCTCACAGCAAGTATAGCTCCGATACGTGCGATGCGCGCGCGGCTTAAGCCGTTTCCCTCTAATAGAGCGAGGGGCTGCGACGCCCCACTCGATCAAAGTATTGCAAACTAAAACTTCACCGCTCATTGTCGTGTTGGGCCCCACAGGTGCCGGAAAAAGCGAGCTCGCTCTAGCTCTGGCCGAAGCATTCCATGGCGAAATCATCAATTGCGATTCCGTCCAGGTGTACCGCGCCGTGCTAGTTGGATCGGCAAAACTTCATGTCGGAGCAAGGCGCGGGATTCCGCACCATCTCCTCGATATTCTCTCTCCCGATCAGGAACTCACCGCGGCTGCTTATTCCCATTCGGCAAGAAGCGTGATTGACGCTCTCCGGATCAAGCAAAGACTTCCCATTGTGGTCGGAGGCACGGGTTTTTACCTCAAGGCTTTACTCGACGGCTTGTCCCCCGCGCCAAGTCGCGACGAACGGCTTCGTGCGCGGCTTAGGAATATCGTTGCCCGGCGGCCACTTGCGCTGTATCGATTTCTGCGAAGCCTAGATCCGGAAGCTGCCAGGCGCATCCACCCTAACGATCATCAAAAATTGATTCGCGCAATAGAGCTTACATTATTAACAGGACAGCCCGCTACGAAAACGCAAAGCCTGCCTCGCGACTCATTGCGAGGGTTCGGCGTGCTAAAACTCGGCTTGGCTCCTCAGAGGACTCTGCTCTACGAGCATCTCAATCAGCGCTCGGCTCACATGTTTGAAAACGGCCTTATAGCCGAAACGAAAGCAATCCTCGATGCCGGTTTCTCGCCTGCCGCAAAGCCGCTTCAATCTCTTGGATATAAGCAGGCAGTGAATGTCATCACAAATCACATGGATATTCGAGAAGCGATTCAAGAATGTCAAACCAAGACGAGGCAATACGCGAAACGGCAAATCACCTGGTTTCATCGCGAGCCAGACGTAACCTGGCTTTCTGGATTCGGCGATGACAACCACATACAACAGCAAGCTCTGGAAATCACAAATAGATTCCTGCGTGACTCGCCGAACAGCAGGTTAGACAGCGAGTAAGTGTGCATAGTTTATCCGTATGCATTGTTAGTATGAAAAACGTAAAGTTGCGGCACCTCCTGCTTGTTGCGGTCGGCTTTTTCTTAGCTCTGCCGGCGGATCCGGCCACCATCCTTGTTCTTCAATTCCATAATGATTCCGAGTACTCAGATCTTGATTGGGTCGGCGAAAGTATAGCCGAAACCCTGATGAACGAATTCGGGGCCGCTAACGAGATTGTTCTTGATCGGGCCGCTCGATCCGAGGGGATGCAGCGCTTGTCCTTGCGTACCAAGGCTTCGTTTACAAAGGCGACGCTCATCAAGTTAGGGCAAAGTCTCGATGCTGACTATATCTGCTACGGCACTTATGACGCAAAGTTACCCTCTGGTGATTCTCAACTTAGAAATAGCTCTATTCAAATTAGTGCCCGGTTTATCGATTTACGGAAAATGCACGATAGTCCGGAACTGTCGGAAGCAGGAAAGCTGACGGACCTGTCGCGCCTTGAAGAACACCTTGCTTGGGGATCGCTGACCTATCTGGAGCCTCGCGCAAAGTTCGCTCTTCAACAGTTTATGGTCCCTCAGAAGCTTACCCGTGTCGAAGCGGAAGAAAGTTATGTTCGCGGGCTGTTGTCGTCCGATAAAGAGCAACAGCAGAAATGGCTCGCTCAAGCGCTAGTGCTGGATCGCCAATTCACCGCGCCGGCCTTTGAGTTAGGGCAGCTCGCTCTGGAACGTAAAGATTGGCATCAGGCCATCCGGTGGTTTCAACGCATTCCTGCAAGCGATCCCAAATATGCCGAGGCCCGCTTCAAAATGGGTTTGAGCGCCTACTCCGCCGAAAACTATGGGGAATCCGCGGACTATTTTCGTGAAATTGCGAAAACGGTTCCGCTGAATGAGGTGTATAACAACTTGGCCGCCGCGGAAAACCGCTTGAATTTGCCAGTCGCGGTCGACGATTTCCGCCGCGCTCTGGACGGTGATCGCAACGATGCGGCATATCTGTTCAATCTTGGTCTCGCCCTTGTAAAGAATAAGTATTTCGATGAAGCATCAAAACGCCTCGAGCAATTGGCGAATCGTGATCCCGATGATGCGGAAGCCCGTGCGTTGTTGGACCGTGCCGAACGGCACGAGGCGGTTTCCGCCAATAGCGAACCCCTGCCGCCGGAACGATTAAAGGATAAGTTCGATGTCACTGCCTTCCGCCAATTGAAGGCGATGCTCCGCCCTGGAAGCGTGCAGTAAGCCGGCTACTCGGCGGGGATTGTTCTGCCCATTGTAAATGGTAAATGGTAAAAGTAAGAACCGATTCGATATGGAAGCCAAGATCGACAAAGCAGGGCGGATTGTCGTCCCAAAACGTCTCCGCGAGCGGCTAGGCTTTAGGCCAGACACGGAGTTGGACGCTATTGAACAGCCTGAGGGCGTGCTTCTCAAGCGGGTACAGCAGCGGCGTTCCATGGTCAAAGTGGATGATTTGTGGCTGCATCAGGGCATCGCCGAACCCGGAGAGGGTGCTTGAGAACGTGCACTGAAGAAGGAGCGGATTGAGTCTGCTCTGAAGGCGGCTATCCGTCCATCCAGTCGAGGCGGCGCGGATCGTGACCGAAAATATCCTAGCTCATTTTGAAGTCGTGGAGGCCCGCAAAGAGGATTATCTGGAGGCATTGAATGCCATGGCAACGGGAGGCTGGATCGGTGTCAAAATTTAGATGCTCTGTTGCTACGGTGTGCTGCCAGGTGTTGGGACAGCGTATCTAGACTTTCAATCTCGTAGATTTCAGACAACTAGCGCCGGACGGCCTGCAGCGGAAGATATGCTCGCCATAACCATCAATTCGTAATCGTCGGTTCCGCCCCAGCTTGGCGGCACGCGAAAAATTCGTATCCGCTCGCGTGCAGGTATAATCAAAATCCGATGCTAGAGGCTTTCGGCCTTTCGGACCCCGGCTGCGTTCGCTCGAACAACGAGGACTACTTCATTAGCGATACCCAGTCAGGAATTTTCGTTCTCGCGGACGGCATGGGTGGAGCAAATGCCGGCGAATATGCATCGCGGCTGAGCGCCGAAAGGATCTACGAATCCCTACTGAACGCTTCTGATCCTGCCGGGCTCGCCACGCTGGAGCAGAGTTTTCTGGACGCGAACAGGGCAGTTCGGGAAGCCGCTCGGAGCAATCCACAGCTCGATGGCATGGGGACGACATTGATCGTCGCCCGCGCCGGCCAGGACGGGAACCTGCAAGTGGCCAGTGTTGGTGACAGCCGTGCCTACATGTCCTCGAATCACGAATTTTCGCTTATCACTCAGGATCAAACATGGGTCGCCGAGGTCGGCTCGCGGCTGGGGTTGACAGATGAGGCACTACGGAAACATCCTATGCGACATGTGCTTACAATGGCGGTTGGAACGGCAGATGAATTGCGTGTGCACTCGCATACTGTCCATCTGAACGCGGGCGATCAAATCCTTCTTTGTTCTGATGGCTTACATGGTGTGTTGGACGAAAAAATCTTACAGAAAACTCTGGATTCAGAGAAATCTCTACCCGATAAATGCCACTACCTTGTCGAAGCCGCGAAGGAAAAGGGCGGACCTGACAACATCACTGTTGTTTTGATCCAGTCCACGTGATGTCTGCGGCTGTATGAGGCCGCATGACACTCACTTCTCGGGTCATTTCACTTCTTCTAACGCCCCTTCTGATATTGGGACCGCTGCCGGCTCAAACGTCGGCGATTCCACCTACATCTGCCACCGATACCGCTAGTTCGCAAGCTTTGCGGCTTCGAATTGTAGAAGGCGGGAATACGGAAGTGCCGGCAGGCTCACGGGCAGTCCAAGAATTCCTCGTAGAAGTAACTGGTTCAAACGGAGCGGCTGTTCCCGATGCTGCAGTCACTTTCCGGCTACCCGATGCTGAACCTACGGGGAGGTTTGCCGATGGCACTCACGCGGCAGTTGCATACACGGGCCTAACCGGGCGAGCAAAGATCGACGGGATTCGTTGGAACGCCGCTCCGGGGACGGTGCCAATTCGTGTCACTGCTACCAAGGGGACAGCCCATGCAGGTATCTTGATACAGCAAACGCTCGCTCCGGTGGGCATGGCAGCATTCGCACATCCGGTGTCGCAGACGCCAGCCTTCTCGGTGCTTCCGCCCACGGCGACTCCACTGCCACTCGCCCCGCCGTTCGATACACAACTCCTCGCGAAGGCGATCCCTCCAGAACAATTGGCGACGGCCGCTCCGCCTCCTGACGCTCGCCCAGCGCAGCAAAATCCCGAGCCTGCTGTTTCCGTGACCAGCGCCTCCCCGGGCGAGAGCAAGCACAGCAGCAAGACCAAATGGATCATTCTGGCCGCTGTTGCCGCGGCTGCCGGGGGAGCCGGGGTCGCGATGATGGGCAAAAAATCGAGCGCCTCCAATCCGACAGCACTGGGGATTTCAATTGGCCCGCCTACCGTGAGCGTCGGCCATCCCTAAACGAATTACTCACGCCGCCTTCGCGTAAGGACAACATGAAGCCTCGTCTCTTTGTCTTTTTGGTGATCCCGATATGGCTGGCGGGCTTGCTACTCGCACAGGTAAGCACGCCTGAGCTCGGTGTCGTGAGATACGGCGACAGCACCGTGAGACCAATCTATGGAGTAGAAGCGAATCTGGTCGTCGGATCGGGTGCAATTTACCCCGTTCCAGAATCTAATCCAAGCAGATGGTTCAAACTGCAGACGCGGTTAGCTTTTCGGATTTCGGCGGATTGGTCGCCGTAAATGGACACATTCAGCTAATGGACCGCCGCGGCTCCGTTCTCAGCGAGTACGACTCCCATGATCTGAAGCCTCTACTGAACATCGACGGAGACCTCACAACAGCAATCGCGTATTTGCCTTCACGGGAAGCCCTGCTCCATTGGAGTGGAAAATCGTTCGTCCTTACACAACTGGCGAGCGGCAGTTTCTCAGGTACAGCAACTTCCGTTCAAATGCATGGAGCACGCTTTGCAAGGCTGCTTGGAACAACCACCGGCGGAGAGGTGTCGGAGATCACGATTTCGCTCGATAGCGGCCAACCTATCTCGGTGAAGTTTTTGCCCGGAATTCAAGGGCCGGCGTTTCTGCACCACGCATTTGTAATATTCCATGACAAGCAGGGGTTGGAAGTGGAAGCCCCTGACGGCAGCCGGCGCACTGTTTCTGTTGCCGCAAGGAACCTTGTGATTGAGCGCATGTCTTCGGATTGGCTCCACCTGACGTCGCCGAGCACGAAGCAATCCTGGGTGCTGCACTTGAACAACACGGACCTGCAATTGTCGGAGATGCCCGCTCCATGGCCAGAGGGAAGGCGATAGATGAGGAAATTGCTGGTTGCTCTGATGTTTGGCACGTCCCTCCTTGCCCAGAGTCCTTCCTTCTTTATCACTGACCCCAGCGGCTCAAACATTGTAGGACCGCTTCCTTCCGTTTATCAATTTGCGGATACGCCGGAAGGGGGCTCTACCAGCCTGGTTTTACGGGTGACCAACCCGTCGACAGTGCCCATCGAAATAGGAGTAATCTTCATTGCCGATACCAACTTCACAGTGACTGGCACGACACAGAAGGTGTTGTCACCTCAATCCTCAAACTTTGAAGATTTCACCGTCAACTTTACTCCGGCTGCCGTGGGGCTACTCTCCGCGGTTCTCCAGGTTGGCTATGAAGTACAACAAAACGGCTGCGTGTTGGGGAGTTCAGATCCCGCGACACGATGTCCCGAAACCGTTGCTGATGTGTCCACGTTTCAGGGAAATGGAACAGCACCTCAGCTCGTCGCCAGCTACACCGGTCCTAGCGGAAGCGGTGTTCTCCAACCAAGCAGTTCTTCCACGCAGCTCGACTTTGGGAACGTATCGACGAGCGCGACATCATCTTTTACGATCACACTTGCGAACCAGGCCAGCGCGCCATTGAATACTCCTGCTATATCGATTCAGACTGCGGCTTTTGCGACTAGCGCATTCGGGTTGGACACCTCTAGCGTGCCCACCACGATTTCTGCAGGCTCTTCGGCCAACTTTACGGTTACGTTTGCGCCCGGACAAACCGGGCAAGCCTCAGCAACACTCGTAATCGGCTCCAACAGGTATCCACTCGTCGGCACAGGCATTGGTATTGCAGGAACTATCGATGTGCTGCAAATTTCATACGTCGATAACACGGGCGTCCGCGGGCTTCCGCAGGCAGCAACGCCCATCGATTTCGGACAGGTCACGTCAGGAACGAATGGAACAGCAACTCTCACGTTCACCGTAACAAACCCGCTGACCTCCTACGATCCGATAACGGTTCCATCGCTGACAGTTTCTGGGGCAGGCTTTACTCTGACCGGTGCGCCCGCGATTCCTGTTTCGATTCAGCCTGGTAAATCCATTTCGTTCCAAGTCACCTTTTCTGGTTCGGCAACCGGGAGGTACAACGGCACATTGGCGATAGGAACACGGCAGTTCTCACTCGTAGGACAAAGCGTCAGCTCGCCGCTTCCCGATCTATCCTTCAAGTTAGATCTGCAGCCACTCACAAGCCAACATCAAGTGCATCTTTCGATACAGCTCGCCAGCCCATCACCTGTGATCGCAATTGGTGAGCTAACCATGCAGTTCACGTCGTCAGTGACTAATATCGCCGACGATCCGGCCGCATATTTCCTTGCAACAAGCGGTCGCAACCTACAGGTAAGCGTGGCAAAAGGCACCCAGACGGCCACCTACAATGGCCAGTCGGCTTTGACGTTTCAAACTGGAACTACCGCTGGAACGATTACGTTCACAGTGACATTTCCCGACAAGGCGCCGTTTACAAAGTCGTTCGCGATTGTCCCGGAACAGATTCGGATTACCTCCAGTAAGGCCATCCGCCAAGCTCCCAATCTGGTCCTCACTTTCAACGGCTACGACAATACCTATAGCGCGGGCAAGCTTTCATTTACCTTCTATGACACAAACGGACATTTGATTTCGGCAAGTCCTGTTACGGTAAATGCAGCTTCCGACTTTCACCAGTACTTCTTCGGCACAAATGACGCGGGCGGCGTATTCTCCATGCAGGCAAGTTTCCCAGTCTTGAATGGCGATGCGGCCCAGGTAGGCTCGGTGGGCGTAACTCTGACAAATTCCGTCGGCTCCACCACGCTGACTCAGACCTTCCAATAAGCTCAGCCTATCTGCCTTCTACGCTACGGTTGGAGCATGTTAGCCGTAGCACTCACTATCGCCGGGTCTGACCCAAGTGGCGGTGCCGGTATTCAGGCCGATCTTAAAACCTTCCACCAGTTCGGCGTGTATGGCCAAGCTGTCATAACCTTGCTGACCGTCCAGAACACACAAACGGTCTCGCGCGTTGAGACAATGCCCGCCGATCTAGTCGTCCAGCAGATCGAAGCCGTCATTAGTGACATACCGCCAGCTGCTGCCAAAACAGGTGCCTTGGGCAACGTCGCGGTCGTAGAGGGTATTGCCGAACTGGCTAGATCCTTCACGTTCCCCGTCATCGTTGATCCCGTGATGATCAGCAAGCATGGCATCCGGCTCATATCGCCCGAAGCAGAAGAGGCATTGAAGCGAGTGTTGTTACCTCGTGCCTTTCTGGTCACTCCCAACATCCCCGAAGCTGAGTCATTGACTGGCATGACAATCCGTGATGAGAATAACATGCGTGCGGCGGCGAACCGATTGCGCGACCTCGGCTGCAATGCCGCGTTAGTGAAGGGGGGCCACAGACGCGGCGAACCGGTTGACATACTAAGTGCTCCCGGTCTGAGCGAAGAGTTGATTTTCTTCTCGGGAACACGAATCAATACGCGCCATACCCACGGAACCGGATGTACTTACTCTGCAGCCATCACCGCGGGCTTAGCCCTCGGTCAGGATTTGCGCCAGTCTATTCTGGCCGCAAAATCATTTATTCAATCTGCAATTGAAACTGCGCCAGGCTTAGGTGGCGGCCACGGTCCGGTAAACCATTTTGTCGAGCCGGTACGAAATTAATACTTCGGCACGCTCGGATCCACTTTATCGCTCCATGCCAGAATGCCGCCCGTCATGTTGCGTGCTTTCTGAAAACCGTTCTGCTTCAACAGATCGACGGCCTTTTGACTGCGTGCACCGCTCCTGCAATGAGCCACGATCTCGGCCTCAGGATCAAGTTCATTGAGGCGCTTGGGCAAGTCGCCAAGTGGAATAAGCTGTGCTCCAGGAATCCGCGCAATTTGGTATTCGTATGGCTCGCGAACATCGATGAGCGTGAACCGGTCACCGCGGTCCAGTTTCGCCTTCACTTCTGTTACGTCGATGACACCGTCGGTCGCCGCTGGCTGGCTTGCTGGCGGCCGTACCCCGCAGAATTCCTGATAGTCGATCAGCCTGGTCACTGTCGGGTGGTCTCCGCAAACTGGACAATTGCGATCGCGACGAGGCTTCAGCTTCTGGACACTCATGTTGAGTGCATCGTATAGCAATAAGCGATTTTTTAACGTCTCGCCTATACCCAGGATGATCTTCACAGTTTCGGTTGCCTGAATGACCCCTATCATCCCTGGCAAGATGCCCAACACTCCGCCTTCCGCGCAACTTGGTACGAGTCCGGGAGGCGGTGGCTCCGGATAGAGGCAGCGATAACACGGGCCGTCCTCATACGCAAACACGCTCGCCTGCCCCTCGAAGCGAAAAATTGATCCATACACATTCGGCTTTTTCAGTAGCACGCAGGCATCGTTTACGAGGTAGCGAGTCGGAAAATTGTCAGTGCCGTCGACCACCACGTCGTAATCCTTTAAGATCTCCAGAGCGTTCTCGCTCGTGAGTCCCGTGTCGAATTTGTCGATTTTCAGATTCGGGTTGATATCGAGCATGCGATCGGCAGCCGAATCCAGCTTTTTACGGCCAATATCCTTCGTCCCATGGATCACTTGCCGTTGCAGATTTGAAGCATCCACGACATCGAAATCAACCATCCCAATACGGCCCACGCCCGCCGCCGCGAGATACAGCCCAAGTGGCGCGCCTAAGCCGCCTGCGCCAATCAGCACCACCTTCGACTGCTTCAGCTTGAGTTGCCCTTCCATTCCTACCTCGGGCAGAATCAAGTGGCGGTTGTAACGCGCGAGTTCTTCGTTGGACAACACAGCAGCTTCTCGTTCCACGACACCGACTGCACCGCCTGCAATGCTCGGTACGATCGAGATCGTCTCGTCACCCGCCAGCTTCGTGGCGTCTTTGTCCAGATAGCGAATGTCCTCGTCGTTCACATACACATTCACAAAACTACGAAGCTTGCCTTGCTCAGTGAACAGATTTTTTTTGATATTCGGATACTCGGCAGTTAGCTGAGCAAGTGCATCCGCCACCGTCGCCCCGGCCACTTCGACCGAGTCCTGCTGGCCCGTGAATTGCCGCAACGCGGTTGGGATTAAGATCTTTGGCATACCAATTCCTCACGATCCGCCCGTGTCTGGTCAACGTCGGGCAAAAAACTATTTGCGTGATCAAACTTTCCACTTTTGATCGACAGCACAATGAATGAGAACCAGGGACAAGAGTTCCGCAAGTCAGTGTCAGAGAAGTAAGCGTCACAGTCGGGGTGTGAATGGAAAATACCGATCAGATCGAGACCATGCTGCCGGGCTGCTTTCTCCGCTGCAAGTAGGTCTTCAGGGCGAAGCTCATACCGCTGCCGCTGCTCTCCTGCAGAGGCGTTCTCGAGCGGTACTGCCCGCGTAACGGTCTTCTTGTCGCCCTGAATGTGGCCCAGCATCGCGCCGCAACATTCGTTCGGGTATATCCGCTCCGCATGAAGAACCATCGTCTCCCAGGGGCTTCGCTCGACTTCAATCATCCCAAAAAGGCTCGCTGAGATATTTTTGTCCTCCATCACAAAGGATGGTGACCACTACACCATTTTGTCGTTGATCTGCTAATTGCTTCGCCACCCTGCTCGCGGCCAGAACATTTGCTGCCGCCGAAATGCCAACCAGCAGACCTTCCTCACGAGCCAAGCGGCGTGCCATTGCGTACGCATCTTCAGTGTCAACCCACATATTTTCATCGGCCAAGCCCGGATCGTAAATGCCGGGCTTAATCGCAGAAGGCATGTGCTTCGTGCCTTCCAGGCCGTGCAATGGCGCTGACGGCTGAACAGATATGCAGCGTACGTCAGGAAGGTGCTGCCTCAAACGCCTGGTCGTCCCGGTAAACGTCCCGCTCGTTCCAAGCGCCGCGACAAAGTGCGTAATGGCGCCTTCAGTCTGGTCAATGATCTCGAGGCCGGTGCTCTCAAAGTGCGCTTGCCAATTAGCATCGTTGCTGTACTGATCCGCGTAAAAGTAAGTATCTGGACTTTCTTTATAAATCCGCTGGCAAATTCCGATGGCCCCGTCTGACCCTTCCGCAGGATCGGTGAGCACAAGATTCGCCCCGTAAGCCATTAAAATCTGCTTCCGCTCAGGAGAGGCGTTCGCTGGCAAACACAGTTTCACACGATATCCCTTCGACGCAGCGATCATGGCATACGCGATGCCTGTATTACCGCTGGTCGAATCAAGGATCGTCTTCCCCGGAACCAACTTGCCGCTCCGTTCGCCTTCGAGGATTATGTTGAGGGCCGGCCGGTCCTTCACTGATCCACCCGGGTTAAGAAATTCCGCCTTTCCGAGTACACGTACCTCGTCGGGCCCTGCCAGCGGGATCTCCAGAAGCGGCGTATTTCCAATTCTCTCCAGCAGGGGGGATTGCGCTGAAGCTGGAGGTGCTAAAAGCATGCTCCTTCTAGTTTATGTCTATCGAGTTGGAGGACTAGGATAAACAGACGGCCATCAGACGCGGTCAGCAATCGCACTCCAGTTTTGATTGTCTCCGCTTCCGCTCCGCCTCCCTTTGCCCTCCAGGGTAAGCCTGCGCTCCCAAGAATCATCGAAGCCGCCCTTCGATGATGGCGTATTAGTAACTGTTCAACCAACCGCGCAAATCGTTGAAAGTGCTAAACCTAGAGATCGTAATCGACGTGCCGCTAAAACGATGACACTTGAACGAGTATGTCTCGTTGAAAAGCTTGGCTTGGTCATACAAGCAACTGATCGCCACCTTTTCTCCTAATCTCAGCGACACAGTGTGATCGGATCTCCAGTGCATGCCGGCGAAGTTTCGGCCTAAGGAGATATTCGAGGCCAGTTTCTCAAGTTCGCCTCCGACGGTGATTCGATCTGGGCCGGTGTACGGCAGAAGCGCCTCGCCGGAGCGGCTGGGCACGACCGGATTCAGTATGACCTGGTGTTCCGGGAAAAAGGCTTTGAGAACCGTAGCGCACGCACCTGCAACGGTTGCGTGCCCCGCGCCGTACGACGGGTGAAGCGGCGATCCCTCCGCGAACTCCATGGGCAGCAAGTATGTGCCTTTGTTGTGATCCGGATCGCTCCTCTTATTCGCATTTTGATGTTGGTTGTGCACGAACACGCTGAAGGGTCCTGTCTGTGCAAAGATTGGTGAGGTGGAGTACGAGGGGTCGATCGTATAAGCGGACGTCGTGATGTGCCGATGCAGCCGACCTCCGAAAGCTTCAGGCCGAAGGCGCCGATGCACTAGCCACTTCTGGTACCAAACCGCTTTCAACGCTCGATTCATCACCTCCAACAACATTGACGTGAGGTGCTGGAACCCGAACGTTTGCATTCCGATCTCGTTGGGCGCTTTGCCGGGTGATTCTTCCTCCATCGGCGCCATAGGGTTAATGTAGGGTAGACGTCTCGCCAGCGGCACACCAAAACCCGAAGCAGCTTCGCAGCGCCGCGCCGGGGCGCGTCCCGCAAAAAGAATCGACGCGGCATTCAGAAACGCATTGAAGGTGGCGTCTACATGGACGAATTGCGCGAGATCCCGCGGGCTCCGGATATAACGAGGAACCGGGTCAGAGTTGCTCTGGGCCGCGTCGCATCCTCGCTGAACCCTCAGCCATTCATGGAACGTGGTCATGAAATCGATTCCGGGGAGGAGTGTTCGAATTTGCGCCGGGATCATCTGAGATCCGTACGGCACATCCCGCAGAAGAAATTGAGATAAGTACGGGCCAACCTGATCACCCGGGGTAAATCCGCGGAACACGTTGTTGGAGGTTAGTGGCACCGGAAAAAACTCCCCACCGCCGGCGGAGTAGAACGGGAATTGGTTGAGATCCGTGAATGCAGCCGCAAACAGGGGATTGGTACCGGCGGGCGGAAAATCCCTAAAGGGAATGTCCCGGGCCAATGCCATCCAGTAATTCTCGAGTATGTCTGCGATCCCTCCTGGCTGGCAAATGCCGGCGCGGGAGGGATGCGAAGGGAGTGGGAGTCGGCTCCCTCAAGATCGAAACAATAGGATCCCTGAGGATCTTCGAGCTTTCGCGACGCGGACCCGCAGCCGAGGTTAATGTTATTGAAATCGGTCTGTTCTGAAGTATCTAGAGCAGTCAGAAGCTTGCAGTACTCGACAGGGTCAACCTCCCCGTTGATGTCGTGCGGCAAGCCCTTTGTGAAGCTGCCTATAAACTTCTGGCCCTGATAGAGGACCTCGTCACCGTTGCAATCGTGCAAAACAGGGACTGACGACGCCGCGAAAGATCGGTTGTATTCGTCCTGTGCGGCTTCGAAGCGGTAATTGAATGACTGAGCGGCCCGCGGCTCTCCTCTATCAACACCCTGGATTTTCCAAGGTCCGATCTCGCACCCGGCCGGGCAAGACGGCGTGCCATGTTAGACGTGGCGGGTTCCATGCCGCAGCCGGGTTTCGGCCAAGTCCACAGCGCTTTCGCTTCGCATTTCGGAACTGGACTGCTCCTCAGGGTTTAAATACTGCTCTTCTTGATTTCTTCCGTCCTCGGCTTGACTCATACGTGTCTCCTCCTGCGCTCATTGGCGCTAGCCGGCCATCTCACTCAAGGAAGAATCTGCAAGAGCAGGTGGTCAAGACGCCGTGTACGGATGCACTGCAGTGGCCCTTGGAGTATGCGCGTGTCGAATATGGTTGCGATTACGCGCAAAAAGCCCTCGCAGGTTGGATTTGTCGCGAAATCTGCTCGTAACTCGTACGACTGAGTATCTGGGCGAGGCTTGACGAAGACTCTCCGAACGGATACGGCTGTCTCGGGAGTTATCGATTTGGATAGAGGCGGAGCCGAGTTGGCGTGTGAACTTAGACGGGTTGATTTGGTAGGTTCTAACGTAACGCCGATGGGAGTAACCCTAGCCCAATCGGCAACCCACCCGAATTGTCACCCTGGCAAATACTCCCGCAACGGTTCAAACATCGACTCCACAAACGACACGGCCGTCTCAGTCGCGCCGCGCGTATTGCCATCTTCCACCCCAACCACCACGCGCACCAGAGATGTGTCCGTCCGGTTATAACGGATCGCATCCGCAACCGTGAAAAGTTTTGCCGAATACTCACTGGCAATAATCCGGTTCCGCGCCTGATACCAGTAAAGGACCACGCTTTCGTTCTGGCCCCGCGATACGACATATCGGTTCACGCGGATCGGCTCCTTTTCCGTCGGGATCGCAACGTCAATCATTCCCGATTGTGATGGCACCCAGCCACTGCCGGGCAAGCAGTTTTTCGGTGAATGCGGCGCCTTTCCGGTGCGCTGGCTTTCAAAGTACGCGACGAAAAGCGTTGCCACACGTCCGCTGCTCTTGTTCTGGTAAACGCGTGACAGAATGTCATCGGCTTTCAAAACCTCGATCGTTTCTTTGTCAAGCGGAACGTTCTGCCGCATCACCCAATTGCTGTCCGCTAATGAAAATTCTTGTAACGGCTTGTGAGGCGGAGTCCTTTCCCGGCGGGATGAACCGTAAAATATTGCCGCTTGGGTGAGCAACACGACGGTAAGCACGCGAACACTTTTGGAAGCGAACAAGCCAGCCGTCACATCAAGCCTTCACCTTCTTCGCAGACCAGCTAATCACCCGGTGTGTTAAAAGCAACGCAACAAATGCAACGGCGAACACGATGTAGCCTTCCATCTCGTGGTATGCACCCTGCGCCAGCTTTGTATTTACTTCCGACAGCAAGCCTGTAGTAGCCACGCGAATCGCATTGGCCGCAATCGCGATGGGAACCGTTGCTACAAGCAGGGCCCAGCGCATCCAGGTTCGCTTTTCAGTGAAGTAAGCGTAGACCTGAGATAGGAAGAGCAGCGTTACCAGCGAGCGAATCCCACTGCACGCGTCGACAATGTCCAGGGTTTGGCTGGGCAGTTCCAGCAGATTTCCCGTCCGGATAACAGGAATGCCCATCCAGCCTATGAGTGTCTCGCCAAGCTGGCTTGCAAGTATCTGAAGCCCGAGAGTCAGCCGCGCGTAGATGATCTGCGGAATTGGGATCATGAACAGCATTAGGAACAGCGGCAGTAACAGCGCCCTTACCCATGCTTTTCCTCCGAGGTAAAGAATTACGCCGAACAGTGCAACCACAAAGGCGAGCCGTGCAGTAAAGAGTTCGGCCCCGAGACTCGCTGCCAGCGCTTGAAACGCTGCGAATATGACCAGAGCCAGCCCCCATCCGTTTGACTCGCGCGGAGTCGACAGCAAAGTTCCGCGCCGCTGCCATGCGATGAATCCCGCCACTATCGGCACGAAGAAACCGTGACCCATGTCTTCGTCCGTCGCCCATTGAACAGCCATGCGATACAGAATTGGCGCGTAACACAGGAGCAGCAGTCCGCCAAACCACGCCACGGCTCGCCAGGAAATCTTGGCAGGCAACAGCACAGGTTTGCGTGGCTGTTCAACTGTCGCGCTTACCATGGAGAAGAGCTATTTCAGCTCACAGGGAAGAGGGTCTCTGACCTACGTGCCGGGCAATCACTGACGGTGGCCAAAGTATGATTCGACCGACATATCTCGCCAAAGCTGTGCGCAAGCTGCTGACGATATCTGCTCTGGTTGTTGCCGGAGCAGCCATTCTGTCCGGTGCGCAGGACTTTTTCCCATTGAAGGATGTTCGTCCAGGACTCCACGGCATCGGCCGCACAGTCTTCGAGAGCAACCGGGTCGAAGAATTCCAGGTCGAAATCCTCGGGGTGATTGAGAACGTGGGCCCAAAGCAGGCAATCATCTTGGCAAAGCTGAGCGGCGGTCCGCTGGAGCAAACGGGTGTTTTGCAAGGTATGAGCGGTAGCCCTGTTTATATCGATGGCAAGCTCTTGGGGGCTATCGCCCTCGGCTTTCCTTTTTCCAAGCAGCCCATTGCCGGTATCCAGCCCATCCAGCAAATGATCGCTGATGCCGATTTTGGCCGCCACAACGCGGACACACTCGAGGTTAGTCATAACGCCGCATTCTGGGGAAAACCACTCAGCATCCCGAACGCTTCACGTCTCGATCTCCCGATCGGCAATTTGACTGAAATACTCACTCCCGTTGCGCTCTCCGGATTCACGCCCGGAACTCTACAAGCCTTCAGTTCCGACTTCCGCAAACTTGGCCTTCAGCCACAACAGGGAGTGTCGGCGGGATCTCCAAAGTCTCAGCAGTATTCCGGTACGGTCGTACCCGGTTCCATGATCAGCGTGGAATTGGTTGCGGGAGATTTGTCTATCAGCGCCGATGGCACAGTCACTCACGTGGACGGCAAGCGAGTCTATGCGTTCGGGCATCGCTTTTTGGAAGGAGGCTCGACCGAGTTGCCGTTCGCCCGAGCGGATGTTGTGGCGCTGCTGCCCACGCTGAATACTTCGTTTAAGATTTCCACAGCCAAGCAATGGGTGGGAACGATTATCAGCGATCGCAACACCAGTATCGCGGGCGAGATGGGCCGCGAAGCTCATATGCTTCCGGTCGCGATATCCGTCCGATCCCGCTCCATGGGAACGCATGATTACCACATGCAAGTGGTCAATGATCGCTTGTTAACGCCGTTCCTGATTCAGACAGCAATATTTTCGGCCATTGATGCAACCGAGCGGACCCTTGGCGTCGGCACGCTCCGGCTGCGCGGCACCGTTCAGTTTGAAGGCGACATTCCATCGCTCCTGATTCGCGACATATTTGTCAGCGACAGTAGTCTCGCGCAGCAGGTTTCGGCAGACGCTGTCGTTTCGCTTGCATTCACACTCAGTGCCGGTTTCACCAATCTGCACATAAAAAATATTTCCTTCGATCTCGAACCGGTTGAGGCCAAGCGGCAACTCCAGGTTTCTCAAGTGTGGACCTCGCGCGGCGAAGTTCGACCCGGTGATTCGGTCGAAGTAACCGCCCTGCTCGCCGGCGAAGATGGTCGGGAGTTCACGCGGACCGCTACCTACCACGTTCCAGTCGGCGCTCCGCTTGGCCAGCTGAATCTGACGGTGAGCGACGCGAATGGCCTCAACTTTCCCGATTTCGCTGGCATGAGCCCGACATCTTTGCACACCCCACAACGGTTGATCACAGTGTTGAATCGCTTTCGGTCGAGTGACGCCGCATACGTCCGGATTTGGCGTCAGGAGCCCTCATTTTCTGTCGCCGGTCCACTCGCGGGCGGAGACTTGACCGATCCTCCTCCTTCAGTGATGCTCATCCTGGCCAACCCTTCCACTTCTTTAAGTGGCAGCTCCCCTGTCGCAGTCACACGTGGATCCGATATCGCCGAATTTTCATTGCCCGTCGGCGAATATGTCGTCAGTGGCGCGAAAACCGTTCAGGTGGAAGTAAAAGAGTGATACGACGTTTAACTTTTGCGCTCTGCGCGCTGGCGCTTAGTGCGTGTGCCGCCACTAGCACGGCTTGGGAGATAACCGGATATACCGAATTTTTGAAGGGCCGTCTTTCCGGCCTATCGTTGACCGCAGATGGCGTTGTCCAGCTCGGCCCGGCGCTCCGCTTCAACGCGAACCTCGAGCAGCCTGCTCTGTGGAGCCTTGCGGCAGCGCCAGACGGTAGCATTTACGTCTCAACCGGGCATCGCGGCAAGGTGTTCCGGATATCTCCTGATGGAAAATCTGCTCTTGCCTGGAGTGCTGAACAGTCGCAAGTGTTTGCCCTGTGCGTAGATGCCAAGGGCGCAGTTTATGCTGGAAGCTCGCCCAACGGCGGCGTGTATCGCATTGAGCGTGGCAAGGCTCAAGAGATTTGGCATTCGCCGGCAAAATATATCTGGGCGCTTCAGTCAGCCTCCGATGGCACGCTCTACGTCGCGACTGGCGAACAGGGTCGCATTTACCGCATTGATCCCAGCGCTAAAGCAGATCTTTATTTCGAGACCGGCCAGTCCAATGTAACTGCACTGGCGCTCGGTTCGAAAGGTCGCCTTTACGCCGGCACGGAACCGAATGGTTTGCTGTACGAGATCTCAGGTCCGAAGCAGGGAACAATACTGCTCGATTCCACCCTCCCGGAAATTCGCGCGCTAGCATTAGATCCTAACGGAGTAGTGTACGCAGCGGCGATGGGAGGCTCAGTAGCCAGCCGAACCAAAGCGCCGCCTGCCCCAACGACTACTGCCTCAACAGGTACAGTCGTTGCAACTACGCCGACGGTCATAACGGTTACCGAAGCGAAACAAAACGCCACTCCTTCGCAAGGTGAGCAGAACCCGGGCGGCGTCAAGCCTGGCCCGGAGCAGCCGCGCGGCACCGTAACGTCGACAGTCACACCCGCCGCTCCCACAGCCACCAACGTTGTAGAAGTCAGCGGCGTCGACAAGTCGGCCATCTATCGCATCGATGTCGATCACACCATCGAGACCTTGCGCACTTCGAAAGAAGATAATGTCTACGATCTTTTGCTGGATGGCGACACGCTGATCTTTTCAACCGATGTTCATGGCCGTATCTATCGCTTGACCGACAAAAAGGCCACGTTGTTGGCTGAACCCGGCGACGGCGAGACCACCCGCATTCTCAAGCTGGGCTCCCTTTTGTATGCAGGGCTCAGCAGTCCCGCGCGCCTGTTCGCATTCGACACTGCGTCCGCCGGAGAAGGCTCCTACGAATCGCAGGTCCATGATTCAACGACAGTCGCTCGCTGGGGTCACCTTCAGTGGCATGGCACCGGTTCCGGAATTGTCTTCAAAACTCGCACGGGCAATGCAGCTCGCCCTGACGCCACCTGGAGTGCCTGGTCTGCGCCCATCAGTAACGCTGAAGACGCTCTGATTAAGAGCCCGCCGGGTCGCTTCATCCAGTGGCGAGCTGAGTGGCCCTCCCGCAGCACCGCCCAGATCAACACTGTCGACGTTCCCTACCTGTCGCAAAATACGCCGCCCGTGATCCACAGCGTTTCTGTCAGCTCCGTCACAGGAACGAACACAGCGAAGGCGGCGAGCACTACTGCGAGCTCATCGTCTGCTTACTCGGTAACAGTTACCGAGACGGGTGATACACCTGCCACGACCTCCAGTACGACGCCCAGCCAAACAGTTTCTCGCCTCCAGACCACACAAACGCAAGTGTCGTGGCAAGCTGACGACACGGACGGCGATAAGCTTGTGTATTCACTCTACTTCCGTGCTGAGGATGCAACTGCTTGGCAGCTCATCCGCAGCCGCATGTTCGAAAATACGCTACTGCTCGACCCCGACGTCTTCGCCGACGGCCGCTATCTTTTCCGCGTAGTCGCCTCGGATACCCCATCGAACGCAGCTCAATACGCGCGTGAAACAGAGTTTGTCAGCACTCCTGTACTCATCGATAACACTCCTCCGCTGGTCACTCCCAGTACGCCACACCGCAAAGGCACTTCACTCAATATAGATGTTGATGCAGACGACAAAATCAGTCCGCTACGCCGTTGCGAGTATTCTCTCGACGCAGGTCTTTGGCAGCCCATTGAGGCGGTCGATGGAATCACCGATTCCCCTCACGAGCAATTCCACTTGCATCTGGATAAACTTCGCCCCGGCGAACATCTGCTGGTCTTTCGGGTCTACGACTCGGCGAACAATGCAGGTTTGGCTAAGCTTGTGCTCCGTTAAACTCTCAGTGTTAACTGGCCTGCCCTAGCAGGTCATTTTCCGGTACAATCCAGGAAGGCCGTTTGGGCCGATAAGTAACCTCGGAGGGAAACTGTAAATGAATATTCGAAGGTGCCGCGCAGCATTTATAGCATGTGGCTCTATCCTGGCAATTGGAACCATGCTAGGCGCCCAAGATATACCCGCCAACGAGCCGCAAAGTGTTGACGGCACACGTGCAAGAGGACAATCGGAGGGACGCGGAGCGCGGGAGGTCATCCCTCACAAGCCGAATCCGCATAAAGCGGGAGCGCTGACGGCGGGCTCGACTGGCGTAATCACACCTAACATCACGAGCCATGGCGGGGATGTAATGATCACCCCGAACGTCTATCTCATCTGGTATGGAAACTGGAACCAGAGCAACGGAAGCGATACCGCAACCGGCCAGCAGATCGTCCGCGATTTCCTCTTCGGCCTCAATGGGTCAAATTACTACAATACGAACACATCCTATTACGGACCAAGCGGTAACGTAAGTGGCACGTTCACTGTTGGGGCAGAATACAGGGACAGCTACTCGCAGGGTACGCGGCTTTCGGATTCGAGAGTTCAGGCTGTAGTGTCGCATGCCATTAGCACCGGACTTTCCAAAGATGCGAACGGCATCTATTTCGTGCTCACCTCCTCGGATGTTTCAGAGTCGTCGGGGTTCTGTTCCCAGTACTGCGGGTGGCACACTTACGGCACGATCTCGGGAACTAATATCAAGTATGCATTTGTCGGGAATGCGAACCGCTGTCTGAGGTCGTGCGCGGCCCAGAGCGTCGGACCGAACGGCAATGCCGGGGTCGACGGCATGGTTTCCGTCATCGCCCACGAGCTTGAAGAGACCAACACCGACCCAAAGTTGAATGCCTGGTATGACAGCAATGGCAGCGAGGACGCCGACAAGTGCGCATGGACTTTTGGCTCAAATCAGCATCAATCGAATGGTGCGTATTACAACGTGACACTGCCGACCGTGACAGGCGGTAAACGCAATTTCCTGATCCAGCGTGAGCTCGATTCAAGCAGTAAGTGTTACGTCGACTACGTGAGTAAGACGCAGTAGAAATTCAGATGTTCTTGAGGCCCGGCAGCAATCAAGGCTGGGCCTTTTCCATTGCCCGCGCTCTCCCGCGTCGCAACGTGATCGGCATCGCGTAAACTTCGCCAATGTTCTTTACCGCTTCGTTCGCCGTCCAGATCTCCAAGTCAGCGTCCTGCTCAGCCTGAACCAGCATAGTAATCGTGCCATCCTTGGTTGCAGTGGTAACGTCTCGCACCTTTTGCTCGTGCCCGCGGTCAAGCGCATCGGCCATTCGCAACAGTGGCGCCAGATTCATAACCAGCCGCTTTGAATCGGCATCTAAGGCCTGAAACTGCGGATGCCTTGGCTGTGGCATTGCCTTCCTATGGAACCGGCAGAGCGCAGCTATCACCAAACGCTCCTTATTCGTGAATCCGGGCATGCCTGAATTCGCGACCAGGTACGCGGAATGTTTATGGTGGCCCAGATCACTCACGAAATGCCCGATGTCGTGTAAATACGCGGATGCTTCCAACAATTTACCGGCAGCGGGTGGCAGTTGATGAAGCGGCCGCAAAATTTCAAACAGCCGATGGCCTAGGCCTGCCACGTGCCGGGCATGTTTCAATGCGACGCCGTACCGCTTCGCCATACCCTCCACTATGGAACGCTGTTCGCGCGAAAGGTGCGACAACTCACGACCCACGCCACGCGCAGCTAAATCGGCAATGATTCCATCACGAACACCTGCCGAGCAGTAGTACAACGATGGCTGCCGGAATAGCTCTAGTACTCGGAGAAATACGGCAGCGCCAGCCGTGATGATTTCGGCGCGTCGGGGCCCGATGCCGGTAATCTTGCGCCGGCCACCGACATCAGTTTCTACCAGCTTCGAATAGAGCTCGCGAATCTGATTTCTCGGCGCGCGGAGCCGGTCAGCTTCATCGCGCTTTGCACGCGGGATCCGATTGACGGCGCTCACCAGCGCCGCAGCTGTGGCCGACGTAGCCACGGTTCGATTGAAGTTTTGGCTGCCATGCTGCTTGTGAAAAGAAGCGAGCTTTTCTTCTATATAGGCGTCCAGCCGGTGCAGTTCTTCAGGGCGGGGCGGATCAGTTTTCAGAAAAACCTCGGTCATTCGTACGGCTCCAAGCGGCTTCGATACGGCGTCTATCATCTCGCCACCCTCGCTAACGATCAACTCGCCGCTGCCTCCGCCCACATCAATGATGAGCGTTCGCTCCTTGGGACGAGGCCACCGTGACTCCACGCCCAAATGAATCAGACGCGCCTCTTCGGAACCCGAAATAATCTCAACATTCGTTGCCAACGCAATGCTGGTTTTTTGCAAAAACTCCTGGCGATTGCTAGCATCTCGCACCGCGCTGGTGGCGACAGCCCGCACTCCCAAGACGTCTAAACGGTTATAGGTGCCTGCCATCCTGGCAAGATTTGTGCAAAGGAAATCGAGAGCGTCTTTGCTGATGCGACCCGTGCGAAATACGCTTTCACCCAGCCTGGTGACCTGCCGATCTTCAACGAGTATTTGCGTTTTTCCATCGGTAACCTCAGCCGCCATCATGCGAACGGAGTTGCTGCCGATGTCGATTGCCGCATAACGGGGCATTTATCCGTTTATAGCAGCCACCGATCTGTTTTACTAGTTTTCTACCTGCGCTCGGGAGGCAAGTTAAGAGCGAGCTGGCTGAAAGTAATTCACGTCTGCTTAGCAACAACTTTGCCTTTGATTTTCTCGTACGTTGACGGAGGCACTATCTTTTTCTGGAGCAGTTCATTCTTCCCCCGATAGGGCCGACCGGCGATGATTTTATTCGCGAACGCTGTGCCGATACCCGGTAACTCCTGTAACTCTTCTGCGGAAGCCGAATTGATATCTACTAGCTTGGGTTTCGTGGCAGACTTTGATGGCCCAGCCTTGGCTTGGGTCGATGCCTTGGCGGTGCTCGGTGTCTGCCAGTTCGGCAAAGCGATCAAGCACAGTGATGCCCCTGTGAGTAGTAGAAGCCTAACTACATAGGCCATCCCAACTCTCCACACGGCTACACGCGCCGGCGAAACAGCGCGTGGTAGATGACCAGGAATAGGATCGACCCAATGACAGCGACAATTAGACTGTAGATGTTCAGACCCGTAACGCCCGACGCCCCAAACGCGCGGAATACAAACCCCCCGACGATTGCCCCAACGACGCCGAGGATGATATCTAGAAAGATTCCCTCCCCGCTTTTATTGACAATTTTGCTTCCGATAAAGCCCGCAATCAGGCCCAGAATGATCCAAGCAATAATAGACATAGTCCCGTCCTTTTCGTGGATGGTTTCTTACCATCTCCCCTAAGTGGACCCAAACCCGCCCAAAACATTTCCTTTCTTCCTCTGATGCGAGCCGTACACTAACTGCCTACGATTGATAGGTACTCGCAGTTTTTCGAGTCCTAGCCAGGCGATGTACAAGCACTGGAGGTGCATGTACGACCTACGTTCTCCAGCGAAGCAGAACCGACTGTCTGCGTCGATACACTGGGAGTTCGTGCCCGTTAGACCTAAAACGCCAGTTGCACCCGCTTCCAGATCCTCGCGGCTATTCTCCCAGCGATGAGATTTTTGCTGAGACCTGCGGCCCATCACTACCGGAGCTGGATGGATCGATGGGAAAACGAGCTTTGCTCCCGCGCCACGGACCGCATTGTGCGTCCGTTTGAATATGGGCTCGAGTGGACCCACGATTGGCCCTGTGCGAGAGACGTTCCGGTAAACGGAGTAAATTCTGTTGAATATCTTGTTCATCTGAACGAGTGCGCGATCGCAAACAACCAGGAGTTTTTCGGCTATAAGGCACCCGCGCGATTCGAACTAAAGAACGATTGGGTCGAATTCACTTCAGCCGTTCGCACACCCTACGCTGAAAATAATCTCGTTCGGGCACGCTGGTTTCCTGCTCGGAACGCCAACCGCAGGGCCGTCGTCGTCCTTCCGCACTGGAACGCAAAGCTGCCACAGCACAATTCTCTTTGTGCCGGTCTCGCACGGCTTGGCGTTTCGGCGCTGCGGCTGAGTTTGCCTTATCACGATTCGCGCATGCCGGACGGCTTAACTCGCGCTGATTACGCCGTATCTTCTAACATTTGCCGCACCATCGATGCCACACGCCAAGCTGTGATCGATACACGCTCCTGTTTGGATTGGCTCCAGCAGCAAGGCTTCAACCGCTTGGGCATTGTGGGCACGAGTTTGGGCTCCTGCTACGCTTTCCTTGCGAGCGCCCACGATCCACGCATTCGTGTCAACGTTTTCAATCACTGCTCGACTTATTTCGCCGACCCTGTCTGGGAAGGTCTATCAACTCGCCACATTCGCGATAGCCTCGAAGGAGCTGTTGATTTGGAAACTCTCCGCAAGCTGTGGCTTTGTATCAGTCCGCCCAGTTATTGGGAGCTGTTCAGCTCGAAAAAGCAGAGATCGAAATTCATCTACAGCCGATACGACACAACCTTTCCGGTGCATCTCTCGCGGGAAGTAATCAAAGGCGCGCGTAAGCAAAATTGGGATCATGCCGTCACGGTGCTGCCGTGTGGTCATTACACAATGGGCGAGTTCCCGTTTAAATACATCACCGGATATGAGATCTGCTCGTTCCTTAAGCGGAATCTCTAGACTGTTAATCGAGACATGCGATGAATACAACGAAATTTGTACAGCCGCTGATTTTTCTGTCCGTAGGCTTCGTGATTTCTGTGGTCGCCACTTTCGGGCAATCTCCTAGTGCGTCGGGGGCGGTTCCCGATTCGGGCATGCAGGCAGGCGGCAGCTCTGGTACAGCTGCCAATGGTCCCACGCGAATTACCATTGCGCCACAATCTGGCGATCCCGCTTATCAGGGCAGCGTACCGCAAGGTACAGTGTCACCAGCCCCCATTGCTCTCACCCTGGCGGACGCGATCAATCGTGGTTTGAAGGCGAATCTCGGTCTGCTGACAAGCGAACAGTCCAGCCGGCAAACGCGTGCCGAGCGATACCGGGCGCTTGCCGGCCTTCTGCCAACCGTCACCGGGCAGGTGAGTATGACCGAGCAACAAATTAATCTCGAAGCCCTGGGATTCGCGGCCACCTTTCCTCCCAATCTCGGATTTCAGATCCCGAAGATTGTGGGCCCCTACTCTTACCAATCCGCTCAAGCAAACGCAACGATTCCCCTCTTCGACTACACCGCCATCAACAACTACCGGTCCTCTAAAGAGAGTTTAAAAGCATCTGTTCTGTCTGTAAAAAATGCGCGTGATCTGGTCGTGCAAGCAGTGGGTAACGCCTATCTCGGAATCATCGCCGAAGCCGCGCGCGTCATAGCCACTCAGGCTGAGATTGAGGCTGACAACGCGGTCTATGTAAATGCCACACGCCGGCACGAGGCTGGGGTCGCGATCGCTATTGACGTGTTGCGCTCCCAGGTTGAATTAAAGCAGCGCCAACAAGCCCTCGTGGCGGAAACGAATCAGTTCGAAAAGGACAAGCTGAGCTTAGCCCGGATCATTGGCCTTCCCCTGGGCCAGGATTTTACCGTCGCCGATCCGTCGCCTTCCGTCCCCTTAGAAGCCATATCGCTTCATGATGCTTTGGCGAAGGCCTACGAACATCGTTCCGATTTTCAAGCCGCCAAAGCACAAGTTGCTGCCACAGAATTCTCGTTACGCGCCGCAAAGGCGCAACGATACCCCACGCTGCAGGCTTCGGGTTTCTATGGCGATGAAGGTCTTCGGATTCTGACGAATTCGCACGGCGTATTTCAAGCCACAGGATCCATTCAGTTCAATATTTTCGACGGGGGCCGGATTAAGGCCGACATCCTTCAGAATGACGCGGAGCTTAGAAACCGGCGCAACGACCTCGAGAATCTCCGGGGGCAGATCGATTACGAAGTCCGCAGCGCGTTACTTGATCTGAAGTCTGCCGGGGACCAGGTGGATGTGGCACACACCAACGTAGATCTTGCAAATCAAACCTTGACGCAAGCCCGTGATCGCTTTGCGGCTGGTGTGACCAACACAGTTGAAGTGGTCCAGGCGCAGCAGTCGGTAGCCGATGCCAACGAAAATCTTATTTCGGCGCAGTATCAATACAACGTTGCCAAAGTTTCGCTAGCCCGAGCGCTCGGGTTAGCCGAAGAAGGAATCAGAACGTACTTCAACAAGCAGCCTTAAAATCCAAGCAAATCCTTACGGTTTCTCACGGTCGCTGCGCTCTTGCGCTCCAGCCTGAGCAGGTCAACACCGGCAGTCTTGGATATCGCGGAAACTCCGGGTGCCTGTCCGAAAGCATACACCTGTAGAAGACAGAACCACGGTCGGAGACAATGACGCTTTTGTTCAGGCATGTAGCACATAGACCCGCATGAGATGCGCGTTGGTCAGTATCAAGCCCACCTGATGTATCCTTCGGCAAAACGTCAGCGAAAACGAAGCCATCACGCTCGACAGTCTCTCCGACCTTTATGGGAATCGGGCGTGAAAAGGCCGGTGAGTCATATACGAATGTATGGAACTCCCCATTCTCGCCGCATGGATCAACAGTCGGCGGAAGCAAGCCGAGAAAAGCATTGTCAAACTCTCGTCCTGCCAAGGACCTGTGTAGCTTCACCGGATCTAGACATGTGACGTTTGCTTTTACACCCGCCCGAATCATCTCGATGGCAAGCTCATCAGTCTGCAAATGCCAGACCGGAAATAACGGCGAGAGACCGCTCATCCGGAGTTGCCGCTCCCGGTAGTCGCGGACTTCTTGGAGGAACAAATCGCCAAACGCTATCTCGGTCACGTGTTCAGCTACTGCCCGCTGCCAAATACCGGTCATCAGGTCTTCGTACACTGCGTTTGAGCACGGCGAAGGAAGTTCAATAGACCACAAAGGCAAGCCGACTGCTTCTGCTTGCGCCTGCACGAGACTGCGACGGACAGCATGCATTGCCACTCGATCGGCCAAATGGTTGAAGGTCGTAAAAAGCGCGACCACCTGCAGATTAGGCATCCCGCGCAGCAGATGGAGGGCCCAAGCGCTGTCTTTACCGCTGCTCCAGGACAAGATTACGCGTCTCATCATTACAAAAAGAAACAGGCATTCGCTACTTTTCCAGATAGAAGCTGCCTACGAACAAGGCGTCTATTCCTGAAGAATAAAAGCTCCGAACAGCGTCTCGTGGTGTGCAGACGAGCGGGTCCCCAAAAAGATTGAAACTCGTGTTATACAAGACCGGCAATCCAGTGGTTTCGCCGGCCTTCGTCAGCAGAGCGTGATAAAGCGGGTTTTGGTCTTTTTCGACCGTGTGCACGCGAATTAAATCGTTCCCGAGAGTCGCCGCGGCGAACGTTTCGCGGTATTCTGCCCGCACGCGTCCGACCGTGGCTAGATAACACGCATTCGCGCCAACCTCGAAATATTGACCAGCCAACTCGGCGGGCACAGATGCCGCGAATTTTCGAAAGCCCTCCCGATGTTTGATATAGACATTGAGATTTTCCGTCGAGTAAGGATTTAGCGGAGAAGCTAAAATACTGCGATTCCCCAAAGCCCGCGGACCGAACTCCATTTGTCCCTGCATCCATGCGACGATTTTCTGATCATTCAACGCGCGTACGGCTTGCTCAATCAGTCCACCCTCGGTAAGCAGGAATCGAAAGCGCAGTTTGCAATTTTCAAGCACTTGCTTGATCTGTTCGTGCGAGTATGCTGGCCCGAGACACAACGTATTAAAGGGTACGCGAGCTTCCTCCCCGTAGAAGTTGTGCCATGCGTGTAGCGCCGCCCCTAGCGCGGTTCCCGCATTTCCCGCGACTGGCTGAACGAACACGCTTCGGAACTTTTCTTCGAGCGAATGAATGAGAAGTGCGTTCAGCGCGAGTCCGCCGGCAATGCAGACGTTTTCGGCCGGCCCGATCATCGCCATCACCACTTCATGGATCGCCGCTTGCAAGCTTGCGGCCAGGTCGGCCTTCGTCTCAGAAGAAGGCGGCTCGCCCGAATCAATCCCTGTTTCAGCGTAGAAACGGCCGCTGAAGCCACCATGCGTCAGCCGGTCTGCATCGAGGAAATTTCTATCTATCTGAGGCCATGACGCGCCGCCCCGACATAGCAGTTCGCGGAAGGTCTGTAGGAATCGTGGGTTTCCGGCTGCAGAGAGCCACTGTACTTTATGCTCATCGGCGCGAGGCTGAAACCCTAGCAGCGCCGTTACTCGATTGAACAAATCGCCGAGCGAATCAGGAAAATAAAGCTCGCGAACGGGAGTCAGTCGATTCTGTCGTCCATGAAAGACCACGGCTGACCGAAAGTCACCCGCGCGGTCGATGCTCAACACCGAGGCGGAATCGAACCGCGTCGAATAATACGCCGAAGCAGCATGCGCGTGATGATGTTCGATCACCACAACATCCGCATCGGGAAAGCGAGCGCGAAGCTCGAGTTGCATCACGCTTTCCGGGCCAACTGCAAAGGGCCGTGCCATCGCGATGCATCCGATGTCTCCCGGCTTTACTCCCGCCACTTTGAGCGCTAAACCGAACGCATCGTCAGGAAACGAACCGATCCGGTCGTGACGCGAAACCTTGGCCTGTTCAACTGCGGAAGCGAGGCGTCCGTTCTTGATGACGCAGCAGGCCGGATCACTGAGTAACCCGCCGAGCCCAACGATGGTTCGCGACACGCTTATACCTTTCGCAGCCTCCGGATCACACGCTCAAGCCCAATGCAAATAAATACTGCGAACGCGCTGGGACCCACAGTCTGTCCCGTCAATGCTGCGCGGCTCCCGTTGATCAGCAGTCCCGCTTTCACTCCGCGCTCTTCGGCCAGCTTCCTCAATTCAGCTTCGACAGTTGTCTCGGTGAAGTATGGGTTCGCTTCGATCCGGTCAGCTAACTCGTGCAGCAGTTCACGTGCACCTGGGGCATTCAGTTTTTCGAGCGCCGGCAGTTCTATCGGATAATCATCGGCAAAGTAGGCCCGCCCCTTGGTAGGAAAATCGAGCAGCGTCGAAAAGCGAGTGCGGATTGTGTCTACTACATGCGTGAAGAACGCGTCGTTGTCGTACGGAACAAGCGCATATGCCTTCAGCGTCTCGCGAACCAGCGGAGCTACTTGCTCTACCGGCAGAGACCGCAAATGTTGGGCGTTCAGCCACAACGCCTTGGGATCAATTGGATCGATTTCGCTGAAGTTCACCACTGCATTGCTCCTGTGAACCCCTTCGAAGCTGAAAGCGCTGGTTAGCTCATAAAGTGTCATCTGCTCGCGGTCGTCTTTCGGTGACCAACCGAGGAGGCATAGAAAATTGATATACGCGAGCGCGAGAAACCCATGGTCTCGATAGGTCGTGACACTAACCACTGGGCCGTGCCTCCGTTTCGACAGCTTCGACCCGTCTGGAGCGGTCAACAATGGCAGGTGGGCAAAGCGAGGCAAGGGCGGGCCTGCCGCCTGAAAAATGAGAATGTGCTTGAAAGTGTTTGAAAGGTGGTCTTGCCCCCGGATAATGTGCGTTATTTTCAGATCAATGTCGTCAGCACAAGAGGCAAGATGATAGGTCGGCATGCCGTTGCTGCGCAACAATGCGAAGTCTTCAATGTCGGCCGTCAATTTTGACTGGAGGCCGTAGACTTCATCTTTGAAAGCAATCTCAGCCGGCTTCTCGCGCTGTACCCGAAATCGTATGACAAAAGGTTCACCTGTTGCCGCGCGCGTATCACTCTCTTCTTTCGAGAGAGCCCTCATCTCCGGATTGCACAACCACGGCCCGTCTCCATGCGATCTGTCCTCTAGACCGGGTGCGGCGGGAGTAAAGTCGCGATAGGCGAAACCCTTCGCAAGCAACTCGCGACCCAACTTTCGGTGATTATCCAGACGCTCGGATTGCCGGTACGATTCGTCCCAATTCAGCCCCAACCAGTTCAGCCCCTCGTATATGGAATTGAGCGACGCTTCGGTGTTGCGGTCCACATCCGTGTCGTCGATCCGCAGCACCATCGTGCCGTGATGTTTTCGCACATAGAGCCAGTTGAAAATGAAAGTCCGCGCACTGCCGATATGCAGGTACCCAGTCGGCGACGGTGCAAAGCGAGCCCGAATCATGAAGTATCAGTGTACAGAAAGGCATCATTCCGGCGACTACACGCTATTTCTTGAGCCTGTTATGTAGATCGACGAATTCCTGAATCGTAAGCTGCTCAGCACGCAGTCCCGCTTCGGGAAGAGCGTCCACACGTTCGCCATAAAACGCGCGCAGATTGTTGCGCAGCGTCTTTCGCTTGTGAGCAAACGCGCGACCCACGAAACTCAGCAGGGTACCGAGGTCGACTGGAATCTCAGGCTTTCGACGAAATCGCACTGCAGTGGACTCTACCTTCGGCGGCGGAACGAAGGCAGAGGCCGGAACACGGCAGACGAGTTCGACGTCACATACCAACTGCGTTGCCACCGTCAGATACCCGTACGCCCGCGTACCTGGCATTGCTAGTATCCGTTCGGCCACTTCCGACTGCATCAAGAAAACTGCAACCGGGAATCGCTTGTCCAGAGCAAAAAATTTTTCGATGATGGGGGACGTTATGTAATAAGGCAGATTGCCGACCACGGCAGCAGGCCCCCACTGCGCAATGTCGGTCGAGAGCACGTCATAGGCGTGCACGTGCAGCTTCTCTTCTGACGCATACTTACTTTGCAGATAGTCCGCCAGCGAAGTATCTAATTCGATTGCATGCAACTCATCGGTGCGCGGCAACAAATGCCGGGTCAGTGCTCCGCGGCCGGGGCCAATCTCGATCACGCGCGGCGTGTATTCCTCGCAGGCGGCAGCGGCCAGACGTTCCAGAATCGCGTCGCGAATAAGGAAATGCTGGCCTAGCTTACGAGGCAACTCTCAGTTTAGTGCCCGATGAGAGTGTTTTGGCGAGCGCGAAAGGTTTCTCGAGAGATAAATGGCGAGAGTAAAATCGCCGATCCGGAATCAAATCCTTGTTCATCTCCGAAAAAACATTTCTTTCCGAAGAGGTGACGAGTGACTCCCAATCCAAGTCTGATACTCCGCCGAGAAACGGTGAATACACGACGCGCTTACCTGATCGCATAGCGTGCGCTCCGGCCCAAGCTCCTAGGAACGGCAGTGAAGCCTGCCGTGGAAGGACAGTCAACAATTCCAATAGAAAAGTCGCCTTTATCACCGCGAACTGAGTAGATACTGCACTGACTGAACGTTGTTTCCAAACCTGGCCGAAATATCCCGGGTCGAGAACAGACCTGCCTCGGTCTGGGCAACCACAAGCTCCCGCGAAGCCGAAATACCTGCCAGCCTCAGTAATCATGTCCTTTCTATTCTGAATCCGGCCGCCAATCATGACCGTATCCGGATGGAGTTCGAATAGCGTTAGTGCTTCCCATGGCCAGTCCGCGTTATCCACTTCGACGTCTTCACCGAGTAAGCGCACGAATCCGTCCTCTTCCGCTACTTCCCTTGCCAGTGGCGCGAGGCAGTCAAACTTAGCGTCAGCCCGGACGAAAAATCTCCTGATCTCCGGATAACCGCCTTTCGCTTCGTTCCCATCGCTCACAGATCCATCCGTCAGAACAGCGGAGACCAGTGCTCGAGGATCACTATGCTGACGAGAGAAGTGCCAATGTGCGGCGCCGCCTAGCAACGGGCTGTATTCAATGCTGAATTTTGCCGGATTCGGCTGTGCATCCAAAAACCGCTGTAGTGCTGCCTTCTGCGACGAGTGAACATAGGGCTTACTCGCGGCATCGTCCGCCGTCGAATGCGCGTGTACTCGCCAGCTGTACAGCACCTCGGGAATGTGCACGGGAGTATAGCCAGCAATCATGAACCTGATGAAAAGATCCCAGTCAGGGCTTCCCTCCGTCCCGCGATCGCTGTAAGCTCCCAATGCGAGCGCCTTATCGCGGTCGATCACTCCCAGATGAGCGATATACGCGGAATTCAAGAAAAGCACCGGGTCCCAGTCCGGCTTGAAGTAGGGCTGGAAGAATCCCTTTCCGATCACTTTGTCTTCATCCGTAAAGAGCAGCGCCGGATAGCCCGCGCTGTGGATGAATGAAGTGACTACCTGGAATGCATCCGGATATAAGTAATCATCCGCATCCACCGGGAGGACGTAGCGCCCGGTGGCATGCTCCAAACACTTCCGCAGTCCTCCGGTAATCCCGACGTTCGTCTCGACTCGACGTAGTTTCACCCAGCTGTGCGCGCGAAGATCCGCTAAGTAAGAAACGAGGCTCGTCTTAGTGCAGCCGTTATCGAGAATCACCCACTCACATGCGCCCGCCCAATTCTGAGATGCCACAGATTCAGCCAGTTTATTCAGATACCGGACGGGGCTCCCGTTCCAGACCGGCGTCAATACGGACAAAAGACCTGGTTCGAGAGCCTCTGCGTAAATAGATCGGCGTTCTCTGACGCGTTCAGCGGTCCAGACTCGATACTCGCGCGCTTCTCGATTCGGAAAGAGAATTTCCGATTGCCGTCTCAAGAAACCTTTTATAAATCCTGAAATGCCTCGCCCCAACCCCCGCCAATTCTCGTAAGAAGGAAATGCGGTCGCACCGTTCACCATCTCTACAACACGTCGGCGAAGGCGGGCTGTAACCGTCGATACAATGAAAAGCCCAGCGTGAAAACGAAAATCGCAAATATCGTGGCGCGCGCAAACTCTTCCCATTGATCGAAACGGCCGACCAAAATCAAACCTCGATAAGCGTCGATGAAAGCCACCATTGGATTTATCGAAAACACGATGGAACGAAGCCGTCCCGGAATGGCGGTGGGCGGATACACAATGGGAGTCAGATAGAACCAGATATTGAGAATGATGCCTAGCGTCTGAGGGACGTCTCTCACATAAACTGTCAGACCCGCAACAATGTAGGCAAATCCGAGTGTGAAAAGAATCTGCACTATCCAAACCAACGGCAACAGCAACACAGTTGGATGGATGTGGTGCGTCACTAGGGCAAAGAGCGTCAGAAGTGGGAGTAATCCGAAACTGCTCTCGACCAGGCTTGAAAGAACGGGAACAATCGGTAGCAGCGACATCGGAAACACCACCTTTTTGACTAAGTTGGGATGTCCGATGACTGAGTTAGCTGCTTGCCCCAGACCGCCGGTGAAAGCGAGCCATGGAAGCAAACCAGCGAACAGCCATATTCCAAAAGCGAGGTTCGTATTGGGAAGACCCTCGATGTTTACTCGCACGCGCAGGACCACGCCGAATACATACGTATAAAGCGCAATTTGAGAGGCTTGGGTAACCAGCGGCCATAATTTACCAAGCAGAGATCCCTTATAACGGGCGTCCAGATCTCGAATGAGCAGCATACTCAAAAGATCCAGGAGCGCACGGGAGCGGGCGATGAGCTGGCGCATAATTCAACCCATACCAGCTTCGCAAACCGATGATCGCGGCAAGCGAACCGCATCGTGAATCGACCAGTTAGCTTGCTATCGTTCTAAAAGAACATGGAGCAGCAGGATTCTCTCGAAGCGCGCCTCGATCAATCGCAACGCACGATTGAGCAGCTTCAATCCGAGCTGAAAGCATCCCAGCGGCAAATTGAAATCTTATTGGAGTTGATCGAGAGGCAGGATGCTCAACTCATTGCCCATGAATCATCTATCGCTCGTCTCGACCGCATCCTCATGGAGCTTCTCACCGGGCGCGTCTGGCGGACCTTGCGTGCAGCGGGCAACCTCGTAAAAAAGTTCGCACCTTCACCAGTGGTCTCGCCGGAGGTGATCGTTCGCAACGGATCTTACCTCGTGTGTGATGAGCCCAAGCCAAACGATCGAAGGCCTCGCAGCGGCAAGATTACCGTTCGCGGATGGTGTCTGGCGCCCAGCGATGTCGATTCCGTTCAAATAGAGATTCCAGGCCTCGCGTTGATGGAGACAGTTCCAAACCTGCCTCGTCCCGATGTGAAAAAAGGACATCCGGAACTTGATCGAACCGGCCGTGCGGGCTTTTCGCTGACGTTTGATTCGCTCCAACTTCCAAATGGCCGCCATTCAATTGCTATTCGGCTTATCTCGAAGGGAACGGCTGTTAACAAGACCAAGACAGCCATACTGGTCGACCACGAGAGAGGCTTCTCTTCCGAGTACGATCGGTGGATTCATGAGTTCGAGCTGCGCGATGACGAGCTGATTCAGGTCAAACTGCCCAGTCTTGAAGCGAAGTCTCTCATCAGTGTTGTAATGCCGGTTTACAACACCAATCCTTCAGAATTGACCGCCGCCATCCAATCCGTTCTTGACCAGTCTTACAGTAATTGGGAACTTTGCATCTCAGACGATCATTCTTCCTGCCCGGAAGTTAAACAAATTCTCCATCAATTTGCCGGGAACGACTCGAGAATAAGAATTGCTTTCCAGAATGAGCAAGGTGGCATTTCGAGGAACTGCAATAAAGCCCTCGATATGGTCAGCGGCGACTATACATGCTTCCTGGATCACGATGACACACTAGCTCCCCACGCACTGGCATACATCTGCGAAGCTCTAGACCGCCGCCCGGATGCAGATTTGATCTACAGCGACGAAGACAAGATTGATCAGCAAGGCAAGCGGTACGATCCTTTCTTCAAGCCCGATTGGTCGCCCGATTTGCTGCTTTCTGAAAATTACATTTCTCACCTGTTGGTCCTCCGCAGCGACCTGCTCCAAAGTGTTGGTCCATTTTGTCCGGAATGTGATGGAAGCCAGGATTACGATCTCATCCTCAGGGCTACTCAACAGGCGTCTCGAATTGAACACATACCAAAAGTTCTCTATCACTGGCGAGCGGGTGTCGCTTCCACGGCAACTGCTATCGAGCACAAGGAATACGCTTTGAACGCTGCGCGACAGGCGCTCGATCGTTATTGCGATCGCGTGGGCAAACAGATGACGATTGAGCCCGGCCGGGCAATTGGACGCTGGCGCGTACGCTATTCAATCCCGAAACCAACTCGCGTCAGCATCATCATTGCGGCTGGCGGCAGAACCAACGTGCTGCGAACCAATCTCGATAGCCTCTTTAAAAAGACGACGTATGTCGATTACGAAGTGGTGGTCATCGACAACTCCAAGCAGAAAGCGATCGAAAAGTTGGTAAGTGATTTCAAAGGCGGACCCCGCCCGTTACGCTACATAGATTGGCGCAACCAGCCCTTCAACTATTCGCTTATCAACAACACCGCAGCCGGGCAATGCGACTCGCCTGTACTGCTGTTTCTCAATGACGATACTTCCGTGATCGCACCCGATTGGCTGGAAGCGATGCTGGAGCTCATGGTTCGGGCCGAAGTGGGCGCGGTTGGAGCCAAACTTCTCTATCCCGACAAGCGTATCCAGCACGCTGGCGTCGTGATGGGCCTCTACGACAATTGCGGACACGCGTTCAAAGGTTTGGATGGCGAGAAACAGCATTACTTCGACTTTCCCGACGTGATCCGTAACCTCAGTGCTGTCACCGGAGCGTGCCTGATGACCAAAGCAGAAGTGTTCTGGGAAGTGGGCGGTTTCGACGAGACTGAATTCGCCGTTGCGTTCAACGATGTCGATCTCTGCCTCAAAATTGGGAGCCTCGGTTATCGCGTGCTCTACACACCGCATGCTCTGCTCTACCATTACGAAGCGTTCTCCAAGAGTTCTAAGGACCTCATACCCCATCCCGAGGAAGTCTCGCGCATGCGTTCAAAATGGGGTGCCATCATCGCTGGGGATCCTTGCTACAGCCCCAACCTGACCCGGAATGACGAGGATTACTCGTTAAGGACAAAATCAGGCGACTGAACCACTCTGTCCAGCTGCCTTCTCTCCTTGACATTCTACATATCTAGGCTGTATATGTAGAAAGACATAGGTACGCACTCGTGCCAACCGAAAAATCCGACCTCCTCCAGGGCACCCTGGACATGCTCATCCTCAAGATCGTCGCGCTCGGCCCCGTTCACGGATACGGCATCTCGCAGCGCATTCGCCAAATTTCAAAACAAGTCTTGCAGGTGCAGCAAGGCTCGCTCTATCCTGCTCTCCATCGCCTGGAAAAGCGCGGTTGGCTGCAAGCGCAGTGGGGCGAATCCGATAACGGCAGGCAGGCCAAATTCTACAAACTCTCCTCAAAAGGCCGCAGACAGCTAGCAGCCGAGGAATCGAATTGGCACCGCCTGGCAGATGCAGTGAGCCTGATTCTTCAAGCCGCGCAATAGGAGTTGCCAATGCCCTGGTGGAACGTTTTAAGCGAAGTCGACCTCTCGATGACCAGATCGATTCCGAGCTTCGCTTTCACATCGACGAGCTCACGGAAGAGAAAATTGCCGCTGGCCTCACGGCTGACCAGGCGCGTCGCGAGGCTGTGCTCGAATTCGGTGGTCGGGAGCAGCTCAAGGAAGAGCTGCGCGACGTGCATCGTATCGCCACGCTCGCGAACACCGTCACGAACCTCAAATCCGGCATCCGGCTCATTCGCAAATCGCCATCGTTTTCGGCGGCTGTCATTCTCACCCTCGCTCTCGGCATCGGCGCAAACAGCGCCGTGTTCTCCGCCATTAACGCCATTCTCTTGCGGCCTCTGCCATTTCCCAATGGCGATGAGCTCATGGTGCTCCATCAGAACGATCGCAAGGTCAAAAGTTCGCAAAGCGTTGTTGCGCCCGCCCGCCTGGAAGACTGGAACAGGTTGAACAGTACATTTCAGGCCATGTCCGGTTATTACACACAGGACGTTTCGGAGACCACAGATGTCCTACCGGAGAAAGTAACAGAGGCGTTGGTAGCGCCTCGTTTTCTCCAAGTCTGGAGCATCTCGCCCGCACTCGGACGCGATTTCACTCCGCAAGAAGAGCACTTTGGTGGTCCCAACGCCGTCCTCATCAGCGATCGTTTTTGGCGTCGGCGCTTCCATGCAGATCCAAATGCGATCGGCAAATCACTGCACCTGGAAAACCGTTCCTGCACCATCATCGGCATTATGCCCGCCTCGTTTTTCTTTCCTGAGCACGACGTAGATATCTGGGCTCCCAGTCCCGCCGACGCGCCTTACGCTCAGAACCGGGAATTGACCTGGTTTAACGCCATTGGCCGTCTCAAGCGTGGTGTGACGGTCGACCAAGCGCGCGCGAATTTAGCGAATGTCCAAGCTCAGCTCGGCAGGCAATTTCCGAAAACGGATGCCAGTTTGACCTTGGAAATCCAACCGCTCAAAGAGACCACCGTGGGCGGCGTCCGCCGGTCACTCTGGATTCTCTTCGGCTCTGTCTCTCTGCTTTTGCTGATCGCCTGCACAAATATCGCCGGCTTACTGCTCGCCCGGACTGCGGAACGCGATCGCGAAATTTCCGTCCGCTTCTCGCTCGGTGCCTCTCGTCGCTCCGTCGTCGCTCAGCTTTTGACGGAATGCTTCGTACTCGCGCTGGCAGGATCTGCGCTCGGGCTGTTCGTAGCAGCTGCCGCTGCGAGGACGTTTGGCGCTCTCGCAAAAAGCCTTCCGCGTGTGGAGGAAATCAAGCTCGATTGGCGCATCGTGCTCTATACGCTGGCCTGCGCCGTGGGCGCGACTCTCTTATCCGGCCTATTTCCTGCGATCCGTGGTACCCGCCGAAGCATTGCAAGCGAACTAGCCCACGCCGGCCGAACGCAAGTCTCGACGCGCAATCCATTGCAATGGCTGCTGGCCGGTATACAGGTCGCGCTCGCTGTCACGCTTTTGGTCGGGGCCGGTCTCTTGCTTCGCAGCTTGGAGGAACTCGGGCGCGTTTCACCCGGCTTCGAGGCAGGCCACGTCCTCACGCTTCGCATTAGCGGCAATTGGGGCGAGACGGGCGATATGACAAAACTCACCCAGCGAATCAACCGGACCCTCAATGACTTACGCACCTTGCCCAGTGTTCGGGCGGCCGCAACGTCAGCAACTTTGCCTGGAATGCCGGATGATTTTCGGACGGAGGTTAAGCTTTCCGAACGACGCGACGAAAGTGAAAACAAGATCATCGCCGATAGCCGTTTCGTCTCAAACGGTTACTTCGCTACGATGCAAATCCCGGTGCTGGCCGGCCAGGGCTGCCGCGAGTCGCTCAATTACTTTGACGGCGTTGTCGTGAATCGCAGCTTCGCCAATACATATCTAAGCAGTTCGCCAGCTATCGGGCGTCACCTTCAGCTCGCTTCAAGCCAGTTCCTTCCTTCGCCGGCGGAGATTCGCGGTATCGTCGCGGATGCTCGCGAGCAAGGCCTCAATCGCCAGCCCGCTCCCACCGTCTACTGGTGTGTGAGCGCGCCCGACCCCAGCCCGTATTTCCTCATCCAGACGCACGGCGAGCCAATGGCCATTGCCGAAACGCTCCGCCGCAAGATTCACCAGATTGATCCGGCTCGATCCGTTTTCGACATTTCTCCGCTCCAGCAACATCTCTCGGATAGCTTTGCTGAAAATCGACTGCGCACTATTCTGCTGACGCTGTTTGCCGTGACCGCTGTCTCGCTCGCCTGCATAGGCCTGTACGGGACGCTGAGCTATTTCGTCACGGTGCGGAAACGCGAGGTCGGTCTCCGGCTCGCGCTGGGCGCAGTGCCAGTGCAAATTGTTACACGATTCCTATTCAAGGGCCTCGGTGTATCAATAGTCGGATGTGTTGCCGGCCTGTGTCTGGCAGCGGCGTGCGCGCGAGGGCTCGCGAGCATGCTTTATGGGGTATCGACCGCCGACCCTGAGACCTTCTTTTTGGTTGCGCTTGTCATAGTCACTGTCGCTGCTCTCGCTTCTGTTCTACCTGCAGTCCGCGCCGCTCGGGTCGAACCCATGCAGGTGCTCCGAGACGAATAGCCGTTCTGTGCTGGCGATATCGAAGAACAGTAGGGCTTGCAAACTACCAGCGAGCACCCCGCTTTGATAGATCCTTCGGGCGCAGCTCGGATTTCGCCGATTCATTCGCTTCCCGCACGATTTCAGGGGATACCTCTTGGCGCAATAAACGCACCTTGCATTCACGTTCGATACGGCGGATTTCGCCCCACTCAGATTTCAAACTGAACGTTGATGCAGAACCTCGGTGCCCCGCTCGACCTGTGCGCCCTACACGATGGATGAAATCTAGCGGTGCTTGCGGCAGGTCATAGTTGACAACGTGGGCTACGCTGTCGACGTGAATGCCTCGTGCCGCCACGTCCGTCGCCACCAGCACGCGATAAAGTCCCTGGCGAAATCCTGCGAGCGCCCGAATGCGCTGATTTTGGGTCTGGTCGCCATGCATCGCAATTGCGCGCAGCCCGAAATGAGACAGCTTTTTGGCTAACCGGTCTGTGCCGTGCTTCGTTCGAGCGAAGACTAGAAACGATCCAGTCTCCTGAGTGAGCATGTGACGGAGCAAGCCGGCTTTGACGTGATTCTCGACTTCATAGACATGCAGATCAATCTGATCAGGTGCCCTCATAGTCGACCCGCCGACAGCGATGCGAATCGGGCTTTTTGAGTGTCGCGCGATCAGCCGCTCCACGTCCTTCTCCATAGTTGCGGAGAAGAACAGACTCTGACGCGCCACTGGCAATGCAGACAAGATCCTCTCAATAGCTGGGAGAAAACCCATATCTAACATCCGATCGGCCTCGTCTAAAACGAGCGTTTCTACTGCGCTCAGATGAATCAGGCGGCGATTCAAAAGGTCCTCTAGCCGGCCCGGTGTTGCAATCATAAGAGCCGCCCCTCTTTTGATCGCGTTCAGCTGCGTTTGTTCGCTCAGCCCACCCACTACAACCGCTGCACGAAAACCAGTGTTGATGGCGAGTTTCGCGAACATGTCGGCTATCTGGATCGCAAGTTCGCGAGTCGGGCTCAATACGAGCGCCCGGACGGGATTTCTAACGCTGCGATTCCCGTTAGCTTTCGGCGCTTGGAGCAGGGTTTCCATAATCGGCAAGAGAAATGCGAGCGTCTTTCCGGTGCCGGTTTGAGCAGTGGCGACTACATCGGCCCCCGTGAGTGCCGAAGGAATGGCTTGTGCCTGTACTGGGGTTGGTTCGACAAAGCTGTTGTTTGCCAGATTTCGATGGATTGATGGTGATAGAGAAAGTTCAGAAAATTGGTTCATAGTCAAAAGGAGTCAATGCGCCGAGTAACGGGCGCGACGTCCTTTAAGAAACAAACCAGAGCTTCGGTATCTAACGAAACTGGAGGATTCGAGAAAAGTGGAATAAACCACTTACAAGGACGAATGCGGGCGAGAGACCTTACCCACTATAGCAGAAAAGTGACGCCTAGGTCCCGAGTCGCGGTGGCCAGCGTTAGAATTGCGCGAGGGAACGGTTACGGGGAATATCTTCATCAGCTACCGCCGTGAAGATTCGGCTGCTTATGCCGGCCGGTTGTGCGATCAACTCACAACTGTGTTTGGCGAGAGCCGGGTCTTCATGGATATCGAGGATATTTATCCGGGACAAAATTTCGCTCAGACGATCGACCAAACAATTGCAAACTGCGGTGCAGTATTGGTCATCATCGGCCCGAGATGGATGGAAATCTTGCGGAATCGCTCGAACGAACACCAGCAAGATTATGTCCGTCGCGAGGTCGAGGAAGCGCTCGAACGGAAAGCAACGGTAATACCTGTTCTAGTTGGTGGAGCGAACATGACTCAACTCACGGATCTTCCCGAGAGCCTCACTGACTTGCCTCTTCATCAAGCTGCGGAACTTCGCGACACTACATTCAAAGAAGATTGTGTCCGTTTGGCGAACGCTCTCAGGGCCCACCCGGGGCTGGATACTCGGCCTCTCAAAGACAACATTGCATACAATAGTCGGCTCTTCTGGATCGGCGGCTCAGCTGTGTTCATCGCTTTACTCGTCGCGGTTGCCAGCTTCCTTGGCATCGGTCCGTCGAGCAACTACCAGGCTCAAAAAAGTCGGGTTCAGCAACTCATCAACACTGCCCAGACGCAAACAAACCAAGCTGAGTATGAGTCGGCCTTCAAGACTTATGAGAATGTTCTCAAGCTAGACTCAGGGAACCGAACGGCGATGGACGGCCAGGTAAATGCAGCCATGCTGTGGCTTCAGGACTTTCACGCGATTGTCGGAGAAGGTCAAAAAGCGGAAGATATTGCCGGACCGCCGTTATCTGAAATCATGTTCACTCTCGATGCCGGATTAGCTCGTACGAGCGGACACGGAGCGCGCGCCGCTGACATACTAGCCCACCTCGGTTGGGCACATTGGTTGAATCAGCACATAGCTCAAAAGGAATTTGGAGCGGCCGCCGAACAGGATCTGCGCCACGCCCTCGCTCTTGATCCAAAAAACGTTTACGCTAACTCGATGCTCGGCAACTGGTTGCTCCAGACCCACGGGAGCGTCGCTGAAGCCCTACACCATTTCGATGTTGCTGTGAAAACGAATAGGCAAAGGCCATTAGTTCGCACGATGCAGCTAGGCGGGATGACTTATAATGACGCTCCCGGCGTTCGGCAGGAACTCATCCGAATTGCCAACCAAATGAGAATCGGCTCCGAGCTGATGAGCGACCGCTACAAGCAGCGGATCTTGTCGTATTACAGCCCTGGAAACAGCCGTGAGGAGCTAATCGAAACGCTTTCCGCTGTTCCTCCGAACGATGCCTGGGCAACTTTCCTATGGCTTGACGACAAGCAACCTACAGGCGATGAGCTGAATGAGCAGCGTATTCGGCACGAATTCATTCGAGCAAGCATTCTGGAGATTGCCGGCAAGTCGGCCGAGGCGCTTGTCATGTTCAGAACACTTCAGGATCAATTGAAGCGAGAAGCGAACGGTGGACGCATGCGCGACCACGTCACTGCCTCAATTAAGCGCCTCTCCCGATCACCTTCTTGACCGGACAAAATTCATCTATACCTGCTCGGGAACAATGTACGGAGCGCGGTAAGTTCCTTTCAGGAGTTCCGTTGCTTCCGCATCGTCGATCACCGATTCGGTCTGCGGATCGAAGTTGATAGTGCGGCCTAACCGATACGAAGCGTTCGCTAAATGTACCAGAGTGGCCGAGAGGTGCCCTTCCCGAATCGGTGCGCGGAGATCCTCTGCCTTGCGGCTCCTCATACATTCAATAAAGTTGACGAAATGCTCATTCTTGACGGGCACGTGCTTCCCGGGCCCTGGCTCCTCGGTCGAGCCAAGAAACGATTTATACGAATCGTAATCCGAGATAGCCAGGTAGCCTTTCGATCCGTAATACAAATTGCCGATCGTCGACGGCTTCCCGGAAGCGGGACCTAGCGATTTCTTGTCTTGACCTCCGGTATTCAGCCCGGCAGTTGGCACACCGCCACCTGCGAAGTCTCGAGTACCTATTCCAGCTTCATGGTTCGTCGTCCAGCCGCGAACCTCGAACGTCATCATCTTCTTCTTGTCTCCGGGCGTGTTGAACTCGTACGCGGCGGTAATTACATTTGGAGTCTGCTGGTCGTCATCGAACAAGAAATGACTACCCAGAGCTGTCACTTTTGTAGGCAATGTCACGCCCAGTCCCCAACGAGCCAAATCCACTTCATGAATACCCTGGTTCCCCAGGTCCCCGTTGCCGGTGTCCCAAATCCAGTGCCAGTTGTAATGAAAACGATTTTTCGTGAATTGCTTCAGCGGCGCGGGTCCGGTCCAAAGGTCGTAATGAACGCCGGCAGGAACTGGTTCTGGCTCTGCGTGTCCAATCGTGTCACGCCACTTGTAACAGAGGCCGCGGGCCATGTAAACATCCCCGAGCAAACCAGAACGCATGTGATCCATTGCTTCCCGAATGGCGGCACTAGACCGGCATTGGCTGCCGTGCTCGCAAATCACTTTGTACTTCTCAACCGCGCGCACCAACTGACAACCCTCCCACCAGTTGTGGGAGCACGGCTTTTCAATGTAAATGTGCTTGCCGGCCTGTGCAGCCCATATGCCCATGAGCGAATGCCAGTGGTTCGGACTCGCAATGGAAACTGCATCTACGTTTTTGTCTTCCAGAAGCTTTCGAATATCCACGTACGTCTGAGGCTTGGGTATGTCCATCTTCTCGGCGTCGGCTAGCCGCTGTCGAAGAATGTTTTCGTCCGCGTCGCAGAAATACGCGATCTCAACGCCCGGAATTGGATGATAGCTTTTGACGTGATCCCATCCACGGCCGCGCAACCCGACGACGGCTATGCGAATCCGATCGTTCGCGCCGAGAACTCTCTTCGCAGAAGATGCAGTCGCTAGGCCCGCTGCGGCCATAGCGCTTGCCTTCAGAAACGTGCGTCGCGCTGGTTTCTCAAAACTGTCTTGCATGGATTTGCCTCCCGTGGCCAGCTATTCAGACCGCAACCTACTGCCGCTTGCTCTGATGATAGAACTCCTGGATTGATCAATCAAAAGATCAGCTTCAAGGAGAATTGAATTTGTCGCGAGTAGCTCGCCGTCCGGCTGATTTCACCGAATCCGGAACCCCTCACGATGTTGGCCGGAAGCCCGAAATTTACGATGTTGAACAAATTAAAAAATTCCGCCCGGAGCTGAAAATCGCAAAGTTCACCGCTACCTCGCATTTCGAACGGTGTGTCTTTGATCAACGCAAAATCGAAGTTGTGGAACGCCGGTCCGCGAAACGTGTCCCTTCCTAGCACTCCAAACCTGCCACGATTTGGGCCGGTACCGCCGGGCACATGAAGCGGAATTGCAAAAAACGATCCGTTGTTTTCGCCCAGCCCAAAATAATCTTCACGAATCTTCCGGCTCGTTGATAGATCAGGCTCCGCAACTTGATCGGGCCGATCAACCCCGTTCGAGCCAACCCCCGTTTGTTGCACTCCTGAATAGATTGTGAATGGGGTTCCGCTGGTGATTGTCGAAATACTGAGGAGTTGCCAGCCTGCCGTTAGCTTCCGCCCGAGAGGGCGCAGAAATGAGATTCGATCTGCGTGCAGATCCTGTACCACGCTTGCCGTGAATGCATGTGCGACGTCGAATGTCGACGGACCCTTTTCCGCTCTCGTATCAAATGGATTTTGCGGCCACGCTGGTGCTCCCGCGCCTCCGGCGACATTGCCGCCTATCACAGTGCTCGTATCGTCCAGCGATTTCGACCATGTGTAGCTCGCCTGGATTCCAGGTCCTGTATGCCCGACATTTCCCTGCACTGAGGTCTGAAGGGCGTGATAACTGGAGTGAGAACGATTGGTCATCAGCATCTCGGTACCAAACCCGCCTGTTACTTGCCCCGCAGCATCGAATTGAGTGTATCGGGCAGAAGCCGGATCTGCCCCGTTGTATCCATTCGGAAAATCAACCGCCGGAAGTCTTACACCTGCGGTTCCAATGTAAGCGGCGTTCGCGCCCAGACCCCCGAAATGTCGCTCTAGCCCGAGCGTCCAGGTCCCCAGGTAGCCGTTTCCGAAGCCGCGCCACATCGTCGCTGCATTCAACGGAGTAATTTGATGACTCGGATTCAGCGCCGCAATGCCTCGCTCGAACCGATTCACGTCCATCACAGTGTTCGCTGGCACAGCCTTCGAATCTCCAGCGGCAAAAATGTTGGTGCCCATGGGCGTGAACACCTGCGGCAACTCATCGGGAGTAATTGGTACCCCAAACGGTATGGGCGATCCGGGAGCTGCAGTCAAACGGGGGTAGACCACAAACGGCGCTGCTCCTGTCAGAAGATTGTCCTGCCAGATATTAGGCGGTATCGTAGTAATCCCGCCACCGACCGTCAATTGAAGTTTCTGTGTCACCCTCCACGCGAGTCTCAATCGGGGACCCCAGCCGTTTAGGTTGAGTTTGTATCGGGGCTCTGGATCAATAAGATATTCCTGCCGTGGGCCGTTCGGACTATTCACCGTCACCATGCCTGCCGACCTTTTCGCTCTTTCACTGATTGGCGTGTAGACCTCATATCGCAAGCCGTAGTCCAGAACCAGACGATCGGAAATTTTCCAGTTGTCCTGAATGAAAAGGTTGATCCCGTATCTTGAAACTGCCGCCACGCCAATCTGATCGCCTTGCGGGAAGAAAGCCGGCGCGACGGCAATTGTGTAGGCAAAAGGACTCGCCGTTAGCAGCGCTGAGAGTGTGTCAGGTAGCGGATCGCCAACGCGGATATCGTGTGTGCCACTAACTGAGCGGATATTTACCGGCGAATATGCGGTGCCGCCACCGAACGTGTAAGCGCCGTTCGGACTGGTGCCGAAGTAACTCGTATCCCGATTCGCCCGGAACTCAGCGCCGCCCTTCACACTGTGTTTCCCACTCACCCATGAAAAGTTCTGACGCCCCTGGAACAGATTTCCGAGAGAGGTTGTGACTGATCCCGATGCCGAGTTGAATGCTTCAAACAACCCGTCATTGAACGTCAGCGCTGGATCCGTCCGGTTCGGAGTGGGAAAAGATGGTGTCGTTCGTGTGAAGCTGAGTGACGATTCGAACGAAAATCGCGCGGACGCCACTCGGGTGTACGTGATCGCAAGATTCCGCTGGTGATCAATGTAGCGAATCCCAAAGCTCGGATCGATTGCGGTCTGACTTGGATTAGTCGTTGGCCCGCTAAGGTTATCCCACGTGAAACGGCCGAACAGTTGGGACTTCTCCGACAGCTTATGATCTAGGCGGATCGAGAACTGGTCCGCATTAGTCGTGACCTTTGACGATGTGGCGTAAGTGTGAGGCCCGTAGGGGCCGCCCGCATCGTTCGGCAAAGGATAGCGGTCGATTAATTTCGAAATCCGCGGGTCGACCGGAACGAACAACGTGTCACCTCGAAATGCAGTCGTATCTACGCCTCCCCGCTCGGCCAATGTTGGTACAGAAAGCACCTGCGTCGTTCCCAGCACTTGCCGAAAGCCCTGATACTCACCGAAGTAATACGTTTTTCCACGCCCATTGTAAAAGCCCGGGATAATAACCGGGCCGCCGTTCGTAAAACCGAATTCGTTCCTCCGGAAAGGGGGAATGCGCTCCGGATTTGCAATCGATCTTCGATCAAAAAAGTTTCGCGCGTCGAATGCGGAGTTGCGCACAAACTCGAACAAAGATCCGTGGAAACCCGCAGCTCCCGATCGCGTGATGATGTTTGTAAAGCCCGCCGCACCGCGCCCGATCTCTGCTGGCATCCAACCCGAGTTCGATCGGATCTCCTGCACAGCATCTACGTTGAAATTGGAGAACGCAGCGCCGCCCATCTCCGGATCGGAGCTATCGGCCCCATCCATTGCAAATACCGCTTCCACTCCGCGCTGTCCGTTGACTGCAAATTGTTGCGTGAAGTTCGTAGCGCCGTTCGCATCCGTCATCGTGCCAGCTGCCAAGAGAAGCAGTTGGCTGAAGTCCCGTTTGTTCAACGGGAGCTCAGACACAACACGGCTGGACAATTGCTCACCGCCCGAATTTCGAGATTCCCCAGTCGACGATTTGATCGACAAAACATTTCGCTCGGAAATAATAATTTCTACGCTCGCCACAGTGGACGCTGGATCGACAGGCTCGGGATTTACAATCTCACGCCGATTCCATTGAACCGAGAGCTTGTAACGGCGCTGCGGAACGTTCACAAAGTGAAACTTCCCGTCTGCTTCTGTCGTAGCCGTGATCTGTATCCCCTGCGCAGTGAGCGTTACAGTCGCGCCGCTGATTGCATTGCCGCCTTCGCCTCGCAGTAAGCCGCCCCACACGGGGACAGTAGCGTCCGCGGACCAAAGAATATTCGAGAGAAGCGAAAACGCGACAACAACCATCCAGCGCACAGCGGACATCGCCCTTCAGCATATCCCGCGTGCTCTTCGCTCAGAATCGATGAAAATCAGCCCGGAGCTTTAGTGGTTGACCAGCACGGCCCGAAACCGCACTTGGTTCGCAATCATCCGCTGATACGCGCGCGCAGCATCCTCGAGCGGGAACTCCTCTATCATCGGGCGGACTCCCGTGAGCGCGCAAAAATTCAGCGTGTCTTCCGAGTCCTTGGGAGATCCCGAAGGCCAGCCTTGAATCGCAAGCCGCTGGCCGATCAACTGCGCGGGAGAGACCGTCATTGGGTCGCCCGTCCCCGCGATGGCGAGCAGCATTCCGTTTCGGCCAAGACCGGGGATCAGTTCCGAAATCGCGGCGCTGTTGGGAGCGGTGGCGACGATCACACGGGCTCCGCCGAGCCTGCTCAACTCCTCTGCTGGATTCGTTGAGCCAGTGTCGATGTAAACGTGCGCACCCAGTCGCATCGCCAGCTCCTGTTTGTCCTTCCCACGCGAAATGGCGACAACATGGAACCCGAATTGACGCGCAAACTGGATGCCAAGGTGGCCCAGACCGCCGATGCCGTAACGGCAACCAAGTCGCCCGGTAACGCCCGGCTGTGCCGCAGCGAGTTGAAGGTGGTCACACCGGCACAGAGCAGCGGGGCCGCATCGCTGAAGCCGAGCGTGTCGGGAATGCGCGCCAGTCCGTTCGCCGGGGCGATCATGTATTGTTCATAGCCGCCATCGAAATGGAATCCGGTAATGCTGAGATTTGAACACGCGATGAAGTCCCCGCTACGACACGGTTCACAATGACTGCAGTGGCCGCCATGCCAGCCGATCCCTACGCGCTCGCCCACAGCCCATTCGCTAATTCCGGGACCGACCGCCTCGATTACTCCCGCGACCTCATGGCCGGGTACTCGTGGATAAGTAAGCTTAGGCCAATGTCCTTCTTTGACGAGGGGATCGCTATGACAAACACCGGAAGCGGCCACCTTCATGCGGACGGTACTAGGCCCAGGCTCGGGCACCGCCTTTTCTGCAACGACGAAATCGCTTCCCGGTTTGGAGATCTGCGCAGCTTTCATAGTATTTGGCATTTGTTGTATACGATGTCCAGCGCGTCAGCCTAGATCCGGAAAGAATGCTGTCTTCCTTCTGCGCCTTACTTGAGCGCGGTAACGTCCAACGTCTCTGAATCCTTGACTTCGCGACGAGCATCGTTCTGTACATCAGCGCGTGAGAAAGTCGGCAGGGCCAACTCCTGTTTGGCAACATGTTTGCCATTGCAACGATTGCCCTAGATTGTCGTGTTAACTCCGCACTTCATTGCTTCGTAACATGTATTACATTTCAGGAAAACAGATTTTTGAGTCGAATCGGCTTCAGCTGCTTCAGATGATTATGGATGGATCGGATGGTATGAATGCTGCTAGAGTCGCGCGGGCTGGAGCGCTCATCGTGCTGCTTGCCGCAGCTCTCAGTCTAGTGGCCTGTGAATCCTCTTCGAAGGCCCAAAATCGGATGGCGTTCCCGCCGCCGCCTGTCTCTGTCTTGGAGGTTCATGCGCAAGACGTTCCGATTTACGGTGAATACGCCGCTCAAACGTTCGCCCGCGACATGGTTGAAGTCCGCGGACGCGTTGACGGCTATATAGAGAAGCGGCTGTTTCAAGTGGGTGCGGATGTCATAGCCGGTCAAACGCTTTACGTGCTGGATCGCCGGCCCTATGCGGCCGATGTGGATAAGGCAAAGGGCGACGTCGCGCAAAGCGAAGCGAATCTGGAATTCGCCCGGAAACAGGTTGCCCTCATCCAGGCGGAAGCCACCCTCGCCCAAGCCAAAGCCAATCTCGTCAAAGCGCAGCAGGATGTGGATCGCCTGCGTCCGCTTGTTAGCCAGGAGGCCGCTGCCAAACAGGATCTTGACAATGCTTTGGCCGCCCTCGATGCGAATAAAGCGAACGTCGCGGCGCTCACCGCGAGTGTCGATCAAACTCGCTTACAAGCCCGGACGAATATCGATTCCGCTGCTGCCCAGGTCCTATCCAACAAAGCCGTTCTCCGAACTGCTGAGCTGAATCTTGGTTACGCTACTATTACGGCGCCCGTATCTGGCCGCATTGGCGATAGCCTGATTGAGGTCGGCGGTCTTGTCTCAAAAGCAGCGGCGCAGCCATTGACGACTATCGTCCCGCTCGATCCTATCTGGGTCCGCTTCAAGGTGAGCGAAGCCGAATACCTCGCTTATCAGAAATCGAAAGACGTTCGGAGCAGCGTCAATCTCCCGATCAGGCTCGTTCTTGCGGACGACGCTGTTTTCCCCCACGAAGGGCAGATTCGAAATGCCGTGAACCAGGTTGATCTGAAGACCGGGACGCTTGAGATTCAGGGCACCTTCCCGAATCCGGACCATGCGGTGCTACCCGGCCAGTTCGGCCACATCCGCCTTCGTACACGCGAGGCTAAGAACGTCATAGTTGTCCCTCAACGCGCTGTTCAGGAGTTGCAGAGCATGCAATCGGTGTTCACCGTTGGACCCGATAATAAGGCTCAGGCGCGGAACATTGTGACCGGCGACCGGGTAGGCGATGGTTGGATCGTAACGCAGGGCCTCAAACCTGGTGACAAAGTCATCGTGGAGGGTGTCCAGAAGGTGCGCCCCGGCGCTCCCGTTCAGCCCACCGCGTATCAGGAGCGCGAAACGGCGACTCGACGACCTCAAGGTTAATCGATGGCACACTTCTTTATCGAGCGTCCTGTATTCGCGATTGTGATCGCGATGGTCATCGTCATTCTTGGCTGCGTGGTCATCCCTACGTTGCCCATTGCCACGTACCCCGAAGTCGTGCCACCAGTCGTGCAAATTACGGCGGTCTACCAAGGCGGCAACGCCACTGATCTTGAAAAAACAGTGTCGCAACCGATCGAGCAACAGCTTACTGGACTTGACGGCATGCTGTATTATTTCGCGCGCGCATCGAACAATGGCACCCTGACGATCGACGTGACTTTCGAGCTCGGAACCGATCCCGACCTCGCCACCGTGAAGGTTCAAAACAAAGTCAGTGTCGCGCTTCCCTTGCTGCCGCCCGAAGTGCAGCGCGTCGGCGTCACCACAAAGAAAGTCTCGTCCTCCTTCCTGCTCTTTGTCGCGCTGACTGCGCCGGATAATCGCTACGACCCGCTCTTCCTCAATAATTACGCGGCAATCAATCTTGTCGACAGAATCGGAAGTCTTCCCGGCGTCGGTAATTCAGTGCTTGCTGGCCAGCAGAATTACAGCATGCGCGTATGGGTCAACCCGGACAAAATGGCGAAGCTGGGGCTCACCGCGACCGACATCAACAACGCCATACAGGCTCAGAACAGGCAGAATCCGGCGGGTTCTCTGGGACAGCCGCCCGGCCCGAAGGGCGTCGACTACCAGTACCCGGTGAACGCCTCAGGCCGCCTCACCACGCCTCAGGAGTTCGGTGACATCGTCGTCCGGGCACAGTCGGACGGCGCGCTATTGCGCGTTCGCGACATCGGCAACGTCCAGCTGGGAGCGCAGGATTACACCAACTTCACCGATTGGAATCACCGCGACGCGGCGTTCATTATCGTGTACCTTGCTCCCGGCGCCAACGCAGTGGAAACGCAGCAGCAGGTCGTGAAATTCATGAAGCTAGCCAAGCAGTCGTTTCCGGAAGGTCTGCAGTACGCAATTCCCTACGACTCCACCCGCTTCGTAACGACCTCAATTTCTGAAGTGATCAAGACGCTGTTCGTGGCCATTGTGTTGGTCATCCTGGTTGTATTCGTTTTTCTTCAGAATTGGCGGGCGACGCTCATTCCGTTGCTTACCATCCCGGTCGCCATTATCGGTACGTTTGCTCTTTTCCCAGCTCTCGGCTTTTCTATCAATACGACCAGCTTGTTCGGTTTGGTGCTAGCAATCGGCATTGTCGTTGACGACTCCATTGTTGTGGTCGAAGCGGTCCAGCTGAACATAGACCGCGGCATGAAACCTCGGGATGCAACCATTCGCGCTCTCCACGAAGTATCGGGCCCTGTAGTTGCGATCGCTTGTATTTTAGCCGCGGTCTTTATTCCCGTCGCCTTTCTCGGCGGCATCAGTGGCCAGATATACCGGCAATTCGCTCTTACAATCGCCGCGTCGGTGTTACTCTCCGCGTTCAATGCGCTCTCTTTGAGTCCGGCTCTTAGCGCCCTTATCCTCAAACCGAAACGGGAAGCCAAAGGTCCGCTCGCCAAACTCTTCGGCAAATTCAATCAGGCTTTTGATTGGACCACCAACCGTTATCTGTCCGGTGTTCGCGGCCTGATTCGCAAAACTATATTCGCCTTAGTTGCCTTAGTGGCCGTGTATCTCTGCGCCGGAGCGCTCTTCAAGACCGTTCCGGGTGGCTTCCTTCCAGAAGAAGATCAAGGAGTCTTCATCTCCTCCGTTCGTTTGCCTGACGGTGCCTCCATAGAACGCAATCGGCAAACCAGCAAACAGGTCGAAAACGTTCTTCAAGCCACGCCTGGCATTCAAGACATTTCTGTGGTGGGTGGACTTGATATCCCGACCGCCACCAACAACTCGAACGTGACTACCGTCTTTGCAACCTTGAAGCCCTGGGATGAGCGTAAGGCGAAGAACGTCCAATTGGAAGGCATTCTGGGCTCGGTACAGCAGAGGTATTACGGAATAAAAGATGGCTTCATTTTTGCCTTCGGCCTTCCGCCCATTTTGGGTCTGGGCACGTCCGGCGGCTTCGAGTTCATGCTAGAGGATCGCTCCGGCGGCGACGTGGACGCGCTTGCTCAGGCCACCGATCAATTGGTCGCAGCGGCCCGCGGCAGACCCGAGTTGCAGAATGTGATCAGTACATTCCGCAACACTGTTCCGCAATACAAGGTTGACCTCGATCGCGACAAGGTCCAAACGTTAGGCGTTCCGATTACAGATGTTTACAATGCGCTCCAGACCTTCCTGGGCGGTCTTTACGTAAACGATTTCAACCGTTTCGGACGTACATGGCGTGTCTATCTCCAGGCTGAACCCGGCTTCCGCCGCCAGCCGTCCGACATCAATCGCTTTTACGTCAGGACGGAAGGCGGGGATATGGTCCCGCTGAGCACACTCGCCAAGACAGAGCCCGTCGTCGGGCCGGAGGTCATCTATCGCTATAACCGTTACCGCGCCGTGAAAATTCTTGGCAGTGCCGCGCCAGGCTATAGTTCCGGCCAAGCCGCGGCTGCCATGGAAGAGCTTGCCAAACAGCTCCCCAACGGCTTCGGTTATGAGTGGACCGGCACGGTCTACCAGCAGAGGCTTTCTGAAGGCAAAGAAGGGTATACCTTCGGCCTCGCCGCTGTTCTGGTCTTTCTCTTTCTCGCCGCACTGTATGAAAGCTGGTCGACACCGTTCTCCGTCATTCTCGCTGTTCCGCTCGGTATCTTCGGCGCGCTGTTCGGTATCTTCTTGCGCGATTACCCCTACGACGTCTACACGCAAATCGGTATCGTCACGCTCATTGGATTGGCGGCGAAGAACGCCATCCTCATCGTTGAGTTTGCCAAACTACGGCAAGAAGAGGGTATGTCCATCGAGAAGGCCGCAATGGAGGCGGCGCATCTCCGGCTCAGGCCCATTCTCATGACTTCGTTCGCATTCATCCTGGGCGTCGCTCCTCTCGTCATCGCTACGGGTGCTGGCGCTGGCGCACGGCGAGCGCTTGGTACTACCGTCTTGGCCGGCATGCTTGCGGCCACCCTTCTCGCCGTCTTTATCGTTCCTGTGCTCTACGTCGTTGTGAATCGAATCGCATCACGTCGAGGCGCGCCCGCACCGGCAATTCCAGAGCCCGTTCACGCTGGAGGAGACGATTAAATGCGTTCGACAGGAATCGCTGTCCTCCTGTTCTCGTTATTAACCGGTTGCGCCATCGCTCCAAATTATAAGCGTCCGGTGGTGCAAGCCCCCAACCAGTATCGGCAGCCACTTCCGGTCACAGGAACTGCCGAAAAAGGTTCGCTTTCTGATCTCGCCTGGGCCACCTTGTTCCAGGACGAGGTCATTACCCGGCTCGTCAAAACGGCCCTGGTCCAAAGCAACGATCTCGAAGCTGCTACGCAGCGCGTCCTCGAAGCCCGTGCACAACTGGGCATCACTCGCTCTCAGCTTGCGCCTCAGGTAAACGCTTCCGGATCGTTTACGGCAGCGCGCACCTCGACCATCGGCTCGTTCAATTTCATTCCGCCCGGCAGCAATCTTGCAGTCAGCTACACCCAAGCCGGGCTGAACCTCTCCTGGGAGCTCGACATTTGGGGTCGTATTCGCCGCTTGAGCGAATCCGCCCGCGCTCAGTATCTGGCGCAAGAGGAGGCGCGGCACGCCGTCGTTTCCAGTCTCATCGCGGACGTCATCACTACGTATCTGACCATGCGTGAGCTCGATCTCGAGCTTGAGATCGCCCGCAAAACCAAAGACGTTGCCGAGAATGGCTTGAAGCTGACAAACCTTCGCAAAGACCGTGGCGTTTCGACCGGACTCGATGTTCGTCAGGCTGAGCAACTGCTCTACACGGCCACTGCGCAGATTCCGGCGACAGAACGCGCCATTGCCGAGACCGAGAATTACCTGAATGTTCTGCTCGGCCAAAACCCCAACGACGTTGCGCGTGGCAAGTCTCTAGTCGAACTGGCTGGGCCGCCTAGGGTTCCCGCCGGTCTCCCTTCGGATCTTCTCGAACGGCGTCCCGACATAAGGCAGGCCGAACAGACGCTCATCGCCGCCAATGCGCAAATCGGCGCAGCCAAAGCGCTATTTTTTCCGCAAATTTCATTGACCGGTCTGCTTGGGGTGCAAAGCCGTGCCCTCGGCGACCTGTTCAGCGGCCCTGCACGCAACCAAAGCATCGCACCCGCCGGAGTTCTGCCTCTTTTCAACGCCGGCCAGCTTCGTAATAATCTTCGGTTAACCGAAGCGCAACAACGCGAAGCGATCGCCAGCTACCGCAAGACCATCCAGATTGCCTTTCAGGAGGTCTCAAGCGCTCTTGCCGACTACGAGAAAAACCGCGAGCAACGTTCACAAGAGGAGCTCCTGGTCAGAGCCCTCCGCGACACCGATCGCCTCTCGACACTCCGCTACAAGGGCGGAATTGATAGTTATCTTCAGGTGCTCGATGCCGAGCGCAATGAGTTTTCAGGCGAGTTGACTCTCGCTCAGCTTCGTAAGAATGAATTACTCTCAATCGTGCAGCTCTACCGTGCCCTCGGCGGCGGTTGGCAAAACCCATAGGCGGAACAAAATCCCGCTTTATTGATTAGTTCCAGCTTTCGACCATGGCGGAACAATGCCATTCATTCGGGCGTACGCAACCAATTGGCCCATGTGCTCGTTAGCATGGACGATAATCCGCAAATACATGCCATCAACCGTCGCATCTCGACCGTTAATTTTGACCTTGCGCTTAAGATCCTCCGGCTTCAAGCCAGCGTGAGCCGTTTTGACAGCATCAAGCGAACGCTTCAACCAGTCGATCACATCCGCCTTTGCTGTCACGGTCTTCTCCAAGTCATTCGATTTAATTTCGGTAGGCAATTTCGGACCCGTAACACTCAACAGATAGAAGTTCGCGAGCGCAATATGCATATAAACTTCGCTCGTCGAGCGGACTCCCGGCGCCGGACGCCACGCAAATCTTTCGGGCGGTATCGCTTCGGCCAGCGCGACTAGCTGCCTAGAAACATGGCCCCACTCTCCGTCATAGCCTTGCCACAGGCCCTCTGTCTGGGCCTGTAACGCTGCGGTAGACAGAACAATCGCGAGTAACAAAATTTTCACGCTCTCTCTCCTTTCGCTCGCCACTCGCGACCGCGTTAATCTCTCAGCCTACCGCTTCGGCGAATCGAAGCGCTAAACATCAACATCGAAGAATCACGTAAGCAGATATGGAAGTCGCCCAAAATAAAAATGAACCAGAATCCGCTTTCGGACAATGCAGCTCCACGATGATGCGAGTTCGTTCAGTGAACATCGGCTCTCCGAAGCAGGTGCAACTGCGCCATACCAAGGTGTTGACGAGCATTTTCAAATCGCCTGTGGAAGGCAGAGTAGCGGTGCGGCGCCACAACATCGCCGGCGATAGGCAAGCGGATCTCAGAGTTCACGGCGGTCCATACAAGGCTGTGTATTGTTACCCGGGCGAGCACTACGCCTTTTGGAGGGAGCAACTGCCAGGGATGGATCTTTCCGATGGGATGTTCGGCGAGAATCTCACGACCGAAGGGCTCGCCGAGGACGCAGTGTACATCGGAGATAAGTTCCGCGTTGGCTCGAGCGTGCTGCAAGTGACCCAACCACGTATGCCCTGCTTCAAGCTTGGCATTCGCTTCGGGCGAGTCGATATGGTCAAGAAGTTCTGGCAGAGCGGCCGATCCGGAATCTACTTCTCAGTGGTGGAGGAAGGCGACCTTGCCGCCGGTGATTTGATTGAAAGAACCGCTCTAGGACCGGAAGCCGTCAGCGTGGCCGATGTAGTGAGGCTCTACCGCGGTGACGAGACGAGTTCTGCGCTGCTGGAGCGTGCCTTGCGGGCACCATTGTTCGGAGACTGGAAGAAAGAACTGCAGGAACGCCGGGCGCAGCTTCCACTCTACTCCGACTAACGCCAGGTAGCTCTACGGCTCCCGTTACTGTCGCAGCTCGAGAGGCGTGAAAGAAATGCGGATATCCCCGCTAATCGGGTGCGCCAGCGCCAGAACGCTCGGAAACTGCGGCAGCGCGATGTTGTTCGAATGAAGCCGCGCCGGATCTCCGGTGAAAGAGTCCGAGCCATCGCGCACCGCGTAGTCGCGAATGCGCCCATTGCTATCGGTAGTAATCGTCAGAACGACCGCGCCTGAACCAAGCTGCAGCGGAACCAGGTTCGCGTCTGCGGTGTCCGCATAGAGAATAGGTACGTCGTAGTTGACCGTGCGCGTCGCTGTTCCAATCGTAAAAGCCAACGCCCCGAACAGGATGAAACTGGATAGCAAACCGCCCGTCGCCGGAATCGTCAAGGGCCGGATCATCTCATCCATCCGGAATTTCCAGCGGCTCCAGACAGCTCTAGACCGGGAGCCGTGATTTTGCTCGATCACTTGCCGTTCGCGAGACGCCATCACTCGCAAGGCACTCGTCAGGTAAGTCGGTGCAACGGCTTTGGGCAGCTCTCTCGCGGCCGAGCGCAATGAAGCGATCTGCTCAAAGTGGGACGCACACGGATCACACTTGCACAAGTGAGCCGCAATTCTGGAACGCTCGCCGCCGCGCAGCCTCCCATCCACGTACACCGTGATCTGACGCTTTGCGCTGAAACAGGTCATGTGCTTACCATTCTTTCCGCAATCCCTATGTGAACGCCTCTGCGAAGCCCGGATCGAGCCGTTGTGTAAGTTCACGCCGTAACGCCTCTCGCCCGCGCAGGATTCTCGATTTCACAGTGCCCAACGACACTTGCAAAATCTCTGCTATTTCTTCGTAGCTCAGATTCTCGATGTCTCGAAGCACGACCGCCGTCCGGAACACCGGATTGATATTGGCCAGAGCCTGCTCGATTAGCGTACGGTTTTCACTTTCTAATGTCTGATCGAACGGTGAGCGTCCCGGATCGGCAGCGCTCTCGAGCGCCATGCTACGCTCGGCTGCATCTTCCATAGCCACTTCGCGGCGGCAATGCCGGCTGAACCAGCGATGGTGATTATGCGCCTCGTTCACTGCAATCCGATAGATCCAGGTCCGCAAACTGCTGTGCTCGCGAAACGATCCCACGCCGCGAAACACCTTTAAAAACACCTCCTGCACCACGTCAGAAGCATCCGCTGAACTCCCCAGCAGGCGGTAAGCGATACCGTAAACGGGCTGTTGATACCGCGCGATTAACGCTTCGTACGCATCCTCAATACCCGCTCGAAGCCCCCGCAGAATGCGAGCGTCTTCTTCCGAAATACCATCATGCGCGCCCGCCAAAATGGACAGACTGCCCGGGTTGTTCAACAAGCGTTGCCCCATCGCTGAATTCTACCGCTTTCGCGGCTCTTTGCAAGGCCAGCTATTTAAGTAGACACCGCCGCCGATTGTGGGGTTCCCAAACCATTGCAGACCCGCTCGTAGTACGCCTCGTACTGGGGAATAATGAGGTCCGTACAAAAGCGTGTTTCGGCGGTCTTACGCGCCGCTGCCGCGATCTTGGCGCCCAGCTCTTCATCCGTCAGCAACTCGGTCAAACGCGCTGCCTGCCCATCGATGTCGCCCACTTCTTCCATAAACCCGTCCACCCCGTGAGTGATCAGGTCCGGCACCCCGCCGGTACGTGTTGCCACTGGCGGCACGCCGCAAGCCATCGCTTCGAGTGCCGCAAGCCCGAACGCCTCCATTTCGCTCGGCAAATGCAGCGCGTGCATCCGCGGGATCAGGCGTTCCATATGATCTTGCTTACCCAGGAAACGAACCTCGTGTTCGACCCCCAGTTCCCTTGCTAGCCGTTCGGTGTTGCCGCGTTCGGGACCGTCCCCCGCCATGATCAGTTCTGCGTCCACGTGCTGCCGCACTTTCGCGAATGCGTGAATGCAATCGAGCACCCGCTTGACAGGGCGAAAATTTGAGATGTGCAAAATGCGCTTGCGGCCATTCCCTTGCGCCTCTGGATCGGGTCGGTAGAGGGAACAGTTCACGAAATTGTGGATGACTTCGATCTCGTTTGGCACGCCAAAGAAGTCCACCGTCCGCCTGCGCATGTACTCGCTGATCGTCGTCACGCCGTTGGAGCGCTCAATGGAAAATTTGGTGATCAGAAAGTAAGAGCGGTCGGCTCCCACCAGCGTGATATCGGTGCCGTGCAACGTCGTGATGAACGGCAGATACCGCGACGTAGTCATCTGTTGCGCCAGCAGCGCCGAGATCGAGTGGGGAATCGCGTAATGGACGTGAAGCAGATCTAGCTGCTCCCGCTCGGCGACTTCGGCCATGCGGGACGCGAGCGCCAGCGAGTAGGGCGGGTATTGGAACAGCGGATACGTCGATACTTCGACCTCGTGATAATAGATGCGCGGTGTGTCCGGGTCGAGCCGGATCGGATTCGCATAGCTGATGAAGTGCACCTCGTGCCCGCGATGCGCGAGCTCCAGGCCGAGCTCGGTAGCAACAATGCCGCTCCCTCCATAGGTCGGGTAACAGGTGATCCCAATCCGCATGTCTTAAGTATGTGCCGCGCTCATCCGCCCCGCCGATAAACGAATCTGGGTAGAATATCTTCTGAGACAAAAATAGAGGAGGGCTGAGATGCGCTGGTGGCGGAAGAGGAAGGACCGCGAGCACGATCTAGAGCGCGAGCTTGCTTCCGATCTGGAGCTGGAGGCAACAGAGCAACGGGAGAACGGCCTCTCGGCGGAGGAAGCCCGCTACGCTGCCCGGCGCGCCTTCGGTAACACGACGTTGGTGAAAGAGGAGGTACGCGAAATGTGGGCAGCGAGCTCGTTCGACACGTTTTTGCAGGATGTTCGTTACGGACTTCGCCAACTCCGGCGGAACCCCGGCTTCACGATCGTCGGCATACTCACTCTGGCGCTCGGCATCGGTGCATCCACGGCAATTTTCTCTGTTGTGGACGCCGTTCTACTGCGCGCTCTACCCTATCCGAACCCGCAGCAAGTCGTGCGCGTGTGGGAACAGGCTCCTGATGGCCACCGCATGAATCTGGCAAACGCCAACTTTGAAGATTTTCGTGCACAGAACACCACGTTTACGCGTCTAGCCGCATACGGTGATCTGCTGACATCTGTTTCCGGTGGACGCGAGCCTGTTCGCGCGAGAGTCGCTATCGTTTCGAGCGGCTTCTTTGAAGTGTTCAGTGTCAAGCCTTTTCGCGGTCGTGGTTTTTCCGCCGAAGAGCATCGTCCACACGGCGCGCCGGCCGCCATTGTCAGCTACAGCTACTGGCAACACTATTTTGCAGGCGCAACAGATCTCTCCAAATTTCGTTTAAAGCTAATGGGTGGAGTCTATCCCGTGACCGGAGTGATGCCGGCCGGGTTCGATTTTCCGACAGGCGTCGCGGTGTGGATTCCGAGCGAACTAGACCCGGACCTTGGCACACGCACAGCGCACAATTGGCGAGGTATTGGCCGCATTCGCAATGGAATTGCCGTTGCCCAAGCCCGCGCGAACCTCAGCGCGATTGCTCGCCGCATCAAAAATGAGTACGGGAAAAAGGTTGATCTCAACGACGCGGCAGTAGTGCCTCTCGCCGACGCAATGGTCGGAGACGTGCGAACCGCTCTCCTGACCCTTCTGGGGGCGGTCGGCCTCTTGCTCTTGGTCGCATGTGCCAATGTCGCCGGCTTGCTTGTAGCGCGCACCTCGGCGCGGCGCAAGGAACTGGCTGTGCGTGTGGCGCTTGGCGCTGGCCGCCTGCGTCTCATTCAGCAGTTCCTGGCTGAATCCTCGGCGCTTTCGTTTGCTGGAGGTTTACTCGGCGTCCTGTTAGCGATATCGGCGATCCGTGCGCTTCCAGCGATTCTTCCGGCGAATTTACCGCGACAGCAAGAGATCGCGATGAACACACCGGTTCTGCTGTTCGCTTTGGGCGCGACAATAACACTCGCCGCCTCGCTTGCCCTGTTTGCTGCGTGGCGCTCCGTTCGAGGAGATGTGCAGGAAGATCTGACTGCCGGCTCTCGCACTTACGCAGGTGGGGTCGCAAGTCACAAGTCTCGCGGCTTTCTGGTGACTGGCGAAATTGCTCTCACGCTGGTGATTTTGATCGGCGCTGGCCTTCTCAGCCGTAGCTTCTTGCGTCTGATCTCCACAAGTCCGGGCTTTCGCCAGGCGAACTTGGTCACCATTCAGTTTTCCCTATCAACGCCGCTCAATTTCTACCAGGATGAGGCAGCAATTGCACGGCAGATCCAACAACTAGACGATCTAGTGGCTCGCCTGCACGCGATTCCCGGCGTCCAGAGTCTGGGCTTGGCCGGTGCGATGCCCGTCACGGCCGGCGACAACCTCGCTGACGGAGATTTCCTGATCCTCACGGGCCAAAAGGCGCCCGCCACTTTCGATGAATGGGGCCGTATGGCTCTAAACCCTTCTCAAACCGGACACGCTCTTTACGCTGTCGCCAGCGAGGGCTACTTCCGCACATTGGGGATTTCGCTGATCCGCGGCCGCATGTTCGGCGACCAGGACGGGCTCAATGCGCCCCACGTTGCCTTAATCAGCCAAACCTTGGCTCGCGAACGCTGGCCCAATCAGGACCCCATCGGTCAAGTGATCGATTTCGGCAACATGGACGGCAACCTGAAGCCGCAAACCATTATCGGCGTCGTCGGCGATGTTCGCGCACGCGGTCTCGATTCGCCTCCGAGCCCCATCATTTACGTTGATTACCGCCAGCGCGGAATGAACCTGAATTCATCGCCAACAGTGCTCATTCGAACCACCGTCTCATTAGGAGAGATCGCTCCCATCGCACGGCGCATTTTCCACGATCTCGCTCCCGATGTTCCCGTCAAATTCTCCACGTTCGCGGATGAAATGGGCGGCTGGCTCGCAGATCGCCGTTTTCTGCTTCTTCTGGTGGGATTGTTCGCTGGCGCTGCTCTGGCTCTTGCTGCAGTGGGGGTCTACGGAGTGGTGGCCTTTTCGGTCACGCGCCGGACCCAGGAGATCGGCGTTCGCATGTCGCTCGGCGCGCAGCGAGGTGACGTACTACGTCTGATTCTGGGCGAAGCCGCTAGGCTCGCGGTTCTCGGCGTGGCTATCGGCATTGCTGCATCCTTGGTCATCACACGCCTTTTGTCCAGTCTCCTTTTCGGAGTTAGCGCCACGGACCCAGTCACATTCGCCGGTGTGGCGGTGCTTCTTTCTGTCATCGCGCTGCTCGCTTCGTATATCCCCGCGCGCCGCGCCATGCGTGTCGACCCCAATGTCGCGTTGAGGTACGAATAGGCCAGGTTCACAGCGCGCGATCTTGGCGACAGGTCGGCGACTCCTCGCATAAACCACTCATCGAGCAAGTTTGAAAAAACGGACCCAATCATAACGAGGGGGGTTCGTTTCGCAAAACGAGGCCCAAGCTGTTCAAACTGCACTGTAATTGCTTGTCAAATGTGGCCTTAAGTGGCGCTCACGGCGTGTGATATTCACCCCAGGCGTCCTTCAGCTCTTCCGCGAGTACCTCAACTGGCGCCTCCTGGTTTTGACGACGCCGGCTGTTCGTGCCCTGTTCTCTCGACAGCATCAACCAAGCTCCCAGACCTATCAGGATCGCGCCTGTCCAACAGGCAAATCTCTCTCCCTCGCTCACGCTGGCTTACCTCCTACGGTGTCCATATGGCCGCGGGCCCCCTGGCCTCACCGCCAAGTCAGTAGACGAGCCTGAGGTGTTTGAACCTCACCAGGACTATTGCGAGGCGGGTTTGCCGATTTATCGCAGCTGTTTGTAAATTTCGCTGTTACCCGTCAGACCCCACGGCAGCTGTACTGCCGGCTGCGACGGTTGCGTGTTCTGCATAGTGTAATTGCTTTGCCCGGACGGGCGCCAGATCCCGAAGTCGCCCTTTCCATCGCCGTCAAAGTCGCCCGCGAGTGGGACGTCGCCGGGAAGCCCCGCCTGCCGAGTGTAGGTTGCTGCGCCGTTACTCGGGCCGACGTACCAAACGGCATTCGAGGGCCGCCACACCGCCAAGTCGCTCTTCAGGTTGCCCTCGAAATCTGCAGGCACCGGAATATCGCCGGACAGCCCCCACTGTTTGGAGTAAGGCGCTCCGCCCCCGCTCGGAGTGACGTACCAGGTGCCTTCCGAGGGCCGCCACACGGCGTAATCGGCCTTTCCGTCACCATCAAAATCGACCACCACGGGAATATCACCGGGCAGCCCCCACTGCTTGGAGTAAGGTGCTCCTCCGCCGCTCGGAATGATGTACCAATTGCCTTCCGAGGGCCGCCACACAGCGTAATCACTCTTTCCATCACCATCAAAATCGCCGGGTACCGGGACGTCACCCGAAACACCCCAGGATGGTTGCACAACGGGATTTCCCGGGCTATTGCTAGGGATGACAAACCAGTCGCCCGTCGACGGTTTCCAAACGGCAAAATCGAGCTGTCCATCGCCGTCGAAATCGCCCTGAACGCGAACATAAACCGACCTTCCCAAGGTCCCAACGTTCAATTTGGTTGCCAAAAGATTGGTGGCCAGACCGGATTGCTGTACGTAGGGCGCGGCGGGATTACTGCTGGGCACGATGTACCAAACTTGGTCGGAGGGGCGCCACACCGCGAAATCGGTAATGCCATCGCCGTCGTAGTCGGCGGGTACCGGGATATCTCCCGGCCGGCCCCACCGTTGCGTGAATGCTATACCCGTGATGGCCGAAATGACGTACCAAGTTCCATTCGATGGCCGCCAGACTGCCATCTCCTGTTTTCCGCTGCCATCAAAATCGCCGGCCACGGGAACGTCGCCCGGCCAGCCCCACTGGAAGGCGAGCGGAGCGCCGCCGCTGCTCAGGATGAAGTGCCACGTCTGGTCGGACGGCCGCCAGACCGTCAGGTCGGTCTTACCGTCTGCGTCAAAATCGCCCGTAACGGGAATATCTCCCGGCAAGCCCCACTGATTGGAATAAGGTGCTCGGGTTCTGCTCGGGAGGATGAACCACGTGCCAGTGGACACGCGCCAAACAGCGAAATCCGTCTTTCCATCGCCATCGTAATCACCTGCGACGGGGATATCGCCTGGCAGGCCCCATTGCTCTTCCAGGATGGTTCCGGGATTGCCGCTCTCGTAGACATACCAGATGCCATTTGCAGGCCGCCACGTGGCATAGTCCAGTTGCCCGTCGCCATCGAAGTCTCCAATGATTCGAACGTCACCTGAGCTCTGCCCGATAAAGTTAAATTTCGAGTTTGCGGTTCCAGTTCCGGTCAAGGTCACTGTCTGAGGCGAATTGGCCGCGCTATTGGTGAATGTCAGGGAAGCCCTGCGAGTTCCGGTTGTGGTTGGCGCGAAAGTGACCGACACGGTGCAATTTGCTCCCACTGGCAGGCTCGGCCCGCAGTTATTGCTTTGGACGAAGTCGGATACATTCGCTCCTGTCATTGCAATGATTTTGATCGTCAGCGGGGAGGAGCCTGGGTTTGAGACGCTGATAGTTCGAGCCGCGCTCGTGGCAGCTACGGCTTGATTTCCAAACGCCAAGCTTGTCGGAGTAATAGTCACCTGTCCGGATCCGGGAGCAGACCCGCTCCATTGATTAACTAGGTTTGCTAAATTGACCGAGCCCAGCCCGGTGGCCAAGTCATACCCCGCGGTAGCTTGATACTTGGCGTTGGCGGTTCCGTAGCCGACCTGGCCGGGGACAGCATTATTGCCCACAGTAGAGTCGTTGAAGATGCAATTTCCGGCTGGGACACCTGCGGTATTGGAAGCGTTGCATTGGGCCAGGTTCTCACTCGCCGCGAGCTGGTAAAGAACCGGGGCCGCTTGCCCCTGGCGCGATCCTGTTTTGTGGTTCACCAGCGCCATCATGGCGGCAAAAGCAGGAGCTGAGGCGGAGGTCCCGCTCACGCCTTGAAATGAAAATTGTCCCTGGCTGTTGGCCGTGCATGAGCCGTCCACGCAAAGCAGGTAATAATCGTGGCCGGCGGCCGACAAAGAGACATCAGGAACGTCGCGTGCCCCGTCATTGGGGATGCCCGTGACTCCGGTTTGCCAGCTTGGCTTCGCGAATAGGGTACTCGCGCCACCGCCGGTGGCCCAAATACCAGCGTTGGCGCTGCCACATGCGGCGACAGTGCAGGCTTCGTTCCACACATTCTCAGGAATGTATGAGATCGCCGTTTCGAAGACCGAGTTGTTTTGGGACCTCCAATAGGCGCCGTTGTTGCCGTTTTCATTGAATTGAGTGCCCCCCACAGCGATGGTGTAAGGAGTGGAGGCCAGAATGTTAACCGAAAACGGACCGGTGGCGGTTGTCTGCGAGTTGGGGTCGTCGCACCCGGCAGAACCCGAGTCTCCGGTCGAAACGAGATAAGTGATGCCTTGTGTGGCCGCCTGTTGTGCCCGGCTTTGTAGGTTCGTGGCTTCGGCTGTGGTGTACTGAGCTTCACACGAGCTGTAACTCTCGCTCATGACGTCCGCCAAATTGTTGTCTATGATGTATTGGGTGGAAAGATCAACACCATCAGAAGCGTTCGTATCGGCGGAGACCACCAACTTTACTGTCGCGTTGGGCGCCACTGCGCCAGACCAGGAAACGTCCAACACCGCTTCCGTTTCGTCGCCCGTCACAAGGCCGGGATCCGTGCCGTTCAAAATGATTTGGGGAGGTTTAACCGGAAGGCCGAAAAGACTCCGGAAAGTCGCCACATCCTGAGCCTTAATGTTGGATTTGGCAACGATGGCGATGCTCGTTCCGTCGCCGTTAATGCCCGCCTGATATAGCGGATTGATGTTGTAAATGATGGCGTAATCGGCTGGTGACAACCCGTGGGTGCCGTCACTGGCGGTGAATTGAGGACTTGAAGAACCGGGCTCGCGTGTCGCCGTCAAGCGCTGGCCGGAAATGTGAATCAGGGGCCGCTTGCGAAAAGTGTTTAGCGTCGCGATGCCCGCCACAACAGGCGTAAGCGCAGCGGGTATTTGCGGGTCGTTCGCGTTGGCCCAATGCTCTTTGGCGTTGACGACATATTTGTGGATCGCAGTGTGAAACGCATTCTGCACCTGGCTGGCAGTTCCTGAGAATTCAATGGTGGTCCGCCCGTTTGCGACATGAGCCACTTGAAAGGCCTGCGATTCGAGCCATAAGGTGACCGTCTGGATGTCCTGGTCAGACGGGCCAAACTGCCGTCCAAACTGTTCCGGCGTAAGCCACTTGTGATAGTTGGGCGAGGACCTGTCTTGCTGCTCGTCGAGTAGTTGTTTGAGCGCAGACTCTTGAGCGGGACTGCGCTTTAGAACGAGAAGCATACGGTCGAGAGGGAGATCGGGGGGCGCGGGGCCGCGGTCGAACGCGGGGCGGGCAAGAGGATGGGTGTTGCCGCGCAGGGTGACCAAGCGCGTGCCGTTAACTGCTTGCGTAATCCGGGACTGGACGACTTGGCCCGGCACGCCAATGGCTTGCGGCCGTGCGGCGGGCCGCAGAATACCGGGGAGAAGGACGGTTGAGACGAGAAGGGGACCTACAAATTGGCGCATGGCGCGACTCCTCTGGCAACGAGGTCACGATTCGTGCCCCTTCCGCTCACTAGTTTAACCGGGCGCGACGCCACCTAGTTCTTGTGGGCCACGGGTTCAGTCCTGTTACGTTTAATGTCTCAACCAGGAAGTACGCTCGCGCGCGGCTCGTTCGAGCAGTTTACGCACTTCGTCGTCAGTGGTTTGGGAGAAGTCGTCGTACCAAGCGCCGACCGCCCCGAAGGGCTCCGGTGTGGCAGGACAAATGACTTCGTCCGCCTCAGCGCGGAATTGCTGGCAAGTTTCGGGGGCAGCGACAGGCACTGCGACGATAATTCGCCGCGGACTTTGTGGCCGCAAAGCTCTGACTCCGGCCATCATGCTGGCGCCCGTTGCCAACCCGTCATCAATCAGGATCACGGTTCGGTCGCCTATAACAGGTGGGGGCCGGCTCTCACGGTAGAGACGCTCGCGGCGTTCCAATTCCTGCTCTTCAATGGCTGTTACACGCTCGATGAGGCCTTCCGATAACTGCAATTCTTCGATCAGATCGCGGTTCAAGACGCGCACCCCGCCGCTCGCGATAGCGCCGATCGCCAATTCCTCATGTCCGGGGAGCCCCAGCTTGCGAACCAGAAAGATGTCGAGCTCCGCATGCAACGCTCGGGCTACTTCAAAAGCGACTGGAACGCCGCCGCGAGGAAGCGCCAAAATCAGCGGGTTTATATCAGGGACTTTGGCGATTACGTGCTGGGCGAGGATTTGGCCGGCCTCGGTGCGATCCCGGTAAATTTGCGATGCGCCCATATCCTTGCCCGCTTACGGAACGGTAGTACAATTGTGGCACTACATTCGGGTCAGAGACAGTGCCGGACGCTCCTGCACATCAGCCGTGGGATGGCACACAGTGGTGGCAAACCCTAAGCATCATCCATTATCAGCAAGGAGGGCCCTAATGCCCCTCAATCTCGTTCCAGTCAACGATGCTCGTACGCTCCTATGTCATAGCCAGACCCAATGCACCGCGGATTACCGTCGAAATCATGGGTCACCGGAACCGGAAGGCCCGTGTTCATCGCCGGACTGCCCAGTTGTAAGTGGTAGTCGTTCGAACTCACACCGACAAAGAGCGGGTTGGTATTGATCCGGTTGTTTGTGACCTTGATCGTTCCCGCGATGCTGGAAATGTCGATCACCCCCTGGGGTGATCCGTAGACGATATTGTGATCGATGAGCGTGTTTACCTCATACGCCTCATAACTGTCGATGGCGTAGTTCCTGCCAGCATAAAAGATGTTGTTGCGAATGGTGATGTTCGTATTCGCGTGAGCCTCATCGGCCCAGAGAATGATCAGGCCGTCGCGGTGAAGGTTCGAGCCTCGGAAAGTATTTTCTAGGATCGCCGCATCGTGCGTTCCGGGCGAGATCTGAATATTCCACCCCGCCGTATTCGCGTAGAAGATGTTGTTTGTGATCGTGTAAGGGCCGTTGTAGATATAAAGCCCGTGGTCATGGTTGTAATCGTTTGCGCTTTGCCCTGAGGTCGGCAATCGACCGATGCTCGAAAAGACGTTCCCGTCGTATTTAATATTTTTCGTGCTCGTGCCCGCATAGGACCCTTCGATGCCGAACGAGTCGGTTCCGAACGGCACTTTATAATGCCGGTTACCTATGTCGTGGAATCGATTCCCGAGGACCTGGATATCGTGATTACTAGCACCGTTGATAAACACACCCGACCAGTAGCCGCGCGTGATATCGAAATCCTGAATCACGATGTAGGACGCAGAACTTTGGAAATCGAAGTACGTATCGCATACGGGGATACCGTCTGTTCCGTCGCCTGAGTAGCCATAGGTCAGGCCGCAATCGAGAATGGCACCCCATTTGTTCGCGGCTCTTACGGTGATCGGCGCCGAAGGCGTTCCAGAATTTGTGAAGACAACCGGTGCGGCGTACCCATTCTGGCTGCACTCGGTTCCGCACGTGTACTTGCCTTCTGGCCCATACCTGCCGTTTAGAACGATTACGGTATCGCCAGGCTTAGCTAAATCAACCCCTCTTTGAATGGTCCGCAAAGGAGATAGAGCCGTGCCGGGGTCAAAGTCGCTCCCATTTGGATCAACGTAGCGTGTTGTGGCTGTGGCGCAAACCGCGAGGAAAAGAAGCAGCAAAGGTCTCACTTAATACATGAGCCGAGCCTAAGGGATTACTCTCGGCTGCACTTAGGCGGGTAAGCGGCGCGGGCGACTTACTAATCCCCTGCGGGCAATGGCTCTATCCCGACCGATCATCTATAGTCGAAACGCACGTCCCTTTCTTTCCGCCAGGTACGCGCCTGGCTCCCCCGCGCGGGTTACCGCCTGAACTACACCTAAGAATTTTTTGAGGCATGGATTGCTGACCCAGAGACACTCGCCCGCGCGTGGGAAGTACATGGGAGAGAGCACGAAGCAAGATCGCCGGCGATACGCGCATCGGCTAAGTTGTGGCGATAATTTGCCTCGTTGCTGAGGGGCCGAGATTCGCAGTGCTTTCACACTGGCTGAATCAGTGACGCGTTACACCTACGATCCCCGTAGCAATTTGAAGACGAAGATCGATAGCGGTGGAATCACAACGAATTACAGCTACGCTGCTTCAACGGGTGATCCGCGCGCGCTCTCATTGGGGCCGAAGGGCTTGCAGGGTATGCACTCGGCTGGCACGTAGGGCGGGGAAGAAGCCTGCCCGCACGCAACTCCGGACAGTGAGTGGGATCCTGGATAGGAAGAGGGATCGCAGCATCGCGTGGCGCGAGTGCGAGAAGTGGACGACTGAATAACAGAGCGAACGACGGGCTAGTTTTTCAGCTTGGAAAAGAGCTTATCGGCTGCCGCGAGTTGGGAGTCTTCAGGGAATAGGCCACGCGCGCTCTTGAGAACTGTTTTCGCCTGGCTGGAATCACCGCAATCCCAGAGGCTAACCGCAATCTGCGCCATTACCTCCGGCGAGATCTCGAAATCCTTCAACGAACTCCTCCGGTACAGGTCGTTGACAGCGTTGTAGCGGTGCTGATGGCAGTAGGCCTGCACAAGGAAACCTTGTGAACAAGCGTTCCACAGTCGACCTCACTTTGCAGGTCGGAACGATTCTAAATTTGGTATTCGTTACGGCCCTGGGATTCTAATCCAAGGAAAAGCCGGCCGGTATCAATTTAGACGAAAAGTGCGCGGATCTTATGAACGTAGGCCGCTATTCATATCTGAGCGCCTGCATCGGGTCCACCCGGCTGGCACGGAGGGCCGGAAAGAAGCCCGCCAAGCTGGCAACGGCTGCCAATCCCAGAATTGACAGGAAAAGAGTCACTGGGTCGTGCGGTGCAAGGCCGTACAGTTGACTCTTGACCAGCCGACTTAGGCCGATTGCCGCAGGAACGCCCACCAAGACTCCTGCACCGATTAGAATGAGCACTTCTTTCATGACCATCCAGATGACGTTCCCCTGAATGGCTCCCAGCGCCATGCGGATACCGATCTCGCGTGTTCGCCGCGCGACCGTGTAGGCCATCACTCCGTAAAGGCCGATCACTGCGAGTAGAGTCGCAAGGAATCCGAATACGGAGGAGAGGCTCGCGACTAGACGCTCGGTGCGCAACGAGAGGTCGATTTGCTCTTCGGTTGTCCGCATGCTGTAGATGGGAATGTTCGGATCAAGTGCCCGCAGCTTCCGGCGGACCACCGGCATAACCTGGTTCGTATCGAGGGTGCTCCGCATATAGACAGTCATTGCGTCTACAAAATGGCTCCCTAGATAGGGGATATAGGCCTGCACGGGAATCTCATCCCGTAGGTTCGTGTACTTGATGTCCTTAACGACACCGATGACCCGCATGATGGTTTTCGTGCCTGGATCGGATCCGAATCCGACGTGAAGACCGATGGGATTACGGCCTGCGAAGTAGCGTTTTGCGAAGCTTTCGTTGATGATGACAGTAGTTGGCGACCAGTCTTGCGGGTCCGGACCGGATTTGAGCTCCGTTGCATCGTTAATTGTAAAATCGCGGCCGGCGAGGATTGGCACCCCGAGAGTTCGAAAGTAGTTCGGGCTCACGGAATTCATGAAGGGCTCCGGCGTCTGACCCGGCTTGGCCGTGTAACCCTCGACCGTCATCGAGCTATCCCACTCGTTGTCTTCGAGGATGCGCATGGAAGCAAGCCCGACAGATTTTATGCCCGGTACCGAGGCAAGATCATCAACCAGCCGCTGGTAAAAGATTTTGGCCCGGGCGCTGCTATAGCCGTTGAGAGATGGATCGATGCTGAAGCCGATCAAGCGCTCCGGAGAGAAGCCTGGCCCGAGGTTGCGCAGATTGGTGAGAGTTCGCAAAAACAGTCCTGCACCGATCAAGAGAAGGAGGGAGAGCGTGACCTGCGCTGTTACCAATAACTTTCGGAGTGCAACGTTGCCACCGCTCAGAACTGATCCGGCTTGATCCTTCAGCGTGGACCCGACATCGGGCCGCGACAATCGCAAAGCAGGGACCAGGCCGAACAGGAGAGCGGTAAGCAGCATGACCGCGAAGGTAAAGGCGAGGATTCGCACATCCGGAGTGGTGGAGAGCTTGGAACCGCCCGCGTCAACGGGCAGATAGGCGGCGACGAGTAACTGATCCGCCCAAAACGCTAAACCTAAACCCACGAGTGCTCCAAAGGTCGAAAGCATCAAGCTCTCCAGGAGAAGTTGCCGTATTATTCGCGCGCGGCCTGCTCCGATGGCGAGACGAATGGCAATTTCCCTTTCACGCGCCGTAGCTCGAGCAAGTAAGAGATTGGCTATATTCGCGCACGCCATCAGGAGTACTGCACCTGTGATTCCGAGGAGCAACCAGAGCGGTGTCGAAAGCTGCCGCCGGAGCTCGGAACGCCCTTGCCCACCCGGCAATACTTCCATCCAGCATTTAAGGAATTCTTGGCGAGTGTAGGCCGAGGCGTTTCGAAAGGCAGATTCCCTGACTTCCATTTCAAGCATGTTATGCATGAACGGTTGGAGAGAAGCTTTGGCTTGATTTCTGCTGATACCCGGCTTGAGGCGCCCAAACGCGTTTACCCAGCGCTGCCGGCGATCTTTCAGGCCGTCCCAGAACGGTGTCATCTGGGCCTTCATCATCATGGGAATGAACACTTTCGACGGAAAGCCCAATTCAACACCATCAAAGCCAGGCTGAGCGACACCGAGAAGCGTCATGTTTCGGCCGTTAATCACCAGAGTCTTACCGATAATGGAGCGATCGGAGGCAAAGCGAGACTGCCAGAAGCTATAACTGAGCACCACAAGCGGATGGCCACCCGGAATGCGATCATCGTCGGGTGTGAACGTGCGGCCAAGGGTGGCGCCAACGCCGAGTACAGGGAAATAGGTGCCGGAGACTAGCTCTGTGCTGACCCGTTCCGTTCGATTGCCATAGCCCAGGGTTGCGAAAAGTGGGAAGCGGCAAAACATGCCCGAAAAAACCTGATTGTTGTCGCGGAAATCCTTGTACATCGGGTAAGAAATGGCGTTGCTGCCCCAGTTGCTGCCGTAGTGGGCACCGTGCATCGTCAGGAGGACCAACTGCTCGGGATGCTTTACCGGCAGTAGCCTTAAGAGGATTTGATCAAGCAGAGTGAAAATTGCGGTATTCGCGCCGATTCCAAAGGCAAGTGACAGAATCGCAACACCGGTGAAGAGAGGCGCCCTGCGAAACGCGCGAAGTGCATAGCGAACATCATTCCAGATACCGCTCATCATTGTTCTCACGTTGCCGGGGTCCTCACGTAACCGGGAGTTTAGACTGTCGAGGCTGCGCGCCGGTTAGGCGTCTTTCGTTAATTGATGCCCTGAATGCGAAGGCTCACGAGCTGATCGAGCGTGAGATTGCGCATTCCATGCGAACGAAGATTTTCGATATATTCGGGCGTGACGCCGTGAATGCGCATGGCGATGAGCTGGTCAGAATCCGGATGCGAATAGCCCAGGCGCTCGAGTCCTCGAACGTATTCCGGTGAGACGCCGTGAATGCGGAAAGCGATGAGCTTGTCGGAATCCTCGACGTTCAAACCCGCGGCGCGGAGATCGTTGACGAATTGCGGTGAGACACCATGGATACGGAATGCGATGAGTTTGTCGGGGTCACTGACGTTGAGACCGGCGGCGCGCAAATCCTTCACAAATTGAGGTGAAACACCGTGAATGCGGAATGCGATTAGTTTGTCAGCGTCGCTAGTGTTGAGACCGGCAGCGCGTAAATCATTTACGAATTGGTGCGAAACACCGTGAATCCGGAATGCCATCAGCTTATCGGTAGCGAGGCTTTGAATGCCCAACGACTTCATCTGCCGCGCGAAAGCAAGGCTGACGTCATGAATCGCCAAAGCGAGTTGCTCGTCGGCGGAAATGCCGGAGAAACCAAGTGAGTGCATTTCACTGCGGTACCGCTCATTCGGATTAAACGTAAAAAGTCCCGCACCGTCGCCATTCTTGAGAAATCCTTCACATTCGATGGTTCCCGGGTCGCGCGCGATTGTGAAATGCACATCGTGTTTCCCAGAAGTAGACCAATCGATTCCTTGGAAATCGCTCGTGTTCCAGTCGGAGCTGCTGCTGAAGTGATCGCCATCCCTGGAGCTTTGGAGCGAGAAGCGAACCTTCGTCTCGCTACCCGGCCCTTGGTTGTTCGAGCGGCTCAAGGTCCACTCTCCCGTTTGGGCCTGGGCCGAGAGGACGGTAACCGTTCCGGTAAAAATAAGTCCACAAAGCATCGCGTAAAGAAACTTGTTGTATTGGAACATGAGTCAGCTCCTCAGAAAACGTCGGCCATTTTCATCGCGATCAGTTTGCGAAGCGTGAGATTCGCAAATCCGTGACTGCGAACCTTCTGAATGAAATCGGGAGTAACGCCCTGGACCTTAGCAGAAAGGTAATCGTTTGCGCTCAGGTTTGTGAAGCCGGCGGACTGCAGTGCCTTGACGTAATCGGGCGTGACGCCTTGCACACGTAATGAAATTAGTTGATCGGGGTGTGACATCCTTGAGACCGAGATGCTGGTATTCGGCGGCGTCGCCGGGCTCGACACCTTGCACGCGCATCGAGATGATCTGCGAGGTAGTGACATTTTTCCAGCCTTGGGATTGAATAGTGCGAACATATTCGGGCGTGACACCCTGGACGCGGAGAGCGATAAAATCATTTACGGTGGGCTTCAGACCAGTTGAGCGGATTTCACGCACATACTCCGGACTGATTCCTTGTATCTTCATTCCGAGTAATTCATTTACGTTCGGATCCAGGTTTTCCGCTCTGATGGCGCGAACATATTCAGGAGTTACGCCTTGCACTTTCAGTGCGATGATCTGATCGACTTTGAGGTTCTTGAGGCCGACGGATTCAAGGCCGGCGATATAGGATTCCTTTGCGGAGGCTGGCGCGGGTTCGGAGGGTGGTTCTGGCGCTTGCGGAGCATCCTGATCTTCGGATGATGCGAGGACGGCTGTCTGCGTATCGGCTCTGAGCGCTAGGGCAATTTGGGGGTAGGTCGCCGCGCGAGTCTCCGGTAGCGATCCCGAAGTTGCAAGAGCGGGCATCGCGGCAGGCTCAAAATCCGAGAAGTGAGAATAGGTTCGATTGAACGTGGTTCCGGCGAGCAGTGCACCAGCGGCGCAGATGAAGCCAATCATCGCGAGGCCGCCCCGGGGAACGCTGTGCGTAATGGCTTGGAACCCAACCAGACGCGAAATCCGCAATTTCAACGAACCGCTGTTTGCCGCTAAAAGGAGAGCAGGAGTGGCGCGCCAGGTTTCCATCAGAGTTAGAGCTTTCGCGTAATCGTGTACATTTCCGCAGACGCTTACGGCGATGTCGTCGCAACAGTTCTCGCGCTCGGCTCGGATGGAACGGTTCACCCACCAAACTGCGGGGTGATAAAAGAGCAGTGTTTCCGCGGCGATTTGGAACAGATTTACGAAACAATCGAACCTTCTAATGTGAGCCAGCTCATGGACAATGACGGCTTCAAGCTGCTGCGGCGAGAGTCCCGTCAGTGCAGTAACGGGCAAGAGAATAACGGGGCGGAACCAGCCTACGACCGCGGGCGAATCGAGAAGCCGGGATTCCAGATATCGGACCGTTTTGGTTAACCGCAAGCGGTGCTGCAAAACGAGGCAGCGTTGGCGAAGGATCTCCGGCAGTTGCTGAGTCTTCTCGCGGCGGAGCCTTTCGAGCAGAAACCAGCCACCGAGAGCTCGCACGGAAAAAAACAGCACACCCGTGAACCAGATCACGACGAACCAAGTCAGCCAGCTCACGGACGCAAATGGGAGAGCGGTGGAAATAGACGGAGTGAGAGGGGATGTCAAAAGCGCCTGAGCTCTCTCCACCGCTTCTGGAACGGCAACAACGTGAAATGTCGAATCGCTGTGATGTTCCAGAAAAAAGAATGTGGCGACAGGAGAACAGACCATGAGGACGAGCGTGATCAGCGCGGCGGTGTATCGCGCAAGTGCCGTCCGGCAGAACGCCATGGCCAGATAAAGCATGACGGCCAAGCCGACCCCTTGCCAGATGAAGTGGACGAGAGTCCATCCGAGGGTCTGCATTATCGAAGGCGTAAGCCAAGACACTGGATTCATCATTTTGCCCTTCCTTCGTATTCGTCGAGCATGCGGCGGATCTCTTCAATCTCCCGCGGCGACGTCTTTTTGCCGTCCAGGGCATGCAGCATTAACTGGCTTGCGGAGCCGGAAAAAGCGCGATGTAACAGATCGCCTACCAGTTGCCGCTTGGTGTTCTCGGCCGGCAGACAAGCTTCATATACGTGGGCACGCTCCTGCTCGTTCCGTTGAACCGTACCTTTACCGGTCATGATCTGAAGTAATTTCAAGACGGTTGTGTAGCCAATTGGTTTGGAGCGAGCGAGCACCTCATACACTTCACGGACGGTAGAAGGCCCACGCTCCCACAGCACGCGCAGGATGTCGAGCTCGGTCGATGTAGGTTTCAGTGGTTGCTGGTGTCCCATCAGGTTCCACGGTATACGAAAGTGTTCGTAGTGTCAACGAAAACTTTCGTAGATGCCATACCCAGCCCTCCAGAAAAAGTACTGGTAGACTTTGGGCGTGGTTCTGAGGCATGCGCTGGGTAGCTTGGCGGCATTGTTTCTGCTTGTGCTGCAGCTGAACGCGGGAGCCGATCTCAACGACGATGAATTGAAGATGTTCCAGGATCCCGGTGGGTGGGAGTATATCACCGTCAGCGACCCCGACAGTGGAGTGCAAACGAAGCATACCTGCTTTGACGGTCAACCTCATCCCGAAGAGTGCAGCGGTACTTTAACGTTGAACCCTGACAATACGTTCGTGCAGAAAGTTCATATCCATGGCGGGACCGTCGAACGCCACGGGAACTATGAGTTGAACGGAAAAGAGATCACGTTAATCGACGAGCTGGGGACAAGGGATGGCCCGTACACGCTAGATATTGACGTCCAGTCTAAGCAGATGAATTTGCAGATCACACAAGCAGCCGGCGTTTTGGTTCGCATCGAATTGAAGCTCGAGAAAGAATACAAGAAACAGCTGCAGGGCCAAAAGCATCAGCCGTAGGAATGCGGTTTACGCCGTGTGATCCAGTACAATCTGCCAGGCTCCGTTACGGAGTTGCAAGACGAGGCTGAAAATTCCTCCAGTCGGGCCGCCGGAAGCAGCCGGACGATTGATGTGCCACTCGCCGATGGCCGTAGCGATTTGCGTATCGAGTTGCTGTACTGTGAGATTTTGGAACGTTAGTCGGCCCATGGACTCCGGTGACGGATACGTTTTCCGATAGCGAGCCAGTAGTTTCGATCGCCCCTGAAGCACTTGCTTGCCGACAAACACACAATCCTCCGCATACGTAGTGAGAAGCTTCGGAATATCTCCGCGATTCCAGGCCTGCACCTGAGCAGTAAGTACTTTCTCGATGTTTGCCTTTGCATCCGAGGTTTGAGCGGGCAAAGAAGTCGCGATTGAGGCGGCAACGGCGAGAATAATACCGAGGCGAAGACTCATCGCCATATGGTACAGCGGCTCGCGACAATTCGGATCGGGACTTCGGGGTGGCACTACAAGCATCGGGTCGGCACGTTTTATCCGCCTCGGACGGCTGGCTCGAAGATGCTGGCCTATTACACCGAAAAATTCGACACGGTCGAGCTGAATAACAGCTTTTATCATCTGCCGAAGAAGACCAGCCTGGAATCGTGGCGGGATTCTACGCCGACCGGGTTTTGTTTTGCTGCGAAGGGAAGCCGGTTTCTCACTCACATGAAGAAGCTGAAGGACCCGGAGCAAGGACTCAACAAATTTCTAGAGGCGATCGAAGTGTTGGAACACAAGCTCGGACCGATCCTGTTTCAGTTGCCACCGAATTGGGAGTTGGATTTAGAGCGGCTCGCAAATTTTGTCAGCTTCTTGCCCCGTGAGCATCGCTATGCATTCGAATTTCGCAATGCGAGCTGGAGCGTGCCTGAAACATACGATCTTCTGGCGCGGCACAACATCGCATACTGTATCTTCCACCTCGCCGGGATTCATTCTCCGATACAAGTGACGGCTGATTTTACATACGTGCGTTTGCACGGACCTGGCGGAAAGTATCAGGGGAGTTATAGCGACGCGGATTTGGGTGAGTGGGCCAAACGCATTGGAAAGTGGCGGCGCGAACTGAAAACGATTTACATTTATTTCGACAACGATCAGGCGGGCTATGCGGCGCAGAACGCTCTAAGTTTGAAGGAACTGGTTGGTCTGCCTGTGGATGCGTCAGGCTAAAGCGGTAGATGCACTTGGACCAAGGTTGATGTCCTCTGGGATCAGACCGGCTCCGGTTGTGTACGCGGCCGCGAATTCAGCAAGGCCATGCGAGCCGCCATTAACGCACTTCCGAGCTTGTGCAAGATCGTTCGCAACAAGCGCCGCTTTGATTCGAGTCACGTTCGTTTTCATGAAGCTCGCCATCAGTTTCGCGGCTATAACGGGGTCGCACGCCATATCCGGATTCTCCACGAGTTGATTGCCGAGTCCAATTGCCTGACCGTGACACTCGTAGTTTTTGCGGCCGGTAAGTTAAATGAAACCGCGTCCCCGAAAGTTTGAGCCGTCGGGAGGACCTTGATTGCCAAGCTCGGCGCGATTGTCGTATAGATCGAAAGGATGTCCACCGGGCGAAGTATTGAAACGGGATTGGTATTCGCTGATGGGCGCGAAGCACCCCACTTCGGCGCGGATCGTCGCCAAGGCCATGAGAATCATCTGCTGGTCAGCAAGACCCGCGTCTACAAGCGCGTTCAGCACGATCGGCAGATGCGCCTCAACGTTGTGCATCGGCGTGTCCGGGAACATTTTCAAGACCATCTCGACAGTTATCGCCGGGACACGTGAATTCACCTGTTTATTGGTCGGCTCGGTTGCATCAGAAATGTTCAGCGCAGCCGCAGTCGCCGGATCGAGAAAACCATCTGGCCGTAGACCGTGCTTAGTCTGAAACGCAATCAGGGCCGCCGTTGTTGCTGGGCCAAACGAGCCGTCCATGCCCCCCGGATCAAAGCCCTCAGCCGCGAGAGCACGCTGGAGCTGCTCGACCTCGCGTCCGATGCTTCCGAGTTGCAATGTCCCCATCCTGTGTATCCTTGCTCACGCACATTAATCGTGAAATTGTGAACGTGCCTGGGAAGGGATTGTATCCGCCGCGATGCCCAAATGCAAGCCGGCTGGTTAGCGGTGTCGGCTTGGAACCCTCTTTGAAACTGCAAGTGCTGGGTTAAGACGAGCCTACGGTGATGGAGCCGTCGCCAGTTCGCACCGTAACCGAGGGGCCGCCTCCGTTCAATTTGCCGCGAATCTCATGCTCGCTTTCGGTACCTCTCACCGTCAGCGGCAGATCGAGCCGGATGTGCCCATCGCCGGTATGTAATTCCAAATCCGCCGATAAGTCAGGCGGAACATTCACGTGGACGCTGCCATCGCCTGTCTGGACGCGCCAGTCGGAATGCAATCTTGAACCGCGTTTAGCTTCCAATTCCACAGAGCCGTCCTGAGTATGCAATTGCACGTTATCGAATCGCCCGCTGATGTGAATACTTCCGTCGCCAGTATTGGCATCAAGCGTACCGTCGAGGTCGTCGCCTTGAATGCTCCCGTCGCCGGTGTCAGCGCGAAGCGGGCCGTGTAGACCGCGCAATCGAATGGACCCATCTCCAGTGTGGATGTTCGCCATAAGCTCACGTGGCACTCTTACCTCAAGTCGAATCGAGCGATTTCCGAAGTCAAAGTGCATGGAAGGTACTTTGATGTCGATTTCGACGGAATTGCCGCTCTGGTGTTCGGTAACGCGAACTCCGGAAGAGCCGATTGACCATCCACGCGTCGTGAGCCTCGCATCAATGGCGTTCGTTTCAGTAGCTTCTACAGTGACAGCCGCATCGCCTGCGTTGATGCGGAGCTCGGGATTGTGGCCTACTTGCCAGTGCTTATTCCACTCGTCCGCCTTGGCACTGGGATGGAGCGATAAGAGTGTCGCGACTGCCATGAACGACATGAGTACCTTCATATGGACGTCTCCGTGAATTTTGTCATCACGAGGAATACGTAGACAGGCTCATGGGAGTTCCGAATGAGTTCGGCGGTGGGAAATGGGGCGCGGAAACGGGCGCGATAAACTCGAAATTGAAAGTTATCGGTCCGCTAACCGGCATTCCTTCGCGAATTATCAAATCGGGGAAACGAAATGGCCGCGAATGAATCCGTTGCTCCCTCCTCAGAAGATTGGCGACCCTCGGCGAATCCATGGCTGATCGCAATATCGGTCATGTTGGCGACGTTCATGGAAGTCCTGGATACTTCCATCGCGGCAGTTGCCCTTCCTTATATAGCGGGCAGCGTTTCCGCGACGAATGACGAAGCCACGTGGGTCCTGACCAGCTATCTTGTCGCAAATGCAATCGTGCTGCCGGCGAGCAGCTGGTTTGGGCTGCGCTTTGGACGCAGGCGATTCCTCATTACGTGTATCGTCATCTTCACAGCGTCCTCGTTCTTGTGCGGTGCGGCCCCTAGCCTTGGGATACTGCTTCTGGCGCGTGCCATTCAAGGCGCTGGCGGAGGCGCTCTACAACCGATATCTCAGGCTATTTTGCTCGAGAGCTTTCCGCCGGCAAAACGCGGCATGGCCATGGCAGTCTTTGCGCTCGGCGTGGTAGTTGCGCCGGTTCTCGGGCCGACTTTCGGTGGATGGCTCACGGACAACTACTCGTGGCGCTGGAGCTTCTATATCAACATTCCCATTGGGATCCTGGCCATTGTCATGATTCTTCGCTACGTCGAGGATCCGCCTTATATCAAGAACGCGAAGCCGGGGCGGATCGACGCCTGGGGATTAGGGCTGCTCGCCCTCTGGCTGGGCTGTCTTCAGATCATTCTCGATAAGGGCCAGGAAGACGACTGGTTCGGGGCAACCTGGATTCGCTGGGCGACTTTCGTGTGTCTGTTGGCTTTTGTCGTGTTCTTAATACGGGAATTGCGAGAGCGCAATCCGCTGGTCGACCTTACTATTTTCAAGAACCGCAACTTCGCTTTGGGATGCGTGTTGATTGCGCTGTTCGGCGCGGCCATTTACGGCATGGTCACTTTATTGCCGCTCTTCTATCAAGAGCTGATGGGTTATACGGCGCTGAATGCAGGAGTGGCAGTCAGCCCTAGAGGCATCGGAGCGATATTGGCAATGCCCATTATCGGGTTGCTCACAACGCGCCTCGACAATCGCTGGCTGATCGCCTCCGGGTTTTTCATTTTTGCAATCTGCAGCATCTGGTTCGGGGAGGTGAATCTGGCAATTTCGCAATGGTCGTTCCTTTGGGCGATTATTCTGAGCGGGTTTGGTTCCGGGATGGTGTTCGTGCCTTTATCAACAACTGCGCTGGGAACTCTTCGAAACGAACAGATGGGCAATGCGAGCGGATTGTACAATCTATTGCGCAATGTAGGAGGCAGCATCGGCATTTCTGTGGTGAATACGATCGTTGCCCGGCATGAGCAGGTCCATCGCAGCTATCTGGTGCATTCACTTGCGGCGACCAATCCGGCGCTTCAGCATCGAATGTCAGCCCTACAGAATCTTCTAACATCGAATATTGCCGCGGGCCCTGTACTGGCCAGCAAGGGCGCATACAAGCTGGTCGAGCAAACCCTTACGGCACAAGCGCGGTTATGGGCTTACGTGGACGATTTCCGCTATATGGCTTTGGTGTGCTTTGCGTGCATGCCCTTGGTGTTTTTGTTCAAGAGGGCGAAGGCAAGGCGGGGTGCGATTCACGCTGAGTAAGACCATTGATCCGGTGTTTTGGTTTGCTTATCCCGATCCGCGCCGAGATCTGTACCACACCGAACCCAACATTACGCAGGTGAACGAAGCAGGGGTAGGTCAAATACACCCGCCGTTAGCCTTTTTAATGATTTCTAATCGCCACGACAACAAAAAATCCCCCGGCTAGAGTGAATAAAACTCCAAGTGTCTTGACTTGTCGCAGAAACGCAGGTATCGGCTGTGAATGTTGTACTCCGTGGTTTCGCAGCCAGCTTACTACCGAGCTGGTTCGGAGAAGTGAGTGCGCCCCGACAATAATCGCAAGGCCCCCGGCAAGCACCCCGAACCAATTGCTGTGTTCCGTCATTGCAAAGATGAATTTTTTCCGGGCGTCGAAGGTCACTCAGCGGCTAATAATCTTTTCTGCAAGCATCCAGCCAAAAAACATAGTCACAGCCAGGATGATGACACCTGCAATCCTAAGTTCAATCTGCTTGCCCGACACAACTTGTAACTCTGAACTCCGGAACGACTCCGCTTCCGCCTTGTAAGACAAGAAGCTCGCTAGGCTTTGGGCGCAGTGAATTGAGCGGGGGCGAAGGTTACACAATAAGGCATGGCTGCAACACGAACTGAATCCGACAGCATGGGCGCGATTGAGGTGGGGGCCGACAGATACTGGGGTGCGCAAACAGAGCGGTCTCTAATTCATTTCGATATCGGCGAGGATAAGATGCCGCCGGAGCTGATCCGGGCATTCGGCGTGCTCAAGAAGGCGGCCGCTCTGGTAAATCGCGATCTGGGCAAGCTCGATGAGGAGAAAACGCCGCTGATTGTTCAGGCCGCCGACGAGGTGATCTCGGGCAGACTCAACGACCACTTTCCGTTGCGAATCTGGCAGACCGGAAGTGGAACGCAGACCAACATGAATGCGAATGAGGTGATCTCGAACCGTGCCATTCAGTTGGCCGGCGGAGTCATGGGCAGTAAAAAACCCATTCATCCAAATGATCACGTGAACATGTCGCAGTCATCAAACGACACTTTTCCCGCTGCCATGCACATCGCGGCAGCAGAGCAGGTGGAACGCAAACTCATACCCGCGGTTGAGGAGCTGCGGCAAGCGCTCGACGAAAAAGCGAAAGCATTTGCGGATGTGGTGAAGATTGGCCGCACTCATCTGCAAGATGCGACGCCGCTGACTGTCGGACAAGAGATGTCAGGGTGGGTGGCGCTGCTCGAGCGGGATGTAGAACGATTGCGGACAGCACTCGACGGGCTCTATGAATTGGCTATTGGCGGTACTGCCGTGGGAACGGGATTGAATGCGCATCCCGAGTTCGGGGAACGGGCCGCCGCAAAAATCGCGGAGCTAACGGGCCTGCCATTCCGATCGCATCCGAATAAATTTGCAGCGCTCTCGGCCCATGATGAAATCGTCTTCGCAAGCGGCGCACTCAAAACTTTAGCGGCTTCGTTGATGAAGATTGCGAACGATATCCGGTGGCTTGCTTCAGGCCCGCGCTGCGGATTAGGGGAGTTGATCCTTCCGGAAAATGAGCCGGGATCGTCAATTATGCCGGGCAAAGTGAACCCGACACAATGCGAAGCAATGACGATGGTCGCAATACAGGTGTTTGGGAATGATACAGCCATCGGGTTTGCAGGTTCGCAGGGAAATTTCGAGCTGAATGTTTTCAAGCCGGTAATGATTCACAATTTTTTGCATTCGTTGCGGCTTCTGGCCGATGTTTGCCGCAGTTTTACCGAGCATTGCGCGCGGGGCATTGAGCTGAACCGGGCGAAAATCGACCAGGATGTGCGGGATTCGCTAATGCTGGTAACCGCACTGAGTCCCGTGGTTGGGTACGACAAGGCTGCGAAGATTGCGCACACAGCGCATCTCGAGAGATCGAGCCTCCGCGAGGCGGCTGTTAAATTGGGTTTGTTGACCAGCGAAGAATTCGACAAGTGGGTGAAACCACACGAGATGACCCGACCCTCCTAAGACCTTGCAGGCGCTGGACGCCGGAACGGCACGACCGCTCTCGTGAGACTTTATCCCTGTTCAGCACACGATTAGTTCGGCAACCATCTTTCCAGGGATGGCGTGTCGACAAACATGTGTGCTGAGACATTCCCGCCCTCGTCGCTCCACGCTGGTCTTAGCCCAGAGCACGAGATCGTGAACTTAGATCGCGATTGCTGTATTGCGAGCCATGTTCGCATTGCGGGCAGCAGTTCAGCCAGAAGGCGTGGACTGTTGGGAGTGGCTTCTCTTCTTGCAGGTTCCGGAATCTGGATCACTCCCTGTGAAGCGATTCACACCTTTGGCATGAAAATGCCGATTGACGCTATCTTTCTTGACGGCAACTTCCGCGTAAAGAAGTTGCATCCGGAACTGCGGCCGCGCCGGATTTCTGTATGCATCTCGGCTTCTTCCGTTCTCGAACTGCAGGCGGGAGCCATCTCTCGCTCGGCGACCCAAGTCGGTGACCGTCTCACGTTCCACTCGGGTGCGCCTTCTAAAGACGGCGAATGATCCGGCCGAGAAGATCATCTGCGATATGCCTACGGCTTTGAAACTCATCTTGATTGCGATCGTGCTGGTTGCCGCAATCTATGATCTGCGCTTTAGACGGATACCTAATTGGCTCAACTTGACTGGCGTCATTCTCGGGCTTACCGTGAACACGTTTTTGTCTGCTCGCAGCGGGTTAATCGTCGCGGTTCTCGGGATCGTCTGTTCGTTGATCGTCTATGTGCCCCTTTACCTAATCCGTGGGATGGGGGCAGGTGACGTGAAATTGATGGCGGCGGTGGGGGCCATAGCGGGGCCCTGGAATTGCTTTGGCATTTTTGTGGCGACGGCGCTGCTAGGAGGAGTGGTCTCAATTGTTCTCGTTGCGCTGAAAAGACGTTTCCATCAGACATGTTTCAACGTTGGATTGATCGTAACTGAGCTATGCCACTTCCGGCTGCCTTCGAAAACCAATTCCCAACTAGATGTCCGTGATTCGCATGCCGTTGGAATGCCTCACGGGACGTTGATTGCCATAGGCGCGGTCGCTTTTCTAATCGTTTCCAGAAATGTCTCGGGGTAAGTCGAACTGAGTTTAGAGAGCGTGCGAAATCTTGCTAAGTAATCGCGCCGAACCGTCGATGAGACAACGTAACCAAGAAATACCTAAAACTTAGTCATATGGAATCAACGGCGGTACAGAGTTGGGAAGGAACTTACACAGGAAGTCAACGGTGGTACATACGCGTTTTCCCATCTCTTACTGATCTAATCTTTCTATTACCGGCCTTTGTAATTCTGTTCATACTGCAGGGGACCAAGATCCTTCTTGCAGACGGAGATACAGGATGGCACATCAGAACCGGTGAATGGATCCTCCAAAACAGAACAGTGCCGACTGTAGATCTCTTCTCATTTACTAAACCGCAGGCAACCTGGTTTTCCTGGGAGTGGGGTTGGGACCTGCTATTCGCGGCGGTGCACCAGCTCTGGGGACTGCCGGGAGTCGCTTTCGCGAATCTTTTGGTGCTATGCCTGATATCCGCACTCTTGTACCGCTTAGTCCGCCGATGTTGCGAGAACGATCTTCTCGCCCTAGTTTTTACGGCTGTCGCACTGGGGGGATCAACTATTCATTGGCTGGCCCGCCCACACCTTTTCTCTTGGCTATTTCTTCTGCTCTTTTCTCACGCCTTGCTCTCCGCGGAGGAGGGCGACAGCAAAGCTCTTTGGTGGCTGCCGCTTGTGATGGTGGCTTGGGTAAATATTCATGGCGCATTCTTCATCGGAATCTTCATGGTGCTAAGTAGCGCCGTCGGCGAAGTGCTTACAGTCTTCACAACTAATAAACAGATTTCCTGGCCAGCCGCTTACCGGCGTGCGCGGCCCTTCTTATTCTGTGCGATGGCATGCGTCGGTGCGAGCTTTATCAACCCTTATACCTGGCATTTGCACCGGCACATTTTCGGCTACTTGCTGGATTTCCAACTGCTGGACCAGATCCAAGAGTATCAGTCGATCAGTTTCCACCATGGTCCAGCAATTTTTTTCGAAGGCATGCTCTTGCTAGGCGCAGTCGCGACGGTCTGGTGTTTGCAACGCGCCAGGTTCGGCGCGGCAATACTGATCGTTCTCTGGGCTCATTTGGCGTTAGTATCTGCTCGAAATATACCAATTTTTCTGTTTGTCGCAACACCCTGGGTAGCTTGTATGGTGCGCGACGCGCTTCACTCTTACAGAACATCAGGCTGGTTGGCCAAGTTTCGTGTTGCGGTCCTCAATATTTGCAGCGAGCTGAAACCGATCGAAAGAATTGGGCGCTGGCACCTAGTCTCGGTGGCTGCAGTTTTGTGTATGGCCTGTTCACTCGGCAAGGGAAACGAGAAGTTTGAAGCCGCGTTTGATGCCAAAAAATTTCCTGAACAAGCGATCCCGGTCATTCAGGGAATGAAAGATGCCCATGTTTTTACCTATGACCAGTGGGGTGATTACCTCATTTATCGCTTGTATCCATCCAATCGAGTGTTCGTAGACGGCCGCGGCGAGTTCTATGGATCTGATTTTCTGGTTCGCTGCCAGCGCCTCATTAATGACTCTTATACCTGGGAGATGGAGCTCAAGCACTTCTGGGTCGATACGGTGCTGTTGAAGGTGGATGCGCCGCTTACAGAAGTTCTAAAAAAATCACGGAATTGGAAGCTGGTTTTTGATGATGGATCTCTCATCATCTTTCGCGCTGGGTTTAAGACGGAGTACCGAGCCGCCGCTCCTCGCGAGCATCAGCTACGATTTTCACCCGCTTTCGTAGTGGGGGGGAAAACCTTGGAGCCTTCTTTTGGCTTACAAGTTGATGACAGGGACTTACAATCTACAACTCACGAAAGGAGGAGCTTATGATTAATTCGAATCTAAAGGCGTTTTGGCAAGAAGAGGAAGGACAAGATCTAGTCGAATATTCCTTGCTGCTCGCGTTTATTGCGTTAGCTGCTATTGCTCTATTGAGCAGTGCTGGCACAAGCATTAAGACCATTTGGACGGGCATCAATAGTCAGTTGACTAGCGCAGCAGCTTCATAAGAGGGCCACACTGGTTTACAGTTGAGAGCCGCGGCTTCTTTGCCGCATGGGCACTGCGGCTCTCTTATTTTGTTCGTTGTGGTTGAGCCTTCGCCCCGCTGGTCTTAACCCAAGGTGTGGGCCCGCGAGTGGCGCTGCCGCGTTGAATCAGCATCCCTTTGAATGAGAACACCCGGGTTCTTTTTCAACATCCTTATCGAACTCTAATGAACCGACGTTTAGTTGCCGTTTTTGGCTTTGCACTCCTCGTAGCTAGTGTGGCTAGCTTCTTGATTTACAGGGTGATCATCTTGCATGTACAGGCACCTGTGCGTGAGGCCCTCGCAAAAAACCTTTTGGTTGTCGCCGTGCATGATCTCCAGGTAGGCGCACTGATCCACGATTCCGACGTCAGGCAGGTCTCATGGGGCGGCTCACTTCCAGCGCAGACAATCGCAAAAACTCAGGATGTGATCGGGCGAGGCGTCATCGCCACCATCTATGGGAATGAGCCGATTCTCGGCATACGCCTTGCAGCGAAAGGCGCAGGCGCGGGCTTGGCGGCGACGATTCCAATGGGCAAGCGTGCGGTTGCTCTGCGGGTGGATGAGGTCGTTGGACTGGCGGGATTCGTTTTGCCAGGCATGCGTGTTGACGTTCTCGTGGCCGGGAACCCTCCGGGAGGCGATCAGAATCACCTTGGAACTCTATCTCGTACAGTGCTTCAAAACATCGAGGTGCTTTCCGCCGGACAAAAAATTGAAAAAACTGCAGACGGTAAACCGGAAACCGTGCAGGTTGTGAACCTGCTAGTGACTCCTGATCAGGCTGAGACGCTCAATCTGGCCAGCATCGAAACGAAGGTTCAGCTCGTGCTGCGAAATCCACTTGATACTCAGGAAGAAGTCACGCGGGGAACGTCCATCGCGAAGCTGTTCGGAGCAGATTTGGTAGAACGCCCGGCGGGTTTGGGAGCGTCTCTTAGGCTTCCCTTAAGAAAGACTGTTGCTTCTGCACAGATTCGCCCGGATCTGGATATGACTACGGTTGAGGTCTTCAACGGGACAAAAAAGACGGAGCAGAAATTTGAACCGCCACAGGAGAACAAGTAAGTGAGAATTGCGATCGCCACGTTCGTATTCACGGCCTTGCTCCTCGCAAGACCCGGTCCTCCCGGAGGTGGGTGGGGCAATGCAGCAAGCTCAACGTCGCCTGGAAATGTCGTCGACAAACAGCCGTCTACGACGGCTGCCCTGCCGGATGCTTCTTCAGACCTCAAAATAACGGTGGACAAATCCGCGGTTGTGCAGCATGCAATCTCGATCCGGCGTGTGTCGGTAGCCAACGCCGAAATAGCGGAAGCTGTGGCGGTCAGCTCAACCGAGGTTCTGATCAACGGAAAAGCGCCTGGGGAAACCAACCTCATTCTGTGGGATTCGAAGGGATATCGCACGAGATTTGAAGTCCACGTCGTAGCGAATGACGCCAAAATCGAGGCTGTCCGCCGCGAACTGGCGGAAGAGCTGGCGGGGCAAGATGTTTCCCTAATCCTTCAAGACAGCAATGTGTTTCTGAGGGGAACGGTAAACGACGTCAATGCGGCTGACCGTGCCGTCGCCATCTCATCGACGCTCGGTAAGGTAGTCAATCTTCTGCGTGTTCTGGTTCCCCTAGGTGAGCCACAGATTCTCCTCAAGGTTCGCTTTGCAAATATAGACCGCGCCGCAACATCTCAGTTGGGACTCAATCTCTTCAGCACCGGCGCCCTTCGAGGGGTTGGAAATATAACAACCGGCCAGTTTGGGCAGCCGCCAACCTTCGACCTAAGTAAGCAGCCGGCCCAGACCACCATTTCGAATCTGCTGAACATCTTTTTCTATCGTCCCGATCTCAACTTTGGAGCGATGATCCAGGCGCTAGAGGCTAAGTCGCTATTGCAGGTTCTGGCAGAGCCGAATCTTCTTACCATCAGTGGGCGGCCAGCAAGCTTCTTAGCGGGAGGAGAGTTTCCGTTCCCTACTCTGCAGGGGGGCGGGGCCGGCGTGGGGCAAATTACGATTCAGTTCAAGGAATTTGGAATCCGGCTTAACTTTTTGCCTACCGTTACGGCTCGCGGCACAATAAATCTGGTCGTCAGCCCTGAGGTGAGTTCACTCGACTATGCCAAAGGCCTAACCGTCAGCGGATTCACTATTCCCGGTCTGGATACCCGGCGGGTGCAGACCGAGGTCGAACTGGAGAACGGGCAAAGCTTTGTCATTGCCGGATTACTCGATAACCAAGTCAGTGAAACACTGAACAAGATCCCCGGGCTGGCCAACATACCGTTACTAGGTAAGCTTTTTCAATCCCGCTCTCTTGCAAAGAACAACAGCGAACTGCTCGTGATGGTCACGCCGGAACTGGTCGGTCCTATACCTGTGAACGGCAGGAGACCGGAAATCAAGATGGACATGCCTTTTTTGAAGGGGACAGCGGTTACGCCGCCGCAGAATCCCGGCCCACAAGCTACCGAGCCGCTGCCGCCGCTACCGAAGCGTGACTCGCTGCCTATAGAAGAACTTAAGAGGTTGACCCAGCCAAACGACCAAAACGGCGGTCCAAGCAATCCAGTGTTCAATCCTGGAATACAGCCAACCCTTCCAATACAACCCGGCATGCAAACCCCAGCCGTAAGTGGCCCACAGCCTAAGTTGACCGGCTCGAGCCGTTGAAGGAGGCAGAAATGAGTTCTGTGAACCTGCTGCTCTATATCACTGACGAAAATCTACGACAGGAAGCCCTCGAGGTCCTCCGCGTCGCTGCCAGCCCTATACCGTTTGATCAGCACGATTCTGATTGGGCGAGTCTGCTTGAGCGCATTGCCAAGACAAAGCCGGAGGTTCTGCTCCTCGACCTCGGCGCTGTGCCAGTAGAACTGGGTATCGGAATCCGTCAGATTAGGTACCACGTTCCTCGAATCAAAGTTGTCGTACTTCATTCGAGCGCAGATCCAAAAACTATTCTGTCCGCGATGCGAGCCGGAGCTAACGAGTTCCTGCATCCGCCACTGTCCGAGACTCTGCAGGCAGCGCTTGAGCAGATTCTGAACTCGACGGATCCAGACCTTGTAGCAGTGCATCGCGGGAAAGTGATTGGATTTTTGTCGGCAAAAGGCGGCTGTGGCGCTACGACGCTTGCCTGCCACGTAGCGACAGAGCTTCAAAGGCTAACGCGGAAGAACGTTCTGCTCGCTGACCTGGACCTGACCTCTGGGTTAGTGGGATTTCTTATGAAGACGCCCAGCTCTTACTCGGTGCTGGATGCGATCAAAAATATCACGCGATTGGACGAAAGCCTGTGGCGGGCGCTTATCGTAGAGCACAAACAGAACCTATCGGTTATACCTGCGCCTGCCTCATATTCGCGGTGGGATCACCCGGATGAAGAGCAGTTGCGGCAAGTCTTACATTTTATGCGAACGCAACACGACTGGATCGTCTTGGATCTGGGGCGTAGCCTCAATTCAATCGCGACTGCAGTCCTGGACGAGATCGATCAACTGTTTCTGATATCAACCCTCGAGGTCGTTGCGTTGCATGGCCTTAAAGCGATTGTTCATGGACTTTTCGAACAGGGCGAGAAGTTGCAACTGGTGCTTAATCGCACTCCGAAGATGATGGACATCAGTACCCAAGAGCTGGAAAATATTCTTGGCCGTTCGATTTATGCTGCGCTCCCAAACGACTACATGGGACTTTATCAGTCCTACTCAAGCGGTAATCTCCTCGATTCGAACAATCGGCTGGCACAGCACTTCGCCTTACTCGCCGCCAAAATAGCTGGAGTATCACCTCTAAAGTCTAAGAAGAAATTCGCGCTGTTCGGCTAAGACATTTATGACCGCTACCGATGTAATTCGAAATGATTCACTACCCGGCGGACCCACCGGGAAAAATCGAGACACGTCCTCGCCACAGTATCAAGAGCTGAAGTTTTCTATTCACAGGAAACTTCTTGACCGAATCAACCTCGAAGCGGTGTACGCGATGCCGGGGGATCGCGTGCGCCAGGAAATCCGCCCTTCCATAGCCAAATTGGTAAACGAGGAGAAGACGCCGCTAAGCCTTATCGAGAAGGATGCGTTGATTGAAGAAGTACTGGACGAGGTATTCGGCCTAGGCCCCCTCGAACCCCTGCTTCGCGATAAAACAATCTCGGACATCCTCGTCACCACGCCGCGCCTGATCTATATCGAGCGAGGCGGCAAGCTCGAGCGAACCTCAATCCAATTCAAGGATGACGCGCACTTGATGCGCATCATCGAAAGAGTCGTGTCGCGCGTAGGACGGCGGATCGACGAATCGTCTCCCATGGTTGATGCGCGTCTGCCGGACGGGTCGCGAGTGAACGCGATTATTCCGCCGCTTGCTGTCGACGGGCCCCTTCTTTCGATTCGGCGTTTTGGCGGTGATCCGCTGCAGCCAGCAGATCTGTTGCGTAACCTTTCTCTAACCGAGGGGATGCTGGAGTTAGTGAAAGGCTGCGTGAAAGCCCGCCTGAACATCATTATTTCAGGAGGAACGGGCGCGGGTAAAACAACCTTCTTGAACATGCTCTCGGGCTTCATTCCGTCAAACGAGCGCATTGTGACTATTGAAGACGCTGCCGAACTGCAGCTTCGCCAAACCCACGTCGCGCGCCTCGAGACCCGACCGCCAAACGTGGAAGGAAAGGGAGCTGTGCTTCAGCGTCACCTGTTGATTAACGCTCTCCGAATGCGGCCAGATCGCATCATCGTCGGTGAGGTTCGCGGTGAGGAAGCACTGGATATGCTGCAGGCGATGAATACCGGCCATGACGGTTCCCTGACCACCATCCACGCGAACACTCCGCGTGATGCGATTGCCCGTCTCGAAGTCATGATCGGTATGGCGAGCTCGAACCTCAACGTCCGCTCCATTCGCCAGCAAGTGGCTTCAGCTATCGACCTTTTTATCCAGATCTCGCGATTGTCTGACGGAACTCGAAAAGTGACCTACATCACCGAGTGCGTGGGAATGGAAGGCGACCTAGTAACAACTCAGGACATCTTTGTCTTTGAGCGAATCGGTGTGACAAGCGAGGGTCGTGTCACAGGCCGCTTCCGTCCCACAGGTGTTCGGCCTAAATTTAGTGAACGCTTAAAAGCGGCAGGCATAGAGTTTTCGACTCAGCTTTTCCAAAGCGCCGTCGAAGTTCGCTAAACATCTGCATGATAATCCTGCTATTCGTTTTCGGCCTCACATTTCTGGTCGTGCTTGGGTGCGTGGGTCTATCCACGGCATATTTCAAATCCAGGCAAAAGCAGCAGATCCGTTCCATGCTGCAGAAGGCCGAAGCTAGTCCCTCAGAACAGCGCAGTTCAGAACTAGTGCGCCCTGCCCACGTGGAAGATGTGCTTAGCAAATTGCTGAAGCGCTTCCAATTTATGGGGCGGCTGCATTTGATCCTCGAGCAATCCGGCCAGAATTGGACTGCCAGCAAACTGATTGGGATCTCGTGCGTAACTTGCGTTGCCGGATCGCTGCTTGGCATGAAGGTGCGTTTGCTTTACAGCCCGGGGATCAGTGCGGCTGCGTTTGCCGCTTTGGGCGCATTTTGCCCTCTTTTTCTCGTGCTACGGAAACGAAGAAAGGCGATTGCCGCGTTTGAGGAACAGTTTCCGGAAGCGCTCGACTTTCTATCGCGATCCATGCGCGTCGGGCATGGCTTCACCATCGGCCTAGAAATGCTTGGCGTGGATTCACCCGATCCACTCGGGGCTGCATTCCGGCGAGTATCGAACGACTTGCAGCTAGGCTCCCCTCTCGAAGTAGCTCTAGGCAAACTCGTCATCCTTGTCCCGCTCATAGATGTGCGGTTTTTTGTTTCATCCGTGCTGCTGCAGCAGGAAACGGGCGGAAATCTAGGAGAGATTTTGAGCAAGCTTTCCTACGTCATCCGGGAACGCTTTCGCCTCAAAGGCCAAGTCAAAGCCGCGAGCGCTCACGGCCGGATTACAGGGCTCGTCCTCCTTCTGATGCCAATCGCCGTGACCGGTTTCATCATGCTGACGACTCCGGAATATTTGAACGCTCTCGTGACGGACAAAATTGGCCAGAGGATGATCTATGGGGCTGTGTTCGGACAGATCATCGGATACTTCGTTATCCAAAAGATCGTCAAGATCAAGGTTTAGAACATGGCCATTCTCATCGCTGGTTTACTATTTCTCACGTTGGTGGGGCTCGTGTCCTATTTTGGCTACGTTCACTACGTCAAGCCAACGAGGCTCCTGGACCAATTGGCGACGACCACGTCGGATGTGATCCTTTCCCCAGGTCTCGAACGGCAACGCAAAACCCACTTCTCGTTTGCCCAATTGCTGGAGCCTATAGGAAACCTGCTTCCGGTGTCGTCCCAAGACGCACTGGCGACGAAACACGAACTGATCGCAGCCGGGATTCGTTCGCGATCGGCGGTTGCTGTCTATTACGGAGCAAAGATCGTGTTGGCCATTGTGATGGTCACCGTGGGTCTCGCGATACGCGGCCATGTAAGCAATCGAATCCTTACCGTCATACTGCCCGTCGCAATGGGGGGCGCGGGCTACTTCCTTCCCGCCCTTATACTTGGCCGTTTAGCGAAGCGGCGCCGGGAGCAAATACGCTTCGCTCTCCCAGATGTTTTGGATCTCTTGGTGGTATGCAGCGAGGCTGGATGCGGGCTTGATCAATCCATGGTGAACGTGTGCCGGGAGCTCAAGACGGTTCATCCGGCAGTCGCCGAGGAGCTCTCATTCGTGAATATGGAGATCATGGCTGGCAAGGGCCGGGCTGACGCATTGCGCAATTTCGGTCGCCGCACGGGCGAGGATGAAGTGAAAAAACTCACCGCGATCTTAATCCAGACCGATCGGTTCGGTACGAGCGTTTCTGACGCGCTCCGCACGCAGTCCGATTTTCTTCGAATCCGGCGGCGGCAAGAAGCCGAAGAACGCGCCGGGAAAGTGGGGGTTAAGCTTGTTTTCCCGATTTTCTTCTTTTGCCTTCCTTCGCTGTTGGTAGTTACTGCCGGTCCTGGCATGTTGCAGCTGTTCCAAAATCTCTTCCCAATGATGAACCGGATGCATTAAAGCGTCGCCGGTTAAAGAAATCTCCTATATTGCCGATCTGATTTACGTCAGGATTTGCGAAGAACTTCGCGTTCGGAACACTTTGTCAAAGAGGCAGAGAGCTCTCGAAGAACTCGTAAGAAAAGGAGAAAAACGATGGGTGAAGTAGGAATGGCAGTAATGTGGATAGGGGCTGGTTGCATGCTGGTCATGTATCTTAAGCGGCGTCGTAAACGCAGGACGTTGCCTTAATAGGGGTAGCAATGGCTGAAGCGGCAGAACTTCAGCGGGAACTTCTAGGGGCGCAGAACGCAGACGGCGGTTGGGGATATCAAATGGAAGCTCATGGACTGAGCCGACCGCCTTCGCACTGCTTGCCTTGGAGGCTCAACAGATCGAAGGCAGTGTGTACGAGCGCGGGTGCGCCTGGCTCCGCCGAAAGCAGCGCGGAGACGGGGGTTGGTCGCCGGAGCCTTCTGTAAGTACCAGCACTTGGGTGACTAGCTTGGTTCTGCTTGCGCTGCCCGAAATGGATTTGTCGTCTGGCGATTACCAGCGTGGTGTGGACTGGACTGTCCGTCAGATCAGGCCAGAGCTGACCGGACTCGAACGCTTGATATCGCGTATGCGAGGATCGCCGCGTCGGGAGGAGACCGGCGGTGGATCACCTTGGTTTCCGGGTACTGCGGCCTGGATCGGTCCGACGGTGATCTCCGTTGTTGCGCTTTCCGAAGCCGCGCGCAGAAGGCATGACGACAAGCTAACAAGCCAAATCAACCGCGGCAGACGGTACATCCTTTCCAGGCGTTGCCAGGATGGCGGCTGGAATCATGGTGGCAGCAGTTTCAGGAGTCAAAGCGCGGAATCGTACGCTGAGATGACGGGCATGGCGTTGCTGGCACTCCACGGAACGGCGGCCCCCGAGCTAAGCGTTTCTATCACGCGCGCGGAGAATCTTCTGTTATCGCCGGGCTCAATTGAAGGCTTATCGTGGCTCCAGATGGGACTCATGGCACATGGGCGGGATCGACTGAATATCAAGACCGATTTACCCTGTCGAACCACGCGAGATACATGCCTGCGCCTGTTAGCCTTGGCTGCCCACTCGAGCAGTAACAGACTTCTTATCCAGAGCTGCTGAACTGTGCCCGGAATAAATCGCCGACACTTCTTTTTAGGATCCTTCGCCGTCGCGTTATCGTGTTCGCGAGTAGCTCAATCCTCTAAACACCACGTATCAATAGTTCGCGCTCCCTCCTATTCAGTGGATCTCGCAAACATTGTTCGGAGAATTTTGATTGAGCACCAAGTCAACGTGGCCGGGAAAAGAGTGCTCCTTAAACCGAACCTCGTCGAATTTAGCTCACACACTCCGATCAACACCCATCCAGTTTTCGTAGCCGCGGTGCAAGAAGCTTTTCATGCTCTGGGTGCTAGCGAGGTCCGGATCGCAGAAGGGCCGGGCCATCGGCGCATGACGCTCGATATGGCCTCCGCAGCCGGATATTTCACCAGTGTTCCAAAATTCGAGAAGACCTTCACAGATCTCAACCTCGATGAGGTGAGCGAAGTCCGCGTAACTCAACCTTTCTCGGCACTTTCTAGGATCTATCTTCCTCATTCGGTGCTTGGTTGCGACTTACTTGTCTCGCTAGCCAAGATGAAAACTCATCACTGGACGGGCGCTACCTTATCGATGAAAAATTTGTTCGGAGTAGTGCCGGGAAGCATTTATGGTTGGCCAAAAAACCCCTTGCATTGGGCAGGCATCGACGAATGCGTTGCCGATCTCCACTATGTGTTTCCACGGCAGTTCTGCCTTGTGGATGAGATTGAAGCAATGGAAGGGAACGGCCCCATTCTGGGGACTGGGAAGGCCCTCGGGATAATCGCCGCTGGCACTCACCCTCCGAGCGTGGATGCGACCTGTTGCCACATTATGGAAATCGACCCTCGAAAAATCGGCTACCTTAAGCTGATCGAGCGCCGATCTGGATGGACGCCTGACGCAATTCAGCAGGTTGGAGAATCTATCGGCTCAGTCCAGGCACGTTTCGCACTCATTCCGGATCTCGAACACCTGCGCCTCAGAACGTAGGCGGAACCATATGTTCAGATAAACATCTCCTCGTCGGAAGTGGCGTGATCGACGGTGGGCCGACCGCTACGCCCGAGGTAGGACAGCGTAGTACGAATGCCTGCGAACACTCCGTAAACCTCGCGAACGGGGCGAACCACACCACGTTGAACGAGCGAAACGGTTTGCTGGGTCCGCGTCATTGCGTCGTCCAGCACCATTTCCGCCCGCTCCATCTGAACCTTCGCCCGAGTGGTTGCGTCGCTCAGCAGCTCGTCGACCTTAGCGAGCTGCTGTTTCGTCACATCCAGTATGGCGCCACTAGTGCTGCCAATCTTGTCGACATGCTTCTCAACCGTTTGTAACGTGCGCTTGCTAATGCCGATCACATTTTGTACATCGGGCAGAATCGCCGTGATCTTGGCTTGCAGACTGCGGGCAACAATAAAAAGGCCGATCAACATTCCCGCCTGAATCACCAAGGCGACGGCAGCCACAATCACAAAGATTGTAAGAAGCGTGAGAAGAGTTTGCTGGTCCATGTCGGGGCCGAATCCCGCCTAATCCAACCTACTAGACATTCCCTCCCGTATTGCCTCCGCCGGTGCTGGTCGCCGTTTTCACGTCGCTGAGTGCATCGCGGTACGCCTGTTTGCCTGCCTCGACAGCCGCATTCAGATTTTCTTTGTGACGGGTAACTGTGGATCTTCCCTTTTCGTAAACGTCGGACGCGGAATCCTTCAATTCGTCAGCACGTTGACGAACATATTCCTTTCCATCCATGGTACGAGATTTTAAGTAGTCGGCGCCTTCGCCCGCTTTGTCAGCGAGCAATTGACGGGTCTCCTCGCCCCGTCGGGGAGCCCAAAGTACCCCAGCCGCGACACCCAGCCCAAGTCCCAATAAAAAGTACCCAAAGCCGTTTCGTTCCTCCATTTGTTATCTCCTTCGTCAGATAAATGTTCCAGTTACATTGTGTAGAGCATGCTACAGTAGCAAACGTTTCAGTAAGATGGCGGTACGCGGCAAGCCGAAAAAGCTCGACAGCGGGGGGCTCTGGGAATATGCCTTGCGGGTGTTGGGACAGCGTGCGCATTCCGCTAACGAACTCAGGCAAAAGCTCTCAAAACGCTCAGAATCCGCCGCTGACGTAGCTGCTGTGATGGGAAAGCTGCGCGATTACGGTCTGGCGGATGATACGAAGTTTTCCGAGGCATTCGCGTCTTCGAGGCTTCAAAACCAGGGATTTGGCCGTTTTCGCGTATTGCGTGACTTACGTTCCAAGCGGGTCTCGGGAAACATCGCCGAAGCCGCAGTAGAGAAGACATTTGCCGGCAGGGATGAAGCCGAACTCATCCAGCGTTTTCTCGAACGTAAGTACCGTGGCAAAAAGTTGGACGAGTTCCTCAAAGAAGAAAAAAATCTGGCTAGTGTATATCGCCGACTTCGGACCGCAGGGTTTAGCAGCGGCAAGTCGTTTTCTATATTGAAGCGCTATGCGCACCAGATTGAAGATTGGAGCGCACTTGAGGAAGATGGGTAATCGCCGACCGGCTGCCCGCTTCTAAAACTTCACTTGAGGAACTTTCTTTTCCTGCTCGGTGGTCTTGAAATAGGCGTCGTCACGCTGGAAGCCAAAAATAGACGCAGCAATGTTGTTTGGAAACAGTTGGACGTCGGTGTTGTACTTCTTTATGGCTTCGTTGTAGTCGCGGCGGGATACGGCGATTCGGTTTTCGGTACGCGACAACTCGTCCTGCAAGCGTAGGAAGTTTTCATTCGATTTCAGCTGCGGATAATTTTCTTGAAGAACGAGAAGCCGGCCAATCGCGCCGCTCAATTGGTTGTTGGCTGTGATCTCGTCTTGCTTGCTGTGAGCGCCTAACAGCGCAGCACGGGCGTTTGCCACTTCTCCGATAACAGCCTGCTCCTGCTTCGCGTAACCCTTAACGGTCTCTACGAGGTTAGGAATCAGATCGGCCCGGCGCTTCATGTCGTTGTCGACTTGAGCCCATTTTGCATCAATTTCGTTCTTTTCGGTGACGAGCCGGTTGCGCTGCCCCATCAATTGCCCACCGAAAATCAAGCCTGCGAGCACCAAAATACCTACGACAACTAGCGCAGCCTTCATCGTTTTTCGCTCCTGGTTTTTAGATTCGTATGCAACCCCAGCTTCGCGGGTCTCTTCACCGATCCAGCCCATTCACAAAACGGACCAAGGAGTCCATCTCCTTCAGATAAATGTCGAATAGGGAGATGGCATCTACTTCGGGCCGCCGCTTACCCGCCGTACGAACCGCTAGTATCGCATTAGCGCCTTCAAACGGCACATTCATCGCTTGCTCAAGGGCAGCCACGATCTCCTTTTTCTTCCAGTGTGGCTCATGCCCGCTTAGAATGAGCGCGTGCCTGCCCAAAACACAGAATGTCGAGACGGAGTCGGTGAGAAGCTTCAATAACAGCTCCGGACGCGAGAGTACCTCTGCCGCCTTTTGACGAAGCCGAATCTGTTTAACGCGTAATTCGTGCTCCACTTGAGCGCGATAAAACAACGGATCAATCTGGAGATTCTGAATCACGTCTGCGCCGTAGAGCACACGCCGATGTTCCTGCATATCGTGGAACTCCATTGGGAAACAGTCGGTCGAAGCGCGAAGTTCTTCCTCACTCATCACAAGGGGCGGAGGATTACCTTGCTGCCGCCACCACCGGAAAACGGCTTCGGAGTCCGCGAGTTCAGGGCGCGAGAGGCGGTCGAGGACGCACAACACGTTGAGATCGGAACTCTGCTCGTGCCAATCCCCCATAGCGGCCGAGCCATATAAAACGACCGAGACTAGGCGATCGCCGAATGCCGACTTAAGACGACGAACCAGTTCTGAAAGTTTTTCCTCCAATTGTGCTCCTCGCCCGCTAAGACTTTACCAGTTGCTGTTTGCACCGCCACCGCCAAAATCGCCTCCGCCGAAACCGCCGAATCCGCCTCCGCCTCCAGAATTACCGCCGAACCCGCCCCCGCTGCCCCAGTCTCCTCCTGATCTACGGCCACCCCCTAGAAGATTTCCGAGCAGCATGCCCGTCAGGAAGCTTCCACCTCCGCCGCGCCCACTGCGACCAGCGCGGCTCAGAAGCCAGAATAATAAAAAAATACCGACTATCAGCAGCGGACCGGGAATGCCGCCGCGGTGGCGAACAGGTCTGTTTTGTGGTTCTTCGGGAGGCTCGGAAAGAGCATCGGAAAAGGCAATCCCTTTTCCCTGTGCGATCTGCTGGGCCATAGCCCGAGCCGCTGTAAGCAGCGCGCCGCCATAATCGTTCGCGCGGAGTTGAGGACGGATAGAGCGCAAGATGCTCCCAGAAAAGCCGTCCGTGAGAAATGGCTCAATGCCGCGGCCCGTCTCGATATCGTTCTTGTGGTCTTTGATAGCAAGAAGAAGTAGGACGCCCTGGTTGCTTTTCCGATCGCCAACACCCCACTTCCGTGCCAATTGAATGGCAAAGTCCTCGATCGGTTGGTCGCCTAAAGTATCGATAGTGACGAGCGCAAATTGGACTCCGAGCTGCTGCTCTACTTTGCCGCAAAATCCTTCCAGTTGCTCCTTTTCGCCGGGGCTTAAAACGTGGGCAAGATCGCTGACGTAGCCGGTCGGCTTCGGTAACGAGTTCACATCGACTGCGTAAAGGGCGGGGAGCGCCCCAAAAACCACCAGGGACACAGCGATGCAAAGCCGGATAAGAGCTATTCGAAAGCGGCCTTGCATGCAAGATGAGCTTAGCAACAACGGGCTCCCTTTTCAGGCCGCGATGGCACGAGACAGACCCGAAAAGGGAGCGAGGGATGCGGGGAGCGATGCGGTTGGCAGTTCACCGTACTCTGCGAGCTAGTATGCGCAACACGGAGCAACAATGGATCACCCAGACAAAAAAGTTTTTGGATAACACAGCGCACCTTGGGTTACAAATTCGAATCGGTCGCTGGCGCGCTCAGTTTGTTCTCGTGCTATCCTCCGGGTGCCACGGTTTCGCGGGGAGGTTTCGAATGGCTATTAGAGACATGCTTTTACCCGAATTTGACGAGGAAATGAGGAATACGCGAAGGATACTCGAACGCGTGCCAGACGATAAGCTCGGTTACAAACCGCATGAGAAGTCGATGACCCTCGGCCGACTCGCGGCGCACGTGGCCGAGTTGCCAGGATGGGCAAAGCACACGATCGAGATGGAAGTTCTTGAGCTACCGCCTAGCTTCCAGCCCTATACGGCCAAGTCACAGGAAGAAGTGCTCGCTACATTCGATAAGAACGTCGCCGAAGCTCGCGAATTGATAGTGCGCGTGACGGATGACGAGCTTCAGAAGACATGGACCCTGAAATTCGGAGGGAACACGATTTTTTCCATGCCGCGATCCATGGTGCTACGCAGTAGCGTCATAAATCACCTGATCCACCATCGCGCCCAGCTCGGGGTCTACCTTAGGCTGAATGAAGTGGAAATTCCGGGGATGTACGGACCATCGGCAGACGAAATGAAATTTTGGAATCCAGGAGCGGCGGCGCAAAAAACGCAGAGCGCCTGATATTTGATGGTCTCAATTCCAAGCTGCTCCGCCTTTTTCTCCGTGACTCCAATCCGCCAATAGTTTTGTTACGTCTTCCGGCGAGTTGGTCACTTGGCGGTTGTTGTATCTCGAATGAGAACGACGTCAGAAGTGGACATCCCTCGAGAGTACGCCAGTTTCCCGTCTGGCGACCACGCGAACGAAGGCCCCGTTCTGGTTGATCTTCCCTGGACCGAACCGTGGGCTGGTCCTTGGCCGGCGGGGGATCGGGATCCTCTTGTGCTAGTTGGCAGCACCACATTCCAAAATCAGCAAGCGGTCCTGCACCGGCTCACTTCGGATGCAAGGAACTCGTCCACCATCGCGGAGCTGGAAGCTCGCTTCGCGTGCCGATCGCGCTTTGGAAGCGCGGGTGGGGTGACACGTTTGAGGAAGCAGCCGTGGTGCACTAGCTCTCACCCGTTTTCATCCCTCGTTGTGACGACCATCGTGCAGCACCGGCTCCGCGCTAACTGAGCCGCGACCAAAGGGAGCGGTTGCTTCGGCCCACTTGTACGAATCTGTGAGTACACGGACGAGTGGATTTTCACAGCACTGATCTGGGCTGTCGCTATGCAATCATGCATCAGCATTGGGCGAATCGCATTAAGGGCGGTTGGACATTCTATAGCCGCATCTCGGCTATCGCCTATTTCACGATGAGGTGGCAGTTCAATTGCTTCTCACCACCTATACCATAGAATCGCTGCACCTCGATTGCTTCTCCTAATGCGCGCTGGTCTGGGATGAAAAGGTTTGGGTCATATACGAAGAAGATCAGGTCATCGCAACGTGGATGGGCGCGGTACATCTCAATATCGTCGTGAAGCTCCTTTGAGATGTTCTTCCCATGATCTTTATCGCGGATGTACTTTGCATCAATTACAAATCGGCCTGATGCAGAAGCGAAGTCTTTGATCACAAATCGGTTTGCTGTCTTATCGGCGGGCGACTCGTAGGTAAGGTTGACTATCCATGGCCTGAGCAACAGGTAAAGTACGTCCTGTACATCAGCTTCGGATTCAATGTTGATGATCGCCCCAGCGCTTCGGCGTGTGTTGAGATAACGAATACACGCATCAAATTCGCGCATCGCCAGCAGAACTGGCGCGATTCCGGGAGTGGCCACAGAACTCCCCGCCCCCAAATTTTTGCCTAATGCCGCGAGTTTGCCTAAAGCATGAGCGATTGCACTATGTTTGGTCGATCTCTCGGCCATAGATGTACTTTGCGATGTCCTGAATAATAGCTTCGTATTCCCGCGTCGATTTGTTTTCTGGCAAGTGGATATGCAAATCAACCTGTACTGGCGGGACACGCGGTGTTCCTGGCTTACTATTCGGATTTGCATCACCCGAGTTCGCTACATCTAATGGCATTCCCGACGCGGGTGCAGCCGGAAACGCGGCAAATTCTGCGAGTATTTTAAAGGTTTGGATCTGCAAACGCATGGCGTCTTCGCCGCCGCCAGAGTGGATATTGAATAGGGTCTTCAACTCCTCCGTTTGAGCCGTTTCCGGCGATCGTGAGTTTTCGAAGAGAACACGATACGTGTCGCGCAACAGTTGACCTAATACTGCTGAGCCAGTTCCTGGCCTCATATAGGCAGCATAGTGGTCGGTGGGCTGACCGGATTGATCTAATAGACCGATCTTCTTCAGCACACGAATTGCAGTATTGGAGTTATTACTGCTCGAAACACCCCAACCCTTGAGCGTCTCCATCGTCACTTTGGGCGGCTTTGGACGCTTCGGAATCTCGGCGAGTAGCCGCCTCAACGCTTGCGGTTCGGTGGTGTACGGAAATGCTGGCGTACCGGTATGCTGATTCTCGGCACCAGCATGTTTCTTAGCGGCTGTTTTTGCGGCTCTCTTAGCTGCCATTTGCGGATCTTAGCAAAACTACGCTTGCTGTCGACGGCGAAAATACAGCAGATGAAAATACAGCAGATATTGAAAGTTCGTGCGTCGTGGACCAATACAGCCCGAAACCTGGCATGTTGTTGTGGTGAATGATGCCATTCGCCCGGGTTAGGGCTGCAAGTCGGCTTCCTCCGCCGCCGCTGTCTCGATATCACCCGCCCATCTAACGTCACTGTCGGAAAACTGGACCCAAAGCCCAGTTCTGGCAAATTGTAGGCCCTTTAACCGAGCCGCGCCCGAAGGAAACGGTTTCAATCACCACTCTTCCACATTTTCTTATTCCTTACTTACTGTCCATCTCCTAACCACTTACAACCCATTCCCACTCACAGCGCGTCCACTCCGCCACCTCGCCGTGCTATGCTCCCACCGGACAGGAACGGCCATACGGCCGTCTCTGCTTATCTCAATTTTCGGAGAGCGAACATCATGCAACCTTCTCAAACTCGTCAAGAGCGACGCGCGGCCGAGCGCAAAGCCAGGAAACTTGCCCGTAAAGCGACTCAGCCTTTCCAAGCCTCGCCTGTGCCCGTTCCCGCACCAGACGTAACCCAGAGTCCCGTTGCCGGTCCTCGCGCAAATCACGGCTTCAGCCCCGAGCTCGAAAGTGAATTCTCCATCGAATCCCTAAACCGTGCTCGATCCCTCTACGATCACTTCGAGGCCAAAGCCGTGGCTCGCCGCAGCGCCTCCCACCAAGAACACGAGCCGCAACAAGCAAGCTCACCGGTTCTCGATCGTCCGGAAGATACGAAACCATCCCCCCAAATCGTCGAACCCGTCGCGTCCCCTCAAAAAAGCAAATCCACTGGCCCTCGCACGCCCACTGGGAAATTGGCTTCGTCTGGTAATTCGCTGAAGCACGGCCTCGCCGCCCCGCGCTTCATCATCCCCGGGGAGAATCGCGCCGAGTTCGATGCGCTCCTAGCCGGGCTGATCGAAGAGCACCAGCCCGCCAGCCCTACCGAAGAACTGCTCGTCCACGAAATCGCCCAGTCCTGGTGGCTGACGCAACGCGCACTCCGCTTTCAAAACGAATGTTTCACTGCTGAAGGTGTGGACCAGAAGCGCTTATCGCTTTTTTTGCGCTACCAGACCACCCATGAGCGTGCCTTCCACAAAGCCCTCACCACTCTGATTCGACTGAAGAAAGATCGCGCGCGTGGGTTCGTTTCGCAATCCGCTGCTAAAGCTCAGCTCAAACCTCAGTTCGTTTCGCAAAATGCCGGTGTCGCCGCTGCCGGCGACCAGTTCGTTTCGCAAAATGAGGTTCCGGAAAAGCAATTCGAGGCGATTGCAGCATAAAAACAGTACCCGAAGCGCCTACGATTCATGTGTTTCTGTCTCGATATCGGCCGAGATGTCCACTGTGCTTGTTGAATGTCGCGCTCATGCGGAAAAGGTGCTGCAGGAACATCCGTTCTGCTCGCGTTTGAAAATGGCGGGTGCGCATCGCTACCGCCAAGTTGCGCGTTGCACCCTCATTGCCGATCTGGATAAAGCGGCAGCCGCGGACGGATTGAACGGCCATTTTAGGCACGGCGGAAATCCCCATGTTCGCCGAGACCATCGCGAGAATGGTCGCGAATTGCCCGCTCTCAAAAACGACGTTGGGAGACACCCGGGATTTTCGGCAGGCTTCAATCGTGCTGTCGCGAAAACAGTGGCCCTCCTTAAGTAACAGGAACCGGCTTTCTTTAGGAATCTCTTCAAGCCTGATCATCTTGCGCCTCGAAAGTTGATGCGATATTGGAACGACCAGAAAAAACGGCTCACTCAATAATTTGAGCGCCACTACCTCCGCGCCATTTAGAGGCAGTGCGGCGATCACGAGATCCACCGTCCCCGTCTGCAAACGATCGATGAGAACGGGAGTCGTATCTTCGATAACGTTAATCACCACGCCAGGATGTTGACGCGAAAAGCTGCTCAGCACAGGGGGCAGTAGATAAGGAGCAATCGTAGGAATCACGCCAATTGAGATTTCGCCTTTATTTTTTCCGTTCATCTCCAAGATCTCGGTCTTCGCTTCCGAGAGCTCGCGAAGAATCCTTTCTGCCTTCGGGAGAAACGCAAATCCGAAAGAAGTGAGTCTCACCGACTTCGAGAGCCGGTCGAAAAGCTTTGCTCCGAGTTCAGCCTCAAGCTTCAGAATCTGTTGCGACAGAGACGGCTGAGCGACTCGCTCCGCCTGCGCGGCTCGTGTGAATGTTCCATTGTGGGCGACGGCGCAGAAATAGCGGAGCTGATGGATTTCCATATAGACAACTATCCAGCCGAACGCTGGGCCTAGTCTCAAATCCTATATCCAGAATAGGAAACAGATATTGGACCTATAGCGAGGCGACTCGTAGTCTGAGGTAGAAAGGATAACTTATGGGAACAGCAGTAGCACCAGTACCAGCTGGCGACGTCACGCAGCGAGTCGGCGTGGAAGTGATCCGGGCGCGCGGCGTTGATGTCGAGAAATTGATTAAGATGCTGATCGCAAATGCGGCGGCGGAGTTTGCAAGTACGTATTACTACTACACAATTCTTCGCATGCATCTTGCCGGGTATGAAGATTATAAAGAGATCTGTGAGGACGCACGGCTCGAAGATCGCGCGCACTGGGAGCTTATTGTGCCGCGAATTTATGAGCTCGGCGGGGAATTGCCGAATGACTTACCAGAGTTTCACAACCAAGCCGGTTGCGTAGCCGCAAAATTGCCCAACCCGCCAACCGTGATCAACATTCTCACGGTTCTGCTCGAATCAGAGCGGTGTGCAATTCGCAGTTGGAGTGCAGTTTGCGATATGACGTTCGGGAAGGATCCGAGGACATACGACATGGCAGCGCGGATTCTGAACGAAGAGGTTGAGCACGAGGCGTGGTTTATCGAATTGCTGGCACATGAGCGTGATGGCAAGTCGATTCCATCGGGTCACTTCCGTCGCGGCGAGCCGGGTGAGGCTCCTTACAGCAAAAATCGCGGTTTCTACAACCCGTAAGCAGGACGCCTAGCCATGCGGCTGCATGAACAAAACTGAAGGTGATCTGGTTGTACTTGAGACACCGGAAGGCGAGCGCTCTTTCATATGCAAGCCCGATGAATTCATCTGGGATGCGGCCGCACGCAACGGAATCGTGCTTCCCGCGATTTGCCACCAAGGTCGATGCTTGACCTGCGCCTGCAGACTTTTGAGCGGCGTAGTCGATCAGAGCAGTTCGAACTCATATTTCTCGGAGGACAAAAAAGCAGGATTTGCGTTGATCTGTACCGGGAGACCGCAAAGCGACTTGCGTCTCCGCACGCACCAGCAATGGAAAATGCGAGAGCACCGATCCAGGGCGGGACTGCCGGCGCCCTACTCATGAGTTCGGTGCTTCGCTATATGGCCAGCAATTCCGGCAGAATCACGCCAGCCGGACCGGTGACCGTGCAATCAACTAAACCGGATACAGGAGTGGCCTCAATGTTTACCTCGATCACCTCGGCGCCCGTCGATTTTGCGAGACCGATGAGACCAGCAGCTGGATAAACGACAGCGGACGTGCCGACGACGATCAAGACATCACACGCCGTTATCGCGTGTTCTGCAGCAGCCCAGATCGAGACCGGAAGATTCTCACCGAACCAGACCACGCCGGGGCGCGCCAGCGACCCACACTCGCAATGCGGGGGGAGGTTTAAATGAACGTTCCGATCGAGCCACTCGCGGTTGCACCCCATGCATCGGAGCTTCCAAATACTGCCATGAATCTCGAGAACTGATTCACTTCCTGCCCGTTGGTGCAGCCCGTCGACGTTTTGCGTAATGAGCGTGAATTGCGGAATGCGCTGTTCGATTTCGGCGAGCGCGCGGTGTCCAGCATTGGGTTGCACTTTGGCGAGCAGGCGGCGGCGCCAGTCATACCACTCCCAGACTAAATCGGGATCCCGGGCGAATGCCTCAGGTGTAGCCAGGTCCTCCGGCCGGAATTGTCTCCACAGTCCCGCTGAACCGCGAAATGTCGGCACACCGCTCTCGGCAGAAATGCCCGCCCCTGTGAGAACGGTCAGTTTCGATGCGTACCGTAGCAAGCGGCGCGGTTTGTCGAGACACACATTCAACACTTTAGTCCGAGACAACGTCTGCAAGGCTGGTCGATTTATCAGTCGAGGTCATAACACGTGCTCGCGGGACTAGCTTCTCCAGCCCGCGCATTTCCGAACATAACTAAATCTGAGGCGATGACGATCGTTACTGTGCACAAATCTCCAAACCCTACTGCCGGTACCACTCCAAATCCACTGCGCAGTATTCCAGACTCGAACTGGCCACCTCACGGCAACGGACTGCATCTCCGGCGATGTTGTCGTTAGGAACCGGGCGAACATGTAAGCAGCGGAGATTGGTGATCGAAATGCATGCGGGAACATTACGGCTCGGAGCCGTTCGCGTCCATTCGCCCTCGCGCTAGTCTGCCATAAGGTTGAAAGTGGCTAGCCTGCTACTCCGATGCGTTTGTGGCAAGCTGGAGGGATGGCACGCGGCTGGGAGAGTAAGGCTGTCGAGTCCCAGATCGAATCGGCTGAAGCGGAACATTCACTGCCGAGAAGACTCCAACTTAGTCCAGAGCAGCTCAGTCGTCAGCGTGAACGGGAGAGCATCGAGCTTTCTCGCACGAGAGTATTGCAAGATCTTGCCTCAGCGATCAACCCGAAATACCGTGAGTTGCTTCAGAGATCACTTGAATACTTGAATGAACAGATTGCAACCCTCGATAAAAGCTAACAGACTAAATCGTCGCGAACAATCTTAGTTCCGCCTAGACGGCCGAGCATGGCAAGCGCGATATTCTCAGTTTGGAAAAACTCCTCCGCGATCACTTGAACTTCGTCGCGTGTCACCGCTTCAATGCTATCCAGCATTTCGTCAAGTGACATAAAACGCTTGAAATACAGTTCTTGCCGAGCCAGGTTAGACATGCGGCTGGAGGTTGATTCGAGGCTGAGCATCAACGAGCCCTTCAAATGATCTTTGGCTCGCCGCAATTCTTCTTCCGCGATCAACTCGTTCGTCAATTGCCGGATCTCGTCAATCACTGAACTGACTACTTGTTTTGCGGTTTCAATACCAGTACCCGCATAGATGGTGAAACAGCCGGTATCGCTGAAAAGATTCAAATCTGAGTAAACCGAATAAGCGAGTCCCTGCTTCTCCCGAATATTTTGGAATAGCCGGGAACTCATCCCCCCTCCGAGCACGGTATTCAAGACATACAGAGGAAATCTCAACTCATGCGCCAGGGGGTATGCGGGTACGCCAAGCGCAATGTGCACCTGTTCTAGCGCTTCTTTGTTTTTCAATACGATTGGCGCGTAATGCTTGGGAGCAGAGTCCGTCGGCAGGGTGCCACATTCGCGCAGATCGGCGAATTTTTCGCGCACCAGTTCGATGATGCTGTCGTGATCGAGATTCCCGGCGGCAGTAATCAATATGTTCTTGGAAGAGTAGACGCGGCTGAAGTAATCAAACAGCATGCCTCGCCGGAACTTCTTAACTGTCTCCTTAGTTCCTAGAATAGGATTTCCGAGACCGTGGCCCTTCCAGAAGTTGCTGATAAAGGTCTCGTGCAACACGAATTCGGGCTGATCGGCCTCCATCTTGATCTCTTCGAGGATCACACCTTTCTCCCGTTCGATATCCTCTTCACGGAAAAGCGGATTTAGCACCAGATCGGCGAGCACGTCTAATGCAACCGGTAGATGTTCATCCAATACTTTGGTATTGAAGCTGACCAGTTCCTTGCTAGTGAATGCGTCCAGGCCGCCTCCCACGGAATCGACTGAGCGGGCGATGTCCTCGGCCGAGCGATGTTTGGTCCCCTTGAAGAGCATGTGCTCAATGAAATGCGAAATGCCATTCTCGGGACCGTGCTCTATTCGCGAGCCACTGCCGATCCAAACGCCCAAAGAGACGGACCGAACGTATGGCATGGCCTCCGTCACTATCCGGATGCCGTTGGGCAACGTGGCGCGCTCAATTTCACGGACTGTCGGGGACGCAAGGACCATGGGTTTCCGCCTTTCTAAGTGTATCGCGATACACTAACGCTAGATGTTGCAACAAGTTGGGGGCCGAGCACTCATCGGAATGGAGTTGTACGAACTGCAGGACCTGCTTGGCCCCCAGCAACCCACCTATCGCGCCCGACAACTATATGACGCCCTATATAGAAAACAAGTGGCGAATTTGTCGGAAATATCAACTCTACCACAAGCGTTGCGTTATCAGCTAGTTACGGAGAATCCTGTCGGCTTACCCTCGTGCGAGCGGCGTTTCGATTCGCGTGATGGAACCCGCCGCTATCTGCTTCGGCTACATGACAACCGCACAGTGGAAGCCGTTCTGATGCCAGAAGAGGGACGGGACACGATCTGCGTTTCCAGTCAGGTCGGGTGCCCGGTAGATTGTAAATTCTGCCTGACGGCACTCATGGGTTTAGAACGCAATTTGACGGCCGGCGAAATTGTGGGCCAAGTCCTTCATATCGCCCGTGAGAACGGAATCAGAGCCACTGACAATCACATAAACGTCGTGTTAATGGGCATGGGTGAGCCTTTGCTCAACTTGGATAGCGTGCTCAAAGCAACCCGCCTGTTGGTTGACAAGGACGGGATTGGAATGTCACTCAAGCGCATCACGATATCGACGTCGGGCATCATTCCCAAAATCAGAGAACTTGGGCAGGCCGAAATAAGGCCGAAGCTGGCGATTTCGCTGAACGCGTCGACTGAGGAACAGCGGCGCGAACTCATGCCGATTACCCGGAAATACCATTTGTCGGATTTGATGGATGAGTGCCGGGCATATCCGCTCCGTTCGTGGGAGAAGCTGACTTTTGAATATGTGCTGTTGAAGGACGTCAACGATACCGACGAGGATGCGCGGCGTGTCGCTCGCCTGCTCGCGCGTTTGAACTCGAAAGTGAACCTGATTGCGCTAAATCCGGGTCCCGGCATCCCGTTCAACACTCCCGATGCGGAGCGCGTCGAAGCTTTCCAGGCGATCATCCGCAAAGCCCTACCGTGTTTTATCAGGAAACCGCGCGGGCGTGATATCTTTGCGGCCTGCGGACAATTAAAGCGGGTGGCGTCCGATTTGATAGAGATCACTTGAAGCAGTCCGGCTCTTCGTGCGGCTTGTAAAAGCAGCTAGGATTTCGGCCGTGGATGCGAAGCGGTATTGCCCTCAGTCATTCCGAGAGTCCACTTAATCGCTTCGAAATACATTTTCTGGATATCCGGATCGTCCCAGGACTCCTTCGTATGACCAAGTGTTGAATAGAACACCCGGCCTTTGCCGTACATCTTTGACCAGGCAACAGCGAAATCGTGATCCTGGCGGTGGACACGGGGGTTGTTGTAGTCTAACTTGGCGGAGTCGAGACTCAAAAGCACATTCACCTTGTCGCGCGACCAAGCCTTTGCTTGATAAATCTCGTCACGCTTTACAAATGCGCTTGGAAAGTGGCGTACCGCGGGGAAGGTCGGATCTTCGAGAATGATTGGAGCATTGAAAGTCGTCCACGGATGTTCGTCAAACCATCCGCCGATCATCTCGCCGTATTCTGGCCATTTGTAATAAGTATCCAGAGCAGCATGGACGCCCACAAATCCTTTTCCGTCATCCTTGATAAACGACATCATGTCCTGCCTTTGAATGTCGTCCAAGTCAAGTTCTCCGGTAGTGCTCGCAAAGACAAGAGCGTCGAAATAACTGAGGTTTTTGACGTTTCGGTCCTTGATTTCCTTCTTCGTCACCAGCTCTGTGTCCGTGCGGAGAGTCGTTTCCCAGAGCTTCGTATCATGCCCCATCTTCCAGATGTTCGCCATGGCATCTGGAATTGAGTCGTGCTCGAAGCCCTTTGTCTCGCTAATCACAAGGATGTGCTTCAAACCAGTAGCCTGCTTCGTCTGGGCTGTGCCCCGGCTGAAATAACAAAAAGTTCCTAAGTAGAGGACGACCGCTGCTGTCACTATCGCTTGGCGCATTGATTTTACGTAAGCCTTCACCAGAGAGAGCTTATCAGAAGCTGCAAATCCGACCGGTTAATAAGTCGAGAGCGATTGCGATTGTACAAGGTCAATCGCATGTTGCTCTCGGGTAAACGACACTAGAAACTCTGACCCTTTTCCCAAAGAAGTCTCCACGCTGATCTCCGCGTGATGACGCCGCGCGATGCTTTCAGCAAGTGCGAGACCAAGACCATATCCGCCGTCACCGTGAGTTCGGGCTTTATCAGATCGATAGAATCGCTCAAAGATATGAGGCAGATCTTGCGGTCCGATGCCCACGCCGAAGTCCTTGATCGCAACCTCTCCGCTCTTGGGTGTGGATGTGACGAGGACGGTCACTTCACCGCCCGGCTCAGAGTACTTGATCGCGTTATCCAGCAGGACAAGAAAAAGACGTCGAAGCGCTGGTCGATTTCCCTTTACGACAACGGGTGTATCGGGAAATGAGCGGCGCACGGCGACGTGCCAGATTTCTGCGAGTCCCTGGACTTGTGAGCAGACGTCTTGCACGACTTCGGATAGGTCCAGTGGCTCGATAGGCATTTCTGCGGAGCTTGCATCACTTCTCGCAAGGAAGAGTAAGTCTTCAACCAGTTGAGTCATTTTTCCCGTTTCCGCGACAATCTCATGGAGCGACTCGCGATACTGTTCCGGTGTCCGGGTACGGCGCAGTGCCAGTTCTGAGCTCGTGTGAATGATCGCGAGAGGTGTTCGCAGCTCGTGCGATGCGTCTGCTGCGAACTGGGAAATCTTGTTAATGGCGGCTTCCAGACGGGCGAGCATCGTATTCCACGCCTCCGCTAAGCGCTGTAGTTCGTCCCCCGTCTGCGGGACCGGCAGGCGCGACGACAGATTATCTATGCTAATCGCTCGCGCTGCGCTTGTCATAGCGTCAACCGGCGTTAGTGCCTTTCGGCTTAGCCAAATACTTCCGAGACACGCGACGAGAATTACTGCCGGGATCAGACCGGCAAAAATCGTTTGAAGCAGGTCCAGAACATGCTGGATAGAATCCAGGGATACTCCGACTTCGATTGCATATGGGCCTCTTTTCGTTGTGATCTCACGACGTAGAGCTCGATAGGTATGTTGGTGCCAAGGAACCTTGGTATACGTTGGTCGAGAGGGCGATTCGCGCACCCGAGATGCCGGCGAGTTCTCCGGATAAGAGAACGCGAAGTTGCTCTCTAGACTCCGAACTTGCAAATACGACAGCGACGGTAGCGCCCTACAGAACTCTTCTATTTCCTCTTTAAGCGGCGGAGCGGGAACTTCCGCCAGTTCGTTTTTAAAAAAAAGCTCGAAGCTGTATGCTCGATTGCCAAGCTCTTGGTCTACTTCGTGCATTAGGGTGTGCCGGAGCAATATCCAAATCAAGCCAGCAAATACAATCAGGCCACCTGCCAGCACTAACGCATACCAGACAGTTAACCGGAAGCGAATTGAGATCTCGCGCCCCATCTCAGTGCTCCTTGATGCAATAACCTACGCCCCGGACAGTGTGGATCAGCTTTGGCGCGTGCGCGTCGATTTTCATGCGAAGTAGGCGGACAAAGGCCTCCAGGGTGTTCTCGTTGACGTCCGTATTGAAGCCCCAAACCGCGTCGAGGATGGTTTGACGCGTGATGACACGGCCTGTGTTCCGCAATAGAAGTTCGAGCAAGGCATATTCACGGGGCGTCAGATTGATTACTGCTTCGTTACGGGTCACTTCCCGAGTGGCAGGGTTCAGTTTCAGATCTGCGATCTGAAGACAAGGGGGTCGTTCAATCGGTCCGCGCCGGCTTACTGAGCGAAGGCGGGCGAGGAATACTTCAAAGGAGAACGGCTTCGTTAGGTAGTCGTCGCCGCCGCTGTCCAATCCATCGACGATATCAGTCGTGCTGTCCCGGGCTGTGAGCATTAGAAGCGGCGTCCGGTTATGCGATTCGCGGAGACGGCGCGCAACAGTAAGGCCGTTCATCTGCGGCAACATGATGTCTAGCACGATCACATCGAAGGGAAAAGCCTGGGCCATTTCCAAGCCCTCCGCGCCATTTCGCGCCACTACCACCTGGTGGCCTTCCTCCGTCAATCCACGTCTTACCAGTTCAGCCATCCGCTGTTCGTCTTCGATGACTAACACCTGCATCTGAAATTCATCGTACCCGGAAGTGTTAGGCGCTAAGGTCGGAATGGCATGGTTTCAGGCAAACTTCAGGAAGAGCTGTTGAACTGGTTGTTGCCGACTATAGCCGTCATCATGGACTGTATTCAGGAGGCAATACAAGTGAAGAGAATGGCAAGACGCAACGAACTCACCGGCAGTCAGGCTGTGGGGTATAGGCAGTGGCGACCTACGGCACGACGTCTTGCGTTCTCGTTTGTTGCCCTCGGCACGTCCCTCTTCGCCCAATCACAGGGTCCTGCCCCGGAATCTGAAACTCAGCTTCCTTCGTTATTAATTAACCTCAAAGACGCGCTGTTGCGTGCGCGTAAATACGGCCTACAACTTGACTCCGCCAATTTAGCCGTCGCACTAGCAAGGGAGGACCGGAAACAGGCCAAGGCAGCCACATTGCCGTCACTGAACGCATTTAATCAGTTCATTTACACGGAAGGAAATGGCACGCCTTCCGGTGTGTTTGTGGCGAATGACGGCGTTCACGTGTACAACGAACAGGCGCAGGTACATCAAGACCTTCTTTCGTTTGTGCGCCGGGGAGAAATCCGTCGCGCACAGGCCGCCGAAGCTGTTGCTAGAGCAAAGCTCGATGTTGCCGCGCGCGGTCTGAATGCGACCGTCATACAGGACTACTACTCGATTGTGGCATCTCAAAGAAAATACGTGAACGCACAGACAAGTCTTAAGGAGGCCGGGAGCTTCCTGGACATCACGCAAAAGCAGGAGCGCGGCGGGGAAGCAGCGCATAGCGACGTCATCAAGGCCCAGTTACAACTTCAGCAGCGCCAGCGTGATCTGCAGGATGCGGAACTGGTATTGGATAAAGCGAAGATAGCTCTTGGCGTGTTGATCTTCCCCGATTTCCGCGAGGATTTCTCGGTTGTCGACGATCTTCAAGACGCGTTGGTGCTGCCGGCTTATTCCGAGATGCAGAGCCAAGCGAAGACGACGAGTCCCGACATTCGAGCTGGTCAAGCAGGTCTGCTTGAAGCACGGTACGCCTCTAGCGTGGCTCGATATGCCTACCTCCCAACGTTCGGACTCGATTTCTTTTATGGAATTAACGCCAATCAGCTTGCGGCAAGGACAAGTTATCCAACCCAGGCGACAGGGCGCAGCACTCTTCCGAACTACCTGGTTCCGTATCGCCAAAACCTGGGATACTCGGCGCAGGCCACCCTGACGATCCCGGTTTGGGACTGGGGCAGTACCCGAAGTAAAGTGAAACAGGCAGATCTAAGGCGAAGGCAGGCCGAAACGGATCTCACCCTCGCCCAACGCCAGCTTCAGGCGAATCTTGCGTCTTTCTATAAGGAGGCACAGACAGCGCAGTCGCAAGCTGAATCGCTTCGCTCTTCGGCGGATCTCGCGGCCGAGAGCCTGCGGTTAACTGTACTGCGGTACCAAGCCGGTGAAGCTACAGTGCTGGAAGTTGTGGACGCCCAAACAACAGTTACTCAAGCGCGCAATGGACTCGATGACGGGCTAGTTCGCTATCGTGTTGCTCGTGCGCAGTTGGAGACACTTACAGGGAGTTTTTAAACTATGCCAACTTCGTCTATGGCGTCTCACTCTTCCCGTAATGGGTCCGAAGTAGTTGGAGTATGTCTTCTCCTAACGGGGATTTTTCTCGGTGCGTGTTCCCCTAAGCCCAGCGCGGCGGAAGCTGAACCCGTTACTCCAGTCGAGGTTGCGCAAGCGACAAAGGGCTCCATCGAACACATCATCACCGCCAACGCGGTTCTGACTCCACTGAACCAAGCCAACGTTACTTCGAAGATCAGTGCGCCGGTGCGCCGCATTCTTGTGAATCGTGGGGACCACGTCCGGGAAGGCCAACTTCTCGCGGTACTCGAAAATCGCGATCTGGCTTCAGCGGCAGAAGAGAGCAAGGGCCTCTATGAACAGGCTCAGGCAGCCTATCAGACAACCACCGGTGCCACGATACCCGATGACAGAACGAAAGCGCTGACGGACTTACAAACCGCTCAACAATCCGTTGAAGCGGCCAAGAAAGTTTACGAAAATCGGGTTGCTTTATTTCGCCAGGGCGCACTTGCACAAAAGTTAGTTGACGACGCTAAGGTAGCAATGGTGCAGGCGCAGAGCCAAAATGCTACCACCGAGCGGCATTTCGAGTCCTTTCAGAAAGTGAGTGAGCGGGAGCAGGTCAAGGGTTCCCAAGCGCAATTGGAAGCTGCGAAGGCTCACTACGGTGGCTCCCAGGCTCAGTTGTCTTACGCGGAAATTCACAGTCCCATCAGCGGTGTGATCGCCGATCGCCCTGTGTACCCCGGCGAGATGGCAAATAGCGGGTCCGCAGTTATTTCTATCGTAGATATCTCACAAGTCATCGCTCGCGCGAATATTCCCGTCAGAGAAGCGGCAGCAGTTCAGACGGGCAGACCTGCGACGATATCCGGCACCAGCGGAGATGTGCCAGGCAAAGTCACTGTCGTTAGTCCGGCCGTTGACCCGAGTACAACGACCGTAGAAGTCTGGGTCCAGGCCAAGAACCCTGGAGAACGGTTGAAGCCCGGCACTACCGTTCGAGTTTTGATCAATGCGGAAGTGCTCGAAGGCGTGATTCTCGTCCCCGCCACGGCGCTGCTCTCCGCCGACCAAGGCGGCGACAAAGTAATGGTCGTGGGAGCCGATTCGCTTGCGCACGAGCGGAGGGTTGAAGTTGGCGTTCGACGCGGGGATCAGGTTCAGATCGTGAGCGGCCTCAAGGAAGGAGAGCGGGTGATCACCTTCGGCGGCCTTGGCCTGGAAGACAAAGCTAAGGTCACCATCCAGAAACCTGACGCGAGTGGAACCTCCAATTCAGATAAAAAGAGTTCGGGTGAAAAGGAATGAGCGAGCTCGACACCCTGCGAGCAACCGAGGAACGCCTCTCGGAACATTGGACCGCGAGATTGTCGCGCTCCATTATTTTTGTCATTATCACCCTGGTCGTAATCGGAGGCTATCTTGCTTTCACAATTCCCGTTGCCGTTTTCCCTTCAACCAACTTCCCTCGGATCGTGGTTGGCGTGGACAACGGCGTAGCGCCCATCGATCAAATGGAAGTGATGGTAACGCGTCCGATGGAGGAAGCGGTCAATACTGTTCCGGGTCTCGAACAAGTGCGTTCGATAACGAGTCGGGGTTCCGCGGACATCAATTTGTTCTTCAACTGGAAAGTCGACATGTTCCAGACTCTGGAATATGTGAACGCGGCTCTTGCTCGCATCCAGACAAGCTTGCCGCCCACCGTAAAACTCACAACGAATCGCCTGACTTTCGCTGCGTTTCCGATTATCGGTTACAGTCTGACTTCGAACACGGTACCCCAGACGCAACTTTGGGAGCTGGCGACATATACGATCAAACCGCGTTTAAACCGCGTTACCGGTGTCTCAACGATAGTGGTTCAGGGCGGTCAGGTGCCTGAGTTTCAGATCGAGCCGGATCCCGGGAAGCTGCTCCAGACGCAAGTCACGATTCCCTCACTGGTTGATGCACTTTCGAAAAGCAATCTGATCGATTCTCCGGGGCTATTTGAGAACAACCACCAACTCGTTCTTACCCTTGTCAGCGGACAGGTTCGGACGCCGGCCGAGATATCAAATATTGTGGTGAAGACGACTCAAAGCAGTGTCCCCGTGCGGGTTGGTGATATAGCGAGTGTCACGCCGTCTGTGATGCCGGTTTATACAGCCGTCACTGCAAACGGCAAGCCCGCTGTTCTTCTGAATCTCTATCGACAGCCCGATAGCAACACTGTCGCGGTTGCCGACGCGGTAAATCTTGAGCTAGATCAGATTCGGAAAGCTCTTCCCCCCAACGTGAATGTCGTTCCCTTCTACGATCAGTCGGAGCTTGTCAGAGATGCAATCAAAAGCGTTCGCGACGCGATCTTCATCGGCCTGATTCTAGCCGCGATTATCTTAGTCCTATTCTTGCGGGACTGGGGCAGTTCACTCGTCGCTGGCCTGGTGATTCCCGCAACTATCGCGATCACGTTTATCGCCCTGAGAGCGCTCGGCGAAAGCTTCAATCTGATGACCCTCGGCGGACTGGCTGCCGCCGTTGGACTGATCATTGATGACGCAATCGTAGTTGTCGAAAACATCGTGCTGCACCGCGATTTGGGGCAGACCCGTGGAGAAGCCATCCGCAGCGCGTTACGGGAAATTCGAGTTCCGCTGGTCGGTTCAACCATTACTCCTATCGTGGTTTTTTTACCGCTCATCAGCATAACGGGTGTAACCGGCACGTTTTTCCGAGCGCTTGCCATAACGGTCGGTACTGCGCTGCTAACGTCCCTCGCACTGGCCCTCACTTGGACTCCAACGCTTAGTCACTTTCTGCTGCGCAGGCGCGCAGCCGGAAGCGCGGCCATTTCAACCGAGAGGCACGGCATCGCCACTGCTGGCTTTATGGGGAAGCTCACCCGCACATACGATCGAGCTTTAAAGTTTGCACTCGCTTATCCCTGGGTGCTCGGCGGAGCGTGCGCCCTTGTCGTTGTGGCATCGTTTTTCTGTTACCGGATTTTAGGCACTGATTTGCTCCCGGCGATGGATGAAGGCGGCTTTATTCTCGACTACTTCATGCCGGCAGGATCGTCTCTCGCCGATACCGATCAGGTACTCAGCGGTGTGGAGAAGATTCTCCGCTCCACTCCGGAGGTGCAGAGCACGTCGCGCCGAACTGGCTTGCAGCTCGGACTTGCCGCTGTAACTGAAGCAAATAATGGCGATATTTCTGTAAAGCTGAAGCGGAACGGTGACCGCGGCATAGAGGAAGTCATTGCCGATGTCCGGGAAAAGGTCAACAAGCAATATCCGCAGCTCAACACCGAATTCATTCAGCTTCTTCAGGACATGATTGGTGATTTGACCAGTTCTCCCGAGCCCATCGAAATTAAATTGTTTAGTGAAAATCCCGACTTGCTGGCACAGTGGGCGCCTCAAGTAGCGGAAAAAATCAAGACGCTTCCCGGCGTCACGGACGTCAAGAACGGAATCGAGAACACCATCAGCGGACCGGCTCTGATCATGAACGTGGATCCGATTGTCGCGGCTCGATCCGGATTCACGCCGCAAGAGGTTGAGCTAGATGCGAGCGCGATTCTGCAGGGCGAGCCCGCGCCAACGCCGGTTGTCGTCAATAATCGGCCCTATACGATGCGCGTGCGGTTCCCGCCTGAGAGCAGGGCATCCATCGATCAGATCCAAAACACTCTTCTGACCAGTTCTACGGGAAAAACTGCCACGCTTGGCTCGCTCGCCGATATTCGAAACGAAGCCGGCCAGACCGAAATCCGCCGTGAAAACCTACAGCGCGTTGTCGCCGTGACAGGCCGTTTCGAAGGCGTGAGCTTGGGCAAAGGGATCGCGGCAATCCAGGGTGCCGTTGCCACGCTTCATATCCCGCCAACAATCCACGTAGTGTATGGCGGCACATACGAAGAGCAGCAGCGCTCGTTTCGTGATCTCTTATTAGTGCTCGCGCTGGCAGTCGTTCTAGTCTTCACAGTTCTCTTATTTGAGTTCGGCAGCTTTGCCGCCCCGGCGTCCATTCTCGCTTCAGCACTGCTATCGACATCCGGCGTTTTCTTCGCGTTGTTGATCACTGGAATGACATTCAATATTTCATCGTTCATGGGCCTGATCATGGTCATCGGCATCGTTGCCAAAAACGGAATTCTGCTGCTGGACGCTGATCAGCGATTTCGTGCTGAGGGCTCGTCCGCCCGCGATGCCATGCTTCAGGCTGGCGAGCGCCGGTTGCGTCCGATTCTCATGACGGCCCTAGCTACCATCGCAGGCATGATCCCGTTGTCTCTCGCCTTCGGTGCTGGATCACAAATGTTACAGCCGCTAGCGATCGCAGTCATCGGGGGAATACTTGCTTCCATGGTGCTTTCGCTGATTGTTACACCCGCGGTTCACTATTACATGAGCCGAAAGAGCGAAGCCCGTGTGCCGACTCACGCGCGTTCATGACGCCCCGCTACCTTCGTGCCGAATTGGGAATTCAGTGTCGTTTTTCCGGTGGCGGTACCAACTGCATCATTCTTATAATTTGGCCATGATTCAATTGCCCCCACGAACCGAAATGGAGCGGGCCTTTTTTCTTAAGGACTCCTCTTACAATGGTGTCTTCTTTACCGCCGTCCGGACCACTGGCATTTTCTGCGTGCCGTCGTGTCCGGCGCGTCGACCCAACGCCGGAAACATCGAGTTCTTCCCTAGCGTTCGTGAAGCACTTGCCGCCGGGTACCGGCCCTGCAAACGATGCTCTCCGATGCAAGCCAGCGGCACGCCTCCAGAGTGGGTACAGCCGTTACTTCGACTCGCTGAAAATCCTCCGAACCGCCGCATCACAGAGGCCGACGTGCGCGGACTCGGAGTAGACCCTGTGCGGGCGCGCCGTTACTTCATGCAGCAATATGGAATGACGTTTCACTCCTATTGCCGCGCGCATAGGATGGGCAGTGCGCTCGAATCGATCCGCAGTGGCGCGACACTCGATGAAGTCATCGGCGAAAGCGGATATGAATCGCACAGTGGCTTTCGCGATGCCTTTCAGCGTGTCTTCGGCGACGCACCGGGTCGCAGCCGCACCAACGGCTGCATCGTGGCTACCTGGCTAGAGACACCGCTCGGCCCGATGGTTGCCGGTGCAAACCGCGACGGCGTATGCCTGCTCGAGTTTACTGATCGCCGAATGCTTGAAACGCAATTTGTTACGGTGCGAACACGCTTCCGTTCCTGCGTAGTTCCCGGCACAAACGAATATCTTGAGCAGCTGAAACACGAGCTGTCACGCTATTTCGCCGCCCAACTTGTCCGCTTCACAGTTCCGCTGGTTCACCCGGGCACTCCATTCGAGGAGCACGTATGGAAGGGGCTGCTCAGCATTCCTTACGGCGAGACCCGATCATACGAAGAGCTCGCAGTAGCCGTCGGCGCACCAGGCGCAGCGCGCGCAGTGGGAGCCGCGAACGGGCGCAATCGCATCTCCATCGTGATTCCCTGCCACCGCGTCATAAACAAGAACAGTGAGCTAAGTGGTTATGGCGGCGGAGTGTGGCGCAAGCGCTTGCTTCTGGAGAGTGAACGAACGCACACCCCGATTCAAAACGGAGTCGGCGCCTAGTGATCCTCAGCTCTCACTCGCGTCAATGGCTTTGGCGACACGGTTCGCGGATCGCGTTGCCGCCTCTTGCCCCCAATTTAGGTTGTCGCAATAAGCTCCGGCAAAGTAAATCCGGCCATGCGGCTCTATGAGCGCCGGCCAGAAACGGCTCAATTCACCTACCTTGTAGTTCGTGGTCTCACACGCCATGCACCAGGGATCCCGCGACCAGTCGATTATCATTGCTTGCTCGATCGTGTCTTTTTTCCCCGGATAGGTGTTGCGAAAAGCTGCTAGCGCCGCCTCGGCCCGCACCCCTGGTTGAGCCGTTCCCGTTATCAAACCGCGTTGCGTTTCGACGTCGTCAGCCATCGACCAGACGTGCTCAAGATCAGGTTGGGAAAACTCTATGTTCATGCTCATGCCCTGATCGCGCCAGAATTTGGTTCGCGATTGAAAGACGGGGCGCGTTGCCGAGTAGTACGGCACGTTGCTAATAGCCCACTGCTTCCTCTCGGGCAATGCAGGTGTAATCGGTATCCGCCTCAGCATCACCGCGGACATGCAGCAGACGAGGTAGTCTCCTGAGATCTGTTTATCCTGGCCAAATTCGCGGTAATTCACGGTGATTTCACGGCTACCATGCCGGATGCCAGTTACTGGGCAGCCAAGCTTTACTTGATCGCCGAGCCGGCGGGCAAACGTCTCCGGTAGCAGGCTGTTTCCGCCCTTCAGCCGGAATACCTGCGTGGGCCACAGGGGAACACCGCGCCGCTCCAGAATTGCCGTGTGCCAGACCGTGTGAAGCGCGGACGTGCCGCCACCCGCGAAGCGCACTCCAGCATCAGAAGCGCCGTCTCGCTTCAGAAGATCGCTAACCGTGATGTGGTCCAGCTCGTTTAGCCCGGCATCAAACGGGTTGTACTCGTCATGGAACGCGTCAGTGTACCTATCGAAATACAAACGGCTCAACTCCCACCACGGATGCTGCTGAAGGAATGTCGCTTCCCGTTGATTGAAGCCGAAACCAGCGAGCACCTTTGGGTCTGCTAGTTGCTCTTCTGAATAGAGCCGATCAGCGATTCGTCGCAGCATATGCTCGCGCCGATGATCTTGCATGTAGGGCAGATTGAACTCGCGCACGTAAGACCAGTACAGGTCATAACCGGGCTTAGTAAATTGTTCGGCTCCGGCATCTACGTACATTCCATCGGGCAGCTCGTCTCGGACGGTTTTAACGTGTCCGCCTACACGTCCGGAAGCCTCGAGCACCGTCACGTCGTGTCCACGCCGGGCCAGTTCGTAGGCACAGCAAAGGCCCGCAATGCCGCCGCCGCCAACAATCACGGTTTTCTTTTTACTAACCGCCAGCGTTTCCTGAGATGCGACAGACAACGCGCCCGCAGCGGCTTGCAACAGCACCCGGCGAGTCAACACGAAATTCTCCACTTCAAATTCATTCTGAGATAAAAACACCTTTCTCTCAACATGCAAAGATCTCATAATATGCCATTCCGTTCGTTACAATGAACAGCCAATGGCTAAGTTCTGTCCCCACTTCGATAAAATCCTGGGTCTAAACGAAGAGATTTCGCGCCGGGATTTCTTAGATGGCGCGCTGCTCGCCTCGGGCAGCATTCTGCTGGGTACTGCCGCTCCGGGACAGATTTTGGGCCAGGATAGCGGGTGGACAGGGTACACGGGTGAAGGCGATTATCGTGCATCGGCGGGCAATATGGAGGAGGTGGTCCGCGCCGCGCACGCTGTACGCGATGGAGCCTTTGACAAACCTTCGGCCGAGGCGATTGACACTGGAGAAAGTTTCGATTGCGTAATTGTCGGCGGCGGGTTCGCCGGTCTCTCAGCAGCACTATTTTTCACGCAACGTGGCGGACCAGGCCGCACCTGCCTAATACTCGATAACGCTTCCATCTTTGGCGGAGTTGCGAAGCGCAACGAATTTGTTGTTGATGGTCAGCATCTTTACGCGCCCCAAGCTTCAGTGCATTTCCAGCCGCCCTACCCACGTAGCTTCCTGAAGAGCGTCTACGACGCGATCGGCATGGATTGGAATGCATTCAAGGATTACCAAACCTGGCAAGGACCGTCGCCCCCGATTGACCTGGCGCGCAGTCCCTATCGCGTCCTTGACATGAAACAGAAGACCTATGGGTTTTACTTTGGGGCAAAATTTGGAAAGCAACCGGGCATCTGGATCGTCGATCCCTGGGGCAAGAACCTGGAAGGATGTCCGTTTCCTGAGAAGACGCGGCAAGAAATGCTGGCGTGGCATCATGGGCACCGGCTAGAGGCCGCGTGGCGTTATGAATATCCCGGCGACGAGGTTTCCCGCAGGATCGACAGCATCACGCTCGAGGAATATTACATGCGAACTCTCGGGTTGAGCCGGGACACCGTGCGTCTGCTTTTCACAAGCGAGACAGCGAGCGGGATGGGACTCGGACCGGATGCGCTATCGGGTTTTTGTGAATATTCGTGGTCATCCATACCCACTCTGGATGACTCAATGGAGACGGGCCTGAACATGTTTCCCGGAGGGAACTCCGGTATGACGCGCCTCATTGTCAAAACTTTGATTCCCGAATCCATTGAAGGCCCGCGCACGATGCAGGCTGTTTGGAAAAACCCAGTTAATTTCTCGGCGCTTGATCGCCCTGGACTGCCCGCTCGCATCCGGCTTCGTTCAACCGTCGTCCGCGTTGAGCATGCCGGCGAGCCGCACAAAGCCGAGTTCATCTGGATCACGTATACCCATGACGGGAAGCTTTACCGGCTCAAAGCGAAAACGGCAGTCATGGCCGGAGGAGGTTGGATGACGAAGCATGTCGTCCGGGATCTCGATTCAGACCGCCGCAATGCGTATGCCCAATTCCTTTATTCGCCGTATATGGTGGCAAATGTTGCCGTTCGAAATTGGAATTTCATGTACAAGCTCGGAATCTCCGGAGGCGAATGGTTCGAGGGCTTCGGACGATTTGTGGATGTTCGAAAGATGGCGAAATTCGGAATGGATTCTGCGTACGCGGGCCCAGAGCTTCCAACTGTACTTACCTTTTTCGTCGATTTCGCCAAACCTGGCCTGCCCGCCGCAGAACAAGGGCATGAAGGTCGGATGGAGCTATTATCGACGCCTTATAACGTTTATGAGCGCGCCATTCGCGAGCAGATGACTGAGATGTTCGGCTCCTCCGGTTTCGACCCCAAACGGGACATCGCCGGAATCGTACTGAATCGCTGGGGCCATGCCTTCATCAATCCGCAACCTGGATTCTTCTTTGGATTAGCTGGAAAACCTGCACCTCGCGACGTTTTGCGAAACGCTCCCTTTGGCCGAATCGCATTCTCGCACGCAGATCTGTCTGGCGCCATGGATCACCGCAACGCGTTCAGGGAATCCTACAGGGCCGTAGGACAGTTGCTGGATCAGGTTCTCGTATAAGCTATTTGACTCTAGCTATACGAGCTCCCTGAGTACCTGCTGGAGATCTATAGGACTGTTGCTTTCAGTCCCACGCGGCAGGGCGGGTGCAATCGCGACCGCTTCGTTATGATCTTCAAACCAGACGAGAAACGATGATCGTTCTGCATCCGAGAGCCGCTGTTGATTGATCCAGGTATAGTACGCTCCCATATCTGCGTCGATCACCGAACCTTGCGGGTCGGGCAGAGTCTTCGGTTGCGCTCCCGCGAGCAATTCCCTCATAGATTGCTCGTGCTGGCGCGGTGCAAAGCGGGCTAACAAAGTCAATGGTTGGGCGCGACGCAACACTTCGCGCGCAGACCACTGCACGAAGCTAGTACTGAAGAGCTGAGTTCCGGAACCTTCTGTCAGGACACTGACTTGGAAACGATTCAAAATCGACTCGTCTCCCGCGCTACTCAGGCCCAGTTCCTCAGGTCTCATCTGCGCGAGCATGGTGCGCAGCATTTCCGGCCCTCCGCCACCTTGTTGCATCACCTTCCGCATTTTGGCCACCAACGCCACCCGCACGTTATCGAGTGAACTGTAAGAGAGGCAGGTAAGCCCCGCGCAGGAAATTACCTTTTCGCCTCCATCGATGTACCAGTGACCGAACGGCACTGGATAAGTCATCGCTCTCGCCGCAACCGAGTCCAATAGTAAGCTCAGTCCGTTCCCCGGCCTCACAGTTTTGAAGTAAACGCCATGGGGGCGGAGCTTTCGGAATAGCGGATATTGGTTCTGCGCTACTCCTTGTCCGATTGCAACAATCCCTAATCGGGGTATCGGAAGCCGCTCTGGCGTTTGAGCGGCGTTCATCTTGTGCACGTATTCGACAGATGCGCTCCGGAAAGCATCGATCTGGTGTGTCGCCCAAAGATGCGCGGTTAGCTGCTCCGAAAACTGGACTGGAGCATTTACCCAATCCACATGCTCGAGATCGGACGAAAGCCGCAGTTGCGCAAACCGCGCCATCGACTCCCGGATCTGCTCTCGCGAGAGTGACCCCAGATAAGCGAGTTGATGATCCAATTCCCTTCGTTCGGCGGGAAACTTCCAGTCATAGGCAATCAACTCGCGGAGCAGCAGCGGTAGAAAACTCAGGGGCAATTGCCGGAGCAGCTCAATACGCGTGGTAGCAATTTGCCGCGCTTCTCGAGGATAGCTGTCAAAATACTTCGTGTTGAGCTGGCTCAGAAGCATGGGAAATTACAAAAACTCAGTCACCGGCCTGCCTTGGGCCAATGCCGGCGAAAATCCGAGCAGTGAACCAATCGTCGGCACAAGATCGGTCGATTCCACCGCCCGGTCCACGACAACATTCTCGCGAACGCCCGGCCCCATCACCATCATCCACGTCGTGCGCGAGAGTGCATCACCGGTGCGGTGGTGCTGAAATCCATTACCTCCTGGATCCATGTCCGAATCCCGCCCGAAATCCGGAAGGATGAACATAGTTGTCTTCCCTGCATACTCCGGTTCGCTCTGAATCGCGCTCCAGATCTCCGCGCAGAGGCGATCCGAGCGCTGGATCGCATCGAGATAAAGCGAATATGCTCCAGAATGTGCAACATCTATATCGTGCAGCGTTATCCATAACAGGCTGGGTGCAAGCTGCCGCATCAGCTGTCGCGCAATGTAAACGGAGAGTTCATCCGGGCTCGCTACACTGCGCGCGTGCTTCGTAAATTCAGCGACAGATAGCTTCAGAATCTCTGCCATCTGATGCAGCTCGACCTCGTTGCCACTGAGTTCCGGAGTATACAGCGGGGTCTCGTAGTTGTCGCGCAGCAAATGCTCATACTGAGTTGAGCTACCTGAAGGCAGCGCGGCTGCCAACAAACGCTTCGGCAAAATCACGCCCGCTCCCTGCCCAGAACCGTATGACCCGTGGCCACTCTCACCAATGTGGTTAAAGCCGTTGCTGGGTGCTACTACCCATGTATCGCTAGCCGGTCGTTTCAGATTTTTTCGGAAATACTCAAAAACCGTCGGATGCTCCGGTGCCACCGATGCAAAGTTGTTAAACGTCTCATACACACCGGTAGCGAGGCTTGCGGTGGCAACGTAGTGCCCCAATATGCCGCGATTGACCACCTGAGTAAAAAACGTCGATTGAGGGATGAGTTGATTCAGGAGACGCGGAATATTCTCTTGTCCTTCGGGCATGAAGGTTTCTTCGTCGCGCGCTCCTCCGCCGAACGTGACCACGACTGCCTTCTTGGAGCGCGGTGCGCCTGTTGCCGCCGTCGCGCCAAATCCGAATAGAGCTGCGCCCGCAGTTGCACCGGTTGCTAGGCGAAGGAAGTCGCGGCGCCTCCAGGAAACGGCCTGTGCGACCCCTCTCGAACCCGCCAGGTTTCGGGTCAATGCAACATCACGAAAAATAAACTCACCTCTTTAGATCTTATTTCTATAAACTTCAATAAATTACAAAGAATTGGTCTTTGGTTGCGACCGCAGTCACTAGTCCCCATACTGGCACAGGTACAGATGCTTCTCTCTTATCGCAAGAAAACCAACCCATCCATTGGTTTCGGTCACGCGACGTGTATACAGTCCATCTTCCGAAAGATGCGCTCCTCGAACCGTGGCGAGCGCAACAGCGCTACCGGGCTGATCGTTCACTCTAATCGGTTCTGAAAAGTCTCTCTCACCTGGTATTATCCGAACGTACGTGATATCTGCAGCTGTAGGATCGTCATAAAGATAGATCAGGTGAATGGTTCCCTTCGGATCAACTGCCGCCTGTGATTGCAGTCCGTCATCAGGCACTTTCAACAGCACGACATCCTTGCCTCGGAATCTTGAGTTGCCAGTGCCCGCCAGCGCAAGAAGCGAAGAATGATCTCCGCGAGATCATCATTTCTATTTCCCCAACACGGGCCATCGTAATCGGAGCGACGCGCCTCGTGTTCACCTGGTGAGACTAGAGTTATGCTCCAGAATGAATCGACGTAAGGGTGAATTATGAACCGACGAACCTTTTCCAGGAACCTTGCGGGAGCAGCAGTTGGCTCCTCTCTCACGGATAGAACGAGAGCCGCTGAAGGGCAACAAAGTGGGATGGGCGGGCAATCTGACGTGCCATTCAAACTCTCTGTCATGCTTTGGACCGTGTTTAACAAGCTGCCTTTTGAAGAACGCCTGGAGAAGGTAGCCCAGGCAGGCTACAAAAATGTGGAATTAGTGGGCGAGTACGAGCATTGGTCCGAGAAGGACTTCAAGCGCGCCAATAGTAAGCGCAAAGAGCTCGGTATCGCCTTCGACACCACGGCTGGACTGAAGCATGGAGTTGGCGACCCGAAAGACCGGAAGGCGCTGCTGGCCGATGTGCGGCATGAACTGCTTATTATGGAAAACATTGATTGCCCGGCCGTCATAATCATGTCCGGCGATGTCGTTCCGGGCATGCCACGCGAAGTACAGCATCAGAGCTGCATCGATGGATTGAAGCGGGCGGCCCAGTTGATCGAAGGCAAAAAGATAAACGGACAACCGGTGCGGCTGCTGCTTGAAAACATCGACCCGGAAGAGAATCCAAAATACTATCTGACTTCGGTGGCCGAAGGGTTCCAAATTATCAGGGCAGTGGATCATCCGCAGGTCCAGCTACTCTATGATTTCTTTCACGAGCAAATCGCCGAAGGCAATTTGATTGAGAAGCTCGAGAAAAACATCCAATTTACGGGACTGGTGCACATTGCGGACGTTCCCGGACGCCACGAACCAGGTACGGGCGAAATCAACTATGGCAACATTTACCGCAAGCTGGCGCAACTCAAGTACGATCGCATCGTGGCAATGGAATTCATACCTGTCGTCGATCCCGTGTCCGAGCTGAGGCACGCCCGAGAGATCGCACTCAAGCTGGGGCGGGCTTAATCTATTCGATGTAACAGGACAGCGGTGCTGTCGAAATCGCCGCGCAGATTCAGGTCTAGCCCGTTTTCCATCAGATAGGCGCCGCTTAGTTCTGGCTGCTTATCGATCAACTTTCCATCGATCGATTCCGGCTTGTAAACTGCGCGCGCGTCTAGTCCTCGTAAGTGGATCGTCGGCGGAGGTGTTGCGTATTCCTGCGAATGACGAAAAGCGAAGAGGACGGCCTGGCCGCCGTTTGAAGAAACGTACTCATTTGCCGTCACATCGTCTGTACGCGGCGACAAGAGTCGGTAGAGACTGCCCAACTGAACCGTTTCTCGAATTTGCTTATCGAGCGCGATCATCTGCTTGGCGAGTTTAGAGTCTTCTTCAGACCATTTATTCAAGTTTGCACCGATTCCGACCGCGCCCTGCATCGCAACTAGAAATCGGTACTGAAGCGGAGTACTTCGTCCGTTCATGTTGGGAACGTCAGTCACCCACGCAGACATAAATTTCGCCGCATATGCTTGCGAGAAGCCCTCCTGAATCCGTAGGCGATCGAACGCTTCCGTGTTGTCGGAAGTCCAGACCTCGTCGACGCGTCTAAGAATGCCGAGATCTATGCGGCCGCCCCCGCCTGAGCACGATTCGATTTCCAGGTTCGGGTGCTTTGCTCGTAAGCGATCCATGATGTCGTAGAGATTCAGAACATATTTCACCCATAGCTTTCGTTCATCGGCAGGAGTTTGCTCCGGCCAGCCCGGCTCCGAGAAAGTCCGGTTCATATCCCATTTGAAATACCTGATCTTGTATTGCGTAGCCAACTTGTCGAGCACGCTAAAGATGTATTCCTTTACGTCATCACGCGCGAGGTTCAATACGAGCTGGTTTCGCAGTTCGCTCCGAGGCCGGCCCGGGAAATTCATCACCCAATCCGGGTGAGCACGATATAGATCGCTGTCTGGATTTACCATTTCCGGCTCAACCCACAATCCGAAATCCATTCCAAGCTGATTCACATAATCAATGAGGCTATTCAGTCCGTTGGGAAACTTCTGTGGATTTACATACCAATCGCCGAGGCCTGCGCGATCGTTGTTCCTTTTTCCAAACCAGCCGTCATCAACAACGAACAGCTCAACACCCAATTTGGCGGCTTTTTCGGCAAGTTCTTTCTGCCCGGTTTCGCTCACGTTGAATTCTGTTGCTTCCCATGAGTTGTAAAGTACTGGCCGGAGCCGCGACCTCACGCCGTGCGGAGCGATATTCTCACGTTCGAGATTGTGCAGCAACCTGGAAGCCGTTCCAAATCCGTTTTCCGTAAAGCCTCCATAGAATGCAGGCGTTTCTAGAACTTCCCCGCGCTTCAGCGGATATGAAAAGTCGAAAGTGTTATAGCCACCTGTGACCCGCACCTGGCGGTATGGTGTTTGCTCTACTGTGATACGCCAATTGCCGCTCCACGCAAGCGCTCCAAACCACACGCGTCCATGTTCCTCGCCCGCATTCCCCTTATCGATTGCAAACCAAGGATTCAGGTTGTGGCCGGTGTGTCCCAAACGACTCTCGAGCACCTTCATCCCCTCATGAACAGGCTCTCGATTGAGTTGCGTCTCCGCAGCCCATCTGCCGCTAAGGTAAGAAAGCCGATATCCATCTGCGGCCGGCAAGTACCACGTCGCCGATTGAGCACTCTCGACGGTGATCGATTGCTGGGTCCCGTTCCGGATGGTAGCGGAGCGGCTGATAATTCCCGTATCGGGGTATACCCGGTAGCGCAGTGTTGCTTGTATATCATCGCGGATATCTTTGAGCGTGATATCGAGATTGTTGCCTTGAATCCGATGCGAAACAAAACGCAATACTAGATCACGATTTCCGTCTGCTCGTGTAATCTTGAGCGCTGGTTCGTAATATCGCGGACCTCCCCACCCCGGAAATTCTTCGTTCTCGAGCATCTGATGGGGATCAAATGACGAAATGTCGTTGAGTTGAGACGCCGGCGGAATATCTTCAACGCGCCACAAAGGTCCGCCCCAGTAGAGATGCTGCAGTTGACCGTCTGGCGCCAAGCCCATCGCGTATGAACTATGAGAGGTCGTCAGTAGCCAGATTTTGCGACCTTCCTCGAATCGGATGTTTTGAGCAATGAGTGACGAACTTACCGAGAGCGCAACACAAGACAAAACGGCAACACGGAGCATGGTTTCGATTGTACGAATCGATTGCAGGTGTTCCAATGTCCATCACGGCTCTTCACGAACCGTGAGCACTCGATCGCAGGGTTGATTCTTGAGGACCTGCCGGACTCCGCTTGGCCACGAGACTTCGATCCGGTCTATCTGCGTGGTTGAAGCCAGCCCGAAATGTAGTCTGAGATCGCTTTGCGAAAGATAACTTCCGCCGCTTCTCACCTCGCCGAACTGTGCACGTCCATTTGCGATCAGTTTCATCCGCGCTCCGATTCCAGACCGGTTTGACCGCGTTCCGATCAACTTCACAATGACCCAATGTCCCCGTGGGTTCACTGATTGTTTCAGCAACGATGGCGGCTCATTCTGGTTGTTAACTGTTACCTCTACCGCACCGTCATTATCGAAGTCGCCGAACGCCGCACCGCGCGACGAATGCTTTTCGAGAAGGGCAGATCCTGCATGCTCGGAGACGTCCCGAAACTTACCATCGGCGAGGTTTTGGTAAAGAATCGCCCGATCCTTATAGTGAATGTCGATGTGGAGAGTTTCGACCTCCGGGAACACGTGGCCATTCACTAGAAAAATGTCTTTCCATCCATCATTGTTGAAATCAAAGAAGCCGGTACCCCAGCCGACATAACGGGTGTTTTTCCCAAGTCCTGCGTCCAGAGTTATGTCGTCGAAATTTCCGTCACCTCGGTTGCGGTATAGCGTTTCAAACTCATCCGAGAAGTTGGTTCGAAATATACTAGCGTGTCCATCTCCAGTAAAGTCCGCCGCATCGACGCCCATGCCGGACATGGCCTTCCCGTTTTGATCAAATGCCACGCCGCGCAGCACCCCCTGCTCTTCGAACTTGCTCTTGCCTTTGTTGATGTACAGCAATGAGGGCGTTTGATCACAGGCCACATAAATGTCGGGAAGCCCATCTTCGTTGAAATCCGCCGTCAGCGCACTGAGCGAGTAATGGCCTTCCGGCGCCGCGATGCCCGATGCCTCCGAAATGTTGCTGAATGTGCCATCCCCGTTGTTCCTATACAAAATATTGCGATCGAACGGCAGACCTCTCGGACCGCAATTTACTGGTATGCCGCGATAAAAACAGTATGGATTGGCCCCGGGCTTGGGGGTTATTGCAGGGTCGAATCTCACATAGTTGGCGACGAAGAGGTCCAACTGCCCGTCGCGATCGATATCCGTAAATGCGCATCCGGTGTTGTACCGAACACGGTCTTGGGTTAGATGAGCCGCTGAGGTGACATCCTCAAAGCGTTTGCCCTCAATGTTGCGATAGAGGCGATTCTGGCCCCAATAAGTGACGAAGAGGTCAGTGAAACCATCGTTGTCGTAATCACCAGCGCACACGCCCTGAGCCCAACCAGAGGATTGCAATCCCAATGCATCCGTGACATCGCGGAATTTGCTCTGGCCTTCGTTGTGGTACATCCGGTTCGTCCCCCCTTGTCCGGATAGGACGAAAATATCGAGCAATCCGTCATTGTCGTAATCGATAAATGCAATACCGCTGCCCGTCGTTTCGATAATGTATTGCTTCGAAGTGGTACCGCCATTTGGAAAGGCCTCAATCAAGCCGGCTTGCTTTGCGATATTTTGGAAATCAGGTGAGTATGGGGTTGCGGCAAGTCCGAAAAAGGCGCCAACCAAGGCAATGGAAGTGCTGAGAATGCCTGAGAAGATATCAAAACGTGCGAGGTTCACTGCTCTAGATGTTTTTCACCGAGTCTTTTTAGAAAGTCGGAGAATTCACCCTGCGGCGGTTTCTGCAGCCGGTCGAGGATAGCTTTCTCAGCCTTTGCCTTGTCCATTTGCCCACTATTGCGGTACGTGGTGAGTAAGGCGTAATGCGCGGTTTCATTACCAGGCTGGACCTGAGTTGCGCGTGTGAGCGCCGATATAGCTTCTCTGTACTGCTTGTTCTGTAAGTGAATCTTCCCAAGTGCGATCAACGCTTGAACGAATGCAGGAGACAGTGAAACTGCTCGCTCGAAGTGCAACTTGGCATCCGCGCTCTTGCCCTGTGCCTGCACTATTTGTCCCAGTTGAAACTCGCTAGCACTATCCTCTGGACTAACCTTGAGTTCCGCTCTGAACTCCGCGCTTGCCTGTCCCAGCGACTCCGGGCTATGGCTCTGTAACAAGATGGCCCGGCCAAGGTGGAAGTGAAGCTCGGGCGCACTCGGATTCAATGCGAGGGCCTTGCGATATTCCGCGACCGCATCGGAATACCGATTTTCTATCTCGAATATCTCTGCGCTGAGCTCATGGACGCGATAAGAGGCAGGAACGCGTTCAAACATTGCGAACGTCGTGTCATTGAACGCCGTCATGTGCAGTTTCGCGGCAGCGTAGAGAACGTCCGCATCGCTTGGGAAACGCGCTTCGAGACGCTGCAGTAGTGAAGAAGCACCGGCATTATCGCTGGCAAGGCTATAGCACTTCACTGCAGCCAACCCCGCCAAGCGATATAAAACTGGGTCTAGTGAATCAGCATTTACTGTCAGGCCAGGCAAAGCCGTTTTGCACTCGCCCAGCGCCGCTTGTGTCAGTGCCAAGAATACGCGCGCGGTCTGGTCTCCGGGATCTGTTGCCGCTTGGGTGAGATTCTTGAGAGCCAACGAGTAGCGGCCCTGTTTGAACGCGGAAATCCCTGCTTCACGAGCGGAGTCGCCGGCGATCAGCCCTACCGGCAGTAGTGCGAAAAAGATGACGCGGCTAATGACCAGCATCGTCCAACATCAGATCGGTATTGTCGAACCCGTGATGCAGTTTGGCTTCGTAATAGCGGAAGCTCAAAAGTGGTGGCAGCCCGGGTGCAACAATCCGCGATGGCGAAACGCGAGCGCCAGGATCTTGCGAAAGATCGGCACAGCGACCGGATTCGGCGACTTCTTTGATCAACTGCTGTTCGGAGTCCGCCCCTGTCAGGCTCGGAGCTAGAGGTGCGGGCACGGCCACGATGCAGAAAACCAGCAGTCCTGCCTTCACCATCTCATCACCGGCTGTTCAGTTCCTGGAGAGCACGATGGGCCGTCACATTGTCTGGTTTGCGATCAAGTAATTGCTGCATTACTTGGCGGGCCTTGTCGATCTTTCCGAGGCGTGTATACGTTCGTCCCAGATTTAAATAAAGTATATCCGTATCCGGCGCTTCGCGGATGCCGTACTCAAATGCAGCAATCGCATCGTTCACCTTACCTTCCTGCAGATACAATACGCCAAGATTGTTGATTGCCTCTGAGTAATCACGCCGAAGTGTGATCGCCTGCTCGAAGGACTGCCGTGCTTCCCCGGCCCGTCCCTGCTTGGCCAGCGCCAACCCGAGCCCATTCGCAGCGTCCGGAGATTGCGGATCCAGCCGCAGAGCCCGGCGATACCACTCCTCTGCCTTTTGTTGCTGATTCAGCTTATCCGCGCAACGGCCTGCGTTCAACAACGTATATAGCAGGTCAGATTTTAGCGTGAGCGCTTTTTGGTAATTTGCAATGGCTTTCCCCAGATCATTTCGACTTTCGAAAACATCCGCCAGCCCGGACCAAGCCTCGGCGTACCTTTCGTTTGCTTCAAGGGCTCCCTGAAAAAATTTTTCAGCGGCATCTGTACGTCCAGCCTGCAAGTGAATCTGCCCGACTAAAACCAGAACGCGCGCATTTCGAGGGGACTGTCGGAGTACTTGCTCTAGGTAAGGCAACGCTTGCTCGGGATAACCCGACCAAAGAAACGCCGCGCCGAACTTGAAGAAGTCGCGTCGCGGACGACCTACATAAATGCCTTCAAATGGCAAAACAGCACTTGGCGACAACTTCAATAACTGCGCCAGGTCTGCTTTGCACTCCTGTTCCGACGGCATCCTCGCATAGACCTTAACAGCGTGACCGGAATCGTTCAACAGAAAGGCCAAGGGAGTAGAGAGGGAGATACGCCAATCAAACAGATAGCGCCGAAAGATCTCATATTTTCGACGTCGATCTGACGACTCCTTTGAAAAATCGATCATCGTTGTCGAAGCGCGAGAATGAACCGGCACGTGTTGGCCATCAAGCAAAATTAATAATCCCGGCCCACGCTGCTGCTCAGGTAAGGGCAATGGCTCCAAGAACCATGTGTCGTGCAGTCGAGGCTCATTGTTCGCTCGTACGGGTTGAGAGGGCATCGGATGAGGTGACCGAAACTGTCTATTTTCCAGATCAGCGAACCCTTCAACGATCAAGTAGCTCTTGCCCGCATCGAGATTTGAAAACTCCTGAACAACGCCTGACGGCCACTTTATTTCCACATATTTCGCTGAATGAGAATCCCCCAGCCCGAAGATAAGCTCTTTGCTGTGCTGAGAGAGAAAACCGGAACCAGCATCTAGCCATTTCGTCTGATGATCCACCCGGATTCGGGCTCCAACGCCATCTCGATTCGATTTGGTTCCCTGCAATCGGAACGCTATGGATCGGTTGGATTCGGCGCAGTCGTTTTGGAGAATTCGCACCTGCGGTCCGATTCGGCTCTTCAGAATGATGTCCGGTCGTCCGTCACCATCAAAATCGGTTATTGCGAAAGTGCGGCTGTCCTCCGAATAATCCAAGCCACTCACCCCGGAAAAATCAAAGTATCGATCACCGCGCCGCACATGCAGCACGTTGGGCTCGCGACCGTTCCAACTGTAGTCTTCGCGGATAAATTGGTTGAGAGCGTTCCAGCCATTCTCGTACGCGGCTGAAGGCGCCTGCGTAGCCGGCGAACGCGCCACAACCTGACGCCAGAAAAAACTATTCAAGTCAGTAGTTGAAGTGTTCGTCAGCATTCCACAAGTGATGAAGATTTCCTCTACCCCGTCATTGTCCAAGTCGTGTCCACCAGACGCCCAAGCCCAGCGTCCGAAATTCACATGTTGCGCGAGAGTCGTTTCCTCGAAAGTGCCGTCTCCGCGATTGTGAAAAAGCGAGTTGCCCATCGTGTGCTGCCGGTAAGCCTCTTTCAGCGAATCGCTACCTGCTGGGGCGAAGTTCTTGTCGCCGGTAATGCGCTGTCCCGCGGCCGTCCACATATTCGCGACATAGAGGTCCGGCTTTCCATCGTTGTCGTAATCAAACCAGCAGGCGCTCATTCCGGGACCAATATCCTCGACGCCCGCGCTCTTTGCCACGTCCCGGAACTGGCCCTTGTTGTTCACATAGAAGTTTTTGCGGCCGAAGTCATTTGCAACGTAGAGGTCGGGCCACCCATCGTCATTGAAGTCACACCATGCGGGCGCGAAGCTGAATCGATTGTTGTTCTGATTTATCCCTGTCTCCGCTGTGCAGTCCTCCAGGAAACCGCTGCCGTGCTCATCTAGCTGATTGCGAAACAGGTAATTGGGCGGCCCGTTCTGCGCGTCATGATAGGGCGACGCATACGTGTACTGTGCTTCGCTTTGGAAATACACGTAGCAACACAGGTACAGATCCAGCTTGCCGTCACAATCGAAGTCCGCGGCCGCCATCCCCGTGAAAGCTCCCGTGGGAGAAGTCGCAAATCGAAATGCGTCGGTGCGCAACCTGAACCGCGTCACTTCATTTAGGAACAGGACCGGCCCCCCGCTTCTGAGGACGATCAGGTCCTGTCGCCCAACGTTCCGAAGGTCGAGGAACAGAGCCATTGAAGTGTCGTCGAGAAGGCCGACCCCCCAAGCATCCGTGATGTCCGAAACAGAACCATCGGGATGGAACTTGAAAAGCCTGTTCGGCAGACCTCCCGGCTGGCAGACGTACATCTCGTCGAGTCCGTCGTTATCGAGATCGCCGACTGCTATGCCATTGCTGCCGTAAATGTCGATACCGGTCGCAGGATCAAGGCGCGCACGCCAATAAGGAATGCCATGCGAAAGCTGCTCTTCAGCCCTTGAAGTTTTTTCAAACGCTGCCGTAGTAACATCGCGGAAATACGGCTTTGCGGCCGAGGCAACATGTTCCTCGAACGGGGAAAGCGCCACAAGCTTATCTCCATCCCAGCTTTGCTTCCATTGGCCAACACGGTAAACGAGCTTTCCATCCTGCTCGCTCGCCACTTCGTATCGGACGATGCCATCCGGCAGGACATAAAACTGTGTGCGCCGGATTCTACCCAGCGATTGAACCCACCGCTTCCATCCCTCGGCCACGGCGGTATCTGAGGGTTCGAAAACCGCCTCTTCCAGGTCAGACGCCAGCTTCCGATAACTCTTCGGACAGGGTGATGAACCTTCAAACGATCGGCCGACCGGCAATTCCATGGATCGGAGAGCCTTCTCTAGAGACTCGACGATCTGCAAAGCAGCTTCCTCTTCCGGGAATTCATCGTTGCCCGGAGGAATAAACCTCTCAATCGCGAGATAGGGCGGATTATGCCGCGATTCATCGGCAAACGCCGGAGCGCCTGGTAAACACGTCAAAGCCGGAACGGCCGCTGCAGAAATTAGAAACTCCCGCCGGGTGAAGTTAATAATCGAACGCTGTTCCTTCACTGCTTCAAACTGCGAGAAAGCTCAGAAACCGTCGATGTCGCGGGCTCTGTGAGTTTCAGGTTCTGGTCCGCCCGGACCTTCCCTGTCCTCTGAACGATTCCGCTGGGCCAGTGAATTTCAATTCGATCAGCTTCTGTCGCCTCTCCCAAACCAAAGTGCAAAGTGAACGAATTTTGTGAGTAATAGCTGCCACCGCTCATCACTTCGTCGATCATTTTGCGGTTTCCTGCTGTAACGATTGCCCGCGCTCCTATCGCGCTCCGGTTCGATTTAGTACCAGTGAGCAATAGATTCAGGTAATGCCCGTGAGGGCCGATGTTCTTCAGCAGGCTTGGGACGGAGTTCATATTGACCACGACAATCTCAGGCCGTCCATCGCCGTCCAAGTCGCCCACAGCGAGTCCTCGGGCCGAGCGGGAAACTTGAAAGGCAGGGCCCGCCTCCCCGGTAATGTCTTTGAATTTTCCGTTGCCCAAGTTGTGATACAGCACGGTCGGCTGCAAATAAGTATCCCCAAGTTGCTTGCCCTCGACCTCGGGGTATACATGCCCATTGGCAATCACCAGGTCGCGCCAGCCGTCATCGTCAACATCCACAAATGCGTCCCCCCAACCAAGCAGTTGCCGCGCGCTCAAGCCCGCCTCTCGGGACACGTCGGTAAAGAATCTCCCATCATCGTTGTGATAAAGCGAAGTGAGGTCACCAGAAAAATTGGTCTTGGCGATGTCCAGCAACCCGTCTCCATCGTAGTCTGCCACCGCGACCCCCATGCCGGCCTGCAACGCGCCATCGAAATTGTAAGCAACCCCAGCTTCCGCCGCCCGTTCCTCAAAAGTGCCGTTATGCAGGTTGTGAAAAAGCAAACTCGGCGTCATGTCGCAAGCAACATAGATGTCCGGCCAGCCGTCATTGTCGAAATCCGCAGCCGCAACGCCCAGCCCATACCGACCGCCCGGCTTCTGGATGCCCGCTCTCTCCGAGACATCCGTAAAAGTACCATCTCTGTTGTGGTGATAGAGGGCGTTGTGCCCTAGTGGCAGCCCACGGGGTCCACACATTACGGGAATTCCCTTCCATTCGCAGTACTCGCCATGCCCCGGCCGAGGCGTGTTGTTCAGGTCCAGATCCACGTAATTTGCGACGAAAAGGTCAAGATAGCCATCGCGGTCATAATCCACAAAGGAACAGCCCGATCCATAACGCCTACCCGTCGTGGGTAATTTCGCCTTTTCCGTAATGTCTTCGAACCTGCCATCTCCCCGGTTTCGATAAAGCACGTTATGCCCGTAGTAAGTGACCAGAAGATCGGGCCATCCGTCATTGTCGAAATCCCCGGCGCACACGCCCTCACCCCAGCCTTCCTGCCCGAAGCCCGCCTGGATCGCCAGATTTTTGAAATGACCATTTCCTTCGTTGTGATACAGCTGCGGTAAGTTTGCGTTTTGCCCTTCCGGCGCGTTCAGCCGCGTGCCGTTTGCGATAAACACGTCATTGCGTCCATCGCCGTCATAATCGAAAATAGCGACGCCATTGCCCGTTGTTTCGAGAATGTAATCTTTCCGCTCAAGGCCACCGTAAACATTCGTATACGTGAGGCCGGCCGCCTTCGCAATGTCCTCGAAATTTACTTTGAAGTTGGGAGCGATTGCCGCGGCGAGGACCGAAAAACTTATCGAGGCAAAAACGGCTTGGCGCCTCATGCGATTGGCCATTATAGCGTTTCCGCTTCTGATTGCAGTCCCCCGGTCAACAGCTATCGCCGTTGCACGTCAGGGCCCACCAAATTAAAAGCCTTGAATCTAGTGTTTAGTCGTGATAGGGTTTATTTCAGTTTCTGCTTACAGCTCTAGTTCAGCTTGAGCTCGGGAGGGGTCTATGTCACGTCTGCATCATTGTTTTTGGGCTGTCTCTTCACTGCTACTATTGAGCACTATTGCTTTTGCGCAGCGCGATCTCGGAACTCTAACGGGAACTATTACCGACCCCCAAGGCGCCGGGGTTCCAAACGCAAAGGTAACGATTCTAGAGGATGCCACAGGACTTTCCTACGATACAGTGACCAACGATACGGGTTCGTATACCCGGCCGGCGTTAAAGCCGGGGACGTATACAGTCACGGTCGAAGCGGCGGGTTTCCAGAAGGCGCAGCAAAAGGGTATCGTGCTAACCCCTGGGCAGCCGGTTGCAGTAAATGTCACGATGCAGGTCGGAAACGTAAATCAGACGGTTGAAGTAACCGCAGTTGCACCGCTGTTGCAAACCGAAAGTCCCGTCATGGGAGCCAACCTGAATGCGGCACAAGTGAGCCAGTTGCCCTTAGGCGGCCAGCGTACATTCACGTATCTCGCGCGAATGACACCAGGAGTGCTCCCGGCCGAGCAGGGAGCTCGCGATTCCCTGGGCGGGGGCTTTTCCGCAAACGGCGTGCGCTCCACTGGCGAGAACAATTTTCTGCTGAATGGTGTGGACAATAACGTCAACGTCATCGATTTCATCAACCAGACGTCATTCGTCATCGGCCCGTCCGTAGAAGCGATCGGAGAGATGCAAATCTTGACCAACGGTTATAACGCAGAGTACGGTCGTGCCGCTGGCGGGGTGATAAATGTCAATTTGAAATCGGGCACCAACGAGGTGCACGGCGTGCTCTTCGAGATTCTTCAGAACACTAAGCTCGATGCCAACCGCTGGGAAAACAACCTGGCCGGAAATCCCCGTAATTCATTCAAGCAAAATCAGTTCGGCGGTGCGGCAGGCGGTCCGATCATCAAAAACAAACTATTCATCTTCGGCGATTATCAAGGAACGCGCATAGCAACTGCCGGTGGAACCATACAAAACCTCGGGTATGGCGGTTTTATGACGATTCCCACACAAGCAATGGTGCATGGCGACTTCTCATCGTTGCTGCCCGGAATTCCGATTTACGATCCGAGAAGTACAACGTGTACTGCTGGATGCTTACCGGGGACCTTAAATGCGGCGCCTGGTGCAACTCCTGTTTACACTCGCACACCATTCCCCAACAATCAAATTCCGGCATCTATCATGGACCCTGCTGCGACTAAGATTGCCAGTCTCTACCCGGCGACCAACCAGCCCATCCCAACTGGTACGTACCCGCAGAACGATTTCTACACAGTTACTCCAGGCAGTCTGAAGACAGACCAAGGAGATGGGCGGGTAGATTACCGGCTTGATGACAAGAACAGCATATTCGGCAGTATCAGCTGGTCTGACACATACAAAACTAGTGTGCCCCCGTTTCAGGGAGCCCTCGATGGCGGTGACTTCAACGGCAGTTCCGAACTCGACCTGGGCCGAAATGCGCAGTTAAGCTACACCCGAATCTGGAGTCCGGCGCTTATTTCGGAAACCCGCATCGCCTTTAGCCGTTTGGTAACCGCTCGCACGCAAGCGAATGCGAATACGGACGAGTTCAAGGCAATCGGTATTGGAGGATATGATCCGACTACTACGCTGAATGGTGGACTACCGCAAATTCACTTGAACGACAGTAGTGGTAACCAGCGCTACAGGCAGGTCGGCGCGAACGATTGGCTACCGACGAAGGAATACAACAACGTCTGGGACTTCATCCAGAACGTGGCTCTGACAAAGGGAAGTCACTCGATGAAATTTGGCGCTGAGTTTCGGCCGATCCATTTCCCCTTCTTCCAAGTGCCTTACCCGCACGGTGAATTGAACTTTAACCAAAACGAGACTGCCTTTCCCTCGACGGTCAATAGTATTAACTCCGTAACGGGTGATCCGTTTGCTTCCTTCCTGCTGGGCGCCATTAACGGGGGCCAAATCTCTACGACGAATTTCATCTCCTCCACCAAGCAGGCGTACGCGTTCTACGCACAGGATGACTGGAAAGTCACACGAAAGCTGACGGTCAACGTCGGAGTCCGCTACGAATTGTTCTCGCCAATAGGCGAGCAGTTCGCCCGGCAATCCAATTTTGTGTTGCAAGATCTGACGCTCTACATTCCCTGGGGTCCGAATCAAGACGCTCCGCTGCCTCCGAATTTCAGTCGGCCAGTTACCGTGAACGGGATCACCTACTCAGCCCTGTTCCCCAATGTCAAGGTTGACCGTGGCCGTGTTGACCAGTACCTGATTCCTTGGGATAAGTTCGATATCGGTCCACGCATTGGATTTGCCTACAACATTTTCCCAAAGACTGTCATACGGGCGGCGTACGGTATCTTCTACGGCGGTGAAGAAAACCAGGGAGGCAATCCCAACCGAGGTGAGTCGGCGCCGTTCAACGAATCTCCTAACCTGGATCGTCCCGGCAGTGTCGGTATATTTCAGCCCAATCCGAACTTTGCTGGTGGAAACCCGACGGGAGGTGTTTCAGTGGGTTATCCTACGAACGTCTTCACGACGTTCCCTGTCACTTCACTGCAATTCCGGTCGGTTGCAACAGATTTCAGGAACCCCATGGTGCAGAAGTGGAACGTCGCCATCCAGCAGCAGTTGCCAGCCCAAATGGCACTGGAACTAAGTTATATTGGGAACCATTCCTCCCACCAGCTGCTCCAGCCGGACTTCAACAACTGTCCGAACTTCGGCACGACAGATTCCAGCATCACTTGCAACAGTCTTCGACGCTACGTGGACATAGGCAGCATCTCGGGGACAGCGACTTGGGGGTTCGGGAATTATGCGGGCCTTACTGCCAAATTAGAAAAGCGTCTTTCGAACGGATTGCAGTTCATCACCGCATACACCTACGGGCACGCTTTGGCAAATAGCGGTACAACGCTGAGCGGCTCATCGGGATTTGGGTATTTAGATCCTACAAACTATAACACTTCTTACTCGAATGCGGCCTGGGACATTCGCCACAACTTGACCGCCGGATTCAATTACGACATCCCGTTCGGGCGAGGGAAAACATATGGCGCCAATATGAACCGCGTGGTGAGCGCGGTGGCGGGGAATTGGCAGGTGAACGGTGCCGTCGCGTTTCATAGCGGCCAACCCTTCACGGTGAATTCCAACGGTTGCCAGGGTGTCTGGAATCGGTGTCAGCCAGAGCTGGTACCAGGCGCGGATCCGAATGCTGCGCCGGCAGGTGGCAGGAACCCGAACCAGTGGTTCAATACTGCGAACTTCTTACCGCCGGCTCCGCTGAGTGGCGGTAATCTCGGTTTACAGACGAATTACGGGCCGCCGACCAGATCGGTTGATTTGTCAATCTTCAAAGACTTCCCGTTTACTGAACGCTGGCGGTTACAGTTCCGGGCCGAGACCTTCAACCTGGCCAACACGCCACAGTTTAGTCTTCCTGACAGCAATCGGCAGGATGCTAATTTCGGTAGAGTGACTGCCACTGCGCCAGGAACCGAGCGGCATATTCAATTTGAGCTGCGGCTGCAGTTCTGACCATCAGGGACGGCAACGTTTCGCTCGCTGAACTTCGTATAGCTTAATAATTGCTGTTCTGTTTTGTCCTGTTTCTTACCGACCCGAGCCGGGCCACTTTGCTTCTCCAGGAGGGCCTTATCGCCCTCCAACATGGGCAGCTAACGCAAGCTCAAGACGCATTCGAAGAGGCTTCGAAAGCAGATCCGAACAACGCCTACGTCTGGGCCTCGCTTGCTGAAACCTATCTCCGCAAAAAGAAGCCGCAGCAAGCCTCGGCTGCTGCGCAAACTGCGGAGAAAGTCGGCTCCGGAGACCCGGTAATATCTCACGCGCTCGCGATGTACTATTCAGAATCGGGCGAGCCAGCGCGAGCTTTCGCTCTGGCCCAAACTGCGGAAAAGCAGCAAGCTTCGCCCGCCAACCGCGAACTGTTAGCCCAAGCCGCTTTTAGTTACGCCCAGGTTCTGCTTCGGCAACAGGATTTCACGCGTGCTGCTGACACGCTTAGGAGTGCCACGCAGGCGAATCCGCGCAATGCCCAACTCACGCTAGCCTTAGGCGTAGCCCGCTATGGGCAACGGCGCTTTGAGGATTCCGTCGTTGCATTCCTCAAAGTCATCCAGATCGATCCCACAATTGAGCAGCCCTATATCTTTCTCGGGCGTATGCTCGACCAAGCTGGCGCGCATTTAGGCGAGATTACAAATGTGTACGAGACTTGGGCGTCGCGAGATCCTCACAACGCAAAGGCACAACTTCTTTTGGCGAAGGCATTACTCGCGAGCGATGCGCGAAACGAAAGAGCTGAAGGCCTGCTACGCCGTTCCATTGCGCTTCTTCCCAACGAGTGGGAGGCACATTACGAGCTCGGCGTTCTGCTCGCGAACAAACATCAATACCAGCAATCGGCGGCGGAATTGACGCGAAGCATCGATCTGGATCCTAACCAACCCATGCCCCACTATCACCTCGCGCGGGTATACGACCGCCTCGGTCAACCCGAGCGTGCGAAAGCCGAGCGGGAACTACATGAGCGCCTCACAGTTTCCAGCCCACGTTAATTTTGCCGCTGATCGGGCGAAATCCAGGCAAAGATTTCGTTGCCTGCAGGCGTTAGCAAGTACTGCCGTCCATCCAATTCATATGTCATTGGCCCTGTTTGCATCCGAGCGCCAAGATTCACGTGCCATAGAGTCTTCCCGGTGTTTGGGTCAAGCGCAAGCAAGTTGTCCGAATTGTCAGCGGTGAATAGAAGATTCCCTGCCGTCGTAAGTATGCCGGCGCTAGCCTCGTGATCGCCAAGTTCATGCTTCCAGCGAACGCGGCCTGTTTGGTAATCGATTGCCTCAAGCACGGAGTTCGCCCACAAATTACGGTCGCGCCCGGCCCAGCCTTCCGGTTTCCCCTCGGCAGTCATATAGAAAATGCTCCATAGCCTTCGAGCGCTCACATAGAAAAGTTTTGTATTCGGGTCAAAGCTTGGCGCAAGCCAGTTTGTTGCCCCGTCCGAGCCAGGAGAAACAAGGGTGCCATCCGCTTTCGGCTCTTTCGCTGTATTCGGAATAGGGCGGCCGCGCGAGTCAATCCCCCTCGCCCAGTTTGTGGCAATGAATGGCGCTGTCAAGACGTGCTCGCCTGTAGTCCGATCGAGCAGGAAGAAATAGCCGTTTCGGCTAGCCTGCGCGAGTAATTTGCGGCTCACACCGCGATAAGTGTCATCGAAAATGATCGGTGTTTGAACCGCATCCCAGTCATGGGTATCATGCGGCGATGGTTGGAAGTGCCAGTTTAATTTGCCGGTGTCCGGGTTGAGCGAGACGATGGAACAGGTGTAGAGATTATCACCTTTGCGAATGTCCCCGTTCAGCACTGGATTCGGGTTCCCAATGCCCCAGTAAAGCTGGTTCAGCTCCGGATCGTAAGTGCCGGTCATCCATGTCATGCCGCCGCCATGTGTGATCGCGTCCGTACCCTGGGGCCAAGTCTCTGAACCGGGTTCACCAGGTCCGGGCTCCGTATTCCATCGCCACTGCACTTTGCCGGTATCAGGCTGCACCGATTCCAGAAATCCCGGTATGTCGGTGGCGTCCCCAGAAACTCCGACGATCACGTGATCGCGAATGACGAGCGCGGCCATGGTCGCGAAATAGCCGAGCTTCGGATCTGCCAACTCGATGTCCCAACGAACCTTGCCGTCTTTCGCATTCAATGAAATCAAGTGGCAGTCCGGCGTTTCAAAGTAGAGCCAGTCCTGGTACATCCCCACGCCGCGGTTCCCGATGTGGCCCCCCTGCGAATCGCGGTAATAGTGCCAGATGATATGGCCGCTGCGTGCGTCGGCTGCCCAAACATTATCGGGAGTCGTAAAGTACAAGATTCCGTTTACTTCGAGAGGCATCGATTTGATAGGCACCGATTGCGCCCGCAGCACCCAGGCCAAGGTCAAACTGCGAACGTTACTCTGGTTAATCTGCGAAAGCGTGCTGAAGCGCTTTCCGGAATAATCGCCGTTGAAAGTCGGCCAACTGCTCGAGAGCGCGTTCATCAAATCTTGCGGATTCAGACCCTCATCCGCGCCAAACAAGGAGAACGCAAGGGAAGCAAGAGTCAACGTCGCGAGGGCAAATTCCTTCATAAGCTATTTCAACGTCTCTAAATACGCAAACAGGTTATGAATGTCGGCGTCAGTGTATTTGTTCATCAGTTCGCGGTGCGCCTCTAGCGGATCGTGAATCTTTACTTCCACGTCTTGCAGTTGCCACGAGCGATACCACCCGTCTTGGCAGATAATGCCAATCAGAAATTCATCCTTCTGCTCTACCCTACCTTCGTAACGCGTGCCGTCCTTCAGCGTTACCGCCGCAGTCTCCTGAAGCGGATGCTTTTCCTCAGATGGATACACCATGTGCTGCTGCAGATCGACTGGCGAATACTTTTTTGCAATTCCCTTCAAGTCCCCACTGACAGAATGGCACTTTGAGCAGCCGCCCGACCCGTCGAAAAACGCCTTGCCCGCTTTGGTATCCCCCGTCAAAAGCTTAGCCGCCGGATAATCTCCTGGAACTTTCGAGCTATGCAGGGCGGCCTTGGCCTGATGATGCAGGAAGGCTACAATGTTGGCAATTTCATCATCTTTCATCGTCGAGAAGCTCGGCATCCCTTTATCGGGACGGCCATTTCGAATCAACGGTGCCAATAAATTGCCCTGATCGTCGTGGCTCAGTATCGTTGAACGCACCAAGTCAGGCGCACGGGAGCCAGTAGCATCGTTGCCATGGCAAAAACCGCAACTTGACTTGAATTGTGCGCGACCGCGCCCGGCTGCCGCGGGATCCTCGTTCGGCTGCTGCCGTGGCGGGGGCATGGGCTGATCTACTTGCCGGCCAAACAGAGATACAAGCCAAAAGAATCCAGCGACTAAATACAATTCCCGAATGCGCATACAAAATTCAAGTATTGCAACTTGGTCAGACATGCGATGGGTAACGCCATTCGTGATAATCCGAAGGAATGCTGAAACTGATACGGCTGTAATAATCCTCAACCGAGCTAAAATTGAGGTGTGGGACGACTCGCATGGATTGTGGGCTTGATCGTTTTCGTCGTTACGTTCGCGGCATTCGACTACGCTGGCTATCGCAGTCTCAAAGAAATGCGCGTAGAGTTGACGGGCCTTCAGAAGGAAGTCAATGCCGCAACTAAACTCGCCCAGGAAGAGTCAGCCGCAGTAGCAGCGGCCAGCAGACGGACGGAAGAAGCCGCGGCTCGTGCCGAAATAGCTGCTCAGGGCCGCACCCAAGCGGAGCAACAAAAGCAGCAAGCGGAACAACAGAAACAGCAGGCAGAGTCTGGCCGCGAGCAAGCAATGAGCGCAGCTCAGCAGGCCAACGAGCAGGCCCGGTTGGCTCACGACCAAATGGCCCAGATGCGCCGCGAGCGTGAAGAAGAGCTGAATCGCATGCAAGAGGCCCTGAACCGTGTGGTCGAGACGCATCGCACGCCAAACGGTATAGTCATGGTTCTGCCGAACTCGATTTTTCGCTTCGATTTCGACAGTGCCGACCTGAATCAGCGTAATCGTGAGCTGCTTAGCCGCATAGCTGGAATTTTGTTGGTCTCGAAAGCTTACGGCCTTTCGGTGTTCGGCTACACCGACGATGTCGGCACTCCGGAGTACAATCAACAGCTATCACTACGGCGTGCCAAAGCAGTACAAGACTACCTTGCGCGATCAGGAATTGACCCCGCCATCATCAATGTCAAGGGTTATGGCAAAACCAGCCCTCTTGTAACAGGTACAAGTGCAGACACTCGTTCCAAGAACCGCCGCGTTGAAATTGCATTGACCGACAGCTCTATCAGATTCGGCGGCGAAGCTCCCAGCAAGCAATAGGATCTGAAATTTACTGCGCAGCTATTTCGGAGAAATCGAGCGCTTAGAGCGAGGCGAGCCACCTTCGAATTAGCGTCTTGCTAGCCTCATCCAGTTCTTCATCTGACAGCCTCACCTGTCGGCTATGCACCTCGAGGGATTTCTCCGGCGCACTTTCCGCATTGCCGAATCTCCAGGCATTCAATCGCACCACGGGATCATGCGGCTCGTCCACCACTCGGATCAGCCAATCCTTCACTATTCCGCTTTCATGTTGAACGAATTTTTCTATAGCTTCACGTTTCGGGGTGTGTGCTGCCATACCACAATCCTACCCATTGCTATATGCAAAATGTGACCCCTAGATCCACATCTCAGCGCGCCGATTCAACTCTGGCTTGTACGACACAGGTAAAATCAGTTGTGCAGCTGTTCGAAATCAATTCCGCTGCGACCCAACAGAACAGTGTCATTCTGTTGCATCCCGATGACAACGTAGCGGTCGCTCGAGTCCCCTTACCACCAGGTCAGCGCATCGAGGCACGTACTGCAGTCGTAACAGTTCTCAATGCCATTCCGCCTGGCCACAAGGTTGCTATCGATTCCATCCAGTCTGGTCAGCCAGTCCGCCGCTACGGCGAAGTAATCGGCATTGCTCGCATTAACATTGAGCCTGGAGAACACGTTCACGAACACAATCTTGTGTTTCATCCTATAGAGCACAGCTTCAGCTATGCGCCTCGCTCTTCTCCCTCCACACTGAGCACCGCGTCGTTTCTCGGGTACCTTCGCGAGGACGGCCGCGCTGGAACACGGAATTACATCGCGGTTGTCGCCGCAAGCAACTGTGCCGCTCATACAGTCGAACTTATCGCGCGCAGTTTCGAACAAGAACGCTTGCCTGCAAATGTGGACGGCGTAGTTGCATTTCCTCACGGCGATGGTTGCGCACAAAGTATCGGTCCGGATACCGAACAATTGCAGCGAACTCTCGAAGGTGTTCTCGATCATCCAAATGTCGCAGCGGCGGTGATTCTTGGACTGGGCTGCGAAGTCAACCAAATTGACCATTACCTTGGAAAGAGTAATGGACGTTCAGCCAAGAGTCTAGTCGGGTTGACACTGCAGGAGAGCGGTGGCACTCGTGGAGCTGTGGAGCGGGCGCGAGCGGAGATCCGTACCTTCATCGACGCGTCGGCCGCCATGCGTCGCACGGAGCTTCCCGCCTCGACTCTCGTTCTCGGTCTGAACTGCGGTGGATCGGATTCGTTCTCGGGGATTACAGCCAATCCAGCGCTCGGATACTGTTCCGATTTGATCGTTCGTGAAGGTGGCACCGTTGTACTCGCTGAGACAACCGAAATTTTCGGTGCCGAACATCTTCTATTGAGGCGCGCCAAAGACGAGGATACCGCCAGAAAGTTGCTCGACTGTGTCAGTTATTACAAGGCATATCTCCGCCAGTTTGGCGGCAGTTTCAATGACAATCCGTCGCCGGGCAATAAAAAAGGCGGTCTCACCAACATCATCGAGAAGTCTCTCGGCGCCGTCGCCAAGGCTGGAACAACCACCCTCGAAGATGTTGTAGCTTATTCCGAGCGCATCCGCAGCCGGGGTTTTGTCTTTATGAATACTCCGGGTTACGATCCAACTTCACTCGCTGGTCTGGCAGCCGGCGGCGTCAATCTAATCGCTTTTACGACGGGGCGGGGAAGCGCCATCGGTTTTCCAACCGTGCCGACATTAAAGATTAGCAGCAATTCCGACACGTTTCGGCGAATGCCGGACAACATGGACGTTAACGCTGGCCGCATTGCGGATGGCAGCAGCACCATTGAGGATGTTGGGCAAGAGATTTTCGACTCTCTACTGAGAATCGCATCCGGTGAAAAGAGTAAGGCGGAAGTTCTCGGCCATCACGAGTTTGTTCCCTGGAGAATTGGCCCGGTTCTGTAAACGTTCTCTCGCTGAAACTCAGCCGCGATATAGTTTCAGCGATGCGTAAGCTCTTTTCAATTTCTCGCCTGACGCTAGCCGCAGCACTCGAAGGCATAGCTCTTCTTGCAAACTCCAACCCGGCTCTTGTGAAGTCGCCCGACGGGCAACTCGTCATCTCATTCGAAACCGTACATGAGCCGCCCAGTTCAGATGAGGCTGGTCAGTTGGTTTACTCAGTTACATATCGCGGCAAACCGCTCATCACGGAGTCGGCGTTGCAGCTCGAACTAGGTTCGCACCCGCTTGGGGCGAACGTTCAAGTAGTAAACCAAACGGCTTCACAAACGGACGAGACGTATCGGCTCGTTACAGGCAAAGCGAGCATCGTTCGTAATCACTACAATGCCCTGCGGCTTCAGACAGCAGAGCCAAGTGGTCTCTGGCGACACCTTGATATCGAAGCTCGGGCCTACGACGACGCGGTTGCATTCCGATACATCGTGCCGGACCAGCGTGCCATCCGGCAGTTTCGCCTTGCAAACGAGAACACGGAGTTTCGCATCAGCAAAGACGCCACGACCTACGCGCTTGTGTTACCGCACTACCGCACGATGTACGAAAGCGAGTTTCTGAAACTGCCCGCGAGTGCGTTCGCCAATCCCAATGGCCTCTCGCGAAAGGTGCTGATCGGCCTGCCTTTGCTGATGGAAGTCCCGGGTGTTGGCTGGATGGCGATCACGGAGGCGGATATGCGTGGCTACAGCGCTATGTATTTGGTAAATCCTTCGACCGATTGGGGCGGCCATTATTTCCAGTCGCGGCTTGCGCCCGGAGATGATCCGGAAATTGCCGTATCGGGCGGGTTGCCCCATCAAACTCCGTGGCGCGTGCTTCTGGTCGGTGATCAACCTGGCAAACTCATCGCATCGAACGTGATTACAAGTTTGAATCCACCATGTGCCGTCAAGGATACCTCCTGGATTCACAGTGGACTCACTGCGTGGGATTGGTGGAGTGGCAGCATCGGTCGCGACGGAAAACCAGCCTTCACGACGGAGACGATGAAGTATTACGTCGATTTTGCGGCCAACTCGGGCTTCCCGTACATGCTTATAGACGCTGGGTGGTTCGCGCCCAATGACATCACACAGATGAACGGCAAGGTGAATATCCCAGAGGTAGTGCGCTATGCGGCCGCGAAGAACGTCAAGGTCTGGATATGGATAAGCTACAACCTCGCCGATACGCAGATGGAGGAGGCCTTTCCACTCTATGAGAAGTGGGGTGTTGCGGGGCTAAAAATCGATTTCGTCGAGCGCGATGACCAGAAGGGAATCGAGTTTTACTATCGCGCGGCGCAACGGGCTGCCGACCATCACCTTCTGCTCGACTTCCATGGTCCGACAAAGCCTACGGGCATCGATCGCACATACCCGAATATTCTTGGCTACGAGGCGGTGCTCGGAATGGAGCAGTCACGCGCCGGCATGCGAGACAACCCGGAGCATCGCCTCATGTTGCCGTTCACAAGAATGCTCATGGGGCGCATGGATTACACTCCAGGCGGTTTTGATAACGTCACGCGCGACAAGTTTGTACCGCGCTCGCCGCACCCAATGGTAATGGGTACTCGCGCGCAGCAATTGGCGATGTACGCAGTGTACGAAGCACCGTTTCAGATGGTTTCGGACACGCCCAAGGCTTACGAGGATCAGCCGGCGTTCGAGTTTATCAAGCATTGCCCAACAACTTGGGACGAGACCAAAATCCTGAACGGCCAGCCAGGAGAGTACATTACCATCGCTCGCCGCAGTGGAAACGAGTGGTTTGTTGGCAGCATGACGAACTGGAATGCGCGCGATATCGACATTCGACTAAGCTTTCTCGGACCGGGGCGTTACACGGCTGAAATTTATTCTGATGGCGATGACGCCGCTCAGAGCCCCAAGAACGTCAGCATTCGGAAACAGACGGTCGACGCTTCCATGTCTCTGAAGGCCAACTTAGCGCCCGGTGGGGGATATGCAGTGCGGTTCACGCCCATTTCACACTAATCTGACGTTCGATCTTACGCCGGGTCTTCGTCTGCCGGTCTTACTCTGATAAAGAGCCGGTCCCACGTGTGATGCTTTCCAGAAGGAGCGGCTCGCCCACCCTTAAACGTTCGACCCAGTAGCTCGAGATCGGAAATCCGATCCACCTCTATCCATCGCCAATTCGGGAGCCTTCCACTACTGGAGCCGCCAACTTGGTAACCAAGAAGTTTGACACAGCCTTTCTGAATTCCATAGTCATGCGGTTCAAGAATCCGATCCCGGTTCCCATAACGAAGCCGAACCATGCGCTTGTTCTGAATGGCCGTGCGGAGCAACTCATCCACCTTCGATCCCGGGCCTTCCAAGGTAGTCACCCATCCTCCCCCTATCATTCTCCATCGCACCCGTGGTTCAACTCCGGCGCCAAGGATCTGAGTCTCACGGCGCCTTTTGATGCCTGGATGGACGAGCGATCGAGCTCTTCTGGCGGTGAGGGTGGGATTCGAACCCACGGAACCCGTGAAGGTTCAACGGTTTTCGAGACCGCCCGATTCAACCACTCTCGCACCTCACCACGTATCTAACTTACCAATTTCCTATGACTTACGGCTACTGTCACTATGCGGATTGCTTCTCAGGTTTGGCACTGTCACTGTTTTGTCACTATGAGCACCCAGAAGCCGTACCGCTCTTTTCTTTGCATCACGATTGGTATGCGCGTAGCGCATCGTCGTTGTTATGTTCGCATGTCCCAGCAGTTCCTTCACGGTCACCAGATCCGCTCCCCCACGCGTGAGTCGCGAAGCAAACGTATGACGGAAGGTGTGCCACGTCACGCCTCTGAGTTCCGCCTTGCGGCATGCCTTCTTCAGACCGAGCCATAGATCTTTGAACTGATCGCCGGTCTCGGGATTGTAGAAAACATAGGCGCACTTACGGATGCCGTGCCACGCGCGCACGACCGTTGCCGCTTCATTGTTCAGTGGCACTTCCAAAATGCGCTGCGTTTTTTGCACCAGGAACGTGATGGCGTCCTGCCCGATATCCACCTCCTCCCATTTCAAATTCAGAATGTCACCAAGCCGCATTCCGGTATGGATCGCGAACGTGACAAGGTCCTGCAGGTAAGGCGAGCAGCAGCGTAGCAGCCGACTCTCCTCCTCTTCCGTTAATGACCGGAATTGAAGGTTGTTCTCCGAAAGCAACTTCAAACCTTTCACCGGATTACGGCCTCGGAATATGCTCCACTGCTCCGCCACGTTAAACAGACGTTTCAGCAGTGCAATTTCCCGGTTGACAGTGGCCGGTGCCACAGCCTGCATCCGCTCAAGCTTGTAGCGCTCGATCGGAAGTGGGCCGATGTCGGTCAGAAGCATGTTGCCGAAAAACGCGTTCAGATGCTTCATGATCTGCCCGTCACGCAGCCAGGATCGCTTGTTCGCTTTCGCATACTCCAAATACTGCTGCCCGAATTCGGAAATGGTGATCTTGACGGGCTTCGCATATTCGCCCCGCTCGATCTCCGAAATACGCAAAGCGTAGAACTTTTGCGCCTCGCGCCGGTTAGCAGTTCCGGTGCTCTCCTGAACTCGCTTGCCTTGAACGTAAAAATCCGCGTACCAGATACGGTCGCGTCGGTAGAGTGCCATGATTGGCTCCTTCTCCCTCCTGCCGACCTCTTCCAGTGTAGAGGAGGCTTGCCAAACGAATTCGATTTCGAGCGGGTCAAACCACAAGGCGCTACCGAGCTTTCCGAAAGGTATGCGGCGCAGATAAACCCAGTTATAGAGTGTACCCTTAGCGATACAGAGCCGACTAGAGAGCAGACCGGCAGCGGTTGCAATTCCGCAACGGAAGCCCTGGTAGTCGATGGTCCTGGGATTGGCCAAGTGAAGCGAATAGGCGTGGCCGAACACTGCCCGGTTCACGGGAGCCGTGTACAAGGTCGAGGGAACGACGAAGATTTCCGTGAGCAGCAGCGGCAACGCGAACGGCAATTTCAGAAGGAGCGCGAGAAAGCGGAGCGAACCAAGTCCGAACGCCTTCAGTTACTCGAACGAATCGCGCAAGCGGCACCTTTCCCAATTCCCACCGCTGAGTTTAGGGTGTTGTTGCGTGCTCTCATCAACTGCGATCCTTACCGGCTCGTAGACGCGGTTTCCGATTTGTACGAAGCCCTGGATTCGAATGATGCTACACCCGATGCCGGTCAGAGCGTTGAGGATGTGCTCACATCTCGTGTCGATGCAGCGGATGAGCGCGGTCTCACAACACTGTTCGTGAGATTGGCGCTTGCCGATCACGTATCAGCGCCTCAGGAAAGAACGCGCGATTTCCTAAACGAGACCGCCGCAGCATTCGGCGTTGCGTTGCCGCAGAAGAAATCTGCCAAGAAGAACAGCGCGGAGAAGAAAGCGACCAAATCTGCAAAACACGGTCGAGCGAACAGGACTGTCAAGAAAACCACAGCAAAGAAGCCGACTGGCAAGGCCGCCAAGAAGAAAGGGGCGCGGTAACGCGCCCTTGGGAGCGGGGACCATGACAGGCCCTCGCTCCCTCATCTCTGGGAGGAATTCCACGCTCAAGTTTCGATACAAGCTCAAGATCAACTAGAACGTTTCGGCCAAGTGCTCACGCCATCCGCGCTACAACCCCGAGCGTGACGGTAGAGGCGGCATTCGTGGCGCATGCTCCACGTGTTTCCATCTGTACGACCTCTATCAATCGCGCCTTCAGTTGGAAGGGGCCGTACGCGAATTCACGCGGCGCGCGGCTCCCTGGCTAAAGGTCACGAAATCACGAACTAAAAAGTTTCTTCTCTAGGAAGGCACCGGAAACGGCCACTCGGAGCAGTAACCGGTGCAACAGCAGACGTGGAGCGAAGTTGTTTTGTATTGTGCGGCGCGGCAAGGCTGGCAATGATGAAAAGACAAGGTTCGTGGACCGACAGAATCCGCAAGTATTGTTTGTACAAGTAAACGTGGTGGTCATCCTCGGCGATACCTCCATTGCGTGATCGACGCACAACGGAGAACGCCTGACATGGAGGCCCCCCACACAAAATCCACTTGTCAGCCGATCCCAGGGCAACGCGGATCCGCCGGCCAACTTCCCCGGAGTCGACAACTCCCAAGCTCCGCTCTCTAGGCCTTTTTCCGAGCAGCGTTCGTAGCGTCCGGGAATTCGAAGAAGAGTTCTTCTCGCGTGACCTTACCGCAGAGGTGAGCGTAATACTCTGCTGGGACCCTCCCGATTGGGAATTGCCGAAAGAAGCTCCGCAATTCGAGCGTTCTGTGAGCCCACTCCTCCATCTCAATACAGAGCGCTATTCTGAAAGGCCTCGATCGGTCGGGCAAAGAAAACGCAGGTGAATACGTCCTAAACTGCCGGCACCCCGTATACGACGAGATAGTCGATTTTTTCGCTGCGGGCACGACACCGGCGGGCCTTGTCGCCTTTCCGTCCCTCGGAGGAATCGGCGCGCAGAGTGGCGGAGCTAATCGCGAAGAACAAGGACGGGGACATTTTGGCGGAAGAGCAGTCCGAACTCGACGATTACCTTCAGCTCGAACGCATTCTCATTCTGGCCAAGGCCCGCGCTCATCAGCATACGCAGTTTGCCGAGTGATATTTCGAGCGAAATTCGCGATTTCGTTCCAAGGCGTGCTCGGCATCGCTGCGAATACTGCCTCCTGCACGAGGATGATTCGTATTCGCCGCACCAGGTAGACCACATCGTCGCTCGCAAGCACGGGGGGCCTATCCACTTCGGATAACTTTGCTTATGCCTGTCTACGCTGCAACGTCTGGAAGGGCAGGGACAGCGGTTCTTTAGACCCTGAGACGGGCCGGTTCGTCTCACTGTTCACATCCGGGACGCCACGATTGGATGCAACACTTCGCACTTCGAGAATTCGTGATCGAACCGCTCACGGCAGAAGGCCGAGTCACAGCCCGGCTCCTGCCATTTAATATCGATAAGCGGGTGCTAGAGCGGCAGGCATTAATGCTGGTCGACCGTTATCCGCCGCTGTAGGTCTGAGATTTTCAGCGGTGCGCAATGCGCGACGGGATTTATAGCGAATATGGCACTCACGGCAACCTGGAATCTGCAAGTTGGGGTTCTATTGAGGCTGTAAGAAGTTCGAATCCCGCTCTCCGCCATAATTCGCGGCACGGCTTGACGCATTAGTGACAGCAGTATCGTCACTTAGAGAGTTAATTCCATAAAATCCGAACCGATCATGTTACCTCGAAAGAGTAACCGATTAATTTATCACCATTGTACAGAATTCACACTGAACAAGCGTGGCGCGCCGCTATTCTATTCGTGATTAAAATGTGCATTCCAACATAAGAATAAAGATCGATGCGGCAGTTCGAACATCGCGAGCTTGTCCGATACTGTGAGCGGATAACGTGTGGAGACTTACTAGCGGAGAAGACTACTAATGCCATAGTTTGTAGTACTGCGAGCACGATGTTATTACTTTAACGGGTTGATAATGCCATAGTTTGTAGTACTGCGAGCACGATGTTATTACTTTAACGGGTTGATAAATGTATTCGCCTTGTAACATACTAGGTCCCTAAGCGCGTGTTAGCTTGCTCACTAACAGAATATAGAATTTTCTCGTCAGAGTTCTTTTTAGGTAGGCCGACACGGGGGTCACAATGGCGGAAGCCCACACAAAAGCATCTGATGACTTGGTTTGCACTGACCGTTAAGCCTCAACATGAGCGATCGGTAGAAGCGCAATTGCGCGCAAAGTCTTTGGAGGCCTACGTGCCTCTTTACTGCTCCCGACGGCACTGGTCGGATCGGTTGAAAACACTCGAGCTGCCGCTGTTTTCCCGGTATGTCTTTTGCCGATTTAAGTTCGAGGATCGGTTTAAAGTACTGAATGTTCCAAGCGTCATGTCAATTGTTGGTTTCGGGGGCTCACCCTGCCCCATAAGTGAGAGGGAGATCGAAGTAGTGAGGCTCATAGTTAGCAGTGGTCTTGCAATCATGCCGTGCCCATTTCTACGAATAGGAGATTGGGTTCGCATTTCCCAAGGCCCCCTCTCTGGCTTGGAAGGAATTCTGGCCAAAGAAAAGGCGCCATATAGGGTAGTCATTAACGTGGACATGCTGCAACGTGCCGTCGCTGTAGAGATTGAACGTGATCTACTCGAGGCAATTGCGACCCCTCAGAAGGGTTTGCATCAATCCGCTGCTGCCCGTTTCTAATCTTGGTTGAATTGGCTAACGGCACGATTAGTGCAAGCCTTTGGAGGAAGGGCGGATCCGTCACGAATACCAGATGCAACGGGCAGCGATCCAGAGTGATCGAAGATCTCTTGTTTGTACATCAAAGCCAGAATCCCCTTGATCAGGCAAACTGTGAAACTTTCTCGCGAGACGCAGAACTCTCTCGCGGGAGACCGTTCGGTAGGAACAGCGGTTTGGTTTCTACTTACTGTTCCCAAGAGACGCGTTTAACGTAAATCAGTGGCAACACTTGGTCGTAGAAATCGCTGTGTGATTTTCCGAGTGACTGAGCAGGAATACGACTGCTTGAAGTCGGCGTGCGATGCGGCTGGGACGCATAGCCTTTCGGATTACGCCCGTACGAAGTTACTTATCGGGACGAAAGCCAAATCCCGGGAGGATCGAATCTTGGGGCGCTTTCTAAAGATGGATCAAATGCTTACCGACGTATACCAATTAACAAGGCAGGTATTTGAATCTATTCACGGACAGATAGAACCCCTTGGAGTTCGTGATCGACCTGACAACTTTGATTCCCCTGCAGCATCACGGACGGGAGTGGAATCGTCAGAATCAACGGATCAAACCGAGACGAGCGGAGGCGCGGGAAAAAAACGGAATGAAAACTGATGCCATATGTTCGATCACGACGGACGGAAGCGAGGGATTCGCCCAGACAATCTGCCCGGACAGCACAGTTACGCTACCGGATCCGGAAGACGTCATGCTGGCAGCTCTCCACGTCCAAGAGGAATGGCAACCAGATCGATTGGCCGAGGCAAGAATGACGTTAATGGAAGCAGAGTGAGTGCCTCCGAGACAAAAGATACAGGAAAAAGTAGAGGATAAGCATGATTTGGGTTCGTCTAGTTTCGATCGTAATTCTGATTTTCCCGGGAATAGTCGTGTGCGCTTTCGCAGCGTCGGAAAAGCAGGCCCGAACCGGTGCTGCCCATCCGCCGCAAGCCACTGCTGATATGACCACCGGGAGTGGAAATGCGACGGGCCAATCCCAATTGCAACAGAGAAATCCGCGTTATGCATTATGCAAAGGCGATATTTTCGATCTGACTTTTCCCTTTACGCCTGAATTCAATCAGACGGTGACGGTTCAACCGGATGGATACATAACAGTAACTGGACTGGGTGATCTGTACGTTGCGGGGAAGACCGTCCCTGAAACGAAGGAGCTGCTGCAAGCGGCCTACGGGAAAACTCTCCATGAGCCGCTTATCAATGTTGTTATGAAAGACTTTGAGAAGCCTTACTTCATTGCAGGAGGGGAAATTGCGCGCCCCGGGAAATATGACATGCGGGAGGACACGACGGTAACCGAGGCGATAGCCGTCGCCGGCGGCTTCACATCCAACTCGAAACATTCGGAGGTGTTTGTTTTCCGGCGCGTATCGAATAACTGGGTTGAGGTTAAGAAACTCGATGTCAAGAAGATGTTCAAAGCCGGGAATTTAAGCGAGGACTTACATTTGCAGCCTGGAGACATGTTTTTTGTGCCTCAAAACGGCATTTCAAAATTTGGGAAATACATCCCAAACCCGGGTATTGGGATGACAGTGACACGCTACTGACGGTTACATGCGAATGGGCGAAACGAACGGCACAGGAGGGGAAATGGAAGAATTGATCGTCAGCAATCTCAATGGCTACGGGGGGCGCTCTCCCACATTGCGGGATCTTCTGGCGATCGCGTTTCGACATCGGCGCTTGATGTTGCTTTCGTTTGCGGGCATCCTTTGCGGAGCAGTCCTCACAGCAGTGCTGCTGCCGAACCAATACGAGGCAGCAATGAAGATATTGGTTAAACGGGATCGAGTCGACCCCATCGTCACTCCTGAAGCGACTGCTCTGCCGCAATCGACGTCCGAGGTGAGTGAGGAACAGCTGAACTCTGAAGTAGAGCTACTTAAGGGTAGAGAATTGCTGGAGAAGATTGTGCTGGCATGTGATCTTCAGCATCCAAAACATCACCTTGGTTTGGGCCTCATCGCTGGCTTGCTGCCGGGTAGCAGCGAATCTCCGGGTGCAAACAGATTTCCAACCGCGGCGCTTGGCCCTTTACCCACGAAGCGATATGAGGGATTATCCCCGACGCGTCCCTCAGCCGTGCCTCTTCTGCAAGTTTTGCCGGACAGAAAGCTCTTCGACTCTGTTGCTATCTCTGACGGTACACAGGTCGACGTTGAAGTCGCAATTGATGAAAGGGGTCGCGTAATCGAAGCGCACGCGAAAAATAAGGCCCAAAGCAATGCGTTACTCATGAGTGCGGCTATAAGCGCTGCAAAACAGTGGATTTTCGAACCGGCGAAGATAGACGGAAGTGACATTGCCAGCAATCACCACATTGAGTTTCAATTCCGGCAGCAGCCTCAGAATCTCGGAATGGCGCCTCGGCTCCAGAAAACCGGGATGACTGACGAAGTAGCCGCAGATCAAGGGGTCAGTGCCGGATCCCACCCAGGCGATTTTCTGTTGGGCCATAGCAATCCTGTGGCCTCGTCGCCACCGGTTACACTCGCAGCTGAGACAAACGCACACACGGCGTCACCTACTCCGGCAGAAAGGGTACAAATTGCGAATGCGGTTCGTACGCTAGACAAGGAGCTGAGGGTCGAGGTGCTGAAAAAGACCAACCTCATTGCAGTGAATTATCAGTCACGAGATCCAGACTTAGCGGCCCTGGTCGTTAACACTCTGGCCAATCTTTATCTCGAGAAGCATGTGGCTGTTCATCGGCCGCCAGGGACATTCGATTTTTTTCAACAAGAAACCGAGCGATACCGGGAAGGACTGACCAAAGCTGAAGCACGGTTAGTCGATTTCAACCACAGCGCGGGCGTAGTTTCCGCATCGCTGGAGAAAGAGATTGCGCTTCAAAAGCTTGCCGAGTTTGAAGTAACGCTGAGGCAAACGGAGGCCGCCATTGCAGAAACTGAGCAACGTATTCGCAGACTGCAAGAGGAAACCACATCGATCCCGACCCGCATGGTCACTCAAGTTCGTAATGCCGATGACGGCCCGCTTCTTTCACAGCTGAGGGCCAGTCTATTGACACTCGAGCAAAAACGCACCGAGTTGTTGGGGAAATTCGAACCGAGTTACAGGCCGGTTCAGGAACTCGAAGCCCAGATCGCCCAAACTCGCGTCGCCCTTGCGTCGGCGGAGAAATCGCAGTTGCATGAAGAGACTACCGATCGCGATCCAACGTACGAGTGGAATAGGGGAGAACTCGCAAAGGCTCAGGCCGACCTCGCCGGCTTGCAGGCACGGGCTGAATCGACGGCTCTTGCAGTGCAGTCGTATCAGGAAAATGCCCGATCACTTGAGCAGAAAGCGATGGTCCAAAACGATCTTGCTCGCACCATTAAGGCAACGGAAGAAAATTATCTGCTTTATCTCCGGAAAGAGGAAGAGGCGCGCATGTCGGACGCGCTTGACCGTGGGCGGATACTCAATGTGGCGATTGCAGAGGCGCCGACTGTGCCCTCGCTTCCTTCAAATCATCGCTCTCGGACGGTGCTCCTGGGCGTGCTCTTGGCTGCGCTCGTGAGCGTGGGATTAGCCTTTGCCGCTGAACGCATGGACTCTACTTTCCGGACGCCTGATGAAGTCGGATTGATTCTGGACATTCCTGTGCTCGCTGCCATTCCACAGCCCCGAAAGAACGGGGTGCCGACCCATGTCTCTTGACCTCTACGAGGCTCCAGAACAACTTTCCAGAGAGACCAATGTGAGCGGTCGAAGCGTATGTATCACCGTGTGGTGGGTTCGATAGCCCTCTTACTGATCGAATCGAGGTATCAAGCTAAGCATGAGCCGTATTCATGATGCGCTGCGAAAAGCAGGGTTAGAAACCGATCAGTCGGGAATCAGTAAAGCCTCTCAGGTTGCTGCCACAGGAATTGGGGTCGCTGACCTAGGCGGACCTCGCCTGTTGGATGAAGGGATCGCCAAACCTGAGGAAGATGGGGGTTCCGGACCATTCGGTAGAGATCACCTATCTGGCGATGAAGGTCGTTTGAGCGATTTGAGCCGACAAGGTCAGGAGGAGGTGGCAAGGATGGTTCAGCGTGTATTCACGTTTCCGAATTCCTGTTCTCCCAGACTCGTCGTCTTTGCAAGCGTAGAAGGCACTGGTTCGAGTGACATTTGTTTTCGCGCAGGTGAAGCTCTTGCAATGCAGACGTCAAGCTCGGTATGCCTGGTGGACGCCAATTTGCGCGCGCCTTTACTTCACCGGTTCTGTGGAATCAATCAGTTTCCGGGACTTGCGGACGCGGTGATCAAAACGAAGCCGATCAAAGATTTCGCCAGGCGAGTCGCCGGCGGGAACCTTTGGCTCATGCCGGCCGGAGAGGCTCCTCGTCTGTTTGCTTCTGATCGATTGTGCTCGCGGATACTGGAACTAAAAGAAGAGTTTGATTTTGTATTGATCGATGCGCCTGCAGCTGCTTCCAATGGCGATGCGGTTCTGCTCGGACAGATGTCTGATGGAGTGATCTTGGTAGTGGAAGCTAACTCCACGCGACGTGAAACGGCGCGTATAGCCAAAGAAACATTCAAAACCGCGAAGGTCAAGCTACTTGGGGCGATACTGAACAACCGTACGTTTCCGATTCCAGAACTGCTCTACCGGAAGCTCTAAAACCCAAAGTGTCTCGAGTGCTGTTGCGTGCCAATGGCGTGCACCAGAAATAATAGCCTGTCCTTGTCTGTCGTGGCCCTTAGAAACCAGCCTGTTTTCTCCCAATCCGCTCAGGAGCTGGTGCGATCCAGTAGGTGTCAAGTCTCTCATCTATTCCCAACGTTGCTCATGGTGATCCGTCGCGATGACTAATACCCCCCGCCGGCTGCTGATGAAGGCCCTGAAGCTCTTTGATTTGGTCCTGATGATAGTAGCCTTCTTATTGGCCGCGTTAGTCGTCCTACATCAAAGCCACAAAGTTAGTACGACGGAATTCTTTTCCATGCGCATCAAAATTCAGATCTTTGCCATTTTTTCGGTTTTGGTTTTACTGTGGCACCTGATCTTCCGCTTGGCCGGGCTGTATACCTCTCGTAGGCTTTCCAGCCGTGGCCGTGAGGTTATCAATGTCGTCATGGCCACCTCTGTAGGTACCTCTGTCATCTTCGCTGGCGCGATCGTTTTCCGCATTCAGATGGTGACATTGCCGTTCTTGGTTGTGTTCTGGCTGGGAAGCACGTGCGCCACTGTTTCCAGCCGGCTTATGCTTCGGATTGTCCTTACGTTCGTGCGAAAGCGCGGGCGCAATTTGCGAGATGTCGTTATCGTCGGAACCAACCTTCGAGCGCTTGAATTTGCTCGTCGGATTGCTTGTCGCCCGGAACTCGGGTACCGGATCAGTGGGTTCGTGGATCGGGACTGGCACGGTATGGACGACTTCCTGAGGAGTGGCTACGCGCTGCTATCCGATATCAGCAGCTTTTCACAATTTCTGCGAAATAGCGTGGTGGACGAGATCGTAATAGCTTTGCCATTCCGTTCGATGCACGAAGAAGCATCGCGTATTGCTGCATCATGCGAGGAGCAAGGCGTCATCGTCCGCATACTTACCAATATCTTCGATTTGAAAATAGCTCATTGCTCAGCGGAGGAACTAGAGGGAGATCGTCTTATCACACAATCGACGGGTTGGGTAGAAGGTTGGCCAATTTTCGCCAAACGCGCTTTGGATTTCACGATTTCCTTCGTTGCAATTGTTTTGCTCTTCCCTATTTTTCTCCTTCTGGCTATTTTGGTTGAGCTTACTTCGCCGGGGCCGGTTCTGTTTATTCAAAAGAGAGTCGGTCTGCGGAAGCGCCCCTTTAACTTGTTCAAATTTCGAACCATGGTGGTGGGTGCAGAAGAGCGGATACGCGAGATGGAGCACTTGAATGAAGTTGCCGGTCCAGTTTTCAAAATAAAGGATGATCCTCGCATCACCCCCACCGGCAGATTTTTGCGAAAGACCAGCATCGACGAATTGCCGCAACTCTTTAATGTCTTGAAGGGCGACATGAGCTTGGTAGGGCCACGCCCGTTGCCTGTTCGAGACTACGAAGGTTTCAGCAAAGACTGGCAGCGCCGACGCTTCAGCGTGAAGCCAGGCATCACGTGCTTGTGGCAAGTACGGGGCAGAAGTTCCATTCCTTTTGAAAAATGGATGGAGTTGGACCTGCAGTACATAGAGAAATGGTCTCTTTGGCTAGATTTTCAGATCCTGCTGCAAACGATCCCGGCCGTTCTCAGGGGTTCGGGTGCCGCTTAAATGCTGCCTGGGTTTCAGGAGCACGTTCTCGCGATGAAGCACATGCCAATGAGCGTAGCTTGAATGTGCTTGGGACCGCTGAACCACATATTTGATCGAAAGAACTCTCCGGCTGGGTCAACACTTGACATCGATGAGTGGTTCTATAGTCGCGATCATCGGTGCGGGGCCATACGGAGAGGCGCGAACCTGATTTTTCAGAAATATATGGCATGCAAGTGTTGGACATCGACTGTGCTGTTGAAACCTCGCTTGCGTCCGCTACACCAGCTCCCGCCAGCCACAGTGATCGGCGAGACCTTTAGTCCAAAGAAGCGTCAAAGCGTATTCGGTTGATGAGAACCATGCTCCATCAGGCGCTCGAGCTATTCTTAGGATCCCCAATACAGCCGCTTCGCCGAAAAGAAGGGTTCGCCGGTCTCAGGACGGTTGGGTCACCTCCAGTGTTTACGTTCTCACCTCGCCGCCAATTGACGAATGATCTGAAGGATCATGGTTATGCACACTTTCACTCTTTCATCGTTATACCTTCACGCAATACCGCCCGGTGGCTGCTGCCTGAGGGGAATGCCTCAGTAATCGTCGCAGCAAGCCAGATCTATCAACCTCATAGATTAATTCCGCGAGTTGTCAAGCGAGGCCTGGTGGGAATGTTGCAGACGGGGTTAAGAGAGTCGTGGCGGCCTACGGTTTTCATTGCTTCGAGAGGCAGGTTGCCTTTGGAAAGCCTCGTACATGAAGTTACGGGAGAAGCGCAGCCTATCTTTGCGTTGTCATTGGGGCGGCAGGCCGCAGTTCGGAAGCTGACCGTGCAGGTCATGCGACCGGATGGGGAGATTCTGGGTTATCTGAAACTTCCGTTTACCCTCGCTGCAGCCGAGCGAGTGCGGAATGAGGCCAACGTTCTGGAAAGGTTATGGACGTTTCCGGCGCTGCGCCCGCATGTTCCCCATCTGTTATACGCCGGAGTGTGGAACGAAGGTTACGTTCTCTTCCAGTCCTCGCTGCAGGGGAACCTCGCACCCACAAACCTCAGTAGCATGCATAAGACCTTTCTGCAGACGCTCTGGAATGTAAGGCGAATCGATAGGCCCGGCGTTAGTTTGGTCGACGAAATGGGCGCTAAGTGGAGCAAAGCTGTTGCGCTACTCGGCCCTGAGTGGAAGGAGTTAGGGCAGGAAGTGCTGCGCCGTTCAGCTCGGGAGCTTGACGGGCGGACAATATGCTGCGGGATAAGTCACGGAGATTTTACTCCGTGGAACACTCGTGTAAGTCAAGGACGATTGCTGTTGTTTGATTGGGAGTCGAGTCATTGGGAGGCACCCAACTCCTGGGACATCTTCCATTTCGGTTTGCAAACAGCAGTTTCCCTTAACAAAGAGGTGGCGACCAGCTTCTCTGGTGAACGTAGGGAAGAGGCGACCTACTTGCTGTATCTCTTGAGTTCTGTAATCCAATTTGTTCAAGAGGAGAATCGGGCCGCGATCGATCTTCGGCGAAATCTCCTGATTGGGGAGCTTGAGAGAACAGCCTACGTACACTCGGAAAAACGATCTGTCCGTGTACAACCGTTGGTTGGATACATCAAAGAAGCAGGATTGAGGGCGGTGATGCCGATTTCGGGCACATCGCCTCGACCGAGAATTGTCACGACCAGTTGGGACGACGGCGACGCTCGCGACATGAAAATTGCCGAATTGTTGCGCTCTCGAGGGGCTACCGGAACGTTCTATATCCCGATATCCTGTTACATGAAAAAGAAGGAGCTCACGAACGCGAATCTGCGGGACCTTTCCTCTGAAGGCTTTGAAATCGGCGCTCACAGCGTATCGCACGAACTTCTGACGCTGTTAACTGACCGGCAATTAAAGCTTGAGGTGAGCACCTGCAAACAAGCTCTCGAACAGATAATCGGCAAAGAAGTGCCAATGTTCTGTTATCCGAACGGACGTTACAACCGGCATGTGATTAGGGAGGTAAAGTGCGCAGGATATAAAGGGGCACGCACGACTTGGATGCTTTCGATAAAGACCGCATTTCTCCCTTTCGAAATGCCTACCAGCCTACAGGCTTTTCCTCACCCCACCGCCGGTTATCTGAGGGATCTTGGAAGGGCGAGAAATATTGACGGCTTGTGGAAGTTCACCACAGAACTGAGCCGGATAGATAACTGGGTTGACCTCGGGAAAAAGCTCTTCAACCAAGTTTTAGTGGATGGCGGAATCTGGCACTTGTACGGGCACTCATGGGAGATCGATGACATCGGATTGTGGGATGCGCTACGCGAGATGCTGGATTACGTATCGAATCGCCAAGGTGTGAGTTATCTCACCAATGGTCAGTTATTACCGACAACGAGTAGTGAACAACCGATCACAAGGATCGAAGCGCACGTTAGCTAGCGGCGTTGCTGCCGTGAGCTTATGGCGTTTCTAGCGCTTAGGAGAAAAGAGAAAACCTGAATGGGCAGCAGACTTTTAGATTCGGCCGTCGGACCCAACGACGCCGATCAACACCAATCGGCGATCCTGAGCGCCGGCAAAGAGACACACGGTCAAGGCGCATTGGTACCGCAGCTAATAGCGGCTCAGGCCGCCGCTGAACCGAATCGGATAGCGATCGTGGCAGGCAATGAAGAACTGACATACTCAGGCCTTGAAAGGCGTGCTAACCAACTGGGTCACCATTTGCGCTCGATAGAAGTCGGGCCGGATACCCGCGTCGCCATCTGCCTCCCGCGTTCCACGGCGCAGATTGTTGCTTTCTTAAGTGTTCTAAAGGCCGGCGGCGGATACGTTCCTTTAGATCCCGCGTATCCCGAAGAGCGTCTTGCCTGGATGCTGAACGACGCTCAACCTGCGGTTTTGATTACTGGGAAGTGTCTCCCAAACCGGTTTGCTGGCGGCAATTGGCAAACCATCGATCTCGAAAGTGACGAAGAGCAAATCGCCTCTCATTCGCTGGAGGAGCTGGTTGGCGGTAGCGCGAGGCCCGAGCACCTCGCATACATAATCTATACATCCGGATCAACGGGGCGGCCGAAAGGTGTCGAGATCACTCACAAGAGTCTTCTGAACCTCGTTTCCTGGCATCAGCGGGAATTCCGTGTTACGCCTTCCGATCGAGCAAGTCAGTTGGCAAGCCCCGGATTTGATGCGGCAGTCTGGGAGCTATGGCCGTATCTCACGGGGGGAGCCAGCGTGCATCTGGCAGCTGACGGTATTCGCAGCGATCCTAAGGCTGTGCGGAACTGGATGATATCGGAAAACATTAGCATCGGTTTTGCTCCCACGCCGCTCGCCGAACGCATGATAAGGCTGGACTGGCCGCGAGAAACAGCCCTCCGTGTCCTGCTGACGGGTGCCGACACTTTGCGCAGCTACCCGTCCGCTAGCTTGCCGTTCAAGTTGATCAACAACTACGGACCCACGGAGTGCACCGTAGTTGCCACGTCGGGTCAGGTTCCATCGAATGGTCGCCGCGAGGTGCTCCCCAGCATCGGCCGGCCTATCTCGAATGTGCAGATATACATTTTGGACGAGCACTTGAATCAGGTTCCAAACGGTGCACCAGGAGAAATATACATCGGCGGAGCTGGGGTAGCACGACGCTATCTCAATGCTCCGGATCTCACGGCAGCAAAGTTTATCGCGAATCCGTTTGATCGCGGAAGCAATGGACGCCTTTACAGGACCGGGGATGTGGCTTGTTATCTGCCGGATGGTCAGATCTCATTTCTGGGTAGGCTCGACGACCAACTCAAGATCCGGGGCTACCGCATTGAGCCGAATGAAATCGTCTCTGCGCTGGCAGAGCATCCGACCGTGCAGATGAGTGTGGTTGTCGGTCGAGACGATGCCGCAGGCGAAAAGCGCATAGTGGCTTACATCGTGCCGAAACTGGGAACTCGTCCAACGGATAAAGATTTAAGAGACTTCTTGAGCAGCCGATTACCGGAGTACATGGTTCCCGCCACCTTTGTGCGCATTGACTCGCTTCCGATTAATGCAAGCGGGAAGATTGATCGCGTCGCATTGCCTATGCCGGACGAGTCAAATTGCCTTTATGCCGATGCGTACGTTGTGCCCCGCACCCCGATTGAGGATCGAATCGCACAAATTGTTGCGCCGCTGGTCGGTGTTGAGAAGGTCGGTAGTGAGGACAATTTCTTTTTGCTCGGTGGCCATTCATTATTGGGAACACAGCTGATCGCACGTATAAGGGACGCTTTCGGGGTCGAGCTGCGTTTGCGCGTCCTCTTTGAGTCTCCGACGACGGCGGCGCTCGCGTCGGAAGTTGAGCGTCTCCTGTATCTCCGCCTAAATGCCATGAGCGAAGAAGAAGTTGAAAACGCACTGAAAAGCACCGCGTCCGGTAGCGCTGGACCGAACCCGATAGGCCTTTCAGCCATTTAGCAAATACAACGGACATGCCACATAGGTATGGCCGCACATGCGTCTGCTCCGCGTGCCGGTTCCAGCGACCGAAAAACGGGCAGCAGCGCGACTCGCGATGAGAGTAAACCCGCAAGACGTCTTGCAAGACCAGACAAGCTTCGCTCATGAAGGCGTTTGCCCACCGCCAAAGAGTCGCCTCGCGAGAACTTTTTGGCGGCGAGGCGTTAGCCGCCCGAGCGATTAGAGGCAACTCAGTGCCGATGACAACCCGATGAGCATTACTACAGAGCAGGAACAAAACTTCGAGCGCTCAGCAATCAGCAAGCGTCGTGAACGCTATCTCGCAACTGATGTTATGAGCAAGGTTCTGGACGATCCGGGTTATGCAGAAAAAGTGCGTCTTATAGAAACCGCGCTAGCCGATACTACAGATTGGATTCTCGACGTCGGCGCTAATACGTGCGGAGAATCCGAGTATTTGACCACGCGCGGTTACAAAATAATCGCGAACGATATCAACGAAGTGGCGCTGGAAATCTCCCGCACGCGGTGTGATCGTTTCGGCCGTCCGTCGCCAAAGTACTTAACGTGCGACGCGCAACATCTCGAACTAGCGAATGAGGTTGTGTCATTCGTAGTATTCAATGAAAGCCTACATCATATGCCCGACGCCCCTCGAGCGCTTGCGGAGGCTGCGCGCGTCTTGAAACCCGGAGGCAGACTGTTTCTCTATGAGCCATATGCGTATAATCCGTACCGTCGGATTTCGGAGATTCGGGATTACTTTAGAGGGACTGTGGAAAAGAGCTTTGGAGTTGGGCAACTGAAAGGACTTCTAGCGGACGCAGGATTTGACATTTTGTCATTGGAGCGACATGTCTGCACGGCTTCTAAGTGGAAACTCGCGCAGTTTAACGCTTTGCATCGCGTTTTGCGGAAACTATACGTTGCGGTCTCGAAGAGAATGCTGTGGCTGTTCGGAAATGTGATGGTTGTTGCAGAGAAGCGTGCAAAGTCTGCGCAACCAAGTCCCGAAGGTACCTGATGCGTATGCGCGGAGCGCTTCCCAGCACGGGAACCGAAGCAGAAATTGAGAACGCGATGCAAGGTACTGAGCTAGGCAGCGCCGGGAGGTTATCTGAGTGGCAGTTAACAGTATTGCGTGCCCCGCACCCAAGACACAGCCCCTGAGTCTTGTGCAGCTTCTTGATGCGGAGGTCTTGGCCAATCCGTATCCACTCTTCCACCGGCTTCGGACCGAAGATCCTGTTCACTGGGATCCGTTTCTTCATGCCTGGGTCGTAACTCGTTACTCGGATGTCGTAGCTGTGCTCCACGACTTCTCCGCCGCTCGGACGCCGACGCCGGAGCATCTGGCGAATATTGGCTTAAAAGAACTGGCTCCAATTGCCCATGTCATGGTGAAGCAGATGCTGTTTCTGGATCCGCCCACACATACTCGAATCCGTCGTCTCGCTTCGTATGCGTTCACGCCTCATCGGGTCAAAATTCTTCGCGACCATATCCGGGACATTGTAAAGGATCTGGTCGATTCGGTCGTGCCGAAGGGGCGAATGGATGTAATAGCGGATCTTGCTGAACCGCTTCCCTACACTGTCACCGCAGAGATGCTAGGCGTGCCGGTCGCCGATGCACCCCAGCTGAAGGCCTGGTCCCAAGATTTTGCCGAGATGCTGGGCAATTTTCAGCATAACCCCGAGCATGCACCCCGCGTCCGCCGCAGCGTTGAAGAGATGACGAAATATTTCCAAGCCGCCATCGAGGAGATTCGCCGGCGTCCGCGGGAAGGTCTAATTCATTCTTTTTTGACCGCCGAAGCGGAAGGAGAGCGCTGGAGTGACGAAGAGATCGTCGCAAACACGATAATCACAATGGTCGGGGGCCAAGAGACAACAACGAACCTGATTGGAAACGGAGTTCTGACGCTGCTGCGCCACCCTCAGGAACTCAGGCGCCTGAAGGCGGATCTATCATTGATTCCTTCAGCAGTAGAGGAAATGTTGCGCTTTGAACCGCCTAGCCAACATACTGGCCGGCTCGCTCCGCATGATTTGGAACTGGGAGGAAAGAAGATTCTCAAGCGGCAGGCAGCAATTGCCGTGATGGCCGCCGCGAATCGAGATCCGCAACGGTTTCCGGAGCCAGATCGATTCGATATTACGCGCCAAGATAACCGTCACCTTTCATTCGGGTGGGCAGCCCACTTCTGCTTTGGCGCCGCACTTGCGCGGATTGAAGGTCAACTTACCTTCGAGGACATGTTGCGCCGACTGCCCAATTGGACACTTGAAGAGGGTCCTTTGATTTGGAGAGACAATCTTGGGCTCCGTGGACTCACGGCGCTACCCTTGAGGTTCGATGCTCCAAGACAGTAAGCCTCGGCGGGCTTTGATGTCAGAGCCGACTTCCTTATCCGAAACAAAGCGCAGGCTGTTTGAAAAGTACGTGAGTGGGCAAATCACGTGTAATCAGGCCGCCGGGGCGACCATTATCGGTCGCCCTCTCGATCAACCAGCACCTCTATCGCTCGTCCAGGAACAAGTATGGCGTCGTGCCCTATCGAGTGACGGAGCGTCCTCGTTCTACAACGAGTCAATTACCATTCACCGTACAGCTGAGTTAGACATAGCCATTCTGGAGCGTAGTTTTACCGAAGTCATTCGGAGGCATGAAGCGTGGAGAACCACCTTCGATTCCATTGACGGTCGGCCAATACAAGTGATTCACCCAGCTCCTTCCGGGGTTGCTATTCCTTGCATAGATCTTCGCGGAACTCCGAAGAGCTCTCGTGAAGCTGAGGCTCTACGATGGGCAATGCCCGATGCCCGCCGGCCCTTTGATTTAAAGCAAGGCCCGTTAGTACGCGCGTTGCTTGTGACTATCGACGAAAAGACGCACCGGTTATTCCTGACAATGCACCAAAGCATCGTTGATGGAATTTCCGTTTACAAGATATTGCCTCTTGAGTTGGCGACCCTCTATGAGGCTTTCTCTGCCGGTAGGGCATCTCCACTTCCGGACTTGCCGGTGCAGCATGCTGACTTCGCATACTGGGACCGACAGCGGTTGCAGGGACAAGCATTCGCTAATCAAATGGCTTATTGGCGTGAGCAGCTTGCTGGCGAACTTCCGCTGCCCAATTGTCCAAGCAGACAATCCCGACGATCAGCTGAAGAGTGGAGCGGCGCTATCCGTGCCTTCACGCTCCCCAAGGATCTTTGTGAAGAGTTGAAGGCGTTAAGTCAGCGAGAGGGAGTGACATTGTTTGTCACCCTGCTGGCAGGATTCACGGCCATGCTCTCCCGCGACACGGATCGGAACGAGAAAATTATCGTCGGCACAGTTGCGCCGGCGGGACGAAAGCATATCGAGGTTCAACAGTTACTCGGCTATTTTCTCAATCCTGTGTCTTTATGCATAGATCTAAACGGCAATCCAAGTGTTCACGAATTATTACGGAGATGCCAGGAGGTTACTCTCGGGGCTCTCTCCAACGATGATGTGCCCATTGAATATCTGGTCCAAGAATTAGGGCCCAATCGTGATCCGAATCGCGATTCATTGTTTCAGATGGTGATTACCCTTGCGCCTTCTCTGCCGGAACTCGGTCCGAACTGGGATCAGACTCCCATGGATCTTGACGGCGGTTGGGCGAGGTGGGATTTGTACCTCGAACTGAGTGACCGACCAAGTGGCATTATAGGGCGAGCACAATATAGGACTGATATCTTTACGTCTGAGATGATATCGGAATTCTTGCAAAACTTTCGAGAAGTATTAGGTGCCATTGCGCTCAATTCTGAGCAACGCATTTCGAGCTTAATACAATCCCGCTCACAAAAACGCGCCTCGCGGTAAACCCGCCAGACCAGGAACTAGCAACGATTCACCCTGCCGCATCCCCGCGCTTTGCGGCGTTATAAGGGAATCCTGCTTCGGGCGACCGTTAACGAAATGAAAGTTTTGGCAGCGAGAAACAAGGTACCCGTCCAGCTTCGGGACGCTTCACTGGGCGATTATGCCCAGGTGGCAGAGTTGGAATCCCGACACGGCCTGGCAACTAAGAACCGGGAGGAATGGGAACATTTATGGGCGAATAACCCTGTTTACCGGCAGTATTCAAACAGCTGGCCCATTGGGTGGGTTCTGGAGGACTCAAATCGCAAGATTGTAGGATACCTCGGTAATATTCCGTTCTCGTACGAGTTCGAAGGTAAGGAGCTTTTGGCAGCTATCACTCGCGCTTGGGTCGTGGACTTGGCGTATCGCGGCTACTCGATGCTACTCCTCGATTATTTCTTCTCTCAAGAGAATGTAGATCTATACCTGACGACGACCTTGAACGGTAATGCGTTCGAAGGATTTAAATCCTTTGCACCCTTGCCTGTTCCAAGTGGGGACTGGGACCGTTCGAGTTTCTGGATCACGAATCCTGCGGGCTTTCTTGAAAGTGCGTTGACGACAAAGGAAATTCCGTTTGCCAGGCTTCTTAGCTATCCACTTTCCGCCTTATCATCGATGAGGGACCGGTTCACTCACGGAGGTATCGCAAACAGCCGAAAACGGATCGACATCCAGTTCTGCTCAGCCTTTGATGAGCGTTTTGATAGTTTTTGGAAAGAGTTGAGAAAGAGGCGTACCCGAGTGCTGTTGGGCAAGCGCACACGCGAAGTCCTGGACTGGCATTTTAGATACGCACTGCTGCGGAACGAAGCATGGATTTTCTATATTTCCGAAGGATCGCGGTTATTGGCGTACTCGATTTTCTATCGTCAGGACAATACCAAATATGGATTAAAGCGCATGCGTCTAGGCGACTTCCAGACCGTTGCGGACGATGAATTGCTCTTACTCCCCATGCTTTCTTGCGCTCTGGAGCGCTGCCGCAGGGCCGGGATACACATGCTGGAGATTCTCGGTGTTAGCCAGGAAAGGGCGCAAGTGCTTGCGAAATCCGGTCCTCATGGACGCAAATTGCCCTCCTGGTCTTCTTTTTACAAGACAAACAACCCGGAGTTGACGGCAAGCTTACGCGATCCGAAGTGCTGGGATTTGTCTTGCTTCGATGGTGATTCCAGCTTGTAGCTGGCGGCCTTCAACGGATCTTATTGTCTTCGATTTCCGGCCGAGCAGCATAAAGCAAAATTTTGCGCGATGATTTCAGTTCCCTTAGGGCGCCTAGCGCCTGATTCATTAACCCTGGCATCGGGCGAGCTTCACGTCTGGCGCTCCAGGCTGGACATGGCCAGTTGCGAACAGGCCAGCCTAGAGGAGACCCTTTCGCACGACGAGCGCCTCCGCGCCGCACGATTTCGCTTTGGCAAAGATCGAGATCGGTTCGTTCTCGCGCGAGGTGTGCTGAGGAATATTCTCGGTCGCTATCTGGGTAGTGACCCTGCGCAATTGCGATTTTCCTATGGCCCTTTCGGAAAGCCCGTTCTTGCATCCGAATGCAATATCGGTGATTTCCGGTTCAATTTGTCACATTGTCAGGGAGTCGCTCTTTTTGCGTTTACTCGTACGCGAGAGGTAGGAATTGATTTGGAAAGGATGCAGGAAAATATGGCAGAGGAGGCCATTGCGGAACGGTTCTTCTCATGTACTGAACTTTCAGTGCTGCGCAGCTTTTCGTGGAATACCCGGCGGGAAGCGTTTCTCCGCTGCTGGACGAGCAAAGAAGCATACCTAAAGGCGAGGGGTGAAGGTCTTCGGATCGATTTAAACACCTTTGACTTCTCAACCATCGCGGTAGAACCGTCCTGCAAAATCACAGATGAAAAATCCCACTGGTTGGTGTCGACGTTTAACCCATTCCCCAATTACGTTGCGGCTCTTGCCGCGGAGCGAGATGACTATCAAGCGTATTTGTGGGACTGGCAGATCGGGCCACCCACCAAGCTAAACCCGATTGAGTGCATTCAGCCACCACGACCTGTTGTTCTCCATAAATTCACATGAGTTTCGTAATCGCTGAGCAATTATCGCGTATCGTTAATGATAGCTCCGAAGAAGCTGACGCAAGCTTTCTCGGAACTTCTGTTCCGCGCTCATCCGAACGCCCCGTACCTCTTTCATTTGCGCAGGAACAGGTTTGGCTGGACGTGCAGCGTACATGCGGCATTCCTCTTTGCAACCGGATCTTGCTGCTTAGGCACACCGGTCCGCTTGATCTACAGGCGCTAAACGAAAGCTTCCAGGAAATCATCGGGCGGCACGAGATTTTTCGTGCGACCTTTGCAACACAAGACGGGGCCCCCGTCCAGGTAATTACCAACTATCGCCATCTGGACCTGCCCATAACGGACCTGAGCGTCTATGGGATCCAGGAGCATGAGGCTCACGTGTTGCGGATAGCTGCCGAAGAAGAGCGATTTTCGTTCGATCTTTCCCAAGGTCCTCTCATGCGAGCGCGTCTGCTGCGGTCATCCGAGCAGGATCACTATTTACTGATAGCGATGCACCCGCTCCTTGCGGACGAGCCATCGATGAATATTCTCGCTCAAGAGTTAAATGTGCTCAATCAGGCGCACTCAGTCGGCGAACAGGCGCCGCTCACCGATTTACCCTTCCAGTACGGGGACTTCGCACGCTTCCAGAGGGCCCAATTTCAGGGTGAAGTTCTTCAAAAGGAAATTTCCTATTGGCGCAAGCGGCTTACTGATATTCCTCCGGTTTTCGAGCTGCCGATTGACCGGCCGCGGTCATCGGTGCAGCTGTTCCAAAGCGCGCGCCATACCGTGTTGCTTCCGAATAACGTGAGCAAATCACTTCATATGCTGAGCGAGGAGAAAGGCGTAACGCTAGCTGCTACTCTGCTGGCCGCCTTTGAGGTACTGCTCTTTCGCCATACTGGACAGGATGATATTGTGCTTGGGCTGATAGTAGCGGGGCGCGATCGGACCGAGACAGAGGGATTGATAGGTCCTTTCTCCCAAATCACAGCAATTCGCCTCGATTTAGGAAAGGATCCCACTTTTGATGAATTATTGCGGCGCGTGAGTGACATTTCGCGCGCCGATAACGAGCATCGCAACCTGCCGTGGGAACGCGTCATAAACGAGCTCCAACCGGAACGCGATCTGAGTCGGAACCCTCTCTTTCGAGTGCTGTTTTCGGTTACGCCCGGCACGCCCACTCCTCAATCGTGCTGGGAACGCGCCAACGTTGAAGGGAGTACTTCCAGGGCGCAGGTCGATTTGCAGCTTGCAATAGACGATAAACCGCAAGGGTTTGAGGCCCGCTTCACCTACGATACCGAACTGTTTGACGACGCCACAATTCGCCGAATGGCCGGCCATTTTCAAACCTTGCTCGAAGGCGTGATTGCCAATCCTCGTCAGTCCATTTCGAGATTACCGCTTTTAACTCCGGCCGAGCGCGATCAGCTGCTTGTCGAATGGAACAATACTTACAACGAGTATCCGAATCGATGTGTTCATCAGCTCTTTGAGGAGCAGGTGGACCGAACTCCAGACGCCACGGTGCTGGTGTTCGAGAACCAGCAACTGACTTATCGTGAGCTGAACAATCGGGCCAATCGGGTGGCGCATCACCTCTCGGGGCTGGGTGTCTATCCGGATGCGCTGGTTGGTATCTGCGCGGAGCGTTGCCCGGATATGATTGCGGGGCTGCTCGGGATTCTGAAGGCCGGAGGCGCGTATGTTCCTCTCGATCCGCGGTACCCGTCCGATCGGCTTGCCCTGATGCTCGAAGATTCTGAGCTGAAGGTGTTAGTGACTCAGACGCCACTTAGGCCGAAATTCCATGAGTTCAGGGGTCAACTGCTTTGTGTTGATTCGGCTACTGCCATTCGGGAGGAGAGTGGGACGAATTTTTGTGGCGCAGCGACACCCGAAAACCTGGCCTACGTCATCTACACTTCGGGGTCGACCGGCAAGCCCAAAGGCGTCCAGATCAGCCATCGCAACTTAGTCAATTTCCTGGCGTCTGTGAGATCGAGGCCGGGGCTGGCGGAAGACGACACGCTTGTGGCGGTTACGACAATTTCATTTGATATTGCAGCCCTCGAACTCTATCTGCCGCTGATTGTGGGCGCTCGCCTCGTCCTCGCGAGTAGTGAAACCGCTGGCGACGGATATAAATTACAAACGTTGTTACCTAGGACAGATCCCACAGTCATGCAAGCAACTCCTGCTACTTGGAGATTGCTCTTGGAAGCGGGATGGCAAGGCGGGAGCAATTTAAAAATCCTGTGTGGCGGTGAAGCGATGCCGCGGGATGTTGCTGCCCAGTTATTGAAAAGAGCCTCATCGGTTTGGAACATGTATGGCCCCACCGAGACTACCGTGTGGTCGACCATTTCCGAAGTCACGCACTACGACGGCCCGATTACTATAGGGAAGCCAATTGCCAATACCGAGGTGTACGTGCTCGATCGGCATCTGGAGCCGGTACCCGTGGGGGTCCCCGGGGAACTATGCATTGGGGGCGCTGGTGTGGCACGAGGCTATCTCCATCGTCCTGAGCTGACTGCCGAAAAGTTTATTCCTCATCCCTTCCGTGACCAAGAGTCTGGAGAACGTCTATACAGGACCGGCGATCTCGCGCGATACCGTGCGAACGGCGAAATCGAATGCCTGGGCCGTACCGATAATCAGGTGAAAGTGCGGGGTTTTCGCATCGAGCTCGGGGAAATAGAGTCAGCCCTGAATGCGTATCCCGGCGTCAAGCAAAATGTAGTAGTAGCTCGTGAGGATACGCCCGGCGACAAACGGCTGGTAGCGTATCTGACCGTCAGTCAATTCCCAACTGTTACCTCAGGAGCCTTGCGCGATCACCTAAAGCGAGCGCTACCGGACTACATGCTTCCTTCGCGATTCGTGTTCTTGGACGGCTTACCGTTAACTCCGAATGGCAAGGTCGATCGCAAGGTACTGCCAAAACCGGAAGAAAATGAGTTCGAGCAGCCGGAGAAACACGTCGCGCCCCGTGATGATATTGAGTCCCGGCTGGTGAAAATATGGACCTCAGTTCTACGTACCCGTACTGTCGGCATCCAAGACAACTTCTTTGAGCTCGGCGGACACTCGCTGCTGGTTGCGAAGCTGATTCACCGAATCGATCAGGAGTTCGGGAAGCAATTGTCGATGGCCGCGGTCTTCGAGGCACCGACTATCGAGCGACAAGCTATTCTCGTATCCAACGGCGATGCTTCCCAGAACCGTTCAGCAGTAATTCCGATCCAACCTAGGGGGTCAAAGCCGCCGTTCTTCTGCTTTGGGGTTGATGCAGGTCCCATCTACTTGCCACTCGCGCGGCACCTCGGCGCTGAGCAACCGATTTTTTGTGTGGGTCTGACACCATCTGAGGCGAGGCAATTGCCTCTTCCTCTCAAACTGGAGGACATAGCCGGCTCGGTTGTCAAACGGGTCCGGGAACGGCAGCCGGAGGGCCCATATTATCTGGGGGGCTTTTGCACGGGCGGATTGATGGCGTACGAAGCGGCGCGGCAAATCGTGGCGCAGGGTCAGGAGGTTGCGCTGCTCGCTTTAATCGAGCCTCAAACTCCCAACTTGCCTTCCGGGAACTCGACCGATGCACGATCGGACTCGCAACGCGAGAGACTCAGGTTTCACCTTGCGAATCTCAAGCAACTGAGAACTGACGATTGGCGGGGATATGTTCACGACCGATTCTTAAGGACCCTTTTACTGCAAGCAAGGGGCCTGCACCTGCTAGTCCGCAAGAATCACCGGCGTGTGCGAGACCTCGGCCAGATTCTGTACCTCGCGACCCGCAACTATCACCCTGACGATTTTCCGGGACGAGTCGTACTCTTCCAAGCAACCAATCGCCCCCGGGGATCTGACTGGGAACGCGAGTATTGGAGGAAGCTCGCAGCTACGCTGGAGGTTCATGCGGTTCCAGGCTATTCGAACTGGGTTGTCCACTCGTTTGTCGAACCTAACGTTGCAGTATTGGCGGAATCACTAAAGAATTGTTTCGCTAATTGCGCTTGGCCTAAGCCTGTAAAACGGGAGGTTGCGCTTACAGTTGAAGATCGTGAGAGAAAGTGACGGTTTCACAGGTACAGGACCCTATAATCCCCGAGCGAAGTAGAAACTGTAAGCACTTCCTTTCCACGCTGTTCGGAGCCCTCGATAAGCATGAGGTTCGTTACTGCGTGCTTCACTCGTGGGAGGCGTTGCCAGAACGCCTGTCTAGCGATCTGGACATGGCGGTCCATCCGGGTGACATCCGCGCGTTGCCGCTTGTATTTAGTGCCCTTCGAAAGGAGGGTTACACACCGGTCCAGGTATTCAATTATCTGGTAGGTGCGTATTATTTTGTCTTTACCTGGTTTGAAGGATGTGTCGTCAATTCCGTAGCGGTGGATATCATCGTAAAACAACGTAGAGGAGGTTTAACCGCCCCCTCGGTCGCATCGATTATTTCCGGCCGCCGCAGACACGGAATTTTCTGGACACCCGGCCCCGAGTCAGAATTTGTTTATCTCTTAGCAAAGAAGACGTGGAAACGGACAGCTCCGCCCAAGCAAGCGAGTCGACTCAAAGCTTTGATTGAACAGTTAGGTCGACCCGCAGCCGAGCGGCTGGCAAGTCAAGTCTTCCTCGGCACAAAGAACGTACGCGTGATCGAGGCGTGTGCGAACGGGTCTGTGCATACTATGCTCGCAAGTACGTATGCGCAGACGTGGAAGACGAGCGTTGTGCGCAATCCATTCCGCGCAGCAGCATATGTGCTTTCTGAAGGCATGCGATGCTTCCGCAGATGGAGGCAGCCTACTGGATTGTTCGTCGTAATCATGGGTCCGGACGGAGCTGGCAAATCTACTCTTATACAGCAGCTCGTTCAAGTACTCGACCGCACCTTCCGGCGCGTCAGGGTTTTCCACTGGCGCCCGTCACTGCTTTGGCGCAGGAGCGGTACGGGCGATATCACTCAGCCCCACAGCCGCCCGCGGCACTCTGCCTGGTTCTCGGTCGCACGGCTTTGCGCTCACGTTTTAGATTATTGGGTTGGATACTGCATCGTGATTCTGCCGCTACTAGCGCGGTCCGGCCTGGTTGTATTTGATCGTTATTTCGATGATGTGCTGATTGACCCACAACGATATCGATACGGCGGTCCGTTCTGGGTCGCGGGATTCCTGCGTCGACTGGTGCCTAGACCCGATCTCGTTTTGATTCTGGATGCCCCGGAGGAGGTCGTCCTTTCTCGTAAGCAAGAGGTGGCACCGGATGAGCTGCGGCGCCAAAGGAAGATGTACTTGGGGCACGGCAATGGAACCACTGAGACTCGGGTGATAAACGCTGCGGGGTCGGTTTCACATGTCACCAGTGAGGCTGCTCGAGCGATCATCGAATTTCTTGCCAAGCGTTTTGAGAACCGGTGCGCGAACTGGTGACTCACATCTGAGATTGCTGCGGGTCTAATAGGAACGTCCGGTGCTTGGATGTACTATGCGCCGGACAGGATAGGTCTCCCAAATTCACAAATTAAACGGACCGGACGAGGGTGGGGTTGTTGCACCTACGCGCGGAACCATGACTAACGAAGTAATCGCTCCACTTATACAGCCGAGTGTGACGCTGGGCGGCCTTTCACGCTGGACGCTCTGGATAACGAAGGGCTCTCTGGCGATCCTGGATCAGGGGCTGATCGCGGGTTCCAATTTCCTTATAGGTATCCTTCTCGCGCGTTGGTTGCTCCCGGAGCAGTACGGAAGCTACGCCGTCGCGTTTGCGGTGTTCTTATTGTTTGCAGCTTTTCATCAAGCTTTGCTTCTCGAGCCACAGAGGATCTTTGGTCCTTCGGAGCACCTGAATCATTTGCGGGAATACCTTGGAGTACTCCTTTGCGCTCACGGCGTCCTAGCATTGGCCATCGCCGTCTTACTCGCTGCCTCCGCGTGGCTCATTCACTTAGCTACAGGATCGAACAGCTTGCCAGGAGCTCTCGCGGGAATGGCGGTCGCGGCACCTTGCGTGCTGCTGATGTGGCTCGCCCGAGGCGCATTCTACGTAAAATTGGCGCCGCAATATGCGGTCTGTGGGGGAATCATTTATTGTGCAGTAGTCTTTAGCGGCATGTTCCTGATTTACCGGCTGAACATGGCCTCCCCGTTCTCGGCCTTTCTTGTCATGGCCTTCGGGGCGCTCGCTAGCAGCGCGGTGTTGCTCTATCTCCTAAGCCCCGTGCTAAATGTCAGGGTGGGTCCTCCAAGCTGGAAAGAGGTTGCGCACCAACATTGGCATTATGGCCGCTGGGTCTTGGCCAGCCTGGTTCTAAATGCGGTTGCTGGCGACATTTACTATCCATTGCTCAGCACGTTCTCAGGCATTGCCGCTGCCGGTGAACTCAAAGCCTTATTGAATTTCTATATGCTGGTGGCACAAACTTTCAGCGCGCTTGCCGTGTTCCTGCTTCCGTACGCTTGCCGTGTTCGCCAACAGAATGGCTTGCCTGCTCTCAAGAAGCTGACATGGAGAATCGGAGCTTTATTCGGTGCGCTGGCGCTCGCCTACTGGATTGTATTAATTCTATTGAGCAAACCCCTTTTGAAACTCTTCTATGGCAACCGGTACATTGGGCTGAGCTCTTTGGTGGTCTGGGTGGCAGCGGCTTCGCTTCCGTGGAATCTCGCCGTCGTGCCGACAATCACGCTGCGGGCAGTACGATCCTCCGCATCGATTTTTGTGATTTATTGCGCCTCAAGTACCGTCGCTGTACTGGTCGGAGTTCCGACTACCTGGATAGCAGGACTGCGTGGAGCGCTGTGGGCCATGATCTTGTCAAATACCGCGGCGCTGGCTGTCGCGATCTTCCTGGTGCGCAAAAAGTTGCGGGCTGCATCGGAGATGGAACTGTAACGGCGATTATGCTGCGAGTACTTGTTTCTGCTTATGCGTGTGAGCCCGAAAAAGGTTCAGAACCGGGAATCGGTTGGAATTGGGTCCGTCAAATCGCCGCGTCCCATGACGTGTGGGCCATCACGCGAGCAAACAACCGTGAGGCCATCGAGATCGCCCTGGCCAAGCATCCGCTACCAAGCGTGCGCTTTGTCTATTTCGATCTACCGGCGTGGACGCGGTTTTGGAAAAGGCGAGGATACGGAGTCCGACTCTATTACTACCTTTGGCAGTTAGGTGCCTTGTCTGTCGCTAGAAAACTGCACCGGCACGTTGACTTTGATTTAGTACACCATGTCACCTTGGGAAAGTACTGGGCGCCCTGTTTTCTGGCGACGCTGCCGGTGCCGTTCGTGCTCGGGCCGGTGGGCGGCGGTGAATCTGCCCCGCGCGGATTTTGGAGGTCATTCAGTGCGCGTGGAAAAATTTACGAGATTCTCCGGAACGTCGGCCGGAGTTTCGGCCAACTCGATCCTTTCGTGCGGCTGGCGGCGCGACGGGCGACTGTGGCGCTCGCCACGACTGAGCAAACCGCGGAAAAACTTCGACAGCTGGGCTGCCGACACATTTCTGTCCTCTCTCAAGTTGCCTTGAGTAGCGATGAGATCTTGCAATCCCCTGGTCCTCCCGCATACCACAGCGGCCACTTTCGGGTGCTCAGCGTGGGCAGATTCCTGCACTGGAAAGGCTTTGAGCTTGGGTTGCGAGCGTTTGCACAGTGTAGGGACCGGCTTCCGGCAAGCGAATACTGGCTCATAGGCGACGGTCCGGAGAAGCGCAGGTTGATCGCTCTCACTCGAAAGTTGGGCCTTGCTGACCGCGTTTATTTCCTCGGCAGCATGCCTCGAACGGAGGTGGCGGGGAGGATGGTGGAATGTGATGTGCTGTTGAACCCCAGCCTACATGACTCAGGCTCATTCGTCTGCGCGGAAGCAATGTGCGTCGGTCTTCCTGTCATCTGCCTGGACGTCGGCGGACCTGCCCTTATAGTGACTCAACAGACAGGCATAAAGATTGCTGCCGCTTCCCCGGAGCAGGTCATCAGGGATCTCGCGAAGGCGATGATCCGGCTTGGTGGCGACCCGCTAGGTCGTGAGCGGCTCGGCAAATCGGCCAGAAAACACGTGCGCGAGAGTTTCGTGTGGGAGAGAAAGGGCGAGTTCATCTCCTCAACGTACAACCGGGTGGCTGGCCGCTGTGATGTATATGGCAGCTCCCAAACGCCAACCCTTTCCAACAGTGATTGTGAATTAATGTGAACGGCACAGCTCGATCATTCTCGCCGACGGCTGGCGTATTGGTTCTGTCGATTGCTTTCGGCGTCTTTGGCGCACTCTTGATCGAGATCTTTGGCGTGAAAGCCTCAGTGATTTTTCCGGCACTGCTGATAGCTCCATTTGCCTTTCCGGTGTTGGGAAAGCAGAGTCTCACGCGCTTCCGCAACCTGTGGAAACAACTCAGCTGGTGGCATGGGCTTTGGTTTTTAGTGTTCTTAAGCGGACTCGTGTTCCGGTTTCGGGATAGCCAAGCGATCTCAGATTCGGCTGTAGACTTTTGGGCTCTGTACCGAATTGGTCTCATGGGCATTACGGGGAGCGCCCTGGCAATGCGTTTCTTTTTGAGGCGATCTCCTCTCCAGATCTCCCTGTTCCGAGGCCTGATCGGGCGACTTCTCATTTATGCTTTGGTGTGCGTGTGCTCGACTGTCTGGTCGGCATATCCGGCATGGACGTTCTATAAATCACTCGAATATCTGGTTGTCGTTGTCCTTCTCGCCGCGGTTCTGGCCACACTCGCTTCGGCTGCCAGCTACAAGAGCGTGTTGGATTTGATGTGGACTATAGACGGGCTTCTGCTTATCAGCATCTGGATTGGAGCGCTCATCTGGCCTGCCGATGCCCTTCAATCTTCGGCTGGATTGATCAGTGTTCAACTTCAGGGCGTCGTGCCCCAAGTTGCTGATAACGGGGTGGGACATGTCTCGGCGATCCTGTCAGTCGTCGCCCTAAGTAGACTGCTGCGCAGACCGCAAACTAAGGGTAGCCGCTTCTTCTACGTTGTGCTATTCGCAATCACCGTGGGGACGATGATCTTGGCACAAACGCGCTCCGCAATTCTTGGATTTCTACTCGGTGTTTCACTGCTCCTTTATTTTTCCAGGCAAATCGGACTGATCGCATGCCTTGCCACGATAGTACTTCTGCTTTATCTGGCAACCGGCGCTGGTGGATTGTTCGAAGAATATATGCGCCGGGGACAGAATGCAGGCGAGGTTGCATCCCTGAGTGGCCGAATAGATTGGTGGGATTTTGGGTGGAACGAGTTCGTCAAGCACCCATCGACGGGAATGGGCGCCTTTACCGCAAGATTCACAGTCCTCGCCAAATTCGGAGATCAGGGCACTTCAACGGTCCATAACACTTATCTTGAAGCCCTCCTAGGCGTCGGCATTATAGGTCTTATCCCGCTTTTCACAGTCTTGCTGGGGACGTGGACCTCATTGATCCGAGAACTCCGGCATTCATCTCGCAGTCCTGCTCGTCGCCAGCTTGCGCTGGAAGCAACCGCTGTACTCGGCGTTATCACTTTGCGCTCTTTCTTTTCGGTCGGTCTTATCGTTCATTATGATCTCGACTTTATGGCAATCCTCGGGTTTGCCGAGTTGCTGAGACGGCTTCCTGAAAGAGTCACTGTGCCGTCAAACTCGCACCTGATACGGCACGACGATGTGAGGTTTATAGCCGAAACCCACAACGGGCCCATTAGCTGAGAACGGCAACAAAATCCCTATCAATAAGTTTGTTGCACGAATGACGCTTGCTGCGAACGAAAAATACACCGAAAATTTCTTCAACTGGAAGCTATTCTCTGAGCAGCAGTAAGAAGCTTACCTTCAGATTGACGCTCGCGCTTCTATTTAAACAAAGGACATAAAACGAAAGGTGTCTTATGCACACACAAAAACGCATACTTGTTACGGGGGCCGGTGGTTTCATCGGCCACCATCTTGTGAAGCGGCTCAAGGACGATGGTCACTGGGTCCGCGGAGTGGACCTGAAATATCCGGAGTATGAGCCCTCTCCTGCGGACGAATTTGACGTCCTCGACTTGCGCCGGTGGGACGACTGTCTCATGGCGACCCGAGGCGCAATGCACGAGGTCTTCAACCTGGCGGCGGATATGGGCGGCATCGGCTACATCACGGCCTTCCATGCCGATATTGCTCGTAACAACATACTGATCAATGCCCATATGCTGGAAGCCAGTCGGCAAAACGGCGTGAAGCGATTCCTGTTCTCCTCGTCAGCCTGTGTTTATGCGCAGGGTAAGCAGAAGGATCCCGACGTCGCACCACTTCGCGAGGAAGATGCGTTCCCCGCCGAGCCTGAGCCCGGTTACGGATGGGAAAAGTTATATGCCGAGGAGTTATGCCGGTATTACTGGCATGATTATCAGTTTCAGACGCGCATCGTGCGTTTCCACAATGTTTTCGGTCCGCTCGGCACTTACGACGGCGGGAAAGAAAAGGCTCCGGCGGCAATCTGCCGCAAAGTCGCTCTAGCAAGCGATTCAAATGCTATTGAGGTCTGGGGCGACGGCAAGCAGACACGATCCTTCATGTACATCAATGATTGCGTGGAAGGATTAATTCGCATAATGGCATGTAATTACCATGATGCTCTTAACTTGGGTACCGACGAACTCGTTACGATCAACCAGTTAGTCGATCTAGTCGCCGATGTGGCTGGCAAGCATATTGGTAAAATTCACGATCTCAAGGGACCCCAGGGAGTGCGTGGGCGCAATAGCGATAATACTCTGTTGCGTAAGGTACTCGGCTGGGAGCCGTTAATCACGTTGCGCGAGGGGCTTGAACAGACATACCCGTGGATCGACGAAGAACTGCGCAAAGCGAATAGGAAGAAGGTGGCTGCAGCTGCGGCGTAACTTTTACGTATTCCCACAGGCGCTCTGGTTATATACGCCTATCACCAAATAAAGGTCAGTGAACAATCCTGAGCCTCGCAGTTCACTAGAGGGAGCTACATATGCCCAAATCCGTAGATATGTGCCAGCAGAGCCGAATAACCGGCTATTGCTCGCGTTGGGATTTTTTGCTGAAAAGATGTACGAACAAGACCATACTTCATCTCGGCTGTATCGGAGAGACCGATTGCGCTCCGGAGGAGAAATTGGAAGCGTTCTGCAGTGGGCGTGCCCTCCATCCCAATTTGGTGAGGGTCGCGTCCGATGTTACTGGAGTTGACCTGAATGCCGAGGCCGTCCATCTGATTCAAACCAAAGCTGGTTTGAACGATTTGCTCGTAGGCGACGTAGAGCACCTTGAAGCCATCAATCTGCAAAGGACGTTTCAATTGATCATCTTCGGCGACCTCATCGAACACCTGAGCTCGCCTGGACTTGCGCTGGACGGTATACGGCAGTTTATGTCACCTGACAGTGAATTGATCATCTCGACTCCAAATGCGTTTTCGCTTCCCGCAAACATTCGGTATAGCCTCGGGCGCCACCGGGAAGGAGCCGAGCATGTCGCCGCCTATTCGAAATTTACCCTTCCCGCCGTCCTTGCTCGCCACGGTTTTAGCGTCACCGAACTCCTGACCTGCTTTGATCGTCCTCCTCAGTCGTGGACTCGACGGCTGACATTCGCGATCGGGACTCCTGTTTTTAGGATGTTGCCCGAACGCGGCGGGACGCTGCTCGCAGTTGCCAAAAGGACGATATAGATATCAGGCGCCACGGCAACTCGGCTTGCAACTGCCGTCCGACGAATATACACGTTTTCTACCCACTGGAATCGATCTCTCAATAACCGAGATTCTTTACTGAAGACCTGAGGAAAATGAAGCTATTACTCGTACATAATTCGTACCAGCAGCCCGGCGGGGAGGACGTCGTCTTTGAACAAGAGTGTCAATTACTGGAGCGCGCCGGACACACAGTGATTCGATACCAGCGGAGCAACTGGGAAGCGCAGACCTATTCCGGCCTCAAGCGGATACAATTGGCGGCACGTACCGTTTGGTCGGAAGATACGCGGCAAGATCTTGTCGGATTGCTGGATCGAGAACATCCCGATGTTGTACACGCTCACAATACGTTCATGATGATTTCCCCGTCCATCTTTTCAGCTTGCCAGGACGCCGAAGTTCCCGTCGTCCAGACGCTGCACAACTACAGAATGTACTGCCCGGCTGGGACCTTCTTTCGGGATGGTCACGTTTGTGAGGAGTGCGTGGACCACAGTTTGCGGCGTGGAGTGGCGCACGGCTGTTATCGCGGTTCGCGAGCAGCCACCGCTACGATAGCACTCTCCATATCTGTCCACCGTAAGCGGCATACATGGACGCGGGAGGTGGACTGTTATATAGCTCTCACCGAGTTTGCCCGAGGCAGATTCCTAAGAGCGGGGCTGCCTTCAGAAAAGGTTTTTGTAAAGCCCAATTTCGTGCATCCTGATCCCGGCATGCAGCGGAACGGCGAGGGTCATTACGCTCTGTTTGTGGGCCGACTCTCCGAGGAGCGCGTGCGAACGATGCTATCTGCATGGAGCCGATTGCGCATTCCTCGCATTCCTCTAGTCATTATCGGTGGCGGCCCTGAGCTTGAGCGCCTGCAAGAGGAAACGGTTCGTCGAGGCCTGAATGAGGTCAGTTTTCGAGGTCCATTGCCTCGTGATGAAGCCATAGCTGCTATGCACGGCGCACGTTTTCTGGTGTTTTCGAGCGAGTGGTACGAGAACTTTCCCGTGACCATTGCTGAAAGCTTTGCTTGCGGCATTCCGGTCATATGCTCCCGAATCGGAGCGATGCAGGAAATTGTCGACGACGGTCGTACGGGGCTGCACTTTACAAGTGGAGACGCTGCGGATCTGGCTGCAAGAGTGGAATGGGCGTGGGATCATCCGCAACAAATGCGCTTTATGGGCGAAGAAGCTCGACGCGATTACGAGACCAAATACACGGCAAAAAAGAACTATCCAATACTGGCGAACATCTATGAGCACGCGATACGGCGCAAAGTCTCAGCTCTGGAAGTGCCTGCCATTGATGAGGACGTGTTGCGGACGGGGAGCCGTGAGCATGAGTAGTCGGAGGCCACACTAATGCCGTTATTCGAAAGGCCCTTTCCATCTCATCCTGTGTTCACCGCTCTGGGTGTGCGGGTGAATGCGATTCAAATTCCTGACGTGGTAGCGAGAATGGAAGCCTGGATCTCTGAACGAAAGGGATGTCATTTCATTGCCGTAACCGGGATGCACGGCGTTATTGAGGCGCAACACGATCCTTCATTCAAGGAAATCCTGAATTCTGCCGATCTGGTGGTGCCGGACGGCATGCCCCTTGTATGGCTGGGTCGCCGCCGAGGACACCCGCTTCGTCGCCGTGTCTATGGGCCGGAACTGATGCAAACTTTCTGCTCTACGACGGGTCCGAGGTTTCGGCATTTCTTCTATGGAGGAGCTCCGGAAATTCCGGATCTCCTAGCCGGGGTTATGAAGAATACCTGCGGTATTGACGTGGCGGGAACCTTGTCGCCACCGTTCCGGACACTTTCGGACAAAGAGGACGAAGAGATTCTAGAACGGATTGGGTCGGCAAAGGCCGATGTGCTCTGGGTCGGCTTAAGCACGCCCAAGCAAGAACGCTGGATGTACAGGAACAGGTCCAGGCTTCAAGTTCCCGTCGTGGTGGGAGTCGGTGCCGCGTTCGACATCAACACCGGAAAGCTGAGACAAGCCCCGGGTTGGATGCGCGAACACGGCCTCGAGTGGTTCTTTCGCCTGGGCCAGGAACCACGGAGGCTCTGGCGGCGGTATCTGGTATATGGATCGGAATTTGTGTTGAGGATTGCGTTTGAGTCGTTATTCTTCCGCAAATTTGATTGAGAACCGTCGTGAACTCCCCGAATAGAGAAAGTTACAACGGCTAGGGAGAAGGAGATCACGACTCGGAAGCTGGTGAGCACTTGCTCACCAAAGATCGTCGAGTTGTCTCTCCTTCTGTTCAATTTGGTCCGAGTCAATTTGTTTGCAATTTGCTTTCCTGACACCACCCCACAGTGCCGTCAGCGAACTTTACATTCCACCACCAGGCCGAATTCGTAAAAATCGGGCCAGCCACCTGTGTAACCGTCCCGTCGGTCCCACTACCCTCTGTTTTCACAAGGGTCGAAGTGGTGGTCGGAAGCGACCAGACTTGGGTGGTAGTGGTAGTTTGGACTGCCTCGTTAGCTGTAAATGCATTGCTGGGGAAACTCGAATCAGTCGATGAAATCCACGTTCCGTTTAGGTCATTCCCAAAACCTTGCCAGGAACTCGCGTCCATGTTTACGTAGCTGGATCCACCGCGCCAGACATACGAGTCCGCATTTGCACTGGGCAGCTTATATGTATTCGATGCCCAATGGTTGTTCCAGGAACTTGAATATACTCCGGTGTAGTACCCACTGTTTGCTACCGCGCCGGTGGCACTACCGGAACTTTGGACTATCACGTTATCGTGAACTGAAAGATTTCGAACCTCAAAAGCTCCCCTATTTCCATTACCGCGCGATAGGGAAATCCCGCAAATTCCATTGGTGTTATTCAGGAGCGTGTTGCCGTATATTGTAGTGTTCTGCGAAGCATAAACATAGATCCCGCATCCATACCACATGCTGGGATTCGTTTTACCGGGGTAAGTCCCATTGCTTTGCACTACATTGTAACGAGCCGTCCCGTCGTACCCGATTTCATTGTCAATTCCGGCAGACCAGTTTCCTTGGGTGCGGTTCCCCTGCACTAACCAATTGTAAGTCTGGTGATCGAGATGAACGCCTATACCTTTGTTGTCATGTACGTAGTTCCCCTGCGCGACAGGATTGGTTGAGTTCGAAAACCACACGCCGCCTGCTTCAAAGCTTAAACTATACCCAGCCGTGTTGTTGTAAGCGACTTCATTATTCTGTACTAGGATCTGGTTGCCGCCGCCTGAGATTCCCTCCTGCCCGTTGTCATGAACGTAGTTCGATTCAATCACGTCATTGCTGGTCATGTGAATACCTGCTCCGTGATTGAAACTGACCGCGTTGCTAAAAATGGTCCACGACGTGCCTGCGTAGACTGCTCCGGACTGCGCGGGGACGGCATATTTTTGGATAGTAAGACCCTTGATTGTAACGTTCGACACGCTGGCTGAAAAGGCCGTCGGTGTTATACCAATCTCCACTGTCTTCCCCGAGGGGTTCATCAGGAAATAGATCTTTCCGGCAGAGTAGTCAAAGTAACATGTGCTGCTCGTTACCCCGGACAAGCTTGCGACGCGCTGAAGAACCTGGTTATTGACAAAAAAGTCTTCAGGGTAAGCGCACATGGGGTGAGTCGAGTCGCACTCACCAATTACACTGCCATGTTGAGTCGGCCCAGCAGTCACCCAGTACGTAACACCATTGACAGTCTGTTGTGAGAATGAGGTCGCGAGCTTAGAGCCATTGAGAATCGCGCCCGTTTGCCCAATGTAGCTGTCTCCGGCTTTTGGCGTGACGCTCTGCAGCCGATAAACTCCCGCCGTAATTTCGTACGTTGTACCCGCTGCGTTAGCATTCACCACGGTCTGAATATTCTCTGAAGGGTAAATGTAAATAGTCGATCCTTGAGACAGAGCCGCTCCTACAGAAGGGAGCAGCGACAGAATAACAACGTTCCTTATTGATCCATAACCGATTTTTATTTTTTCGTTCATCTTCCTTTTTCCTTAGTGTTCGTCGCCCCGACATGGATGTCGCGCTAAGTCCCCGAATTGGGGAGCTCTGATTGCCCGCGCGTTCGCCAAACAGCCGTTAAGCGGCTGTTCGCACGCCACTATTGGGAGCGAGCCTCTCAGTTTAATTGTTCTAATTTAGCCCGCCCCAATAAGGTCTTGATTCCAGCACAACCCGCCTTTCAACAGACCGATGTCAGCTAAGGCGTACCAAAGCGCTTAGAAAGCGCTGTTTAGTTCGTCCGAGCCCGTCGAAGGTCTTTTAACTTGAACCGGATCGTAGGTAGTACATTTCCTTTTAGTGTACTGCCTAACGTTTGAACATGCGACCAAATTTTGTCTACGGATGGCTAGGAATTACACCGGCAAATAGGTCTACGGATCTAGGCCTGAAACTTTCGCACTCTACGCTCCCGCAAGACTGGAGGGGAAGCGCGAACGCTCCATTTGATTGATACATACGCGTTCGCGAGAAGGTCAGGGGAGTGCGGGAGACTTAGCCGACCTTCACCTCTCTTGTTTACGTTCCAGAACACGGCGAAGCGCTCGATACAATTTGCCCTGACGTAGTTATGCACGCGTATCGCTGTCCCGTTGTGGCCTTGATGGGTTTGAGTGAAAACGTTTCATTCGTTAAGTCGAAAAACATCTCCGAAGTAGACGCGCTGTTGTCCGTTACTGCCGTCTGGTCGCCATTTCCGTTGGCGTACCAGACGGAAGTGTGAGTAGATCCCGGATCCGTTTGTACCGTTTCTTGGAATTTCGTTGAAGTCACTCTAACCAGGTTCCCCGTTCCAGCAATTTCTACTGCGATGCCTTGGCAGCAGGTAGTATTGAGAGGAGTGCCTCCATTAGCGGTTCTCACGCAAGGACCACTGCTGGCGTTGCCGTTTGATGGCACGCCAGGCTTGCATGTCCTGTAAGATTCGGCTCGGAATGAGTCGATGTTGTTATAGCTTCCACCAAGGTAAACTCCCGTCCCCAAATTGGCGCCGTCCCAGATCGTAGCTTTTGTATCCTCAACATTCAAGGCTGAACAGGCAACGGCTTGACAATAGATGCCGTAATTGGGGGTGGAATACCTGGAGGTTCCTAGCTGGCATTCCATGATGTTTGGGCCGTCTGAATTTCCGTTAGCTACTAACACGCCATAGTGCACTTGATCGGATCGGCAGCGAAACATCAAATCGTGATTCTGGTATTGTGTACTGTCGCGGCCGCCATCAAAGAATACGGCATATCCCTGATTAGTGTTCTGATTATTAAAGAAATCGAACTCGTCGTTAATCAACGTTAACCAGCTGGAGCAATTCAGATGAATTGCTCCAATAGCGATGCCTAAGTTCGCATCGTTGTTGGCGCTGTTATCGACGAATGTTAAATCCTGGATGGTTCCGCCCCCCTCAGTGGTGATCCCGTTTCCTACGGTGAGGATTGTGATGGCGGAAGAGGTCACCAGACGGGCGCATTGGTTGGTGCTGTTTCCCCAGCTCGAGCCTGCTTGGCCCATCAGCTTCCATGACATCTGCGAGGCAGAGATGGTCAATCCTACGTTGGACGAGCCCTCCCCGATGAGGTACGTACCGCACGGGAAGAGAATGGTTCCGCCAGAGGGCGGCAGTTTGTTGATAGCGCTTTGAATTGCAGCCGTATCATCCGTGGAGCCGTTGCCCGTAGCTCCGTACGTTTTGACGTCAATCCAGGGCGATGGACCACTAATTTGGAAGCTGGCAGGAGCGCCCGAGCTTCCGATTTTGCCAAGCGAAGTTGAAGACTGTGTGAAGATCGAAGCGACCGACCCCGACGGCATGCCGCATATCGGCGTGCCGTTAGCAGAGATGCCGGTGGCATACTGTCCCTGAGGGCAGGCACTGGGTGTTGCTGCTAATGCTGCGGCTGTCGTGGCGGCAATGCTTCCAGAACCAGTTGTGCTCAGACCCGCTCCGCTGCCAATGATGCCGTTGAGAGTTGTATTTGTTCCGCTTGTTAATGCACTGAATGCGCTCGACCCCGCAGGCGTGCCGCATGTCGGAGTGCCGTTAGCCGAGATGCCGATCGCGTACTGTCCCTGTGGACAAGCGTTGGGTGTGCTTGCCAGAGCTGCGGCTGTCGTGGCGGCAATGCTCCCAGAACCGGTTGTGCTGAGGCTGGCACCGCTGCTAATGATCCCGTTGAGAGTCGTATTCGTCCCGCTCGTTAATGCGCTGAAGGCATTTGAGCCGGATGGCGTGCCGCACGCCGGTGTGCCATCTGCCGAGATGCCTCTAGCGTACTGGCCGGAGACACAACTTGCCGGTGCGGCGGCTAATCGCGTCGCGGTAGCTGCATTGCCCGTGGTAGACGCGGAAATCGACATTGGGCTTGCCCCCGTTAAGTGTAGGTTTTGGAGGGCAGTGGTGCTATTCGAAACATCGCTCAGGTTATTGGCCGCCTGAAGCGCGCCCGTGATCCGGCTGTCGTTTCCCCGCGCTGCCGTATTTGTTCCTGTACCGTAGATAACCGAGAGCGCGCTTAAAGAGATATTCAAGCCCGAATTGCTAGGAATAGTGACCCCGCCGAGAGTGGTTGAAGTAGCTTGAGGGAGCGTGTAGGCGTAACCGCTTCCTACACCTGTCCATGTATTTGGCGAGCGCAAGAGAATATGTTTGTGCCAACAGGCGCTGCGGTATTGAAAAAGAGCTGCCCCACTTGACAGGTGGACGGCAAAGTCGAACCTTGTGCGAATGGTCTCGTAAACGGGAAATTAGAGAAATCCGCATTTCGACCTTGCGTTGAGAGATTAAGAGTAGTAGTGTCTGTCCGGCTGAACGCTGGAATTCCAAGTGAGACGAACAGGACAACGGCATGACGAGTAATCATGAATTTGCTCCAATTTTGTTAGAAGTATCTTACGCGCAGCTTCAAACCAAAATGGGAAAAACTCCTAAGCTCCTGAATCCGTTCATATAATTTGCTTCGACTATTCTTGTGAATGGCCAACCGCGCACGGGCGGATCAGACAGTAAAGGAAGATGGCGTAAACTGCCCTTGATGGTCCGCCCACGCTGGGCGGAGTACTTTGCCGAGAGCGATGAAGGTAACATGTGTTGATTTCCAAGTTCTCGACGCTCTGGAAGAAACTTCGCTCCGCACCCGCTTGATGTTCACAAGTGCCGGGAAAAGTCAGTCACGTCTTGAAGTCTCAGCAGCTGCTTGGGTCGGTCGTGCGCGAAATCCTTTGGTCGTACTGCCTCGGCCGTCCTGAATGTGATTATCGGCAAATGCAAATGGCATGAATTGCGGCGGTTTCCGTCCATTGAGCTCCGAAAGATCAGCGAAGAAATCCTAAGGGTCAGCGAATGAAAGGAGCTGAATGTCTTCTTGCATGAATTCGATTGAGGAAAATGGCTCGGGTTATAAGCAACCACTGGGTGGCTTGGATGTTCTTGCGACCAGTCCACAATCACTCGGAGCAGACCGACGCACATACCTTACACAGGTTCGAAAGTGGCTCAGTCGAGCGAGCAAGGCGGCGCGCATCCGTACTCTCGTGTGCACGGGTAACTCGATTTTAGATCCTTGGCTGATTCCGCAAATCACCATCGAAAACACCGAATCTCTGTGGTCGTTGGTCGCAGTGCCAGCCAATCTATATGAATCCATGCAGCCGTGCCGAAGATGATAACGTCACTCGGCCTTCCTTCATAGTCGCGGGGGTCTACTGAAATATGGTTGCGGGCGGATTTAAGAACGATTGACGGCGCCGAACGATCAAACTCCGCACGATAAAAGGTACGATCGGCTGGCGAGTAAACAAAGACTATTCAATTCCTTCTCGCGTCCGAAACGCCAGTGGGCTGCGATGGCGAGTTCTAAAAGTGACCCTCGAAGCTGGGTTTCTTCTCGTTTTGAGGGTGAGGCGGGCCTTTAGACGGAAAGAAGCGTCGTCGCGGGCCAGCCGAGGCCGCAATTGTGAAGACGTATTGCAAATAGTACTGTCAAGCGTGCAGCTGGCCTGCGCAAGACAGGATGGGAAGGAACAGCAAGAGAGATGATGTTGCGCCGGCCGAATGACAGCTACAGCCCGCGCCGACATTGGTGCTCAATATTGAAGCCCGACCGTTAAGTGTGGCTCCGGGGTTGCGTACAGATGTGTGATGACGTCGTCCGCCGGGCGACGATCTCGATTGGGAGTTTGCTTTTCTGCGCGCCTTGGGCATCCGGCCGGCAACTACCGGGAGGACGCAATGGCTAAAAAGGGTAAGAAAAGATGCGAGCAACTGCCGGTGCTGTATCCTGATGCCGCCGGAATCGACGTAGGCGCAAGCGAGTTGTTCGTAGCGGTTAACGCAGATCGGGATTCACAGCCGATCCGCAGTTTCCCCACTTTCACTCGCGACCTGAATGCGCTGGCGGATTGGCTGCAACAATGTGGGATGCGCGATGGAATCTACGAGCGTGTATTGGATTGCTGGCTATCAGATCCTCGAGTCACGCGGCTTTGAAGTGTACTTGGTTAACGCCCAACATGTGAAGAACGTTCCAGGTCGCAAGGCCGTCGTCTCTGATTGCCAATGGATTCAGTACCTCCACTCGGTCGGCTTATTGCGTGGCAGTTTTCGTCCGCCGGGCGTCATCTGCGCGATTCGCTCACTGTGGCGTCACCGCGGCAGCTTCATCCAATGGCTGCCGAACACGTTCTGCACATGCAGAAAGCTCTCGACCAGATGAATCTTCAGATTCACCGTGCGCTGAACGATATCACAGGACTCAGCGGCCTGCGGATTCTGGATGCAATCCTGGCGGGCGAAGGTGACACCGTCACATTGGCGCGGCTTTGTCATTCCCGTGTGAAAAGCAGCGAAGATACCGTGGCGAAATCACTTGAAGGTGACTATCGGCCTGAGCATTTGTTTGCATTGAAGCAGTCGCTAGCTGCGTTTCGCTATTACTAGGATTTGATTGCCGAGATCGACCTGGAAATCCAACGGCAGCTAAGTTGTCTCGACAGCGCAACGAATGCGGAAGACACTCCGCCGAAGCGTACCAAAGCATCGCCGTACCAGCGGAGCCGATACGAACCTAAGAGTTTTGATCTGCGCAGCGAGTTGTACCGCATGTTTGGAGTTGATCTTACAAACGTACCGGGTGTCAGCGCGATCACTGCGCAAACAATCCTCTGCGAGATTCGACCGATGTCTCGCAGTTCCGAAACGCATCGGCATTTGCGTCTTGGCTGGGCCTATGCCCCGAAAAGAAGGTCAGTGGAGGCAAGGTACTCTATACAAAAAGTCGTCGTGTCAGAAGCCGCGTTGCCACTGCGCTTCGGATGGGCGCTGATTCCCTGAATCACGCGAAAGATTACCTCGGCGGGTTCTTTCGTCGGATCACGCGCAAGCTCGGCAAACCTCAAGCAATCACTGCAACAGCTCACAAACTAGCACGCATCATCTTCCACCTTCTCAGCACAAAAGAACCTTACAACGAGAGCGTTTCACAGGTATGAAGAAGCCAGTGTGAAACGGGCGGAATTCCGATTGAGGAGACAAGCCGCCCAGCTCGGATTTCAAATCGTTCCAGCAGCGACCGCCTAAGTGTTGCTTGGGGGTCGGAATGAGTGACACTCCTTCCGCTCACCGCTGGGAACCTGCGCTCGGTACAGGCCTATGTCGGGGCTGACGAACTATCTCGCTTTGGCAGCGTTAGGAAGCAATGGAGAACAACCACTATATAGGTTATGCCGCACACAACTGACGGGACACTATTCAGGTGTTCTGAAGGAGACGGAGATCGGTTAGAAGGAGATCTGCCCACTATGTAAGCCGTGAATTCTGCTTAGCACGTGGGCACGCATTGACAGCAGGATTGCTCACGACTGGTGTATCCGAATAAAAGAAAGAAGTAAGTGAATTACAAGAAGACTTGGGACCTAACAACGATCCCGGACAATCTGTTTTACGGGGAACTCGGGCGGCGACGGGAAGTGGCCAGCGCTCAAAGTCGCAACACCTGTCCACATGACTTCGATCCCAATTGCCCGAAGTGTAAGCAGCGGATCTATCGGCGCGAACGCCGTGCCCAAGGTAAGGACCGATAAGGCGTACTTCGGGCATAGCGCCGACGTTTGTCACGGTGTACTGACATCACGTTGCGGTTCCGCGAACTAGTGGGTTGCGCGCTCCTCGGAGTACCGGTACGGCGGCGGTGCGCTACACCTCAGCCCAGTGCATCGGCTACAAGCGCCAGAGTTTCATTCTATTCACTGCTCTCCGTGTCACAGTGAAACAAGCAAGCATTCCGACGCCACGAATACGCCGGGTGACTTTCCGAATTAGAGGGCTCCTATCGCTGCTCACGTCGACCATGGCCTCTGCCTTCCGGCGAAAAACCGCGCCTATACGTTAATCGGCGATTTTGCGAGAATGCTCTATCCGTGGCATCCCCGGAAGCCGCCCGAACGGTCTACAGGACACGGCCCTAACTGCTTGACAACAGAGGCAGCTTTGTTTCCCTCACTGACCCAGGTAAGCGCCGATTTATGCTTTGCATCGGAATTGCGCAGAATGGATCAATACCGGGCAGCCATCCTAGCCAGAACGGTGAGCGCCGGGAGCAGGAGGGAACCCATGACCGCCCCGACACTATCGTCACGGAAGTCCGCCCATTCGTATGCATTGCCAAAAAAATAGTGCTGCAGGAGTTCCAAGATCGCACCAAGACCAATGACGCTGGCGGTGACCGCCAGCTTTCCGCTCAGTCGACTCGCCCATGAGGAAGGGCCAAGCGCGATACCTGCAAACGCGAAAAAGTGTAGTGCGTGATGGAGTGGGCCGGTAGTAGGTGTTCTTAAACCACGCGGCATCAGGGATGCAGCAATAACGCAAACCAAGCACACCCCCCACACGAGTCGGACGGGGATCGCATTAAATTGACTGCTATTCCAGAGGTCTCTTGCTTTCTCATAAACAGGCACGTGGTTACGAGACCGTTTTCGAACTCGATGGCGCTGTTAATGTGGTGCCCTGGAGTGCGAAGCGCTCTTGCGAACAAGCGCGAACCTCACAATGGGTCAAAGGACTCCTAAAGATACGAAGCACCAGGACGAAGCGGAGGCCACCCCACTCGCTTCCAATGATAGCAATGAGTTAGGCGCCACACTCGGCCGAGCCGGGTGGACATCCACGCGATCCCTTGGCGATCCATTCGTTGCTGAATCCCTCCGCAGTGACCAGGTAGGGCTCGATACGTTCGAGCACCTGGACAGCAACCGAGCTGAAGCCCCCTCATAGGACACGATCCGAGCAGGTGAAAGCGAAATCAGCCCGAGTTGGTGACTTTCCACGCCGAGTTCAAGCAGCTCGCCGCCTAAGTACGGGATCTTCGTCCCTGCTGTTCCATCCGGCACCGAAGGTGCAAGGGCGTAAGCCTTCCTTTAAGGCGTTCAATGCCCTGTCCAATCGGAGTAATAGCCTGCCGCCCAGGACCTAAGTCACAGATTCCGCAAAACAGGGAGCATTGTTCGGCGTCAAGTATTTTTTCTGTCTGGCGACGATTATTTTTCCCGGTTTTGAGAGGGCATAGTCGTCGTCGGTCTGTGTGGAATGTGGGAATCGCGAAGCGATTTCCAAGGACTGTGGAAAGCGGTGTTTGCTTTCCATCAGTCCGTCATTTCCACAGGCTGGGGTCTTATTCGGGCGGCGCTTCCTGTTTCGCTTTCTTGGCCTGCTCGACTCGATAGCTGGGGATGTTGAGTTCGAGGATTACACAGTGGTGCACGAGCCGATCGATGGCGGCGGCCGTCGTCATCGGATCTTTGAAGATTCCTTCCCACTTGGAAAACGGCAAGTTACTCGAGATCAAAACACTGCCGCGCTCATAACGCTCGGCGAGCAATGTGAACAGCACTTCCATTTCTTCCCGGCTTTGCTGTACGTAGCCGAGGTCGTCGATGATCAGGCCTTCGAATGAGGCCAGTCGTTTGATATACCGGCTCAGCTTCAGGTCCCGTTTCGCCACGAGCAGATCTTGGACCAGCAATGCCGAAGTTGTGAAGTAGATGCGGCGCCCTCGTGCGATCAGTTCCTGGCCGATCGCGCACAGAAGGTGCGTCTTTCCGCTGCCTGACGAGCCAGAAACATAATGCCCATGGACCCGAGATCATTAAGGTCCACTATCAGTTTCATCCCCTCTATGGACAGAATCTCCTCGTTCAGAGAAGGGTGAAATTTCCTCATGGAGAGTACATTTTCTGCGAATTACCGGATGGGACCGTCGGCGGGTTCCCATCGTGGATTGCCGACGCCGCAAAGGCTTCTGCCGTCACTGTTGGCACGCCGCTAGCTTCGGCCGCCGCACTGGTCGAGCTAAGCGCATTGCTGGACAGATTGCATTCGGGCCTCAAACGCGATAAAGCATCACTGAAACCGATGCTACAGGAGCGCACGAATGACACCAAAGGAAACGCCATCGACGATGCAGATGAACCTGCAGTTTCTTAACAGCGAGCCGATGCTATTGCCGCAGGACAAACAGCGGGAACTCGCCATAGCCCTCGCCGACCTGCTATTGAACGCAGCGGCTGTTGAGCCAACTGAGTCGGACAAAGGAGATCGGCGATGAATCCGAAAATATCGCCAGATCACTTGAAGCGGCGGGCCATCGTCTACATTCGGCAATCCTCACCCGGCCAAGTGGTTCACAACCAGGAGAGTCAACGCCGGCAATATGGACTTGCCGATCATGCACGTCAGCTCGGTTTCCAACAGGTCGAAGTCATCGATGAGGACCTTGGTCGCTCCGGTTCAGGCCAAGTGGAACGGCCCGGCTTTGAACATCTGGTGGCGGAAGTCTGCACGGGACAGGTAGGAGCAGTGCTCTGCATCGAAGCGTCGCGGCTGGCCCGCAATGGCCGCGACTGGCATCATCTTATCGAGCTATGCGGGCTGGTCCGCACCATCGTTATCGATCCGGATGGCGTGTACGATCCAGGCGTTCTCAATGATCGGCTCTTGCTTGGACTAAAGGGAACCATGAGTGAGTTTGAGTTGAACCTGCTCAGGCAACGTTCGCTGGAGGCGATTCGTCAGAAAGCGCGCCGAGGCGAACTGCAGTTCCGATTGCCCGTAGGATTCCGATGGACACAGAACGGCAAAGTAGAGATGGATCCAGACCGGCGCGTGCAGGAGGCTGTGCATCTGGTATTCGCAAAGATGGCGGAGTTGGGAAGCGCCCGGCAAGTGCTGTTGTGGTTCCGTGCGGAGAAGACGAACCTGCCTGCACTTGTTGTGGAGGCGCCCGGAAACGGTGTCGTTTGGAAGCTACCGGTATACAACACGATCTGGCACATGGTTCGAAATCCGATGTATGCCGGCGCTTATGCATTCGGCAAAACAGAATCGCGAACCAAAGTGATCGACGGTCGGGCGCGAAAAAGCGAAGGGCACTTCAAGCCGGCCGATACCTGGATGGTCTTGATTCGTAACCACCATTCCGGTTACATTGCTTGGGAGCAGTTCGAACGGAACCAAGTGATGCTGACCGATAACGCGCACATGAAATCACGCATGGAACCAAAGGCAGGCCGGGGTGGACGGAGCTTGTTAGCGGGATTGTTGCGTTGCCGGCGGTGCGGCAGGATGCTCCACGTTGCCTACAGCGGCTCGCACGGCGAGGTGCCACGCTACCATTGCCGCGGCGCGCATATTAATCATGGTGGCGACTGGTGTATCTCGTTTGGCGGCTTGCGGCCGGACCGTGCGATTGCTACTGAGATCCTGAAGGCTGTGGAAGGCAATGCCATCAAGGCAGCTTTGGAGGTTGCGGAACGTGTTGCCGAACAGCAACGACAGCGTCACCGTGTGCTCTCCCTGGAACTGGAACAAGCGCAATACGAGGTACGCTTAGCAGCTCGTCGATACGAAGCTGTCGATCCAGACAATCGCTTGGTGGCGGCTGAGTTGGAAGCGCGATGGAACGCCGCGTTGCAATCTGCTGGCGAGGTCGAACAGCGATTGCGTCAAAACGAACTTCCTGAAAATGCCACACGGATACCGGACAAAGAAACGCTCGCCAGTTTGGCGCAAGATCTTCCCGCTGTTTGGAACTCGGCGGCCACGGAGATGCGTTTAAAGCAGCGCATCATTCGGATTCTGATTGAGGAGATCATTGCCGATGTGGATGAGTCAACGACTGAGATCGTTTTGTTGATTCATTGGACGGGCGGACGGCATTCAGAGCTTCGGGTCAAGAAGAACTTAACGGGTAAACACAGCCGTTGTACGAGCCTTGAGGCAATCGAGATTATTCGCCAGATGGCGGGCAAGTTCCCGGACGATCGGATTGCCGCAACTCTCAACCGGCTCACGTTCCGAACCGGCACGGGAAATACATGGACTGAAGGCCGCATCCGTTCGCTTCGCAGTTACCATGAGTGGCTTACCTATGACGCGAAATCAGCAAGCCGCCCAGGCCTCACATTGGAGGAGGCGTCGAAACGCTTGGGAATAAGCCATAAGGTAGTGCGACGGTTGATTGACTCCGGCAAGATATCGGCAACTCAAGTCGTGCCTTGGGCGCCTTGGGAGATCTCTGCAGAAGCTGTCGAATCGGACGAAGTCTTACAGGCGGTACGAAGCGCAAAGCGTCGGTTACATGGTGCTTCCTCTGCGCCGGAAACGGTATTGCCAATGTTTGTGGAACTCTAAGTGGACTTTCGATTGACGAGAGTCGGAAAACCAGTCCCGTCGACTCTGAATCGACAGTTAGGATGTCTTGTCTTTTCAAGAACGTAGCAAGAAGGTGCAGAATGTCCCAGGATCGGGATTGCCGAAGGCCAAAACGTTTTCACATCGATCCAGGAACTCGCCTTCCAGTAAGGTTTTGGTCACTAACGCCACTTTCGGCGGCAGTCGCTTCAAGCTGAAGTTCGCTAACGCCTTCTCGGCGGGAATACGCGATTGGCTCAGCAATCGCTGGATGCGCTTGCGCTGACGGTCTTCGCATTCGCGCGTTACCAACTGTAAGCGTTACCAACTGTAATAGGTAGCGTTCATAGCTGAGCGTTTCACGTTCCGCCAACCGGGCCGCTTCTTCGTAACAATACCGGACCGTGGGCAGTCGGAGTTCCGTTAGCCCTTCTGTGAGTGCCGCCTTCACATCTGTGAGTGCCGCCTTCACATCTGTGATCGCCGCCGTCATGCCGCCGCCTCTTCGCCGCCGAGCAGTTCGTCGAACACGGCCAGCGATACCGGATCGACTTCGACGGTGGTGAACATTGGCGGAGCGCCTTGTTCCGTTAGGTTCGCGAGGCTCTCCGCATTCAGCGGATCGCGCCGGCCGAGTAGGGCTCGAATCGTTTCTTCTACCAACGACTCGCCGCGCTTTGCCGCGAGCGCCAGGATCTGCAGATATTCCTTTGCTCCTCGCTTCGGCCCATGTTCTTCTCGCAGCGCGTCATAAGCTAGCCGGAACCAACTAGTGGGAAACAGATCCTCCCGATACCGATAGTGCTCGAAGGCGCCGGGTTTCCGAACCAGCCAGTCGATAATGTGCCGGTAATCGATGCGATGTTTGCTCCGGCCACGCAGCCGGGCCAGCTGCTCCACCTGCCGATCGGCATACCAGACCTCAACGGTGTCGGACTTGATCGAGCTTCAACCATCTCACCGATTAACCGGCTATGCACCGAGTACGTGTTCCGGTGAACGTGGATCAGACTTCCCGGCGTCACCCTGACGCGTTCGCGCCGCATGGAATCTAGGCGGCATTCGGGCAACGGCCGAAGCTGCAGCAGTTCTTCCGCGAACCGCTCCCGCCGGCCTGCGTTCATTCTCGTAAACAGCTTCCGCAGGAACTGGTCATAAGCGGCTATCGTTGCAAAGTCACGGCTGCCGCGCATCATCAAAGCCTGATCGGCTGCTTGCTTGAAGCGGTAATGCCGTTGTTCAATATCGCCGTTTTAGCCTGGCCGGCCTGAATCTTTTGTCCGTTGAGTCCGTAATGCCGCACTAATCCTTCATAGGCTCGCGTGAACTCCCTGGTATCAACAAGGTCATTTACCGCGGCGCTCATCCGGTCGGAACGATGCTCACTCGGCACGCCGCCCAGCTCCCAGAGTGCATTCTGCAAACCTTCACTGAGGCTTTCAAACGTTTCCGAATAACAGATCGTGCCCGTCTCCCAGTTTGAATAACTGAGCACGAAGTGATAAATCAAATGCGGGAACGCTTGCCCGTTGATCGTGATCCCTAGCTCCCGGCAATGCGTGAAGTCAGACTGACAGAGCTCGCCTGGATAGTGATCCTGAGCGAAGAACACTTCCCGAGGAGGACCTTCGAGTGCCCGTCAGTTCTTGATCCGGCGTTGCAGCGTTCGGACCTGCCCTTCGCTAAAGCGGCCTGGCTCCCTCTGCTGCAGGTATTCAAATAGGGTCTTGGCCTGCAGACCCGGCTCAATCCTCAACCGCTCTTCGATCTCATCCCAGAGATCAGCAAATGGATCGCGTCGAGTGCGCCACGTATGTTTTTGCTGCATCTCGCTCGGCAGTCGTCGTCCTCGCAGGTACTTTTGTGCCGTCTTCGGGTCCATGCCCGCCTTCGCTGCAGCGACTTCCAACGACAACTTCTGCGCTAGTCGCCATAGCCGCTTCACCTGCTGATCGCTCACCATTCAAGCCTTCTGACTTGTATGGTTTACACACCGCCATTGCCGGGAATCTTAATTGTCGCCGGCAGGGAAATTCAATTGTCGTTGATCACAGGCTTGAACCCAAATCCTTGCCTACAATACTGATGAAGATGGACGGGTCTATAGTGTACGCCCGTGCCAATGTTTCGTCGGATCATGCCGTCAGAACTTCGTCTCAGCCTTGCCGCATTCGGATTTATATATCAGCACCGCGTTAAGATGACGCGCATGGCGCGTATGGCCTTCATCCGGCGCGGAAAGATGGATTGGAAAATCGAAGAACGCGGACGCATAGTAATTCGATATTTCGTTGCGCCAGCCGGGACCATTTCGGGAATGTTGTACGCTAGGGCACCTAACTGGTCCGCTCGTTCCGCAGCGTGCGCTGTCGGTTGTGAGTGAACTTTGAAATGGCTTCGTTGGCCAGCGGTAGCGGTTCGTCCTCTGAGCTCTTCAAAGCTTTAGGTGATGCTCGCTGGTTGGCAAATTCGCATTCCGATGGAACTTCCTGAAGAAGTCACGCCTAAAGCGAACGACTAGTTCGAGGAGTGTTGCGGCAGTCAACCACCATGGTGGCCGACCTGCAGCCCGAGATCAATCAGCAGATAACCTTTGCCTTCCGTCGGACCGGGAGCGATCCTGAGACGAACCGCACTGGCCTATCCCAAGCGCATTCATGAAACCCACCCCCGATTGCTCAAACCCAAAGCGTGGGGCTGTGACGCGTATCGCGTCGAAACTCACGTTCGAGGTGAAGTGCCTTGTTCCCATTTACAATCTGACGCAGCACCGGAAACGACACGCAAGAGTCGTTGATCCACACGTTGAATGAATTCTCGCCGGAAAAAAGATTCGTCAACAACAACCCTCTTGCATCTCCCGCAGGTGCAACTTCTCGCCGGTCGCATGTACGCACGCCGCGTTTAATCGAGTCGAGCTTGATGGATTCGTGTTTGCGTCATTGTCGGTCTCATTCAGGCCATAGATCGCTACCAGCCCGAGCGTCAGTGCTTGCTGAAAACTCTCGCCGAGCACCGTATCCGTGGAGCGATGCTCGATTACCTTCGCCAACTCGATCCCTTGCCTCGCTCGGTACGCCGTTTTGTTCGGCAGCGGGATGAGGCCGCGGACCGGATCGAGCGGCTTCAAGAACGCCCGGCTGAAGAGGCGGAACTCGCTGAAGTTCTTGCCATTCCAATCGAACGCTACCGCAAGTTGGATCGCATCGCCCGTGCTGCCGAGATTCGCAGTCTCGAAGCGGTGCCGCAGTCCGCAGTGCGCCGCGGGTCCTAGTTTCCGTCGGCCGCACGAAGCACTCAATGGACGGCGCTTGACCGAATGCGTTGAGCGTCGTTTTCCTTTGCTGCCGATCCTTAAGCGGTCTCGATTGCGTTCGCGGTTTCCTCCAATTCTGCCCCAGAGCTCTTTCGGGCACAGCGTCGCTTGACGGCCTTAAAAACCGGGCCTAACCGCGCCCGGCGGCACTGCGATCTTCTGCTTCCGCTTCTTCCTTGCAGTCGGCGCGGTCCTGACGGCTTTCGGCTCCCCCGCTTAGTCTTCGTTCGCCTACTCCGTTTCTCTGTTGCGGTCCCCCCGAAAAAGCAGATCTTGGCCTTGGGAGCGGTTCCGCTCGCTTTCGGGTGCCCCGAGAGACCTCGGGAGCAAGAAAAGGAGAACCGCAATGTATAAACAATCGCGTAACGCTTATTGGATTCGTCGGCAAGGATGCTGAAGTTCGCAACGCACGGAATCAAGCTCACTTCACTGTCCTCTCACTGGCGAGCAAACGTAGCTGGAAAGATCGCCAATCGGGTGAGTACAAGTCGCACACCACGTGGCACCGCTGCATCGCCCTCGGCTATGTCGGGGTGCAGCGAACCGCTGCCGAAATCTTGAAGGCAATCCTGCCCGAAGATGCGGCGGCAAATCACTTGTCCAACTGACGTCGCCGTGCTTCGAGTCTGCGTGCCAGCTCTTGTTCAGTGGGTAACGTGAGCTGGTACTCACGTGCCAGCACTTGGTTACCAATGTTCCCGAGGGCGTAGTGCGCTACGGCTGCATCGTGTTCGGAACAGAGTATCAGGCCAATCGGCGGATTTTCATCCGCATTCGTCCAATGCTCATGAGCATAGTTCACGTACAAGTTCATCTGTCCGGCATCGGAATGTGTGAACTTTCCTAGTTTCAGCTCAACGACAATGAGACACCGTAAACGTCGGTGAAAAAAGAGAAGGTCTACACGATACCACTCGGTACCGATGCGAAGCCGTCTCTGGCGGGCAATAAATGCGAAATCATTCCCAAGCTCCAGCAGAAACCACTCGAGCTCGCGGATGAGCGCCTCTTCGAGATCGGATTCGGAGTACTCGTCCTTGAGCCCGAGGAACTCAAGAACAAAGGGGTCCTTCAATTCTGATTCGGGCCTGGCTCCAGACTCGGGTTCCGGCGACCTCGCGTGGCGCTGATAAGCAAGAGTAGATATCTGACGGTCCAGTTGCCGAACAGACCAACCACCATGGACGGCTTCAGTTTCGTAGTAGTGCCGCGCCGCAGAATCCGGAACCGTTAACAGCCGGACGTAATGCGACCACGATAGCGGGAATATCGGAGTGGAGGAAGGACCCAATTGCGCAGACAGTGTCTGCGCTATTTGGGTTGGCTCACGGGCACTCAATTCCGCAGACACTGTCTGCACAATCGGCCATTGCAAATAAAACTGCCTCATTTGCTCAAGGTTGCGCTTGGAGAAACCGCGCCCGAACTGGTGCTGCAACTCGCGGGAGAGCCTTTTCACAATCTGCGTCCCATACTCCGCACGTTCGCTGCCCTGCTGCTCATGTTCAACAAGCCGCTGTCCAATGAGCCAGTACGTCGAGGTCAGAGCAGCGTTTATGGATCGTGCCGCAAGCCGCCGACCCTGCTCGATCAGATCAATGACAGCCGAAAGAAGCTCGGCGTACCCGCTCGGCACTATTCCCTTCTCTTCCACAACCCCAATTTATGCCGCTCAGAAGTCCGCTAATCAAATCGCGGCCCGTCGCGCGTAAATATTTTGAGCGCGATTTTGGGCAATGCGGGAACTGAACCCGACGAGTCGGAACTGGGTCTCCAAACTCTCTGCATAGACTTCTCGCTTCCTCCCGCGCTCTCCTTCATATCACGTTGGTGCTCGCCGTCAAGACTCCGCTTTCGCCGGGCTGAACACCGCCCGGTCTTGACCGCTCCGCGCCAGCGCAGTTCCGCTCCTAGCCGAGCGGGAGTCGCTTGACTCTCGCCGGAAAGGAGTTTCATCATGTCTATCGCCGCTTCGGTATCGGTTCCGAACCGCGAACAAATCATTCTCTCGCATCTTCCACAGGTGCAGCTTATCGCCAGTCGCATGTACGCACGGTGCCTTCAGAAAGTCCAGCTTGACGATCTCGTCTCTGCCGGGATTGTCGGTCTCATTCAGGCCGTAGATCGCTTCCAGCCCGAGCGTCAGTGCTTGCTCAAAACCCCCGCTGAGCACCGTATCCGTGGAGCGATGCTCGATTACCTCCGTCAGCTCGATCCTATGCCTCGTTCGGTACGCCGTTTTGTCCGGCAGCGGGATCAGGTCGCGGAACGGATCGAGCGGCTCCAAGGGCGCACGGCTCCAGAGGCGGAAATCGCTGAAGTTCTCGGCATTCCGCTCACGCGCTACCGCAAGTTGGACCGCATCGCCCGTGCCGCCCAGACCCGCAGTCTTGAAGCGGTGCCGGAATCCGCAGTATGCCGCAGATGCTAGTCCTTCCTCATTGTCCCCAATAAACAAATGTGAACGGCGCTTGACCTAACGTGTTAAGCGTCGTTTTCCTGCTGCCATCCTTAGGCGATCTGCGTTCTACGGCCCCTCCATCTTGCCCCAGTGATCTTCGCGGGCACTACTTCGTTTGACGGCTTGTGAAAGCAGGTCCCCCGTCAAAGCAGATCTGCATCCCGAGAGCGGTTCCGCTCCCATCTAGAGTTCAGGTTTCTTCTCTTTCCGGCATTGCGGCTGAACCAAGACCCTTGCATTCCGACCCATTCAAGAACAGGAATGAGCGGAAAGGAACTAAGACAAGAAACGCACTCACGCAGCTTTCCTGCTTCGAAAAGTAGGGCTGTCTGTCTGCTGGTCTTCCCATCCTAGCTACGGGGTCAAGGCTGAAATGCACTGCGCTCCGCTCCGGCCTTGACTCCTTCGCTCCCCACCTTTCGTGACAGAAAGGATAGTCCCAAACATCTCATGCCGCTGCGCGCGAAAGACACGAGTTACTCAAACGATCAGTTGAATTTATTTAACACCCCGGAAGAGAGTATTGCTGCTATCGTAATAACAACCAGCTCCATCCATGCAGCCCACACTGCCACTGACCAGCCGATTGATTCTCAATCGTTGGAAGAACGAAGCTCCCCAAATGGTGGTGGATTTGGAGGCATCGGGCCAATTGTCACCAGCCCTGAACCAGGCGAACGAACAACTGGCCGAGCTGCTGTATCAACTCACGGTTGTGCAGAAGATGGATTATCAGGCAGCGCTCGAAATTGCGATGAACGAGTGGAGTTCCTCGCCGAGCCAGCCGGCCACCTAGAGACCCGTCTCGAACGCGATTTTCGTATTTCCTCCAAGTACGTTCTCGGCGCCGGGAGCCTATTTCAGAAAGCGGCCGCCAACCTCGAAGCTATTCGCCTCCTCAAGAGAATCGAACTAGCCGGCAGACTTGCTAACGAGGACGAGAAAGCAATTCTGGTTCGATACACCGGCTGGGGCGCGCTCCCGCAGGTGTTTCATCCTCGCGTTCCCGAAGAATGGCGCAGCACGGCCAACGAGCTTGAAAGCCTTTTAACTGATGGGGAATATAAGGCGGCAAGGGCTTCCACACCTAATGCGCACTACACGTCTTGCGCTGTCATCGAAGCGATTTGGAATGCGCTTCTGCGATTCGGCGCGGCTCCTCCCGCCAAAATACTTGAGCCTGCGCTCGGCATTGGTCACTTCTTCGGTCTTATGCCGCACGTACTCGAAGCGAATGCGGTCCGCGTCGGTATCGAACTCGATTCCATTTCCGCCCGCATCGCCCAGCTGCTCTACCCGGATTCCACGATCCGCGAAGCGGCTTTCGAAGCAGTCTCGCTTCCCAACTCCTTCTTCGATGTGGTCGTCGGAAATGTGCCGTTCGGAAACTACCCGGTGTACGACCCGCACTATGCGAAGCAGAACTCGCTTACCCGGTCGATTCACGACTATTTCGTCGGCAAGTCGATCTTGTCCGGCCTGGCGGTCTCGTTGCTCTCATCACGAGCCGCTATACGCTCGATAAACAGAACAACCTGGTTCGGCAATATATCTCTTCCAAAGCCAACCTGATCGCCGCGATCCGCCTCCCCAACACGACCTTTAAGGCGAATGCCGGCACCGAGTTGATAACGGACGTTCTCTTCCTGCAGCGCCGCACGCCCTTGATGCGCCCGGAATCCGAAGCCTGGCTCGGTCTCAAGGCCATCGAGACCGAAGATGGACCGACGGCCATTAATGAGTACTTCGTAAACCATCCGCACCGGATGCTCGGCACGCCGGCACTGCAGGGAACGCAGTATCGGGCGGCCGAGTTCTCCCTTTCCGGTACTTTCTGCCCCCAGCGACTCGCGGAGAGTGTCGCTCAGCTTCCCGCCAACATCTACACCCCCGCGTCGACACAAACCAGCTCGCCTATATCTCTGGCTTTGCCGCCCTGCGAACTCGAATCCATCAAGGACGGCGCCTACGGTTTGGCCAACAACCACTTGGTGATCCGCAACGGCGAGGCGCTCGAACCGGTCACTTTGAGCAGAGCAGTCGAAACCAGAATCCACGCCCTGATGGTAATTCGCGATGCAGTCCGGGAGGTGCTTCGCACACAGCTCGACAACGCTTCCGAAGAAAAGATCGTCCGGGCCCGCCGCCACCTGAACGCCGAATACGATCGCTTCGTTCTCCGCTTTGGTCCCATTTCGTCCAAAGAGAACTTCCGCGCCTATGCTGGCGATCCGGATCATCCGCTCCTGCTTTCGCTCGAAGAGTACGATCCGGAAACCAAACACGCCACCAAGACCAAAGTCTTTCACGAACGCACGATCGAGGGGTACAAACCGGTTGAACAGGTTGACACTGCGGCGGAAGCCTTGGTTGTCAGTCTCAACGAAACCGGCCGGGTGGATTGGCCGCGCATGGCCCTCCTTACTGGGAAGGGCGTTCTTGCTCTCCAAAGCGAACTGGCCGGTTTGGTTTTTCGCAATCCCGAAGGCAACGTCTGGGAAACTGCCGATGCCTATCTCTCGGGCAACGTCCGCCAAAAGCTTCACGCAGCCGAAGCGGCCGCTGCGCTGTCACCCGAATTCACACCGAATGTCGAGGCGCTCCGCGCCGTACAACCGCAAGATCTCGACCCCGGCGATATAGACGCGCGCCTCGGATCGCCCTGGATTCCCGTGTCCGATATCCGCTCGTTCCTCTGCGACTTGCTTTCCGCCGAAGAAAAGGAAGTCACGGTCTCCCATGCCGAAAGCATCGCGAGCTGGACGGTCGAGCTGGGCTACGGACCGAAATACGCGGCCGCCAATACGACGACCTACGGCACGGCCCGGTTTACCGCCAGCACATTGATTGAACAAGCACTCAATAACCGCACACCCACGGCCTTCGGCGAAGTGACCGGCCCGAACGGCGAAAAGAGATTAGTCGTGAACCAGAACGAAACGCTCGCGGGGCGCGAACGCCAACAAGAACTGAAAGACCACTTCCAAAAGTGGATCTGGCAAGACCTCGCACGGGCACAGCGGCTGGCGTGCGAGTACAACGAGCGCTTCAACTGCGTGCGTTTCCGCACCTTTGATGGCTTGCACCTGACCTTTCCCGGAATGTCTCGTTCCCCTCTGCGGGGCGTCGACCTGGCGCCCCACCAGAAAAATGCCGCCTGGAGAATTCTCCAATCGGACAGCGCTTTAATTGGGCACGTCGTCGGCGCCGGGAAGACCTTCACCCTGGTAGCGGCCACGATGGAACTCAAGCGGCTCGGCCTGGCCAAGAAGACCATACTGGTCGTTCCGAATCACCTGGTCGAGCAATGGACTACCGAGTTCCTCAAACTCTATCCGCAGGCAAATCTCTTCGTCGCCGGCAAAGACCAGTTCGCGAACGGCAACCGCCAACGCGCCATGGCCCGCATCGCCACCGGCAATTACGATGCCGTCATTGTTTCCTTCCGCAGTTTCGAGTTTCTTCCGCTCTCGGATCAACTGTTCAAGCAGTTTCTCGAAGAGGAAATCCGCGAGATCGACGAAGAGCTGCTGCGCGCCAAAACGGGAGCGGATGACAACCGCAGAATCGTGAAACAACTCGAAGCCGCTAAGAAACGGTTGCAAGTCCGTTTTGCAAAGCGGGCGAATCGGGAAAACAAGGACAACACCGTTACATTCGAGGACCTCGGCATCTCCCAACTGATGGTAGATGAAGCGGACGCCTACAAAAACCTAGCCTATATTTCCAAGATGTTGCGCATTGCCGGACTGCCCAATTCCGATTCGTTCCGCGCTTTCGATATGTTCCTCAAGATCCGCTCATCCAGCAGAATCCGCAGACGCGCGGTGTGGTCTTCGCGACCGGAACTCCGATCAGCAACACGCTCGCCGAAATGTACACTGTGCTCCGGTATCTCGCTCCGTCGTTACTCGAAAGCACGGGCACCAGTCATTTCGACGCCTGGGCCGCGAATTTCGCGGAAGCGGTGACCGCGCTCGAACTCGCCCCGGATGGCAGCGGGTACCGAATGAGCACGCGCTTTGCCCGGTTCATCAATATGCCGGAGCTGCTCTCCATGTTCCGCACTGTTGCCGATATTCAGACCGCGGATATGCTCCAACTCCCTCGACCCGAACTCGAAACCGGCCGCCCGATCATCGAAGCGGCCTCGGCAAGTGAGATGCTCAAGAGCTACATCCAGACGCTGGTAAAACGGGCCGAAGACTTGAAAAAAGAGAGAATCGATCCGAGTGTCGACAACATGCTCAAGATTACCGGCGATGGGCGGAAGGCGGCTCTCGATATCCGGCTTGTCCGTTTACCCGAACATCCCGAGCACGATACCAAACTCAAACGGGCTATCCTGCGCGTCTTTACGGTCTGGCAAGAAACGGCCGCAGAGCGCGGCACGCAGCTCATCTTCTGCGATTTGTCGACGCCGGATCGAACGCGCTGGAATGTCTACGAGGAAGTCCGAAACAGGCTCATTCACCTCGGTATCCCCGAACAGGAGATCGCTTTTATCCATGATGCCGACACAGATGCCAAGAAAAAGCTGCTCTTCGACGCCGTGAACGCCGGTAGCATCCGGGTCCTGATGGGTAGCACGGAAAAAATGGGAACCGGCACCAATGTCCAACGCCGTCTCGCCGCCCTTACTCATCTCGATGCTCCCTGGAGACCTCGCGATATCGAACAACGGGAAGGCCGTATCCTGCGCCAAGGCAATCGGTATGCCCACGTCCGCGTGTTTCGTTACGTCACAACCGGGTCCTTCGATGCCTACATGTGGCAACTCCTCGAAGTGAAAGCCCGATTTATCGCTCAAGTCATGTGCGGCCAAGTTTCCACGCGCCGGGTTGAAGACCTCGAAAACGCCGCGCTCACCTTTGCCGAGATCAAAGCCATTGCCTCCGGGAATCCGCCGGTCATGGAAAAAGTGCGCGTCGATACCGAGATCCGCAAGCTCGACGCACTGCGTGCCACCCACCAAAACCAGCTTTACCGCGTCAGGCGGCAAATGGCTGAACTCCCCTACAGCATTGAGCGTTCCCGGCAAATGGTTGCTCACATTCATGCTGACGTTACATTGCGCAATGCCCAAGACACGGAGAGTTTCTCGATGACGATCGGAAATCGTGAATACTCCGGGAGAGGCGCACGCGAAGAGGCGGCCAAGGCCCTCACCTATCTTGTCCTTACCTGGAAGGACGACAAAGCCCGCGAACTGCGTGCTCGGTTCCGTGGTTTCCGGATCTTCAGCCAAGGCAAGCGGCTGTCCTTTCTCGAACCCGATCCCATCCCCTCGCTATTCGTTTGTGGCAGCGGTACCTATACGGCGACGCTGAATGCGGCCAACCCGGTTGGCACGATCCAAAGCATTGAATACGCGTTGCGCTCACTCGAACGCATCGCCGAACGGGAACAGGAAAAACTTCAGCAACTCGAAAGCGATCTCGCCGCATACCGGCGCGAAATGGAAAAACCGTTCGAACACGAAACGCGGCTGAAAGAATTATTGCTGAAGCAAGCAGAGTTGAATGCTGCTCTCGATCTCCACAAGAGTGATGCGCAAGCAGACGGCATAACCCCGGAAGAAGAATCTCGGGAGCAATGAGCCGCATCATCCGGCTTGCGCTCACAGTGGCACGATATGGGAATTGCGCCAGTATCCAGCAAAAGCAGTGTGCTCCGCCTAAGCTCCGCAGACGGCCTGCGGCAGCAAGGAAGAGCTCACGACATTCAATTTATGGCGGCGGCCCGTGAAATGATCAGCTAGACTGCTACTTTCTGGCTCAGATCTCGGAAGAAAGGCTTGAAGCATTAGGCAGGAACAGTTTCTACTGTGCATGCACCTCCCTGCGAAATTAGAGCTGTTGAAATTTCTGTTGCCAATCTCAGAGGTGCAATCGAGTGGTATCGGACCGCTCTGGGATTCCGATCTATTTTGGTGAAAATCACGCACTGCTCCCTGACGTCCAGAATGGTCACAGCAAATGAGAATGCACTCAGGGGCTCAAACGCTACTTCAGACAGAGGACTCGACGCAATTAGCATTCACCGACTCATCGAATGGTCTTCATGACAGCACCATTGATTTTCGACCCCCCGAATCTCGAGGGTTTGCACGTTCACGTCCGAGCGCAAGAACTCGCGTGGACCATCTCCAACCATGTGTAAGTGCCTGGGTGCCGCGAGGATGTGGGTTTTTCGACAGTGAAGCAACCGCCAGGCCGCATTTACTTATGTGAGCGGGTATCGATTCGCCTGGCGATTTCAGCATCAATAAATCACGTGTCTCATACGGGAGGGGGGTGAAATACCAACCCTTCCCGCGCTGCAGCCGTGCACACGGCGTTGAACAGCTCCCATCCCTAGCGGAGCCGTCCCTCTCCGCAAACGCCTCTCTCTGTTTCGCGCTTGAAAGGACGTAGCCCGCTAGTGAACCTCGTCGAAGAAACGGTTCGGCTCCCCCGCTCACCGAAAATCAGGCTTTTGTCGATTGTGACCGGATGCTTCGTCGTTCGAGATCGTGGATCTGCTGTCTTACCGATCTTGTCCCACACCGGTGGCAAACAGATGAGCGTCGACTGTTTGGGCCGGTTCGCCCTGCAATGTGGAGCTTCCATCCGGCGCCGACATCGCCCGAAGCCTTACTGAAGTACGCTGAATCCCACTGATTTCTTTCCACGGGTCGGTCGTACTTTGCCTTAATGATCGCTCCTCGATGTGAGCCGCCATTCGCCCCTTTTGGTTTGGAACGCGTTCCGCAATCACCAGAATGGATCAAGCTGTTCGGTTCGTCCCGTATTCCTCTTTCCTTCCTGGTGTGCTTGGCACCGCTTCAGCCGACACCCGTTGCGCCCGGCTCTTGCGCCCGTTCTGCTTTGCGCTTCTTTTCTTCGCGTACTGAGGAAAGCGCACCGCAAAAAGCGGTTTCGGTCCCACCATAAAGTTCAAGGGCTGCGCCTTTCGCAAACCCGGCGAAAAACTCTGCGGTCCCCCCAAAAAGCACGTTTCCAAGTTTGGGAGCAACCAGCCTCGCGTTTTTGTGCCCAAGCACAGCAGGGCAGAAAGAAGGAAAAAACTCAATGAACCTCAATCAGCTTTCGATCATCGGATTCATCGGCAAGAACGCCGAAACCAAGTATCTGCCGAATGGCACCCCGGTCACCAAGTTCTCCGTCGCGACCAAGAAGTCCTGGAAGGACGAGAACGACGAGTGGAAAGAAAAGACTCAGTGGCATAACGTCGCCGCTTTCGGCAAAGGCTTCGCGCAATTGGCGGACCGGTTGGTAAAAGGCGCTCACGTTTTCGTGCAGGGCGAGCTGACCACACGCGAGTACGATCGCACCATCAAGGTTCCCACCGGCAAGGGCAAGAGCATCGAGCACACGATTCAGCAGCTCGTTGTCGAACTGAAAGCCGACACTATCCGACACTCGATCGCTCCAGCTCCAACGGCGAACAAAGCGATCCCGCCGAACCGCCAGCCGAGAGTTAGGAATAAGGGGCCACGCCCCTTTTTCATAAGGTGTCGCTCCGCCTGACCTCCGCGAGATCGCCTGCGGCAGCAACGTCTGAAGAGTTGTTCGCTTGAACCCCTCGGCGGTATTGTATGCGTCCAGTCCCGGCAACTGCCTTTCCTTTCGCGCATCGCGCACGCGAACCCGGCGTCAAGGGCATCGCCCTGGGTTTTCGGTCCCCCCAATTTTCCAAAGGCTGTAGGAAAAAACCCTTTCTGAAAATTGGCTCCCCCGAAAAGGTCGCAAGCGACCCGATCCCTTGACGCTCGTGCTACCCCGCTGTGCGCAAACAACATGCGCGAAAGGCAGTCGCCGCGCCTGTACCGCCGCGCCGGGGTGCTGTTGAGGCCAGCCCGCGTAAACGCGGTGCTTGATGCGGCTGCTGGCTGACGCACGCAGCCGTAAGGAAGACGAACCCAACACCCCGAAAGGAGACTCTCTATGGACTCTGGACCAATCAATGCTCGTTACGATCTGCTCCTCACTGCTATCGATCTGACCCGCGCTTGTTGCGCAAATGACAATTACCTTTCTTGGCTCTTGCATCACTCCGATGCTCTCCACGGCTCGGCGGGAATTGCGAATTATCTCGCGAACGCCGCCCTTGCTTTCGAAGAACAGGCCCATCCGCGCATTCGCCCGGACTTCGATGTTTTTGATGCTCGTGACAATTTGGCCGACATCCTGATGGCCTCCGCTCCGCTCTCCTCGGACGAGTTGCGCGGCGCTGTCAGCACTGTGATTCGCGAAGCCCGGCTCGATTCATCCCCCTCTTTGCCCTTCAGTTCTCCCAGCTATAACGACCATTTCGCCGCCGTCAGCAAGCTCGGCGAACGGAATGGCCAGAGCCAATACAGGAACGGGGTGGCCGGATGACTCCTATTACCCGCAAACTCGTCCGCATCACGAATGCTTTGATTCTCTTGCTCACCGCCGCCGTGCAGAAAGCATCGTGGCGATGCCGTTGTGATCGAATTGCACGCCACAGCGCTCTTTGTCCGGACGAAGGGAAGCCGTGAGAGCTTTCCGATCCCGTATTCCGATCTCTACGAAATTGGGGCAATGCGAGAAGCCAAACGGAAGACTGGCTTCGCCGGTAAGCCTCGACCACTCGCTAGGAGGAATCCCTATGTTTGAAGGCACCGAACAGGTCTCCTCTTCCGTGGACACTGCGAAGAACCGTTGGCGGTATCGAGTCGCCTTTACCGCAAACGTGTACCTCGACATCGAGACTGACTCGGCCGAAACACCCGATCAGGATTTGGAGCGGTTGGCCATCGAAGCGGTGAGGCTTGGATCGAAAGACGGTCGCGATTTACCTCTTGACGAAGCCGGAATCGATATCCCAAGCCTTCCCGGCGGACGCCTCTACGCGGAGCCAAACATCGATGGCGGTCTCGAAGCTTTCAGCATCGAAGACTGCTACGAGCTGAAGGACTGATTTCTTCCGGGGCTGACTCCTTTAGCCAGCCTCAAACCCAACAAGATCCATTGATCCGATTCACAAAAGGAAATCACCATGACTACGAATACTCAAGAATTCGAAACAACAGACATTCCTCTCAAAAAGCTACTTGCGTGGAATGAGAATGTACGGACCACTTCCGCCGATCAGGGCATCGACGAACTGGCGCATCCATCGCCTCGGTGGGATTGCTTCACTCGTTGGTTGTCAAGAAAGCGTCACGAGGGAAGTTCTCGGTCATTGCCGGCAAGAGACGATTGGCAGCCTTGTCCCAACTCCTCGAGGCCGGTACTGTGTCACCGCTCTTTGAGGTGCCGTGCCGCGTAGTCGTTCACGATGCCGATCTTACTGAAATCAGCCTGGCCGGAAACGTCCAACGGGAGCCGATGCACCCCGCCGACGAGTTTGAGGCATTTTCGGCAGCTTATAGCGAATGGGAAATGTCTGGCCGAGGTGGCAGCCCGATTTGGTGTCAGTGAAGCGGTGGTCAATCGGCGACTCGCGTTGGCGCGGGTGAGTCCTGCGCTGCTCCAGAAGTATCGTGAAAATGAGATGAGTCTGGAACTATTGCAGGCGTTTACACTCACCGATGATCACGAAACGCAGGAACAAATCTGGAGTGAGTTGCAGCCGTGGGATCGTAATCCCCATACAGTTCGACGCCTACTTTCCCAAAACGATATCCCGGCTGCTGACAAACGCGTTCGATTCGCTCGCTTATCCAACTACGAAGCGGAGGGCGGTCTCGTGAAACGCGATCTATTCCACGAGGGCGAGCAAGGTGTTTACATCCTCGATCCGGCGAAACCCACGCGGCTGGTCAACCGGAAGCTCGAAACCCTCGCAGAAGAGGTGAAGGCGGACGGCTGGAAATGGGTTGAGATTCAACCGGAAACCGATCACCAAGCTCTCGGTAAGCTGAAGCGCATCTACGCGGAGGAGCTCCCTCTGTCTGCCGACGCCGAAGCGGAACTCGGGAGGCTCCAAGAGGAGCGGGCTCTCCTCGAACCTCAACTCAGCGATGAAGAGACCGAGGAGGACAGCGAAGGGCGCAACGACGGCGGAATCTATGAACGCATTGAGGAAATCGATGATCGGGTTCGTTCGATCCATCGCGATCGCAAACGGGCATACACCGATGACGTGAAGGCCTCCTGTGGTGTCGTGATCAGCGTCGGGTTCCATGGGGAGCCGGAATTCCGTTATGGGCTGCTTCGAAAGGACGATGAGGCAGAACTAGCCAGCACAAGCGCAACTCCGGACGAGTTCCCAATGCCCACATCCATTTCCAGTCCGAAAGAGCAGGAACAGCAATCGCCTTACTCGGCTCCGCTGGTCGAAGCGCTCACGATGCACAAGACCGCCGCAATCGCCGCCGAGCTAACCCAGCAACCCGAGATTGCTTTAGCCGCCGTCGCTCACGCCCTAGTGCTCAGCGAATTCGGGTTGGACCTTCATTTATATCGCACGAAGAGCTGTTTGCAGATGTCGAGCAGCCGTGCTGACCTTCGTGAAGCGGACGCCACCACTGCGTTTATCTCGCTCGAACAGCAACGGAAGGACTGGTTCTCGAAGCTACCAAGGAAATCGGGCGATCTTTGGCAGTGGTGTCTCGAACAGGATCAAGACACGCTGTTGCGCTTGTTAGCATTTTGTGTGGCGAAAAGTCTGAACGGAGTCAAGGCGAAAGCGGATGTAGATGACCGGGATCGTTTGCGACACGCCAATGCTCTGGCAATCGCCCTGGACGTCGACATGACGAAGTGGTTTATGCCCACTGCTGAGAATTTCTTTTCCAAGGTGTCCAAGGCGCGGATCACCGCGGCCTTGATCGAGGCCGCTAAGCCGCCAACTGCGGAGATGGCAAAGCTCAAGAAGGCGGAGCTTTTCGAGACCGCCCGATTCAACCACTCTCGCACCTCACCACGTATCTAACTTACCAGTTTCCCTATACTTACGGCTACTGTCACTATGCGGGTTGCTTCTCAGATTTGGCCACTGTCACTGTTTTGTCACTACCGTTCCCAAGAAGCCGTACCGCTCTTTTCTTTGCATCACGGTTGGTATGCGCGTAACGCATCGTCGTTGTTATATTCGCATGTCCCAGCAGTTCCTTCACTGTCACCAGATCCGCTCCCCCGCGCGTTAGCCGAGAAGCAAACGTATGACGGAAGGTGTGCCACGTGACGCCCTTGAGTTCCGCCTTGCGGCATGCCTTCTTCAGACCAAGCCATAGATCCTTGAACTGATCGCCGGTCCCGGGATTGTAGAAAACATACGTGCACTTGCGGTTCGCTTGCCACGCACGCACGACTGTTGCCGCCTCATTGTTCAGCGGCACCTCCAGAATGCGCTGCGTTTTTTGCACCAGGAACGTGATGGCGTCCTGCCCGATATCCACCTCCTCACATTTCAGATTCAGAATGTCACCGAGCCGCAGTCCGGTATGGATCGCGAACGTCACAAGGTCTTGCAGGTAAGGCGAGCAGCATCGCAGCAGCCGACTCTCCTCCTCTGCCGTCAGCGAGCGGAACTGAAGGTTGTTCTCCGAAAGAAACTTCACACCTTTCACCGGATTGCGTCCCCGAAACATGCTCCACTGCTCTGCCACGTTGAATAGATGCTTCAGCAGTGCAATTTCCCGGTTTACCGTAGCGGGCGCAACGACCCGCATCCGCTCAATCTTGTAGCGCTCGATGGAAAGCGGACCGACATCCGTGAGAAGCATATTCCCGAAGAATAGGCTCAGATGCTTCATGATCTGCTCGTCGCGAAGCCAAGATCGCTTGTTTGCTCTCGCGTACTCCAGATACTGCTGACCGAATTCTGAAATCGTGATTTTGACGGGTTTTGCATATTCACCCCGCTCGATCTCCGAAATGCGTAAAGCGTAGAATTTCTCCGCCTCACGCCGGTTTGCGGTTCCAGTGCTCTCCTGAACCCGCTTTCCTTGAACGTAAAAATCCGCGTACCAGATACGGCCGCGTTGGTAGAGTGCCATGATTGGCTCCTTCTACCTCCTGCCGACCTCTTCCAGTGTAGAGGAGGCCTGCAAAACGCGTTCGATTTCGAGCGGGTCAAAGCGTAAGGCGCGACCGAGCTTTACGAAAGGTATGCGGCGCAGGTAAACCCAGTTGTAAAGTGTACCCTTAGCGATACAGAGCCGACTAGAAAGTTCGTCAATGTCGATGAGCGCGCGGGACCGTGCAATTTCGCTCGGCATGAGTTTTTGAATTGCCGGTTCCACGAATCGCTCGGTAGTCAAACAATCTCGATTTGCAGGCTCAGCCATGCTCATTCAGACTCTTTCCGCCTATGCCCGAATCGCAGCTTCCGTTTACAGCATTCCGATTCTTATCAGCGACACCTGGTGTATTTCCTGAATGGAAGCGCGATTGAAAATGGCGGTCGGCGGCTTCGAGGCGATCCAGAGCGTCTACGAGCTGAAAACCGGTCTCCTGACCCGGTCCAGAATTCAGCGAGAATTGCTCAATGTGTTTGATCGCGAATCTGATTCTGTCGATTGCCACTCGGACCTGGTACGCCATCTCAAACTCGACCGGCGCGGGCCGCCTGAGAACTTCGGCTTCGACGATCGAAAAGACCTCCTGCGCTAGCCGAGATTTCATGGACGACGTCTCCTTCCGGCAGCTTCAGCCCCGTCCTTGCTCAACTGCGACATGAATGCTCCCTACTCAGACGAGTCGTGGAACGGCAAAATCTTACAAGAAATTTGAGATCAACTGCTGAAATCAACGCGCGATGTACGCCGCCAGGCCAAATCGGTTGTCAAACAATATCTGGGAACCTAGATAAAAGCTCTTCTCTATCTGTCCTCAAGCAGTCGCTCCACGTTTCGTTTGCCATGAAGGATCGCGATCACAGTAAGCGGCCGTTCGTCGATGCGGTAGACGATCAGATAGGAAAAGACATTCCAAAACCGAAGCTCCTCACGGGAACTGAGGTCTTCCCGACGGTGCCCCTGGCCCGGTGTCCGAGCCAGCGCCTGAAAGGCAGCTACAACCGATGCCAGAACGTGACGCGCCACTCGAAAACCTGCTTCTCTGAGGAAGTAGTCTCGAATTTGCTGTAGATCTTCTTGAGCTTGGGTGGTTAGAACGTAACGACTCATCCCACGTGTCGCTTACGTTCCATTTCGTCTAGCAGCCTGGCTGTGAATGTATCACCGTCCACAACTTCACCGCGTTCCGACTGGAGGAATCCTCGCTCGATTTTCGCTTGGATCTCTTCTCTAGAGACTGGCGCTAAACGAGCCTCGGTTTTCGCAATGATTGCAGCCAACTGCTCACGCTCGTCGATTAGGCGCGCTAACAAACCGTCAACTGACATCCCCTCTGCGCGAGCTGTCGCGGTCAGGCGAGCTTCGGTCTCGGGTGAAATGTCAATGCTCATATGTGGCCCTCGTCTTCAGGGTAACGCCGACTGTGCGCGTCTGGAATAAGCTGCGACTCCGCCGTCGCAACTGAGAGCCATAAGTTCTCTCCAACGGCAAGCAGCAGTCAGCCGTCACCTCAGAAACGCTGCAATCTCATTCAGCAGGCCAGTGGCGAGGATACTACCGGCGCACCCTTCTAATATGTTCCTGATCGAACGCAACGCTTCCCCGATAACTGTGCGATTGGGACGTGGCGATGAAAGTTGTGTATCGACCGTTCGAACTTCGGCGTCTAGTTGCGCGTTATCGACCGGCTGCAAGCCTAGTTTGGCAGCTTCATGCGATAAACGTTGAACCAGGTTACGCAGCGGTTCGAGGTCTAACACCACAGTAGACATGGATTGCATCGAATGAGCGTTACCCTGTTGGATTTGTGAATTATTTACCGGGGCATTGTAGTTGATGGTGTAGTTCGAATGCGAAGCGGTCGCCTTCTCCTGTTCGCTGAAGATCAATCCTTCTCCCATAATTCCGTCTTTTTCCAACTGCAAGCACCAATCCAGAACCATATTGCGGACGGCATCTAGTATCCCGCCGACACGGGCGCGATCGAGATGACGAGTGGGCTGTACCGGAACGTCTAAACTTTTCATGAAGCGGTGCAAGCTCGTTGGATCGAATGGGAACTCAAGTGCTCCCACCCCGCGCCTGATTAGATCGTCGAGTTCGCCAACCGGCTGCCCCACATAGCATTTCGATAAGTGTCTAGCTTCATCAGGATTGTCAAAGATGATAGGTACCCAGCCATGATAGGGATTCCAGGCTCGGATCTGTGCGATGAGCAAGCGATGAGGCGGACGAGCATCGCCAGACTTGTAGCCCTTGAGTTCCTTCTCGATCCACTCCTGCGGTTCGGAAAGCGACAGCTTGCGTGCCACAACCAAAGCCTTCCGCAAAACTTCCACAACCGATTTCTCGTTATCAAGGCAATCTGCTTGCAGCTGCAGCACCAGCGACTTCATGCAATGATCTCACTCCTTACGCCGCGAATGAAACGAGGGCTTTGACATAAAGATTGCCGCAGTCACGCCAAGGATTGCCAAGGCCGATGCAAAGATCTTCAACCAAGGGTGACCCTTCAGCTTCCGCCGGAATTCCTGCATTTCGCGGAAACAGGGAGAACACTCCGCGACATGCTGAACTACGGGATCGGTTGGCTTCAGTTTCTTGGCCGCCAACCGTTTCAGAGTGTTCTTGTCCTCCGGGCACCCCTTTCCGTCTGGATTGGGATAGTCGTTTAGCGCTGCCCTTCGAAGCGCGCTTTCAATTATTTCTTCTTCACCACGTGATAAGCCCTCAGTCATCAGCCTTCAATTCTCTCTTATCGCGGGAAGACTTCAAAACCCTTTCTGCAGCTTTAGCGAGTCCTCGGGAATAACGGACCGCTACGCGGTTTCGTGGCTGGCCGAGTTCCTTAGCGATTTCTTCGATGGAATATCCGTTAATGCGCATGTTGCAGACCTGACAAGTCCAATCGTCCATATTCGCTTTCACCTCGCGAATTAAGATGCGCTCGTCCAGTGCCTCAGTGGCGGGCAGGCGAGCTGCATCGCGAAGGCCGAGGTCTTCAATGAAATCATGGCTAACCGGGATCTCAAAACCTTTGCTCGCCAGATATTTATCTACCTTTCGCGTGAATACAGAATGAAGGTATGCGAGTGGGTTTTCAACCGGCTTAGAATGGGCGGCACGCGAAGCCGCGTTTACGGAGGACTGAATGAGATCTGCGGTAGCCGATTCGCAGCCGATTTCGCGCCGTCGATAGCTGAACAGAGAAGATTCTAAAGCGTATGCAGCCTGAATGAACTGAGGATCAACTGGCTCGCCACTTTCATCCCGATCAGAAACCCACAGCTTGTATCGAGATCGTCCCGCAGTAGTACTGCAAGCGGGCATACGCTTTCGACGTAAGATGATCCTCAAAATGGTACAGCGACGCATTCACGTCGAGCACAAAACATTTTTTGCACGTGCTGTAATTTCTTTCCATTTTTAAGCTCATTCCTTACTATCCAGCCCCTTTTGAAAGGACCGGTTGCAAATACCGGAACTGGCCGGTAAACGGAAAGGAATGACATGCCTCGTAAATACACTTGCATTCTTGCCCATACGTCAAGATGGGCGCTCCTTCTAGGAGCAACCGCTGCGCTCGCCTTTGCCCAATCCAGCTCATTTGGTCAGGCGGCGCAGGGAATCGCCCAGGAAATGATCTCAATCGCGAAATGGGTCGGCATCATCCTGTGCATCATTTGCGGCATCGGCTTGATGGCCGGAGGGCCGGGCACCATCGCTAAAGTGTCCGGTCTCTTTCTCGGACTCATTTTCGCTTTATTCGCGTCCCCCATCATCACTTGGGTGCAGTCGCTCTAAGCCGCAAGATTATGACCAGGCCTGCGGCAAGAGCTTTGAACAAGCCGCTGCTGATTGTCGGAATCGACAGGAAGCTTGCGGGCCTGGCCTTCATTTTGTCGGTCATTGTGGGTGCGAACGGTTCGAGAATCGCCGGTGCTGTCCTGTTTTTGGCGCTCTGTGCGATTGGACGCCGCTTATCGCGCCAGGACCCGAACATCTTTATGGTTTTGAATTTGGTGCGGAAGCAGAAAGCCCTGTACGACCCGATGAAGCGGGAATGGTTTCGGCTCTCGCTTAGGGAAAGGGCAGAGTAGAAGTGGTAAAGCTTAAGAACTTCGTCAAAGCGTACCAGGACGCCGCTGCGTTCAACTCCTTGCTCGCTCCTCATCGGTTTATCGATGAATCCGTATTCCTGACCAAAAGCAATCAGCTTGGACTCGTGCTCACGGCGGAAGGAATCGATTACGAATGCTTGACAGAAGCGACGCTGGAGTCGCATGGCAAACGCGTAGCCGCAGCGTGGCGCTGCTTCGATGAGCGGTTCCGGCTGTATCAGTACGTGGTCAAACAGGATCGAGCGCCAATCCATCAGAGCACCGAATATCACACCGCCGCCGTGCGGAACACTCTCCGTGACCGGAGAGATCACCTCCAGTCGAAAGCCTCCGGTTTATACACGATTCGACTTGTGTACGTGCTCGTTTATGAGCAGCCGGCGCTGACAAGAAACAACGCACTGAAGCGGACCGTTTCTACAAAAAAGGTTCTGCGCATCGTTACAGAAGAGCTGAAACGTAACCGCGCCATCCTGCTCGGCCGCGCCCAATCCTTCCAGAGAAGCCTCGGTGATTTGTTAGGCCTTACGCTCCTGGGCAAGCGGGAAGCATTTGCCTTTTTCCGGCTGCTCACAAACCTCGATCCTCACGTTGCCGCAGCGGAGCGGCTGAAATATGACAGCCACGTTGATTACTACCTGGCGAGTTCGACCCTGGCCTGCACCGGGGAAGGGATTCGCATCGGCGAAGCTCACGTCGAAGTGCTGTCGCTGAAAGAGCCACCGCACGACACGTTCCCGAACATCCTGCGGGATCTGCTTGCTCTCGAAACGAATTTCATTTTATGCACCGAATTTAAGCGCGTTCTGAATGGCGAGGCGATCACGACGATCCGCGCGGCGCAAAATCACTTCCATTGGTCGCAGTGGGTTGCCGATATTCCTTCGATCATCAGCATGGTCGTCAACCGGGGCAATCGCCAGAACGTTATTGCCGATAAATCGGCACTAAAAGATGTCGAGGACCTCGATAAAACGCTCGCTCGGATCAACAACGACGGCGAGTATCTAGGCGAGTTTTCGTTCACAATCGTGCTCTACGGCTGGTCGGATAAGGCGCGTCTCCAAAGGGCGGCAGCGGATGTCGTCAAGATCTTCGGCAATCACGAAGGCGCTTTGATTCATGAAAGCTACAATGCCCTGAACGCGTACCTCTCCATTATTCCGGGAAACCAAGCCTTCAATCTGCGCCGAACCTGGCTTCTCAGCGGCAATTATGCGGATCTCTCTTGTCTCTATGCCCCCGATGCCGGCGACCAATTAAATCGTTATCTATGTAGTGAGCACCTGGTTGTCCTCGAAACGAACGACCAGACGCCGTACTATTTCAATCTCCATGAAGGCGACAAGCTCGGAGCGCTGGTCTTTGGAGCGCCGGGGTCTGGGAAATCCGTACTCGCGAATTTGTTGATTGATCATTCGCAGAAGCATGCGCCCCGCACGTTCATTCTGGATCTGGGAGGGAGCTATCGGCAGATCACGCGCAAGCATGGCGGTTCCTACGTTCACATGCAATTCGGCGATGGACGCCAATCGTTCCGCATCAATCCGTTTGTCCTGCCCGGCACGAGCGAAAATCTTCAATTTCTGTTTACGTTCGTCAGGCTCTTGCTTGTCAGCAGCGTGTATGAACCAACCGCGAATGATGACCGCGAGCTGTATGACGCCATTGAGTCGATGTACGTTCTCGGCCCGGAGGTCCGCACGCTCGGCAATCTGGCAATGGGCTTGCCGCCGCATTTAGCGCCACTCCTCCAAGCGTGGGTCAAAGGCGGGCAATACGGCTCGCTGTTCGACAACCACGAAGACACGATCACATTTGCCGAGTTCCAGATCTTTGATTTTCAAGGCATGGACGAGTTGTATCCGCAGGTTTTACAACCGCTCCTCTTTTATATTTTCCAGCGCATCAGCCAGGTAGTTTACGACCCAACACTGCTGCCCGTGTACAAGCAGCTCTGGGCAGATGAAGTGTGGCGGTTTCTGGCAAACGACACCGCGCGACAGTATCTCGTAACCGCGGGTAAAACCTGGCGGAAGCACAACGCTGGAATTGGCCTGATAACACAGTCGGCAGCGGACCTGCAGAACGCCGGAGTCCTCGACTTGGTGAACGAGATCTGCCCGACGAAGATCCTGCTCGCCAATCCCGGCGCGGATCACGCCGCTTATCAGCGCATGTTTCACCTAAACGAGAAAGAAGTTGAGTTGTTCGCCAGTTTGACGCCGAAACGCCAATTCTTATTGAAGACCGATCAGCGAGCCAAGGTGTTGAACGTAGATCTGGACCCGCGTGCTTACTGGCAGTACACGAATTCGCCTTACGACAACGAACGCCGCGATGCGGCCTTTGCCGAGCACGGCTTCGAGAAAGGGTTGGAAATCTTGGCCGCACAGGCCAGTTAGGAAGGTTTACAAAATGCAGTTATCAAGAATTTTCGTTTCGCTCATGCTCCCGTGCTTGGGAGCGGTGTTGGGCAATGCAGCTGATGAGAAGGTTCTCGCCGGAGATCCGAGCACCATTAGCCGCTCGGTCACTTATCACAATACCGACATCGTGCCGATTGCAACCGAGATCCGGTTCACGACCTTGATCGAGCTTCCGAAAGAGGAGTCGATTTTGGAGGTCACGTGTGGGGACAAAGAGTACTGGCCCATGAACTATGCGGCCAATCTCGCGTATGTGAAACCGGCCAAGCAAGGTAGTCGCACGAATATCAACCTGATGACTGCGAGCGGAAATGTCTATAGCTTTATCGCCACGGAAGTATCCGGAATTCCCAATGCGCACGCCGACCTCAAGGTATTCGTGAATCCGGTAGACCAGAGCGCCATCATTGCGATGAAGGAGAAGCCGCGCTTTGTCAGTGCAGACAGTGTCGAGGGTTACAGGAAAACGGCAGAGCAGGCGCAGCAAGAGCTTCAACAGCAGCAAGCCGCTCTGCAACAGGAACTGAATCGCGAGAGATCGGACCTGCGGGCGTCGTATCCATCAACGATCAAGCATGATTACAAGTTTGACGGCGGAGGGAAAGGGCCGTTCAACGTTACAGCGATATACCACGACGACCGCTTCACCTATATCGAGGCAAATCCACAAGAAGCGCCGTCCGTGTACGAAGTAAAAGACGGCAAGCCTTCCCTCATCCAGTACGAGTTCAAAGACGGCCGCTATACCGTTCCCAAGATCCTCGATAACGGCTATCTCCGGGTAGGCAAGAGCCTGCTTAAATTTTATCGCGAGAACGCAGGCTGATGAAAGTTCGAATTAATGCACGGCACCTCGGTGGCGCTTTCATCCTGAGCGTCTCCAGTTTCCTGTTCGGCTTCGCGTCTTCGAGGTTCGTGATTGATCTCTCGTTGCGCCAGGCCGATGCCGTCCTGTTGCGATCCGCCGATGAATTTGAACGGCAGCAAACGATCCTCATGCGGCAGTTCGACGCAGATTACCAAGTGCTCGAAGGAAAACTGAATGCCATCCGGCCTCGAAGGGGGAAGTATCGCTAAATGGCCGACGAAAATACGCCTCCACAAACGAACGCCGTACCGCCGCCGCTCCCGAACCCTGAAAACCTTCGACCCAGCGGACTGAGCGACAAACACAAACGTTATATCTACTTCGGTGTAGCGGCCGTAATCGTACTTCTGATTCTGGCGAATGTTGTCGGCACGAACCAGACGAATTCCGCGAAGACAGCGGCGACGCGCGGCTCAGCTTCGCAGCAGCAAAATCCCACCCCGGCTCAGATTCGGGATTGGGAGAATAATCTTAAGCAGCAGGAGGCACAGCTCCTAGACGACACCGCGCGACACGCGCAACAACTAGCCCGCGATCGCGCAACACAGGGTGAAGTTCAGCCCATGACGGCCGATGATTTACAACGTGCCGCAGCGCTCCAGGATGCCGCACAAGCGCGTTCACAGTTTCAGCAGACCTACAGTGCCGGAGCTAATTCGGCGGCGCAAGCAAGCGCGCAGAAATCGCAACTGCAGGCCGAAAAAGAGCAGCAGGCGTACAAGTCGCTCTTTGCTGACAATATCGTCCGGCAGGAATCCGTAAACTCTTCCGCTACTCCGCAGGCATCGCCAACTCTTCAGCAGCCGCCCCAGTCTCCAGTGCAATCGTTGACAAGCACTCGGACGGCGGACCGACCACAAGAGAAGCCCGTCATCGAAAAAGAACGCAAGCCGCTGGATTTCAGTCCTGCTGCCCAACCCACCTTTTGGTTACCGGAAGGGACGGTAATGGAAGCCGTCCTCACGAACCGCCTCAACGGTGATGCGGTCGGTCCATTGAATTGCATGATCACCACCGACGTTTATCTCCCTGGTACCCGTATGGTGGTTATCCCGCAGGGCGCACGTGTTCTCGGGGAGGCGAGCAAGGTCTCGTCCTTGGGGCAGCAGCGGGTCGCAGTCGCTTTTCACCGTATCCTCGTACCCGGCCTGCACCCGTACTCTATTCCGCTGGACAAAGAGCCGCCTGGTCTCGCACAAGCGGGCGAAGTCGGACTACACGACAGGGTGAACAATCACTACTTCTCAATTTTTGGCGCGAGTCTCGCCATCGGTGCCATCGGTGGGCTGGCTCAGATCGGGAACGGTTTTAGCGGCTTTGGCTATGACCCTTCGGTTCAGTTTCGGAACGGAGTCTCGCAAAGCATGGCCGAATCTTCCGACCGGGTTCTTGATCGCTTTCTGAATCGCGTGCCAACCATCACGATCCGGGAGGGCACGCGCGTGAAGATTCTACTCACCGACGATCTTCAATTACCGTCCTATGAGTCGATGCATACAGGAGGCATGTAAATGGACCCCGAAACCGAACGGCTCATCCGCCGCGACATTCGCCTCCGTTGGTCTCCGGTCGTCATACTCTTCCTGATTTTCATTGGCACGGTTGTCGGCCTTGGACTCTTCGGAGCAATCGTCTTCCTCGAAAAGTTTTTGCGAGGTCAATAACCGCTGTTTTCCTATTTACGAGGTTTACAAATGTTCAAACGTCGCCTTCAGATTTCAACCAGCGTCCTGACTGTCCTATGTCTCGTTTGCTTCCTTTCCCCGCGGCAGGTAGGCGCACAGTTTGGCGGGATTGTTTCCGATCCGATACAGGAAGGACACTCGTGGCAACAACTTCTCAATGATATTCAGAAGCTTCAGAAACTCGACCACCAAATCCAAACTCTTGATGCCGAGTTTAATCAGATCCAAGCAAACGCCCGGTATTTTTCTGTGAAGAACGCCTGGCGTGGTTTCGGGAACCAGATCGTACGGAACTGGGCACCGAATTCTTATGGGGCAACCCCTATGTGGAACGCCGCCGTGCTCTTCGGGCCCGGCGCTCCCCAAGCTTGGCAAAACGTCATCATCTCCATGCAGCACAACCCCTACATGGTGGGCATGACACCCGGTACGAATCGCGATTACGCGTATGCAGCGACTGTCGATACTTTCGACGGTGCCGGACCGACGGCGGTACAGACGCTCGGTAATGCGAGGACGCAGCAAACGCAAATGAACGCGGCAATTGCTCAGCTTCAAGCAGCCGTCGCCGATGGCTCAGCAGGAACCAATTCCGAAGTGCAACAGCTTAATTTGCTTACTGCGGGATCAGTCCAGGGCCTGCAAATGCAGCAGACCACCAACAACGTAATGGCGTCGCTGCTTGAGCAGCAGACGATTACCAATAAGATCCAGCGTGACGCTCTCGCCGACCATTTAAACTTCTCTAACCAAGTCGATCAATATCTGGTGTCGGAAGGCCCAATGTGGGGCAGTGCGGCGCAAGCGCTCGCTTCTCATTAGAACGAAACGGAGCTCACCATGTTAAACGCGTTGAATACCAAGATCTTGCTCATCATCGTTGCGCTACTCGCAAGCATTGTGTCTTACCTCGCCTACCAAAAGCACCAACAAGCCGTGGCACAGAAAAAATATGACCAGATGTTCCAAGAAATGCGGCAACAGAAGAAACAGGCGAAGGCTCAGCAATGGGGTGATTCGCTCAAAAAACACTAGCTATGCGGAAGCTACCAGTTGTCTTATTCGCTTTGGCAGTCCCATCGCTGCTTATGGCTCAATCAGGGCCGATCCCAATCAATAGTGGCACGGTCGATTACATCACCTGGATCACCAATGCCATCGACAATCTAGTGAATTCGAGTAGTGGGGTATTCCTTACCACTGGCAACCAGATCTTAACGGCTATTGGAATCATCATGCTCGTGATTTACGGCCTCAAATTGGCGGCAGAAAGCGCGTCACGACACCACGGCGAATTCAACTTTCCGGCGCTGATTCAGTTTTTTGGCCTCTTCCTTGTAGCCGAGGCGCTCATGCGGTATTACAATTCACCGCTTCCCTGGACCTCAGTCAGCATCTCGAGAATCCTTCCAGACACCGCCCGGTTCTTCGCCGGAACCATCGATTTGACTGCTCTCAATACACTTCTAACCCAAATCTCCGCGCTTGTGAGCGGCGCAGAGCAGCCGGGTATCACAAACATCACAGGAGTCATTCTGTACTACCTGATTCTCATCGACATGACGCTCATCCAGGGCGTTCTCTTCGCCGTGAATATCCTCGCGTTTGTCTTCATCGGGATTGGCTCACTGCTCGGTCCCATTTTCATTCCATGGTTGATTGTTCCAAGACTGAGTTTCCTTTTTTGGAACTGGGTCCAGTTCATGCTTCAGTACAGCTTTTATCGTGTGGTTGCTAGCGCTCTCACGTATGTCTGGGCCACTGTACTCGTGAACTTCATCAGCGGCACGATTCATGGAAATTACACTCTCGCGCACTTCCTGGTTATCCTCGTGCCGCTCGGAGTCCTAAATATCGGACTGCTCGTTAGTGTTTTCAAGATCGGCGGTGTAGTGAGCGACCTCTTTAAGGGCGCCGCAACAGCAGGCAGCAATTTCGTCGGAAGTGTCGCCGGTGTAGTCGCAGGAGCTTTTCGATAATGGCCGATGAATTTATGACCACCGCCCTTCCTCCTATTGAGCACGCAGCAAGACAACAATACGAGTACTATGGCTCAACGCTCACGACCAACACCGCACTCAAAATTACGGTAGTCATTCTCGCTGCCGTGATCGCGGTCATGAGCTTGGCGTTGGTGCGGACAGCAAAAGCGGCTGCGAGTGTAAGACCGCTGGTCATTCGCGTGAATGAAGTGGGCCGCGCCGACGCCATTGCGTACCAGGATTTCGCGTATAAGCCGCAGGCACCGGAGATTCGATATTTCCTCACGCAGTTCGTCGTCGGCTATTATTCGCGGAATCACAAAACCGTAGCCCAGCAGTACGTGAACAGCCTTTATTTTCTGGACCGCTCCCTGTTCGGAGCTATCGACGCGCGGGATCGCCGGACACAATGGCTGCCGAAATTTATTGCGAGCGCGGATGACGATGTGGATGTTGCGGTGAATAACGTCATCATCGAGGACCTGCAGAACCAACCGTATCGAGCGCGTGTGGAATTCACAAAGATATTTACGGCAACATCCGGCGCCGAAACCAAACGTGAGAACTGGGCAGCCGAATTCGTTTTTCGGATCAACCCCGATGTGCCGAACGAGCTGATTCCTCACAATCCACTCGGTCTCGCCATTACCTACTTTCGCGAAGACCAGGCTTTCAATTAACAGCAACCTGTTCAAAGGAGATTTTCTATGTCAGCTATCGCAACCCCACTGATTGAACCCGAAGACAAAACTCCAGACGAAAAGATGGCAGTCAGCTTGAGGCCGGAAATTGCGCAGGACCTGAGAGCCTACGCAGAATACGCGAACAACAGCTCGTCGAGCCATATTATTTCCGCTGCATTGAAGCGTCTGTTCACTGCCGATAAAGGCTTCAAATCTTTCAAAGAAGCGAATCCCACTGCCGGTGTTGTCACCGCGAACAATGGGTCACATTCGAGGCGGCGCGGACGCCGGCCTAAAGCGAAATCCAGCGCGTCAGTTGCGTAATTGAAACGCGCCTAAATTTGCTTAATTCATTTCCAATTCTTTGCTGCTTTAATTTCGATGTTACACGCAATTTCTAAAAACTCAAATAGCGATGCGAGTGAGATAATTCTTCGCTTCGCGCCCTGGCAGTTGTGGCCCCTGGCGGTAACGGTGCTGCGCACCGGATGTATCTCCCCGAAAGGCCACCCCTTCCAGGGATACGGCGGGATACCATGCGCAAACATTGGCTTTTTTGATATTCGGTATCCAGCGGGATACCGAGCATTTTGCTAGAAAAGAGGTCCTCTTTTGCATCCACCGATACGACGCCGAACACTCAATGGAAGCGCTACCGCGAAGCTCACTGGCGACGAGGAAAAGCGCGTCCGGGAACGCGCCGAAGACTGCGGTTTGACCACGAGTGAGTGGTGCCGCCAGGTGATCCTGAAGGCGCTCGATGCGCCGCCGGAGACGCGGATCGTTGTCGCCGAGTTCATGGCGCTGCGAGCGCTTTTGCTGACCCTGCACACGGATGTTTTGCAAGGCCGCGACGTGACCAAGGAGCGGATCGCGGCGGCTCTCGAACAAGGCGATGCCAAGAAGTACGCCATGGCCGATAGCCGGCTTCAGCAGTACCGGAGCGAGGCAGCGAAGCCGCGAGCGGAGGAGGCCAAAGCATGACCGAAGACGTCCGTCCGACCTGGCCGCACCGCTTTCCGGTGTATCGCTTTATGGGTTTGGTGCTCGCACTGATCTGTGGCTTCCTGCTCATCCGGTTGTGGTTGAAACTGTCATCGCCGCTGGAGAGCTTTTATTTTCCGGCGTACGTCAAAGGGGCGTTGTTCTCCGACTTGCCGAGCGTTCCATTTCACAAGCGGGGACCGCAGAATGGGACGCCGTTTCATGTCGTCTTTCTCGGGCGTTATGTCGCCACCGAGGAACTGCTGCACCATCCGCCTGGCCCGCTCTCGGTACGTGTAATGAACCTAAATGCCGACGGATTCCAGGCTTGGTTACGGGAGCACATTTATCATCGGTGGACCCTCGCGGGGGTCCTCAAGTGGCCGCTGATCGGTTTCGGAGTGTGCCTCGTTTTCTTCATCGCCGGAGGCGCTTACATAGACCACGGCCACAATCGCGAGGCCCGGAATGGACGCCGCCTGCGAGGTCCCGGACTCATGAGCCGCTGGAGTTTCAACTGGCGCACCAAAGGCGATGGATTGCGCTTCCGAATCGACAACAGACGGAATCCCCTGGAGTGGCTGAAGCGGGGTCAATCCGGCCGGTGTCTGCGCATCCGCCGTGACCGCGAGGCGCATCACATCCAGATCGCCGGGGATACCGGATCGGGGAAGTCTACCCTCGTGCGGGATGTTCTGTTCCAGGTCGAGCAGCGCGGCGAAGTGGCCATTATCTTCGATCCCGATCGCGAGTACATTCAGGAATTCTTGGACGAAAAGCGCGGCGATTGGGTTCTCAACCCGAAGGATGATCGCTGCCCGTACTGGCCGATTGGAGCTGAGGCGGACGATGAGGCGGAGGCGACTCCGATCGCCAACGGCTTTTTCCCGGATGAGCCGACGGTCCAGAAATTCTTCCTGAATCACACACGCGCCATCTTCGCTTATCTGCTCGCTTCCTACCGCCCGACGGTAAACGAGCTGGCCTACTGGATGGCGCACCCGGAGGAGATCGACAAACGGGTAAAGGGAACCGAACATGCCCACACTCTGACCGCGAATGCGGCGCCGCAACGCGCCGGAATTCTCGGCAGTTTGAACGAGGCCGGCAAGCCGCTGCGCATGATGCCAGCGCACGCGGAAGGGCGGCGGACCTGGACGGTCCGCGAATGGGCCAAGCAGCGGAAAGGCTGGATCTTTATTACGTCCACTCCCGATACCATCGATGCTCTCCGCCCGCTGCAAAGCTTGTGGCTGGACATGCTGATTCTGAAGCTCCAGGCCAACGAACGAAAGCCGGGTCAAGCGCGCGTTTGGATGATCCTCGATGAGCTTGCCTCTCTGAATGCGTTGCCGCAGCTGCACACGGCACTGACCAAACAGAGGAAATCGGACAATCCCATCGTTCTCGGATTTCAGGGCATGAGCCAGTTGGATGCTCTTTACGGGAAAAGAGCCGAGACGATCCTCAGTCAGGCGTACACAAACATCGTGCTTCGGACGCGCGAACCGCGCGCCGCGAAACACCTGAGCGAGCTGATCGGGAAGGCCCAGTTAGAGCGTGTTCGCGAGAGCAAACCGGCGCGCTGGTTCCAGCGGCGGCAGGGCACCTACAGCACCGAGCGCGTGGTCGATCCCGTGGTGATGGAGTCCGAAATCCAGGGTCTTGAAGATCTGACTGGTTACTTCGTCCAGCAGGACAAAATTGTGGCCATTCGCTTTCATCCGCAGCCCAAGCGGAAGCAGGCTGCTGACCTGATTGAGCGTCTGATTCCGCCGGTCGAACACCGTCCTTTAGACCCGGAGGCAGTAGAGGCCGCGGATGGCGGAGGGCCGGACCCGAAGGAAAAGAGACAACGCGAAGCCATCGAACAAGAAATGAATGTCGGGATGTTCACGGCATAGGTTCTTCATGCTCGATATATCCAAACCACTAACCAGCGGCAAGGTGCAAAGCTATTACCGCTCCGAGTATTCCGCAGCGTCCAATTCCTACTTCACGCAAGGCGGCACGCTGCAGGGCGAATGGCACGGGAGATTGGCGGCAGCACTCCAGCTCAAGGGTGAAGTGACCGCCGAAGCCTTCGACCGGCTGGCCGAGGGCCAGCACCCAGAAACCGGAGAGCAGCTCATCAAACATCGCGATACGATCAAGACCCAAGCCGGTGAGGAAATCGGCCACCGAGCCGGATGGGATCTCACATTCAATGCGCCGAAAACCGTGAGCGTGACCGCTCTGGTCGGCGAAGATGAAAGAGTCCGGGAAGCTCATCGCAAGGCGGTCCGCACCGCTCTGGATGCGACCGAGAAATACGTCCAGGCGCGGATCGGCGGCAACAATGCACCGGAGAACACTGCGAAGTGGATTGCCGCCACGTTCGAGCACGATACTGCCAGGCCGGTAAATGGTTACCCGGCCCCGCACTTGCACACGCACGTGATCGTTTTCAACATGACGGAGGATCGCTTCGGCCAGGCGCGATCCCTGCAACCGTACGAGCTATTCAAGATCCAGTCGATGTCCACAGCGATCTACCAGAACCAGCTCGAATACGAGCTGCGGAAGCTTGGTTACCAGATCGAGCGAGGGAAGAACCACGCGCCGGACATCAAAGGTTACACGCCGGAATATCTCAGCGCGGAAAGTCTGCGCTCGACTCAGATTTATCGAGAAATGGAAGAGCGCGGCTCTGTTGGCCGGGAGCAGCGGGTAAATATTGCGCACCAAAACCGTGATGAAAAATTGCGGCTTACACCGGATGAGCTCCGCTCTCTTCATAAGCAAAATGCAGAGCAGTTCGGGAATCAACCTGCGCACGTTGTGGATGAAGCATCAGAGCGGCATCGGCGGGAGCTCTCAGCAGAGAAGACGCAAGAGAAATCGCAAGTGGCAGTTACGTTCGCACGCGAACGCCTATCGGAGCGCAGTGCAGTTTTCGAGCACTTCGAGGTGATTCGCGACGCGGTACGTCATACGCACGGGCGCGCGCGGCTGCACGATATCGAGAGCGAGCTAGCCCGGCAGAAGGAGCAAGGCAAATTCCTGGAAGTGCAACACATTCGCCCGAATGCTCCGGCTTCTCGCTATACCACGCCGCAGCTCATCGAAATCGAGCGGGAAACCATCGAGCGAGTCCGTGCGGGCCAGAACCAGAGCCAGCCCGTGAGGGCCGTGAACCACGCCACGATCATGGGCCGCTATGGGGACAAACTGAACGACGATCAGCGGCGCGTGGTCCACGACGCGCTCTCTACCAGAGATCAGGTCTTCGGTATCCAGGGCGGCGCCGGGACTGGCAAAACCACCACCCTGAGTGCGATTCGCGACTTGGCGCAGGAGCAGGGTTACAAAACCCACGGTCTGGGTCCAACCTCTCAATCTGCAAAGGGACTGAAGGAGGCCGGAATCGATTCGGAAACGCTTCAGGCTTATCTCGCACGAGGGCAGCACCCGAGCGAAGATGCGCGAGCCCGATTGTTCTTTGTGGATGAGTCCAGCCTCGCATCCGGCAAACAGATGCGGGACTTTCTCCAAACGCTTCAGTCCCACGACCGCGTTTTACTCGTCGGCGACACGCGGCAGCATCAGTCCATCGAAGCGGGCCGCATTTTCGCAGAATTACAGGACGCCGGCATGAATGTAGCCCGGCTGAACAAGATCGTTCGCCAGAAGGACGAAGGTCTTCGCCAAGTGGTCGAAGCCATGGCGGCGGGGAAAGTTATCCAAGGATTGGAGCTGCTTACAGGGCAAAATCGCGTGCACGCGATTGAACAGCGGCATGAGCGGTTTGAGGCGATTGCGCGCGCGTATGCCGCCAGCCCGGACGGTACGCTCGTCATCTCGCCGGATAACCAGTCCAGAAAGGAACTAAACGCAGCAATTCGCGCGGAACTCCGAAATACCGGACAATTGCAGCCCGATGCGTACCGGGTTCCGATCCTCATCAATCGTCAAGATGTGACCGGCGAGGATCGAGGCGTGGCCAGCTCGTATCATATTGGCGATTCTGTGCGGTATTTGCGCGGCAGCGAAGCTCTGGGCCTCGAAGCGAAGGGCTATGCAACCGTAATCCGAGTTGATAGTGAACAGAACGAAATCACGGTCCGAAAAGCGGAGGGACAGCCCGTTACGTATGACCCGTCGCGGCTCAGAGGAATAACAATCTACGAACCGGAAATGCGTGCGTTCGCTGAAGGCGACCGCGTTCAGTTCACCGCACCGTGGCGAGAGAAAGCTGTCAGCAACCGCGATCTCGGCACCGTAAGCTACCTCGACGAGAACGGCAATATCCGCGTAACATTGGACGATTCAGAGCGCACCGTGAGCTGGAATCTAAATCAGAATAAGCATCTCGATCATGCCTACGCGATGACCTCACATTCTTCGCAGGGCGCAACCGTAGATCAGGTGTTCATTCACGTGGACACGTCCGACAGCCGCAGCCGTGCGCTCATCGACGAAACTCTGGCTTACGTGGCCACTTCCCGCCCCCGTTACGATGCGCAGCTCTTCACCGATAACGAGGAACAGCTCTCGGTTGCGCTTTCTCGTACGCATGAAAACGCCACAGCGCTTGCGCCAGAGCAGATCGAAAGCTACTCCATGGCAATATAACCATGTCGCTCGAAACCATACTCCCGTTCCTGCAGCCGATTGCGCATCTGATTACCGACCCCGCTGTTTCCGAAATTATGGTGAACGGTGACCGAGCCGTCTTCATTCAGCGCGAGGGATGTCTGCAACCCGTCAATGCGGTCATCGAGCACAAGTATCTTTCGACAGCGGTCAAGCGCATTGCGCGGTCGCTCGGCCAGGACATCAGCGAATCGAAACCGTTGCTCGATGCACGATTGTCGGACGGCTCTCGAGTAGCGGCCGCGTTTCCACCTTGCTCGCCCTACGGCGTCACTCTTACGATCCGCAAGTTTCGGCCGCAGTGGTTTAGTCTGGACGAGCTGGTAGAGTTGGGCGCATTGCCGGGCCCGATCGCGGGCGAACTCGCCCAGGCGGTCCGGGACCGGCAGACGATTCTGATCAGCGGTGGGACCGATACGGGCAAGACGACCTTCGCGAAGGCCCTGCTCGATCTGATTCCGCAGCACGAGCGTATTGGGGTGATCGAAGATACGATCGAGCTGAAGATCGATCACCCGAACGTCTTTCGATTCGAGGCTCGCAAAGAGCAGCGCGATGCCCAAGGAAACGTCACCGTTCCCGCCGTCAGCATTCGCGATCTCGTGAAAGCCACGCTTCGACACCGGCCCGACCGTCTTGTTATCGGCGAGGTTCGCGGCGGTGAGGCGTTCGATTTACTCGACGCGCTCAACACGGGACATGCCGGATCGATTTCAACCGTTCACGCGAACTCGGCGGATCAGGCCCTCTCACGTCTTGCGACGCTCACGCTGCGTGCAGACGTAGACATGCCCTACCGTGCGATCCAAGCCGAAATTGGAGATCTCATCAACCTCGTGGTTCACATTGAACGCCGCGATGGGCGGCGATTCGTTTCGCAGGTGATGAGAATTGATGGTTTTGATGCGGATGCAAACCGCTATTACACCAGTCTCGTCTTCCAGGCATAAAATAGACTTTTCTGGGTTCGCCGCTTCAAGGAGTTCTCGTCGTCCGGTAAAACTGCCGCTGAGGATTAATGCGGTCATTCGTACCGTAATGCAATCATCACGTGTACCTGCATCGCCCATCTTGCGGGGAAATAGCTCGCCAGTAAGGAGAGACGATAACAATCAACCCGGCAACAGCGGTAAATACAACGAAGACACTGGGTGGAATGAATTAAGCCGAGGAACATACTCTTGAGCAAACCGGGAAGAAAACAGGCGATAGTGATTCCGAATCGCGGTCCTGGCGCCGCAGATGCTGGGCGCGGCATCGAGTGCCACCGTTGCGCACGAGAAACATAGGTTGGTATGCCGTGTTGCTTTTATGTGATGCAGGGAGATGTTAGCCTAACGCGGACTGTGCACTCGACTTCTGCGGCAACCCTGCAAGGCACTCCGCAATACGTTAGCAGATGCATGCAGGCCGCTTTGCTCTTTCTCATTTAACGGTAATTCCAGAACGCGTTCCACTCCGGAAGCGCCTACAACACAGGGAGTACTTAGATAGATGTCTTGTAGCCCGTATTGGCCTTCCATCAAGGTAGAAACGGCAAGAACCGTGTGCTCATCGCCCAAAATGGCCTTACAGATTCGAGTCACGCAGGATGCAATCGCGAAGCAGGTGTTGCCTTTTCGCGCCACGACTTCTTGCGCAGCCTGACGAACACTGGCCAGAAGTTCGTCGTAGGGGGGAAGTTCCGCTGCGCCAGGGTAAGACGAGAGAGGGATGCCGGCGATGTGGGCCGCACTCCACGCCGCCACAGCAGAGTCACCATGCTCGCCAATAACATAGGCATGGACAGCACGTGCTTCGACACCGAGTGCAGTACCAAGCAACACACGTAGACGTGCCGTATCAATCACAGTACCGGAACCAACGACTTGGCTCATGGGCAGGCCCGATTCGCGCTGAGCAATTTGCGCCAGGATATCGACTGGATTCGAGGTTATCAGCAGAACTCCATTGAAGTGTTCCGCCATGAGCCGTTCGATGCACTCACGGGTGATTGCCACGTTCTCTTCTAAAAGATCGAGTCGCGACTCCCCGGATTTACTGGCAGCTCCGGCTGTCAGAATCACAATGGCACTTTCGGCAACTTGTTTATAGCTGCCTGCGGTTACTGTTACGGGCGCCCCTACAGGAACGGCATGCTGAAGGTCCATGGCTTCTCCTTCCGCTTTGGAAACGTCTTGGTCGATGAGCACCAGTTCCCGAACTAGAGGATCGAGCAAGAGAGCATAGGCGCATGCCGTTCCGACGTTGCCGCAACCAATGATCGCCACACAACTAGCCCGAGAAGGGCTGTTCTTTGCATTCTTAGCTGTCACATTCTTCATATTACTTATCTTGCCTTTCAGTCGAGTCGCTCCTCATTCTGATTTATCGGGCACTGCTTCGACGAGCTGTTTCGCAGACCGCCCGCGCGGACTCTTCTGCCAATTATCAAGCGCGTCTGCGACCGACATCCATGGGGTACTGGAAGCACGAAATAGCTGGCTAGACCATTTACAAAGGGTTCGTAGGTGGAACGGAAGCTGGCCAACTCTGTTTCAGCCAGGTCATCGTCGAATGTCAAATCCACTTCCTGCAGGGTCCGTCGCATGCGTTCAAATTCCTCGTGGGGTAAGCGATCGTCCTCGAGCGGCCGAGGCGCAATTTGGAAGATCCGGCCCAGTTCTGTTACCGTTAGGCAGGCCGCGGCAAACGTCATGCGAGCCTGGAAGCTCTGCGTCCCTCGAATTCCCACGAGAAGAAGAGCGCAAGTATCCATGATGGCGGATACGCTCGATAGCCAACTCTCATTGTCATGCTGTGAGCGATAGTAGCTCAGCATGGGATACGAGAGATGGCTTTCGACGACTTCGGTACACCATTCTTCCCATCTCTCTAGCAGACGATCTAGAGCCTTCCGGCCCGCCTCGCTACTGTGGCGGCTCAACAGTGTCACAGCGCTGGGCGGCGACCCAGCACGAGCGTCCAGTTGAATGACATGTGCTTCGCGCTGCGAGAACAGCTGATAGAGGACGGGAAGATAGCCAATGACCACAGCGATGAACCCAAATCCGGTTCCCGCCTCGACCACTGCAAGCACTTTCGAAAGTTGTGTACGTGGAACTGCCTCACCGTACCCCAAGGTGAAAAACGTTTCCCCACTGAAGTACAGCTGATTCCAAAGACTCGGAGGAGACGCAGAGACCAGGTTTAGGCCCCAATGGATCAGACCAAAACCGGTAATGAGCGTGATGGCCCTTACGATGAGCAGCATCACCATCGCGAGAGGTCCATACAGGCTGAAGAACTGCGCGCGGTAGTCGCCCGCGGCAAGCCGCCTGCCGATGCCGGACCAAATAGCCCAAGTGCATTCGAAAGAAGAGTTGAACCAAGCGCAAATGCCCTCGGACCCGTCTTGGAAGAAGCATGACCTCGAAGACGTCGTGGAGAATGATGACGAGAAGGACAACTCCGGCAAGTAGGGCCACGATTGCTGCCATGCCTATAGTTATGCCGTAGGGAACGATCTCAACGTGCAAAATGGCAGAGCAAAGAATCTGAGAGGTCCCGGGCGGCTGAATCTAGATCCTACCAGACGAGTCGCGGTCTGTCCAGCCTCGTGCCGCTTCAGAATCCCAATGCTCTGTTCCTCGCTGAATCGAACTCTTTTCATCTTCCTTCTTGTCTCGAAATCCTAACCGATTTCGGACCAGTTTCAGGGATCAGGTCACGCGGATATAGCGGGAGAGAACGAAGTTGAAGGCAGTGACACCAGTCGTCCCAAAATTAACAGCGGTTGTCTGGCGGCTCAATTCGATGGAATTATTCGATGGAATTAATAAGGATCCTTTCTCGGGGGCTTCTGGGGGAAGACCAGAGAAGGGTCGGTTCCTCCCAAGTTGCTCACTCGGGTGAGGTTGGTAGTTCCTCCGGATTCTCTTCCTGCCCTGGATCTTCTGGATTCTCTGGGTCCTCGATGGGCCCGGGATTATCCGGTTCCGGTTCTTCGACGGGCGGGTTTGTGCGCAAGAGCACTTCTCCGTCTTGATTACTTACTGGGGCAAGTGCAGGGGTCATGGTTCCTCTTTCTATGGGTTCAAAGTAGTAGTAGTAGTAGTAGTAGCACGCGACCGAGTTGTCTGGCGTTCCTTACCCGCCTACCTGTCAGTTGCGATCATAATTACTTGATTACTTGGCAGGCGCATGCTGAGACCTAGGAGTCGTTGGGCTTCGCTCCGCCTACTGGGCTTATCCACGATTTTACTCGGCGGCCTTCTGGACTTCCTCACCTGCATCGCTAAGCTTGTCCTTGATCCTACCCGCGTCCGGAGCACTGTCCTTTGCCTTCTGAGCCAGATCGCGCACTGACTCTTTGCCATCTTGTATTTTGTCCGCGATGTAGTCTTTCGCATCCTTCGTTTTTTCGCGAATCAAACCACGATTCTCTCCTCCAGACCGCGGTGAAAAAAGAAGGGCTGTCCCACTTCCTACCCCCACTCCGATCGCAAACCACGTCAACTTTTCCGCGAGTCCCATTGTTTTCCTTTCTTCTAGACTCTGAGGGGAAGCAAATGAGTCACGGCTAGTTGAGCCGACCGCCCAAAACAGAGGTCATAAAGCCACCCGCTCAAGTCCGCCTGACGCTTGATGTCATCCCAGTTGGCACCTTGATCTTTCCACGCACCCTCTACCGTATTGGCAACCATCAATCCTGACACGACAGTACCCTTGCCCCACGGAGAGTCGCCCTGTCCTAACGGTCGCGTGGCCCCTCCGATGAGGCTTTCCCGCGCAGTCGATCAGCAATACAAAACCAGTAATGTACTCAGGCCCCAGGTCAGAACTCCGTTATATCAACGCTTCCGTTATATCACGCTGTTGACTGTATGAAGAATGCCACCCAGCGGCCCGCCCTCCAGCAGCCATCAACGGCCCGCGAGCTTGTGTTCGGGAGTTTGAAAGCCCATTCTTATGTGCGTCGTGGTCCTTGTTTTTGATGATAGAAGCAGGCAAAAGAGCCAAAATGTCCACAATACGCGTGATCGTGCAACGAGGAACGTGAGCCGAGAAAGCAACATTCTTTCTGTAAATTCGGCTAATCTTGCTCTGGTGGGATTGTCCCGGTTCAGCGTGAAATGGAAGGCGAGCGCTTTCCGTTAGTGTAGATTCCGCCCTGCGGGCGGGGATTTTCAAGGCATCGGGGTCTACCGATCCGATGAGGCTTTTGGAGGAGCGCAGAAGTGAAAGCTCCACGCTCCAGTCATCGTTTCGATGAGCCCACCAGGCTATCCCTCGGCAGGGTCGCTTCCCAGCGGAGCCCGCTTCCGTTTCGCCTGGCAGAGTTATTGTAGCTCCGAAGATCGAATAGGAGGATGTCATTTTTTATGCCGCCTGCCGGCGCTGCCGCCGCGCTTCCTCCAACTTGCGATCCCGTGCGGCATGGATCTCCTTCTGCCGTCCGGCCAGCATGTCGGCTGGCGTCACGAAGCCTATCGCGCTGTGCAGCCGCACGGTATTGTAGTGTTCTACGTAGCGTTGAATCAGGCGCCGCGCATCCTCTGGCGTCAGTGGCGTTCCAGGCCGGATGCATTCTGTCTTGAGCGACTTGTGCCAGCGCTCGAGTTTTCCATTCGACTGCGGATAAAACGGTGACGTTTTGACGTGCGTCATGCCCGAGATGCGGATGAACTCCTTGAAGTCCCGTGCGATGAACTGCGGACCGTTATCGGAGATGATCTGCGGCCTGGCCGCTGGATGCTTTTCCTTGGCGGCTTGGAGAATGATTTCAATATCGGCTTCCGTCATCGATGCGCGCAGATCCCAATGCACGATAAAGCGGCTGAAACCATCCAGCACGCTGCACAGATAGTAGAATGTCCCGGCGACATTGATGTAGGAAATATCGATGTGCCAGTGCTGATGCGGCTGCGGCGGCTGTGCGAAGCCGGTTCCTTTCTTCGAGGGCTTTCCGTTCCACTTTCGCAGCAATCCCGCCTGACTCAGCACGCGCCAGACGCTGGATGGGCTTGCGGCCACGACATCGGCATCCAGCATCATGAACGTCAGCCGCCGGTAGCCTTCTAACGGATTCTTCAGGTGAAAGTCGACGATCGCCTGCTTCTCCCAGTCCTCCAGCCAAAAGTCACGGGGAACCCACGCATTGTGCTCGTTGACCGGCCGTAGCGCTCGCGCCAGTTGTAGAACTTGCTCGCAGTCACGTCCAACCACCCCACGAATCGTCCAGCGCCAATCTCGGTGGCCTCCGACTAGCGCCGGACGAGATCCACGATCTGATCCCGCACGTCATGCGCCACCCAGACCCCCTTCAGAGCTCCCCAAGATCTTTTTTTAAAGCGATATGCTCCGCCATCAACTCCGCCAGACCTCGTCCTTCCGTTGGATCTTCTTCTCCAGATACTCGATGCGTTCCTGTTCGGCTTGATGCTCCGTGCGCCCTTTAGTCTGAAAAGCTGCTGCCCCGTTCTCGAAGAACTCTTTCTGCCAACGGTAGAACACCGTCGGCTGCAGTCCCAGCTCGTCACACAGCGTGGAAACCGCTGCTCCTTCCAGCAAATGCCGTCTCAGAATGGCGACTTTCTCTTCCGCGCCGTAATGCTTCCGTTGCTTCCTCATGCGTTCTCCCCGTTATCTTAACGGCGGAACGCTCTCTCCATTTCCAGCTGAGGCGGGACAGGATCAAGTTGTCCATCCTTAAAGTAAGTCTTCTCGGATTCCCACTCCTCACTAACTTCCATCAAAACATCGCTAACGAGGCGAATCAGCGAGGCCTCATTCGGGAGGAGGTGCCAGCCGTGTAACGCCGCTTCAACTCTTTCGATTCTCTCCATTAGATTCGAGGTGCGCAACCCCGCGATGAGTTGCCAAAAAAGAAAACAGAGTGAAACTTATTGACCATGTCGGCCTCCATTCCAGGCACTCAGCTTGGGAGCCGAGCGAGCGTACTTGTCCACCGCCTGCCGCAATCATGCTCGGCTTCAAGCCGGTTAGCCGATTCGAAGATGTCGCGCGGGTCGCCAGCGACTGGGGGGCGCATCTCTAACCGCTATGGACCTGCGCTGTTTGCGAGGCCTGAGTGTTTGGAGCCGACCCTGAATGGCCTGCCATCCGAAACAAAACACAGCGAGCGGAGTCTAGCCTAAAGCCACAGCAGTTCGTGGCGTTAGCAATACATTTCACTGAAACAGAAATAACGGAAAGAGGATCTGCCAACATGTTCTTTCGAAAGCTCCCCGCTACCGCCGTTGTGGTAGCCCTCACTTTTTTTTCCAGCTCCCTGATCGCGCAGGAACACATCGTGTCCCCAACCGATCTGCACAATGACCTAATTCCGACCGCCCGCGCAGACGAGAAAACAATTCAAGCAGCCCTCTATTCACCCGAGGCAAAGGGTGTGTACGGTTCCGATATGGAGCGTTACCTTCACCAAGCGGGCTTCTCTACGTTCCGGTTTGCTGGGGATTGGAGCGATCTCCGGCAGCACCTCTCTAAAGGGCGCCCGCTCATTGTATGCCTTCAGCCCAAGAGCCCCCATGACCCGCTCCATTATGTGGTCGTGACGGGTCTCGGCAAAAACCAGGACTCTGTGCTGCTCAACGACCCTGCACGTGGCAAGCTCATTCGTGAGAATGGCGGGCGTTTTGAGAAGGAGTGGAAAGCCACCGGACACTGGACGCTTTTGGTTCTTCCGCAGCACGGACCTTGAAACTCGTTTTCTCCGCTCGCCGGGTCGCGACACTGTTACTCCTCACTGTACTTGCTGTTCTCACCCCCGCTGCAAACCCTCCCACCACGGTTGCCAATCTGTACGAGCAGCGGCGATGGCCAGAGGTCGTCAGGGTAGCGCAACACTTGCGCGACCGCTCCCCAGATGTTGCTTATCTATATGGGATGGCTTTGGCGCACCTTGAACGTTGGAGCGAAGCCAACGAGGTCTTCTTAAATGGCTACCTGCAGTATCCGGGAGACAAGCGCTTCCCGCTAGAGCTGGCCGCACTAGCCTACCGCGCCAAAAGTTTCGGTGCTGCCAAGAGCTACTTGCATGCTGCCCTCAAGTTGCAACCAGATGAGTCCTACGCCAATGATTTCCTGGGCACCATTTATCTTCTGGAAGGAAACCTGGAAGCCTCGCTGAAATACTGGAACCGGATCGGAAAACCCTATATCCGCCAGGTCCAGCTCGACCCCCTTCCACAACTCGATCCTGTCCTGTTACAGCGCGCATTTGCCTTTTCCGTGGATCACGTTCTCAACAGGGATCAGCTAGACGTGAGCCGCGCCAACCTGGACCGCTTGGCCGTTTTCTCCCAGTACCAATTCGATGTGGCAGCAAGCGAGCGCGATCAATTCGATTTGGATTTCCGCTCTATGGAAAACACCAGCAAAGGCAAAGCAGCGCACTTGCTCCCCCTGCTCAGCGGACTCCCTTATGAAACCCTTTATGCGGATTTTGTGAATCTGGGTCACTCGGCTACGAATCTAGCAACTCTGTGGCGCTGGGATGCTCAAAAGCGACGGCTGTTTGCGGCTCTTAGTGGGCCGTTGACTCAAAATCCGCGCTGGGAGTATCGTCTTTATTCGGACGGGCGCTGGGAGAATTGGGACGTAAGCACGACGTTTCACGGCACGGGCGTCCCCTTGCGTCAATTCCAGATGAACAAAGTCGAAGCGGGAGCGCAGGTCGAATACGGAGTGACCGGTCGTCTACGCTGGATCAACGGGTTTTCTGTAGCGCAGCGCAGCTTTCGGAACGCTGGGATAGCAGGGTCGCTCTTCAGCGGTGGGTTCTCTGTCCAACAACAGACCGGCATCGTTTACGATTTGATCCGGATTCCCGAACGGCGCTTTACGGTAAGCAGCTCAGTAGATGCACAGATCGGCAGAATGCTCACAGGCAAAACAGATCTTTTTTCGCGGGTGCAGGGGTCTGCTTCTCTGCGATGGCTCCCGCAGCCCCAAGGCGACGATCTTGCTGTCTCCGCTGATTTCAGAACCGGAAAAACTTTTGGTCCGGCTCCTTTCGATGAGTTATTTATGTTGGGAATGGACCGCGACAACGACTTATGGCTGCGTAGCCAACCCGGGACAGAAGGTGGCAAGAAGGGGAGTTCACCGATAGGGCGCGATTACGTGCTGGTCCAAGGGGAAATCGAGAAAACCGTGTACCACAACGAGTTTCTACGATGGCAAGCAGGTCCTTTCTATGATGCAGGAAGAGTTTACGATTCTTCCCATCAGTTTGGCTCCGCTGCCTGGCTGCACGGCATAGGCATCCAATCAAAACTGCGCGTGCCGGGTGCAGTGATGTTTCTGTTCAGCTATGGCATCGATCCGCGCACTGGCAGGAGCGCATTCTTTACAACCGTGGCACATTGATCTGCGAAGCTTCTATTGTTCGCGCTTGGGAGCTTTCTTGGTCTTCGAGTTGCCCTTCACTGCTCCGAGGCCTTCCTTCACAGCACTGCCAGCTTCCTTAGTATCCTGTTTTACGCCCGTTGTGACGGTTTCCTTCGCTTCGCTATAACCTTCCTTGGCAGCCGATTTAGCCCCTTGTATCGGGGTCCCCGCCGTAGTGGATGCCCCCTTACCTGGCCCGAGCCGGACAGCGGTTTGGCGGTCGAGACGGCCATTGACGGTCAGGTTTTCGTCTTGCTGATACTTTTGCAGGGCAGCGCGCGTCTCAGGCCCATACTTGCCGTCCACCTCGGCTTTGTAATACCCTTTGTCCTTCAACACTTGCTGCGCGTGGCGGACAGACATTCCGGAACCGCGCTGGGAGGAGTCGTGATGTTCCGCTGGGGCGGGCGATTGCCCCGAAGTGCCAGTATCTTGCGTGCGAACCGCCGAAGCGGCAAGATCAAAAGCGAGTACGCCAAGGATAAATATTCCCATCTTTCTCAAACTTTGCATCACAATCTCCTTCGAGAAAAATTCTACACCCCATTCCAACAACTCGGGCGAGCCCACAGCAATCTATGGGCCCTAGGTTGAGTACGCCGATGCCCCAAAATTCACGTTGGAAAAGGAGTGCTTGCTGACACAAATGCGTGGGGCGAGTATACGGGTCATAGTTGCTTTTTTCTAAGGGCGATCTCGCGGGTTGGATGATATGGATTTAGGTCGCTTATCACCCCGAGCCATAGGATTCCACCTTTCTGCTTCACTACAGTTACTAGACGATTCCATGTGATGCCCCGCCATTGAAAAGTGTTTCGCTATTGGAGGCCAGACATGAATTCCGCAAGTTTGTACGTTAAGACCCGGAGAGGGCGTTTTTGCTAACGGCGTTTCCCATCCCGAATCCGACAATTCGCTGCGCTGCAAGTCCGGTATCTCCGCAAGATCAGGGATCGAGGCGTGGCGGAGTACGCGCTGCGGGGCGACTGGACTGCCGAGGCACGGACGGCTAAGAAGGCCGGAATTGGGCATCGCCATTGATGGATTATCAGATTCGCGCAGGAAACGATCTCAATATCCCGAAGCGGCTTGAGTGTCACTTTCGGAATTATTTGGTGGAGATGTTTGCGCGCTATTTGGCGTATTCTCACGATTGCGCGTCGTTGTACCGATACGGACAGGCGGTATTCACGACGGTTCAGACACACCTTGTCGATTTCCCTCGACAAGTCCTCTACTCAGCTACTCAGCGCTTGGCCCCGTCGTATCGCTGGGGGGCCGCGCAATACTCGTACTCCCGCTTGCGGCACCCCGAACCCGCGCTGCGGCTCGTCTGAAAATGCTCATATGCGGACCGATCCCGGCCGAATTCTGGTAGGAATGGTGCGAATCGCCAGCCAGCTCCCGCCTAACGGTTCCGTTTTCCCGGAGGCTCATCTTTTTTTTGAGTGGGCCCCACCCACGTCGAGGCCAAACTTCGGGTCAGATTTAGTGCCGCTGATGCTCACCGGAATCTCGGCTCCTCCTCCGTTCTTTTTAAAGAAGGGAGAGGCCGCCCTCAGCAGCAGTGATGCCCAGGTCGAGTCGACCATGTGCGAGAGCGACGCCTCGGTCAGAACTTTCCCGTGGAAGTCGAGCTGTTGGCCATCCAGCGAATAGATTCCTTCCAGACTTACTCGCGCGCCTGGCAGAACATATTCGAGATCGCTAAAGTGGAGAACGCCTTCCCGCATCTGAAACTTTCCCTCCATTTGCGATCTCAGGTCCTCCACTCCGGGCTTGGCTTCCTTGGGCTTGCCCTGGGCCCGGAGGCTCAGCATGTCCACTTCGTCCTGCACCTTTGGATTACTGAAGTGCATGCGCTTCAGCTTGAAGTCGCCGTTCAGGCTCAGTCTTCGCGACACACTTTCCTTACCGGGTCCAATGTGCAGCTTCGCCTTTGCACTGATGCTGCCCGTCATGATAGGCGGGTCCGCCTTTACGGCGAGGTTAAGAAAATCCTGCAATTGAGCATTGGGGACGTCGACATTCAGATCGATTCGGTGGCCGTGTCCTTTGATGTTGATCAGGTCGCCCATAACTGTAAAGTTGGAGTTTCGAAGCCTTGCGTTCACGGGCTGCAGATAAGTATCGCCGCTGGTGCCGTCCACAATCGCGTGAAAGTGGGTTTGCAGCGGCAGTGTGTGATTTGCAATATCCAGGGAGAAGTTCGGAGTCTCTGTGTTCCCGTCCACTACGATTCTGTCGAGTTGGCCTTTGAAGTCACCGACCGAAGAGAGTATACCGCTGATGCCCTTGATTGTACTCAGGTCGGCATGGTCAAAGGTATAGTGGCCCGTGACGGAGGAATCGCCCGGATTGTCCGTCTGCCACGGTCCGAAGGTACCGACAGCGTGGATATCGCCGCGAGGGATGGCGTTGGTGAGACTCGCACGATACCCGCCAGGGAGCCTTTGGGCCGACATCGTGCAACTCGATGTTCTTTAGCTCAAAGTCTTTCGGGTCTTTATCGGGTTTGGCCGTCCCGATGATCAGCCGCGAGTTGTCGAGGATTATGTCATCAACGACGATCTTGATCTTGCCCTCATGTTTTTTGTTTTGTTCAGAAGCCTGTTGCCGCATTTCGCGGGGAGGGATGTTGATTTGGAGACCATGGACTTCCACCACGCCCACATGCATCGGGTTGATGAAAAGCCCGATCAGTCCCGAGTGAAAGGAGAAGTGTTCGACCGCGATGAGCGGCTGGCTTGCGCCGGCAGCAACCACGCTGTCCGGTGAGTAGATGCTAAGCTGATTCCCGGAAACTTCCAGCCCACGCAGAACCAACACATCTAGGCTACGCAGCTCAACGCGGCTGTTGAATCGAGTGCTCAAGGTTTCCGTGATGAGGCCCTTCAGAAGGATGCCGGCGCGATGGATCATTACTTCGCCAACGACCACGAGAGACACCGCGGTGATGAGCATCGAAATACCGACCCAGGTCCAAACGCGTTTTCGACGCTTTGGCGTCCCTGAAGAAAACGGGTGTTGTGTTCCTTCCGGAATTTCTTGTTTCTCCATTCTCTGATTACGAGCTTACCGGAATATGTTGTATAAGAGCGTCTCGGAACTGTCGCGGTCGTGAACCGAAGGCACCTCAGTTCGGAAGAGACGAAACTGTAACATAACTTGAAAGCCGACGCTGCTCCGTAGGATGTGTGATCGCCGCCCGATCTCGGCACACCGGCGCTACATCGCTTATTTCGGTTCTACAAACACTCGTCAAAAGGCAGCCAAGCGGAAAGATGGTACTGCCCGTTTGGGAAATCAATCGCCGAAGAACAAGAAAGGATTTATCGTTGCGCGTGGGAGCCAGCCTGCTCCTTTTCCCATTCGTCCGCGTGTTTCTGTGCTTCTTCCCGACTGATTCCGTATCGCTCTTGAATCTTGCCGACTAATTCATCTTTTTCCACAAGTGTCCAATCATCATCGGTGAGCTTACCCCACTTCTGCTTTGCAGCTCCCTTCCACTGTTTCCATTTACCTGCGAGTTGATCTGAATTCAATAATTCTCCTTTCGGGCATTGGCAGATACGGGTTGCGTGTCTATTTGGCCGTTTCGTTGCACGTACAACACACGTTATCTCCCCTGCTTCACTTGTACGTATTTGACCGACGGCAAGGATTCGCGTCAGATTATTACAGATCTGATTCCGCAAGGGGGGCGTTTGTCCTACTACTTCAAAGCACTGAGCCGTGTCCCGTCAAGAGCAGAGCGGAAAGAAATCCACCATTATGTCTAACGGTCGGAATGCGGCGCTCGACGCCAAACGGGACTGGTCATCTCAATGCTCCAGATCGGGCCGCCCAGGTACCGTGGTCCCTCTGATTTGACGAACGCTGGTGGTTCCCCACCGACCACCCAAACGTCCGTATCGGCCGGCTGTTTGCCCACCAGTGGTGCGATCATCCCAGCGATGCCACCGAGCTCCGCCTTTACCCTAAAACGAGTCGCTTTGTGATGAGCCCCAGCAACCGAAAATGTTTCCTCGCCTTGGGGCGTGATAGACAGTTTCACCAGTCGTCCTTTGTATCGCGCGGGATGTTCTTCAGTACGTCAAGAATCATCCCATTTGCTAAGTCGGGCGGAAGGTCGAGGCGGTCGGTTTCGACTTTTTCGCGGTCTTTGTCTTTATAGCGGACTGTGACCTGACCGGTAGAGGCGTTGATCAAGACATCTATTGGTTGCGGGAACATCGGCCCTTTCTGAATGTGGTGGTCGCTGATGAGTCGGAAGTTCCCGCGTTGAGAAAAGATAGCCGTTTCGTCGTCTATCGAGCCGTCCTTGAAGCGGAAAACGAGATGGGACACCACCCGATCTCCCTGAATGACCTGGGTGAGATCCCCTGCGGCAAGAACTTTTGCCTCCAGTGTGCGTAGCGCCAGAAAGCCGTGGACCGATCCCTCCCGATAATGTACGGCCACGGGTTCGGCTGGCAGTGAGCCGGGTTGGAGCAGAAGGGCAACAAGCAGGCTGGCGAGCGGCCGGCCGAGGTTGGCTCTCGCAATCAACGTTGCTACCCACATGGTGGCCGGATTCCATGTCTCACTTTGGGCTCCCTCCAATACTCTCCGTTTCCCTTGCCCTTTCGCATGCGGTCCTTCCCTATAATGGAACTCATACGAAAAGGCGGTCGAGCGATGCGGCTTTCTGACGACAACCTTCGTGGGCGAACCGTGATCGCGGCAGACGGGCGGGCGATCGGCGAGATCACTACTCTATTCCTTGACAGCGACGCATGGCGGGTTGAGTCGCTGAAGGTCAAGCTACGCAAGGAAATCGCTGACCAACTCGGTGCGACGCGTGGCATGTTCCAGGCTGGAACAATTGAGATCCCTACCCGCATGGTTCAGTCGGTCGGCGACGCCATCGTGCTCTCGGTTGCCGCCCATGAACTGCGAGAGATCCTTCCGGGTGGGAGCGACGCTTCCGCCGCACATTAACGACTGCGGCCATCGGTGGGGCACGTACGCGGTCCAGTTGTTTTTCGCAGCTCTACTCCCTTAAATGAATGGACTGCGTCATTTTCGATCGGACACAAGCAAGATGACGCCACCGATCAGAACAATTGCCCCAGCAATCGGCGCATAGGGGACGTGATGCGTGGTGTCTTTCGTCGCATGGATTGGCCCAACATCAACAACCTTTTCACGAGTCTTAAAACCAAATGCTCCCCAAACGATGATGATGAGGCCTACCACGATGAGGACTATACCGGCTGGTTTTCTCAAAATGTCTCCTGGTCCAAATTTAGAACCAGAATGACAATGTGAAAGGCAGCAAGTCAAGCGTAAGTCTTTTCCACTGGTCTGCCGCGGTCGCCGTTTCCAGGTACGAACACGTTGATGACTCTCTACAGCGCAAGTCGATTGGAATCTACTGGAGACCATGGCCCCGAACTATGCTCGTTCTTAGTCTTTCAGCGGCGGGACAAGAAGCGCTACGCTACCCTCATGCAGCCACTTGGCCCTGGAAACGTCACTTTCAGCCAGTAAGCCGGACATTGGGTAAACTCCGCCTTACTCGTGATCTGGTCGGAGAGGCAGCATCAGCCCGATGAGTGGGCGATCACGCTTCTTGTGGTGTTCCGAGAGACTCACTCGCGAGACGGCGCTGTGTATTCCATTGGGAACCGCCCAAAAGCGGTAAGAGAAATAGGTTCGCCAAGACATCGATAACCGTCCCGGCGACTACGACAAGCCCGAAGCGCTGAGTAGGGGGGAAGTTGGAAAGCGCGAAGATGGCGAAGCCAGCTGCAATGATGGCATCCGAATACACGATGCCACGCCATTGCTCCCTGCGACCGGCCCACCCAAGCGCTCCAACCCTTTTGGCCATCCCCCTACGCGCGCCTCACGCCAAACACTAAGTGAACCATGGAATCGATCGCCATACCGATACAGACATTGGTTGCAGGCGCGGAAATGATGTCGACCGGAATGTGTAGCAGTCCAATGCCACCGAGCATACATACCGGTACCAGACCGAGACTGAAAATCATCGCGGCCGCCACCCGGAGATTCCGGCCAACAATCCAGGCCACACCCGCGAAAAACACCATCAACCAAAACAGGCCGGTTACGAGGCTCGACTCCACCAGCTTCGCCAGTGCTCCCTGCAGCTCATACACGCCTCCGATGAGAGCGGGCCTAAAACCGTGCTGCCGCACAATCTTCCGTAGATCGTTCACCACCTCAACACGCGGCTTATCCCTTCCTCGTTCGGTCATTCGCAGATAGAACGCTGCCAGCCTGCGATCTTTCGTCACAAAGGTGCTGGCGACTCGCTGGTGCTTCGGTTCATTCATGATGCTCAGCAGGTGGTTCCAACTGAGAAGGAAGGCGAGCGGATGACGATTTCCCTCCGCCATCAGCACCGGCAGCGAGAGCACCGTTCCTACCCCCTTGTGCTCTTCGAGCGCATTCTGCAGCGCCCACATCTTCTCGTATTCCTCCTTCGTATCCAGCCTGCTGCCATTCGCAGCAGCAATCACCAAGGTCAGCGGATTCGAGCCGCCGTTCCGGTCCACGTACGTAAGCCCCTCCTGCGGCTGTATGCCCTTCTTGAAGTAATCGAGAAGACTCGGATCGGTGTTCAACCGCATCAGACCGAAACTCAACCCGGCACATGCCAGCACCACAGCCACCGACGTCCACACGAACTTCCCCTCCCAAAAACGGGTCCCGGCTTCTTTGGCCACCATTTTGGTTTCCTTGGGCCCCGCCCAATCCAAGAACGCCGGATACATCAGGTAAGCGCACACCAGCGCCACAACCGTTCCCACCACGCCACCGAAGCCGAGTTCGCGCAGCGGCTTGGCCGGCACGATCAACAAGCTGCCGAATCCAAGCGAAGCGCAGACCATGGACCAGAAGGACGCCGGTAACGTCATACGCCACGCTTTCGCTCCCAAATCGTGCGAATCCTCGTTTCCCTCGCGAGCCAGCGTCTGCCAGTTGAACGTCATGTACACCAGGTGCGACAAAGCCACAACAAACACAATCGTGCCGAGATTTGCAGTCAGGATGCCGATTTTTTCCCCGAACATCGACTGCACCAGCAACGTCGCCAGAACGGCGCTCGTGCACGTCGCAAGCATTCCAAGCGTGAGTTTCCACGATCGGAAGAGAACCCACATCGCCCCTCCGAACAGCAGGAAACAGGTGAGACTGAAAGTATGAAAATCGTGCCGCAGATTCCGCCGGATCATCTCGGCCACGTACGGCGCCCCCGCGATTTGGATCCGAAAATCTTTCGCGTCAACCTTGTTGACGATTGCTTCTACCCGCCTGATGAGCCGTTGACTGTCCCGGTTCGATGCGAAGACGACCACGTTGCTTAAGCGCCCATTCTCCGCAATCAACAGCCGTTTCCAAAACGGACTCTTCTCGGCATCTTCAAAGTTTTTTGGTCCGTCTGCTAAGCTTTCTACGCTCGTGACGGTTTCGATCGATTGGAGCTGTCGCGTTAACTGTGCCAGCCGCTCCCAAATAGTGCTCCGACGAGATACGCGGCGAGGCCACACTGATAATCAGCGGGCTGCCCGAAGGGAAGATCCGGTCAATCTTGGCGGACTGCTGAAACTGCGGGTCATTGGACGAGAAAAAGAAGTTTACCCCTACCTGCGGTTTTAAGTCGACAAATACGGCCACAATACCGACCAGAATGATGGTGAACGCCAGCATCAGCCAATGGCGTCCTGGAAGTTTATCTTTGAGGAGACTCATAAAAGTACTTGCTCATATCCGTCAAAATCCTATTTCCCATCGCGACCCTCTGACTTCATATGGAATGATGAGCGAAACGGTGTTCGCCGCTCGAGACCGCGCAGCACAGAGACGTTAAAGTTGCCCAACTCAACGCGGGCTAAGGAATCGTGTGCTCAGCGTCTCAGTCACGCGGCCCTTCAGAATAGGCTCGGCGCGGCCGATCATTATTTCTCCAATGATGAGAAGAACAACGAGGGTGATGAAGGAGACCCCGACCCAAGTTCACACACGTTTTTTAGGGTGGCTCGATTTGCCTGAAAATGAACTGGGCGGTTTCCCTCCTCTCATTTGTTGTCACCATCTACGGATACTTTCCCGGCCATTAAAGTGCTGGACTGCGCGCCCAAAAGAGAAGTCTCCCGGGTAAGCAGGATTAAACCAGCGCTTTCTCTTACGCGTGGCGGTGAGGCGAAAGTTCACTGGCGTTTTGGCCGCCATCAGACGATTTGATCGTTCTAGCGTGTAGCTGCAAGGGAGGTTCATAGACCGATTTGAGAATTCGGCAAATTTGGGGATTCGGCAAAACACATTCCGGTCCCCTCGACCTTGGCAAAAGTACAGTGTTCTGAGGTTAAAAATACATTGGTCGTTCCACCCGACTGCCTCGGCACCACCGTCGCTTCTCATGCCGGAATTCCTTTAGTCGGGGGCCAAAGCTCTTACCTGATACTTGGTTCCCACCCAATACCCTACCGGTACTCGGGTGGGAACCCTTCTAAGAGTGGCAACTTCTGAGAAAGCCTCTCCCTCGTGTTGGTCCGCCAATCCGCCCCGACTGGGACCACCCGTGACAGGGAGGCGAAAGTCAGCGGCAGATCACGCGACTACTTTTCGATCACCTTCTCCACATCTCCGACTTTCTTTTGCACTTTACCGGCGACTTTTTCACCTTTGCCCTCGGCTTCGAGGTCCGGATCATTGGTGGCCTTCCCTGCCTTCTCTTTAACCGTGCCCTTCACCTCGTGGGCCTTGCCTTTTAGCTTGTCTTCTGTGCTGTCTTTCACAACGTTCTCCTTCGCCCATTCCGATAGGCACTTTTAGTTCCAACCTCCATTTCCGCTCGTAAACTTTCACTACGTGCAATGTGCCGGCGCCGACTCGCCCCGAGACGAGAAGGCCGACGACTAGGGTCCCAACTCCTTGAACGCGGAGAGCGCTAGGACGGCAGGGATCATGGATTCGGCCCCAAACCTCTCCATGGCGGACCGAGTGTGGAGCGACATCACAATCCCAACGGAAACGCCTGCTGCTAGGATCAACGGGCTAGGAGCGCCACCCCACCTCGAGAAGCTGCTGACCGATCTGTTGCAATTCGAACGGCCGCCTGAACGCCTCTCGGAGGGCCTTGGCGCCGAAAATTCCCAAATCGCCGGTATTTTCCAGCAACTCCTTTGCGGCGTTCTCTAGGTGCGAGGTATCCATGTAGGGGTGAGAGGAACGTCTCTGAGGACGTGAATTGGACAGGCGTTTTTTTTAAGCTCGAAGGGACATTGGCCTTTTGCCCATTGATCTAGGTATCTGACAAGCTTAGCGATAGCCTACTTTTAGATTGAGTAAACGCGTCTGGTTTCCTTGCTGGTCGATTTGGTGTTGCATAGTAAAGTATTTCGCCATTAAAATTTTAAGAGTTGCTCACCTCATTCACAGAATCTGAGAGAGCTCTCGTCGGCAGGGCCGTGGCCACTGCCGCCTTCTGCGCATCACTCCGCTCTTCGACCTGACCAGAAGCGGATACGGCAGGAGCGAGGTAAAGGTCGGACCTCAAGTAGAGTTCATCGAAGAAACGTACAAAGACTTTTAAGACCGCCATGGCCGGAATCGCTAGGACCAGGCCGATGAGTCCGTACAGATCCCCAGCCATAAGCATGGCAAGAAACACCAGCATGGGATGCAAAGCAAGTTTCCCGCCAATAATGCGGGGTGTAAGAACATAGTCCTCAGCCATTTGAGCGATAACGAAGACAATGAGCACGCCTACCAGACGACCAACTCCAGCGCCATCGAGCGCGGCAAAAGCCAGAGCAAGAATCAAACCACTCGTCACACCGAGGTAGGGGATGATTCCAATCACGCCCGCGATGAGTCCGATACCAGCCCACAGCGGTATCCGTAGAATTAAGAGCCCGGTGCCATAGATCGTCGCCATGATGCAGGCGATTAGAAAACGGCCCCGAACATAACCACGAACGACTTCACTGACCTCATCGAATAAACGCACGCCGACACCACGATGGCGCTCTGGGATCTGGAGCTCGATAAACTCCTTCAACCGATTGAGATCGAGTAGAAGATAGTACACGAAGAACGGGACGATAATCAGCCCGATTGCTGCCGATCCGACGTTTACGAGTCCCAGAAGCCCTTTCGAAAGCCATCCTCCCACGAAAGCCGTTATCGCAGTCGGATGCTGCTCGAATTCAGAGACAGCGGCCTGTAACCGCGAGAACATGTCGGGGCTGAGATGCTGTTTCGCAAACCCCAAGAGTCCTTCTGCTCTCAAAGCGATAGCCCGCAAAGCGAGTGGCAACTTGTCGAATGACTCGATCAGCTGACGATAAACGCTAGGAAGAAGAAAGAGGAGAACAGTGGCAACTGCGAGCAAAGCCAATAAGAGAGTTAGCAAAACAGCAGATGGTCGCGAACGCCCGCTGCGCTCTAATCGATCAGCGAGCGGTTCCAGCATAAACGTAAGCGCGAAGCCAAGAAGCAGGGGAATGAGAATACTACCGCCAACAGCCACAGCCAAGTAGGCCAACACTGCAACGAATAACGCACCCGGAACATACCCTACCCACCAAAACGGCGGCTTCCTATTGACTGCCACTGCTTGCTTCATAAAGCTAACCGGTGTCCGCTCCTCTGCCCTGTCGGCTCGTTTTAAGGTAAGACGACGAAATCGCGAGGAGTGAGACAGCAGCTGCAATTTTCGCAAGCTCCCGTTTGAAAAATCTACGGAGAAAAAGTGCGCGGAGAACGAACCAGCCAAAAACCCAAGTCTGTATGTCTTTTCTTAGGCCGATAGCTCAGCTATCGGCTCTCCTGTGGAGAGGAGGAGAAGACGTATGCAGATCAGATCATTTATCGGCTTGGACGTTCACAAGGAGACGATTTCCATCAGCATTGCAGAAGACCGAAGGAACGGCCAAGTCCGACTCCTCGGGGTGATTCGGAACTTACCCGACGAGATCGCAAAGATGGCCAAGAAACTCTCTCGTCACGCAGAGCTCGATTTCTGTTACGAGGCCGGAGGCTGCGGGTACGGCATCTATCGTCAGCTCTCGGGACTTGGGCACAAGTGCACAGTTGTGGCGACCTCGATGATTCCGCGAAAGCCCGGTGAGCGGATCAAGACAGATCGGCGGGACTCGCAGAAGTTGGCGACCCTGCACCGGTCCGGAGATCTGACACCGGTCTGGGTGCCAGACGCTACGCATTAAGCACTGCGCGATCTGGTCCGCACACGAGTGGATGCTTCCATGCATCTCATGCGTGCCAGGCAGCAGTTGCTCGCCTCTCTACGTCGTCACGGACGCACGTATACGACGGGCAAGCACTGGACACAGCGTCATCGTTCGTGGCTTGCGGGTAGACATTCGAGCTACATACTCATTAGATCGTTTTTCAGGACTACGTTGAAGCGGTGTGGACTGCCCAGGACAGAAGGGACACTCTGATCGAACGGATCGCTGAGATCATGACAAGCTGGTCGCTGGGACCGCTTGTGGACGCGTTTACGCGGTCTGCGTGGCATCGATCTGCTTTCCGCAGCAACCTTCGTTGCGACGACTGGCGATCTCAGCCGCTTCGAATCGCCGAGACGCCTGATGGGCTACCTGGGCTTAGTTCCTTCCGAGCATTCCAGCGGCGGCAACACCCGTCGCGGAGGGATCACGAAGACTGGTAACAGAGAAGCCCGACGCATGCTCATCGAAGCAGCATGGAGCTATCGCTATCCAGCGCGTCTTGCCAAGGACAAGGCGGAGATCCTCGTGCGCCTTCCTAAGAGTGTGCGTGACATTGCGTGGAAGGCACAGACCAGACTTTGCGCTCGCTATCGCGCCATGATCGCGAAAGGCAAGAAGTCCACCGTTGTTGTAGCCGCGCTCGCACGCGAGCTCGCCGGCTTCGTATGGGCCATTGGCCAGGAAGTGAGACCCAGCATGACCACATAGCAACGGACCCGCCCTCCCTATCGGGTGGGGAACCGGGCAACCGGTCGTGGTGATCCTCGTGAGTTCCCTGGGCCGGAGTTACTTTCCGACGCCCGCGCTAAGTCCGAGGCAAACCTGCGACGACACACGTTCGTGCGGTAGCCAACCCGCGTATGGAAGTTTGAGCGACTGTCGCCAATTGTTGCCCGGTTCCCAACCCGAGAGGAATATTACACCTAAAACCTTGCACTTCATGCAGGGAGAAACCCCCTGTGCCTCAACTCTTGACAAAAGACATGGAAGGAGCTTTGCCCCTCGCGCGCGGCAAGCCGTTTCCCCATGCTTCCGCGCTGACGCTTGTGCAGCACTCCGCTTCGCTTCGGCCTTTCCGCTAAGGCTACAAGGCTGGGCGATCCCCCTCAGCTTGCGCTTTCTACCCCACCGCTCGCCGCGGCAGGCAGGGGTGCAGTTATTCACTGCACCGCATTTACCAAGAAAAGGACGCAAGACATGAAAACCGAAAAGAGCGACATCTACGGCGAGATCACCAACCAGATTATTGAGGCGATAGAAGCCGGAGCGGATAACTACCAAATGCCGTGGCACGTAAACGGGGCCGATAGCGTATTGCCCGTGAACGCTTCCACTCACAGGCCGTACCGGGGTGTAAACGTCATGATGCTTTGGGCCGTTGCAGCGAAGAAGGCGTATGCAACCAGTCTCTGGGCAACGTATCAGCAGTGGCGCGAGCTGGGCGCACAGGTTCGTAAAGGCGAGAAATCCACTTCCGTGGTGTTCTGGAAATTCTTCGATCAGGAGGACGAGCGCGAAGCCAGCGAAGGCAAAGAGCACAGCAACTACAAGGGGGTGATGGCGCGCGCCTATCACGTGTTCAATGCCGCTCAGGTGGACGGTTATGACGTGCCAGTTCTGCCCCGACTTCCAGAAACAGAGCGGATCGAACGCGCCGAACAGTTTTTCAATTCCATAAAGGCCGACATTCGCGAAGGCGGATCGCGAGCCTTCTATTCGCCCGTAGAAGATTACATTCAGATTCCACCGTTTGCGATCTTCAAAAAAGCCGATTTTCGCTACTCGGTTCTGGCGCACGAGATCACGCATTGGAGCGGCGCGGCAACCCGCCTCAATCGAAATCTCGCGCCCCGTTTTCAGAAAGAGGCCTATGCAGCGGAAGAGTTGATTGCCGAGCTAGGGAGC
>JBPCJX010000094.1:0-20293 GCA_051004875.1 Bryobacteraceae bacterium
GGTTTTAGCGGAAGATACTTGGCATATTTCTTAGCCGCATCGTTGAAGAACTCCAACCGGGCGGCAATCTGGGCCAGGAGCACAACTACCTCAGCCCGGCCGGGCGCCACCTTCTGAGCCTTGGCGAGAAGCGCAGCAGCATCCACGGACCGCTCCTGCTTCAGATAGACCTGCGCCAACGTGTACAGGCAATCTGGATCTTGCGACCGCTCCTTGAGAGCGGTCTCGAGCACGCTGCGAGCACGCTCGGAGTGCCCCGCTTCGAAGGCGGCTAAACCCATGTTGTACAGCACGTCGAAGTTGGTTGGCTCCGCATCCAATACGCGAGAGAAAGACTGTTCAGCTTCCTCGTAAAGCTTGCATTGCGCATACGCTGTTCCGGTGGAGAAATACAGGCTCGGACCCGCGCCCGCCTGGTCTTCGAGGCTGCGGAGTAGATGGGCGGCATCCGAGCACTGCCCGCTCAAAGCAAGAGCGCGTGCGTCCAATAGAGTTGTGGCGGGATCCGTCTTCACGGAGCCTGCGAGGCGGCTCAGGTACGTGAGCGCTTGACGACCCTGCTTTTCGTCCACGCTGATTTGTGCGAGTTGCAGATTCGCGTTGATGTGATGCGCATCGATCGCAACCGTCATCATGTAAAGCTTGCGAGCTTGGTCCCGGTCTCCGCTCGTCAGATAATGGTTCGCTACGTTATTGAGTACCTGAGCGGAGTTGGGGGCCAGTTTAAGAGCACGCCCGTAATAGCGCTCCGCATCGTTATAGCGCTGTTCGGCATCGAGAACGGCACCTTTCAGGAGGAGAGCGCGCACATCGGCAGGATGCTCCTTGAGGATGCTGTCAACCCGGTTCTCAGCTGCGGCGGTTCTTCCTTGCGAGAAATCGGATGACGCCTCGTCTAGTACCGCTTCCGCAGTAGGCTGTTGGGCGAACAGAACGACACTGGCAAGAAATGAGAGCGTGAACGGCAGAAGTTTCAACAGAACTCTTGCGGGCCACACCAGTTTCTCCTATTATGACCCTTCCGGAGTTGCCCAACGCCGGAGTTGCCATGATGATTTGCAACCCCGGAATGAACTACATGAGGAAGGCGAAATGACCTCTATGCAGCGGGGCCGTATTGTCGGCGTCCTATGGACCTTGTCGGAAGTTGGCGCTCTCATTGCCCCGACTACTGCCTTAGCGCAACGTCACGCGGCGCCGCAACACGTGGTTGTGGACGCTACGCGTTCTCACGCCGTGAGCTCCTTCAGCCCCTTCCGTTCACTCGGCGCGGGCATCGATCGGCTGCGGGGAGGCATCACCGACAAGGTCATGACTCCGGAGTTCATTAAGAAAATTCAGTCGGCCGGTTGGCAGACGGTCAGCTATCGCCAGAACACGGAGCTCTTCGCCGAAGCGTGGCATTGGAATCCAAAAGGGAAGTGGAGCAACGCTGCTGCGAAGGCGGGCTACTTCGTCGGGGACGCAAATCCGACAGAGATGATACGCCACTCCTGGGCTGCGCCGCTACCACACCGGGGTTTCAGCAGAGGTGACGGCAACGGATATTCGCGCCTCACGGACGGCAATCTGAATACCTATTGGAAAAGCAATCCTTATCTCACAAAGCAGTTCACAAGCGAAGACGATCATCCGCAGTGGGTCACGCTCGATCTTGGCAGCCAGACGGAAGTCAACGCGATCCGGATTGCCTGGGCGGCGCCTTATGCAACCCAATACCGGGTGCAGTACTGGACGGGTGCCCGCGATCCGTTCGAACGTCCCGGGGCAGGCATTTGGCAAACCTTCCCACTAGGTTCCGTGAATCAGGGCAAGGGCGGCACAGTGACATTGCGGCTCGCGTCCTGGATGACGCCGGTGCGGTATGTGCGGATCTGGATGACGGTATCTTCCGGCACCTGCGATACGCACGGCTCCCGCGATCCTCGCAACTGTTTGGGCTTCGCGATCACTGAGTTGTATGCTGGCACCGTTTCGCTGACCGGCGAGTTTCACGACCGTCTGCATCATGCACCCAATCGTGAGCAGTCGGTCACGGTCTGTTCCTCGATTGATCCGTGGCACGCAGAGAGCGACATGACCGAGGCTAGCGGCGACCAGGTGGGCTTCGACCTGTTCTACAAAAGCGGCGTGACACGCGGTTTGCCCGCCATGATTCCCGTCGCACTTCTGTATTCCACGCCCGAAGATGCTGCCGCGCAGATCTCGTACATCAAGACGCGCGGATATCCCATCTCATACATCGAAATGGGTGAGGAGGCCGATGGTCAGCACATGCTTCCGGAAGACTACGCGGCCCTCTACATACAATTTGCGGCTGCCATTCATAAAGTCGATCCGAACCTGAAGCTGGGCGGGCCATCCTTCGAAGGCGTGATCGAGGACGTCGAGGTGTGGCCGGATTCTGAGGGCAGAGTCTCATGGCTGGGACGCTTCTTCGACTATCTCAGGAGTCACGACCGAATCAAGGAATTTTCGTTCCTCTCCTTCGAGCACTATCCTTACGACGCCTGCAACACGTCATGGAATGATCTCTATCGGGAGCCTGACAACATCGGTCACATGATTCAGACTTACAAAGATGATGGACTACCGCCCAATACGCCGATTTTTGTCACTGAAGTGAACCTGGGCGCGCAAGTTAGTGAAGCGTTCACTGACATCATGGGCGGCCTGTGGTGGGCGGATTTTACAGGAGCACTTTTCGCCAATGGAGGAACCGGGGATTACTTCTTTCACTACATTCCCGGGCGCTTAAATTCGGACTGCAACAATTCGTGGGGCTCGTTCGGGATGTTTCTTGTCGATCGCGATTTCAATATCACCAACTACAATGCAAATTATTTCGCCGCTCGGTTGATCACTCAAGAATGGGTGCAGCCGGTCGACGCCATGCACCGGGTGTTTCGCGCGACGAGCGACGCGCGTGACCCGTTCGGAAATGTACTTGTGACCGCCTACGTTGTAGAGCGGCCGGACGGGCAGTGGTCCCTGATGCTGGTGAATAAGGACCCGGAGCGCGCGCACGGCCTGGAGGTCAGGTTTACCGATGCCGAGGGGAAAGGCGACCGCTACTTCACCGGAACCGTCGATCGCATCACGTTCGGGGCGAACGAATATCGCTGGCATGCCAATGGCGCGAACGGCCGTGCAGATCCGGACGGTCCTCAGGTGAAGTCGACGGTGACGGGCGGGGTCGGCGCCGTATACGCGGTTCCCAAGGCCTCTATCACGATCCTTCGCGGCAAGATCGGTTCAAGATAGTGCGTGGCGGGTGCGCGCTGTCCGTATCGGGAAGCAGGCATTCTTATTCATGAACCGCCGTGACTTCGTCGCCCTGGGTACTACCGCAGCCGCCTTGTGGGCCGCATCGCAGGAGCCCGATCGGGAGCAGATCCTACTCGAACATTCGACTCCGTCTGCCTCGCCTGCCATCGTTCTGAATCATCTCGGCTTTCGTCCAGAGGGTAAAAAGGTGCTGATCGTGCGCAGCGAGCGGCCGATCGCTACCGCTCGCTTCGTCCTGCGAGAGGTTGGCTCCGTTCTCGAACCATTCAGCATTGACAGGCCACTCAACTGGATTTCCTCTGGCGACCTCAGATATCACTTTGCCGATTTCAGCGACGTGACACGAGCAGGCATGTATCAGATTACGGTGGGAGAGGAGCGCTCGGTGCCGTTCTTGATCCGTCCCGACGTTTGGCGCCGAACCCTGCCGAAAGCTGTCGGGTACCACAAATATCAACGCTGCGGCGTTGAAGTGCCGAACGTCCACCCGATTTGTCACTTAGACGATGCGCGCCGCCGCGATACCGGGGAGCACTTGGACCTCAGCGGCGGCTGGCACGATGCGGGCGATCTTCGCAAATGGATGAGCGCGACGATGCTGAACGCCATCGGCTTGCTGTGGCTCATGCGCAATCTGGGAAGCGGATGGGATTTAGCAGGGTCAGGTTTGGCTTTGCTGCACGAGGAAGTACGTTGGGGAAACCGCTACTTCCTCAAGATGCAAGACCAGGATGGGTTGGTTTTTGCTGATGTGGCGGGCGGGGTAGATGGCGATAACAGCGACAATCATTGGACCGACAATCGCATCGGAACCGCCGATGATCGCTATCTGAACGTTTCGAAGCCCGATGACGTGCAAGCCATATTTGTTGTTTTAGAAGCCATGATGGCGCAAGCATTCTTGCGCGTTGACCCTCCTTACGCGAACACCTGCCTCGCTGCTGCGGCGCGCTGCTGGCGGACGGTCAAGGATCGCTCCGCGTCAGCGTTAATCATGGCATGGTGGGTCCTGGCTTCTCTCGAACTCTGGGCCGCGACGCGCGGCGACGAATATCGCGCTGCCGCAACCCACGGCGGTTCCGGGCTGCTGGATCTCCAGAACACCACTGTCTCGGGCAATCAGCGACAGATACGCGGCTTCTGGCACGCTTCACGAACGGATCGCATGCCCTTCTGCAATGCTCTCTTTTCAGCTCTCCCCGGGATTGCGTTGGCGCAACTGGTGCGCCAATTGCCTGATTCGCCGCATGCCCGGCGCTGGCGTGACGCCCTCCAAATGCATCTCGATGAGTATGTGCTCGCTTTGACCAAGCGCTCTACATACGGGATCGTTCCCTACGGCATCTTCTACAAGACTCCCACTCCTGAGACCTACCGTCCCCTAGCTGGTGATCTGACGTACCGCTACTTCATGCCGACTCGGAAAGAGTCTTGGTGGCTGGGCGTCAATTCCCATCTCGAGTGTTATGCGGTGCTGCTCGCCTCCGCCGCTCACATCTTCGGTCGCCGTGATTACCGCGATCTTGCCTACCGTCAGCTCGAATGGGTGATGGGTGCAAATCCCTTCAGCTCCTGTCTCATGACCGGTGAAGGCATGAGGAACCCCTTTCCCCACTCGCGCTATGTCGGTCTCATTCCGGGCGGCATCATGAACGGCATAGCGGGGAACGCGAACGACGAGCCAATTCTTGATCTGAGCAATCAGATGGATTGGCGAACTGCCGAGTATTGGAGTCCGCAAAATGCCTACTATGAATGGGCCGTCTCGGCGTTGGAGATGTCGGCCTGAACCAAGGGCGTGCCCCGGACCAGGGCGTCTGGGGGGTCCGCACCTCAAAGCGCGTGGACATGTCGGGTGAGTTGTTCAGGAGGCGACATCAGGGCCACTGCGTACTGGAATCCACTCCGACACCCACGTTCGATGGCGAGGCTGCGATAGTAATCGTGATAACGGAACCCATTTTCGCCGCGCCACATCGGGAAAGCGGCGCAGGCGCCCACCCAGCGCTGATACACGGGCGTGATATCCAGGTAAGTATCCGCTTTGAAACTGTCCGCGTCCTCCCAGTTATCGGCGAAGAAAAGTTTCTCGACGGAGTGCGCGGGGTGTTTCCGGGCAACCGCGGGCAGTGCGGCATAAAAGATGGCGTCGTTTACGACCTCGTAGCAGGCTCTGTGATCCTTGTGCCAACTGCCTCGCCAATGCGTCACCACGATCTCAGGTTCATGCTCCCGGATCATATCGCACACTGCGAACTTCGCTTCGTCATCCGCCGGAATCAGCCCGTCCGGATAAGTGAGAAAGGAGGCATGCGCGGTGAGCATGCCGGCAGCACGCTGTGAGGCTTCGCGCTGAAGAGTGCCATAGTGCACAGGGGGAATCGTGGAAGAACCTTTCTCTCCGAGCGAGAGACTCAGGAAGTTACCCTGGCCTCCCCGATGCACATGGAGAGCCACCGGCGCACCCATCGCGAAGAATGCATCGCCCGGATGCGCGGCGATTGCCATGATCTTGGGCGCGGCGGACGCACGCGATTCGGCAGCTCCCGACGATGGCCCGCCTGGCAGTTGGGTTCCGCTGAGCGGCCGGGCCGCGAGTGAAAACGCCGTTCCACCCAGCCCCAGATCTTTGAAAAAATTTCGCCGTGTAGGACTTGCCATGTTTGTAAAGGTCTTTTTCATTCTAAGTACGCTTATCCTCGTTGCCTTACTCGCTGTGGGAAGCTTCGTCTCCGGGGCGGAGACACGAAAAGACGAAACCCCACACTCCTTTTACCCGCTCGCGGTCTGGTACGGTGGCGGCAAAGTGCGAGCGCCCATGCTCGAGCGGATTGATGCGACCAGTGCCGCGCGATGGGGCAAAGACCTGGACCAGATCAGGTCGGTAGGCTTTCGAACAGTGAAGACATGGGCCGACTGGGCGACTGCTGAACCGGCGCGAGGACAGTTTTCGTTCGCAAATCTAGACCTTCTTTTGAACCTTGCGCACGCACGCGGCATGCGCGTAATTGTTCAGATTTATCTCGATTCTGCGCCCGACTGGGTGGGCCAGCGTTTTCCAGAAGGGCGCTTTGTGGATCGCAGCGGCGCAGTGATCACCTCGCAATCTGCACCAGGATACTGTATCGATCACACTGAGGTGCGGAAGGAGATAGTAGAGTTTCTGCAGGCGCTCTCGCGCGATGCGAATCGCTCGCCAGCCCTGTATGGGTGGGATGTGTGGAGCGAACCGCATGTCATCAACTGGGCAGAATTTCCATACCTAACTCATCCGGAATTCTGTTTCTGCCCCTATAGCCAGGCCCGGTTTCGCGAGTGGCTCAAAGCAAAATACCAGACGCTGCAGGCTCTCAACGCAGCCTGGTATCGGAGGTTTGACAGCTGGGCCCAGGTGCAGCCGCCACGCTACTCGACTATCCTTTCCTACACCGACTATATCGATTGGCGCACCTTCATTGATGACAAACTGGCAGGCGATTTAAGAACACGCGTTGACGCGATTCGCAAGGCGGACAAAACGCATCCCATCACGAGCCATGCCGCCGTACCCGGTCTTTTCACTTCGCCGACCGACGGTTATGGCGAGCCGGACGATTGGAAGATGGCGGCCAATGCGGATTTTTTTGGCACGTCGGTTTACCCGAAACACTCCGAATCCACTCACCCGTGGTCGTATCAAATGTTGGCCGCAGGTCTTGATTTCAGCCGGTCAGCAGGCCGCAGCTTTGGCAAGGGTTTCTGGATCGGCGAGCTCCAAGCAGGTCAAGGCGCGACCGGAGTTGCCATAGCGGATCCGGTCACCGCGCACGACGAGGAATTCTGGATCTGGCAGGTGCTCGCGCATGGTGCGCGCGAGATCGCCATCTATGCCTGGTATCCCATGAGCTCTGGATTCGAATCGAATGGTTACGGCCTGATCAATCTCGACGGCACCATCACCGATCGCGCCCGGGCAGCAGGACATGTTGCCAGGACGGTCGAGCAGCACTCCTCCGACTTGCTGGGAGCAAAACCCGCTCCAGCTGAGGTGGCGATTCTCTTCAATCGGCTTTCCTATATGGTGGGCGGCTCGCAACCCTCGCTTTCGAAACTCGGGAACGCCGAGCGTGATTCTCTGATCGGCCTACATCGCGCATTCTTCGAGCGGCACATTCCTGTTGATTTTGTACACCCCGAAGATGTCACGCATAACAAGCTCGGTCAGTACAAGATCCTGTTCCTGCCATTTCCGGTGATGCTGTCGAACGAGGTTGCGGAGGGGATCAAGCGTTTTATCCAAAACGGTGGTACCGCCGTGGCGGAAGCTCGTTTGGCTTGGAACGATGAGCGTGGCTTCGCGAGCGATGTCATACCCGGGTTCGGTCTCGACGAGATCTTTGGCGCCAAAGAAAAACTCATCCGCCCTTCCGACAGCCCGCGTATCACAATCGAGAGCTCGGCAGATCTGCCCGGTCTGAACGGAACCCAAACCATCGCTGGCGAAGCGTTCGAAGAAGACCTCGACCCACTCCATGGAGCTCGCGTGCTCGGGCGCTTTGGCGACGGAGCGCCGGCCATCATCGTGAACTCATTCGGCAAGGGGAAAGCGTTTCTGCTGGGATCCTTCGTCGCGCTTGCTTACCACAATCAACCCAGCGACTCTAACCAAGCATTCTTCCTCTCGCTAGCACAAGCCGCCGGAGTCTCTTCTGACGTTCAAGTCACCGGAGCTGGAACATCGGAGCTCGAGGTGCGGCGTCTGGTAAACGACGATGAACAGGTTGTGTTTGCGTTCAATCATTCCAAGCACTCCGCCCGTGCCACACTGTCCGTTAGAATGCCCTGGGACGTCCGGCAAACTCATAATTTATCCAACGACCTCTCCGTTCCGTTTGAGATGAGAAACAGAAGAATGCTTGTGCATAAGAATTTCGCAGAAGGTGAAACTTGGGTGTTCAGCGTTGAACGCGCTCACTGACACTGGACGGGCTGAATGAGACCGATGGATGCCGTTGTCGCGATGGATTTAGGCGGAACCAAACTCACCAGTGCCGTTGTGAATGCCGCAGGCAGAATTCTTTACCGCAACAAGGTTCCTGCGGAGCGCGGGGGCGTGCAGACGTGCATCGAACAGCTCACAGGCGCCGTGCACGGTGCCATCAGCGCTTCGGGTCTTCGCCCGGCACAAATCGGCGCGCTTGGCGTCATCGTCCCCGGTATCTACTTCGCTCACGAAGGTGAGGTTTGGGCGCCCAATCTGTGGGGGCACGAACGGGTTCCGCTACGCGCGGAGTTGGAGCGCCGTCTGAGCTTGCCCGTTGTCATTGATAGCGATCGGGCCGGCTCTGTTCTGGGTGAACAATGGCTCGGAGTCGCTCGCGGATTGGAGGACGTCGTCTTTCTTGCCATTGGAACGGGGATCGGCGCCGGTATCATCGCCGGTGGACGTTTGCTGCGGGGCTCGGGAGACATTGCGGGCGCGGTAGGATGGTTCGCGCTCAACAGTCAGCAGCAGGAGATTTATAAGCAGGTCGGATGCTGGGAGGCGGAGAGCGCCGGACCTGCGCTGGCGCGACGCATGAGCGTGGGCTCGGCCGTGGAGGTCGTGGCAGCAGCTCGTAATGGGCATGCGCTTGCGAGAAATGCTGTTCAAGAATCGGCGCGATATCTTGGGATGGGCATAGCCAACATCGTGAGCATCTTGAATCCGCAGTTGGTAGTGTTGGGCGGCGGCTTGATGCAAGCCTCAGATCTTTTCCTTGATACCGTAAGCCGCGTGATGCAGGAGTGGGCTCAACCCATCGCAGCCCAACAAGTCCGTATCGAGGTTACGTCCTTGGGAGACGATGCAGGACTGCTCGGGGCCGCTTGTTTGGCTCTTCGGAACGCGTCTGTCAGCTAAGCCTCTAAAAAACTATGTCCGAAGCCAAATACTACGAGAAGATTTCTGAAGTCCTGGCGAGTATTCATGCGACACAGAAGCCTCACATCGAGAAAGCCGGCGAGGCAGCCGCGAGGGCGATCAGCTCGAATCAGCGCGTCTATCTTTTCGGAAGCGGACACTCCGTTATTCCCGTGATGGACATTTTTCCCCGGTACGGTAGCTTCTTGGGGTTCTTTCCGCTTTATGATCCACGATTGATGTGGACCAATGTGGTGGGGCCGGGCGGTGCGCGCGAATTACTTTGGCTCGAGACAAGAGAAGGTTACATCGAAATCTTTCTTCAGAGCTATCCCTTTGAGGCGGGCGACGTCATGGTCGTGTTCTCGCATGGCGGCCTCAATGCTGCACCAATCGAAGCCGCAATTTACGCCAAGGACAAGGGATTGACCGTGATCACGGTGTCCTCTCTCGCAAACGCTGAAGTCTCCAAAGCAAAGCACTCGACGGGAAAAAAGCTGCCCGATGTCGCCGATATCGCAATTGACAACTGCGTGGAGCCCGAAGACGCCCAAGTGGATATCGGTCAGCCTGAAAAGATCGCGGCAGGATCCACGATCGCGGCCGTATTCATCGCTATGGCTTTAGTTGCTGAGACGGGCACACGGCTGCTGGCAAAGGGATGCACGCCCCAAACATTCGTTTCTCCAAACGTGGCCGGGGTCGAGAACAACCACAACCAAAAGATTTTCCAAACGTTTACGAAAGCGCTGCTTTCACCGCGGGGACAGTAATCCAACATCGGTGATCGATCAACGGGCGCAATCGCGAATTCGTCCCGGCTGGCTGAGCGCAGCTGCTTACGCCGGTATGTTTGGGTTCGGTATTGTGATGGCGCTGCTCGGTGCGGTACTGCCGCTTGTCGCGCATCGTCTACAGTTCGACCTCTCACATGCGGGAGATCTGTTCCTCGCCATGAACGCGGCGATGCTGGTGACAACGTTCGCTCTCGGCCTCGTTGTCGACCGGTTTGGACACAAGGCCCCCCTCGTAGTTGCACCGCTCTTTGTCGCCGCAGCGCTAGGGCTGATTTCTAGGGTAACCACATTCGGAGGTTTGGTCGCCGCGCTCCTTTTCCTGGGTATCGGAGGCGGTGCTCTGAATCAGGTGACCAATACGCTGATAGCTGATCTCCACGAAGACGTTCGCAAAAAACGGGCGCAGCTGAACACCCTCGGTATCTTTTTTGGATTCGGTGCAGTGTTTGTGCCGTTCACCATTGGCTCGCTACTCAGCTCTCTCGGTTTAGGGCGCATTCTGCACCTCGCGCTTGCGTTGAGCTTGGTTCCCACTATGTTGAGCATCCCACTCGTGTTCCCGCCGCCTCGTCAGCAAGAGGGCCTAGCGTTGACTGAGGCGGGTGGGATCGCACGGCAGCCGCTCGTTTTGGCCTTCTCATTGTTACTATTTTTCGAGTCTGGAAACGAGTTTATCCTGGGAGGATACCTCACGACATATCTGACACGTGATTTGCGAGCGACCATCTCCGTCGCCTCTTACCTCTTAGCCGCTTACTGGGGAGCGCTGATGCTGGGCCGCGCCATCTTGAGTCGCGCGACGTTGCACAAGAGCGGTGGTTCGGTTATCTTGGCGAGCACCTTAGCGGTTGCAGCAAGCATGATATTGCTGTTAACGGCACGTTCGATTCTAGTCGCAGCGATTTCCGTCATTCTGCTGGGATTCAGCATCACGTTGATATTTCCGACAGTCCTCGGGCTGGCCGGTTCATCCTACGTGAGGCATTCAGGAACAGTTTTTGGGATTCTCATCGGAATCGCATTGGCTGGTGGCATGACGCTGCCCTGGGTGGTGGGCAAGCTTGCGGAAGGCTGGGGTATCCGCATGGGCTTGTTTGTAGTGGTCGTGAATGCCCTCGCGGTCTTCGGCTTCCAGTTAGTAGCAAAGAAACTGCTGCCCAACGAAAAGGATACATAAGGCACCCGAGAAGCTGCCTGAGATCGCGCCCGCGATTCGTATCTATCTGTAAACTGCAGGGAGCTTGCGGTAAATGCGGCCACGAGGCGGATCGTTAGCAGCGACGGAATCCACTGCCAGCCTCCTTCCGGGCGAGCTAGTCATTTCGAAAATGAAACTACGTCAACCTCAGGCGTTTAGCTCGTCTCGCTCAAACGAGAGTCCGCACATGAAGGCTTGGATTTTTCGGATCGTTAACCGCCGTTCTCCGTGGGTTGCTGAATCGGCGACCTGGGAAAAGCGTACCGACGCGAGAGTGCCGGAATGGGCAGCCTTTTTTTGGGCGATCAGGCGCAGCAAGAAGAAATGGCCGTTTCGCCGCTCAGTTAAAAGATTTGCCTGAAAAGTGCGTGCGCTTCGCCGATTTGATTTATGTCCGGGCCTGCGACGAATTTCGCATGGACAGCACTTTATTAAATAGGAACGTTTGTGGGACAAAAGACTCCAGCCTGGGAGACCTTTGAGGGCTCTCTTATTTCGATGTGGATTCAATGCTTGCTCTCACTAAAAACCTTCGGGAAAGACGAAAGGGCGCAAGATCTTGTCGAATACTCGCTTCTTTTGGCTTTCCTCGCGATGACTGCAATGGCCATCCTGTCTAGCGCGGGCACCAGCATCAAGACCGTTTGGATAGCTGTGAATAGCCAGTTACAAAATGCTGCATCCTAAGCCGGGAGACTAGATGCATTTCCTTTTGGCGTTTTCTTCTTAGCCTTCTTCGCTGCTCCTTGGCCGGCGCATCCTTCGGCGGCTTAACCTTAAACGCGCGCCAACGCTTCTTCGGTGTTCAGTCCCGAATCTCGCTCAAGATGTCTCGTAAAAAGCGCTTGCTCGTCTGTCGTGAGATCGCTCGCTTCTAGGTCGTCGTATGTAAAAGCTGGTGCGAAGCGCAGGAATTCGCCCGGAACGATCTGAGACAAGCGAAGAAAGTTCAGGAAACCGGCCCCGGTGAGTGCTTTGCCAAGCGATCGGTTCCGGAACGGCCTTTACCGCAGTTGACACACAGATGAAGAGTCCCGTCGACTGAAGGTCCCCGTCCGACACCCCATCCTCTGCCGATTCGTCTGGACAAGCGGGGGGCTCCGGAGCGAAGATGTCACATGCCTGAACGACCCCAGCCGCCCGAGCCTACATCGCACGCGCCAGTCACCGCGACGCGCCTAAAAGGAGCGAAAGTGGTTTCCATCGAGAGCGGCCTACCACCGGCTTCGATCGCCGCACCCATGAAGAGCCTGCACAGCCTTGGCGCGGGCGTCGGTACGGCGTCGCCATCTGGCAAGCAGGAGTCCAAATCCATGTCTGCTGCAGAGAGAGCTGGAATACCAACGGCTCGCATCCGGATGCGTGGAGCACGAATGTCCACGAGCGTTCGACGCGACCGCGCGACGGCCGCAAGCGGGACCCGCCGAGACGTGCCATTCCGATTCCCATCGATCGGCCCACATGAACCATACTTCTGAGATCGATCGTTCGTGTCCCAAGCGCCGGGCTGCTCGCGAACGTCATCCGCTTCCGAAGCATCGCGCCGCCGGTCGCTCTCCGCGGCTTGCCGCTCTACAGTGTCCGGCAGCAGAGAACCGGAGCGGGCGTCGCACTGAAGCGCCTCCCTTGTCGCAAGCCCTTGGCCCGCTTACGCCACCCAGTAGGGACGTGGCCCCAGCGGCGACCACTCCCATGCGATCAGATAGCCGAGCGCCTCGCTCGTATGCGTGCGCTGGCGGTCCGAGCGGTCGAGATCGCCCACCGGATTTCCGTTCGCGTTGTGTTTCCACGACACCTGCTCTAAATCCCGAATCAGCTGCTTGCATCGGGGCGATACGCGCAGCCGGCGTTCCCGGCTGGCGTTTTGAATCACGGCGTTCACGCAGTTGACGCGGTCCTTTACCTGCGGGTTGCTCAGGGGCACGTCGAAGCGAGCCTGGTAGTCGCCCGCCTGAGCCCGGAAGAACTCGCGCACAATCTCCCAATCCGTGCGGGATGCGGCCCTTCTGCGGCTTGAACGGGACGAGCGAGCAGAATCGGCTAACTTCGGTATCGAGCAAGGCCAGCCGGCCGCTCAGGAAGTGCACCCGGGCGAGACGCTCGATGACATCAAACGCAAAACTGGTCGAGCTCGTCGGTCTGAGCGAAGTGAAAGCGGGCGTTCTTGCACTTTCCAACTTGCTGCGAGTTCGGAAGCTTCGAGCTGAACAAGGCCTGGATCCACGTGCGTGCGGTCTAAGCGCCGCTCAAAGGCTACGGTTTGTCACCGCCGCTTGGGCGGCGACGAATTGTTGCTCAAGGAGCAGCAACGCAATAAGGTGGTCCAGCTTGCCCGCGCTATACACGGCGCGCGGCCGGGGCAGATGCGACGCGCGTGAAAGCCCGGCCAGGATGTCTTAAGCTAACCGGGTTGACGGTCGATATGTAGCAGATGCGACTGTACCTGCATCTGAGAGACCGCGTGGTCGCTCGGGTTTTGTCAGATCGGCATTTTTGGAAGCTGTACCAAGCGTTGTACACCTACTTGCTGCGTTTCTGATGCTGCTAAACTCCCTGGACGCCTCAGCCGCCAACGCATTGAGCAGATCCGCGAAGAGGCCCGGCAATCGCGCGAACACCCGAAGGCCGAGCCTTTTCAAACCGTGCGCCTACCGCTCTCGTGCGGTCATGAAGACCGTGCCGCCAAGGCTTGTCCAAGCAAGGCCGTTCGCGGCCAGTGCCCCGCGAGGGGGCATGCGCAGCGCGCAAGGGTGATTAGCGGTGGAGTGACACCTATGCGGCAATTCGCTTATAGCAATGATATAAACCGCCCAGGCTGGGAATCCGGATAACCTTACCCTGGCCTAACACCGCTCGGGGTATCGGGCAATCCTTTTCGAGGGCTAAATGCGTTCTTGAACGCTGGTAATAATCGAAGTACGAAGCGAGCGTTCGGTTGAGATGACGGGCATTTAGAATCACGACGTGGTTCAGGCACTCGCGGCGAAGCCCCTGCGAGGGCAACCTAGAATTTGACGATCTCCCGGACCACGGCTTGGGTTAGACTTTTCAAACATGGGACGTATTTCGATATCGAAGAAGTTCATTGGCAACGCCATGCTCTTGGCTGCCTTGGTTGGTATCACAGCTATTTTCGCCTCAAGTCAGGTTACGAAACAACCGTTAAGTGCCGGCCCCGATGCCGAGAAAGAGGTGCGAAGGTTGAATGCTGAAGAAGCCGAGGCTTTCCTCCACCGAGACCCGAAAACAATGGCACGTTTGTGGTCGGATGATTTCGTCGTCACGAAATCCATTGAACAAGTTCGTAAACAAGCAACAGGTTCTTGGCATGGTGCAATCAGGATTTTTGGTAATTACTTCTTACGATCGGCAGCTCGAGTATGTCCGCGTTTATGGCGACACAGTGATCGTGGCGGGCAGCGAAACTGTGATTTGGGGCGGAAGAACGCCGAAGGCGGGCAAAAGTGAACGTCTCCGCTTTACGGGCATTTGGATGCGGCAGGGCGGACGCTGGCAAGAAGTCGCGCGGTATGCCAACGTCGTGCCCCAGCAATGAGCAGGTTACTTTTTCGTATGTTTCAAGACCAATTCGGTCGAAGAGAGGTCTCGCCATTCTTCCTGGATCACACAGTATCGGGAACTTATGGTTCCCTACCCGCCTGACGCCCTCACGCTCGGAATAGTCGCCGCGAAATCGCCTTCGCAACAACATCGCCGAAATGCGCTCTGATTAGCGAACAGATTTGGTAGTCTATGGCGCCTCCCAATCAAGAGCAAAGATATCCTGGGCGCCGGCGTCGCGAAGTAGGAGCGGAGAATCGTCCGGGGCCAAGCCTGCCCAGTCTCCCCATCCAGGGGCTTGCCGAAAATCCTTCAGACTGACCAGTTGCTCCAGCTTGCGGTCGGTGACGCGAACACGAAAAATACCACTTCGCTGGCCTCCTGTGGCCCCACCAACAAACCAGATGTAGTCCCCTTCGCGAGACCACTCCGGCCAACCCATCCCGATGTTCGCTAGCTCGGTCCAATTCTGGGTTTTGAAATCGAACAGCATCACTCTGTCTTGGCTTGTTGTAGAGGCGAGAATTCGGCGACCATCCGGCGACCAGCGAGGAGACCAAAGCCCTTCTGAGCCGGGAACCTTCGAGATGGACCGCGTCCGCAAATCCATGATTTCGAGATTCAACGTACCGGTTCCCCGTGGTTCGTCAGCTGGAAAGCGGCCGAAAAGCAATGATTGGCCGTCCGGCGACCAGTTTGGATCAGCGCCATGGTGATCTCCCGGCACCGCCTGTTCAGGGCTGCCGCCATCGGCTGAAACCACGTAGACCATCCAAGGTTTGCCGGGTCGTTGTCCCATGAATGCAATGCGCGTCCCATCAGGAGACCAGCGCGGCTGCATTGGGAAGAGCGGCGGGAACGTCAACTGCAACCGCTGGCTGCCGTCGGCTCTGCTGCGCCAAAGAGTGAAGTCCGGATAGCTAACATACGTCACCCAATTCCCGTCATGAGAGAAGTGCACGGCCAACGCGGAAATCCCTGAAAGGTAGGGCGCAAACGTCTCTGCCCGCGAATCGTAGCGGACGAGTTCACCCCGGATCTGGGCAGTCACCGCGTAGAGCTTCTTGCCGTCGATGCTTGGTTGCGGGCTAGAGGTGGACGCAGGACCTGTGGTTAGCTGAACCGGTTCATGGCTGCCCTTCCGGAAAAAGCTGCTCTGTTCCCGGATGGCCCAGAGATTCGTGGTTCCATCCCGCGACGATTGGAAGACGAAATACTTTCCATCGGGAGACCAATTCCCGCAACACTCCGTTGGCGGGTTGTTCCACCCGGAAAGCAATTGGTGAAGATTTCTTCCTTCTGCGGAAACTTCCCAGATTGAGGTTCCGTTGTTTTGGGCGGACACACTGAACCGGAGGCGGCTTCCATCGGGGGACCAACGCGGCCAAGAAGGGCTTCCGCCCGGCACACTGATAATCTTCCGGGAATCGCTCCCGTCAACCTTGACCCGGTATAGATTGCTCCCTTGGACATAGACGACCTCCTCGCCATCACGCGACCAGGTTGCATCTTCGGCGCGGATGTTACCCAGTCGGTGGGGTGTGCGGCCCAGAACCGGTAAGATCCAGACGGGACAGCCCTCTTGGTACAACACTGCAATGCAGCTTGTGATCAGAAGTTCAGATCGGTCTGGCGAAATGTCAGAGATGACGGGGCGGCGAATTGACGTCTCGATAGGAACCGTGTCGCCACCCGCTGCAGACACCTGATATAGGGTATTACCCACGCCGGTAGTGGAGAAATAGATTCTTGACCCATCTGTGACGATCCTGTTCTTTGTCCGGCCATCCCTGGTCACTTGTGTAGAGCTTTTCACCTTTGGATCCGGCAGCGCTGGCCGAAGCAGCAATACAGCCACCGCAACCGCGATTAGAACGGCGAGTCCAATAGAAATCCGTATGGGTCGACTTCGTGAGGCCGCCGAAGTTCGCGGTTCTCCGGCTGGAGTATAAATCTCGCGAACTTGAGTGTCACGGCCGGTCGGGTTCACACTCGCCGTTGCAGTTTGCATGGCGCCGGCAAGCGCTGCAGATCTGTTTGTGCCGGTGTCGCGCTTTAACCGCTTCAGTTCACTACATAGGTCGGCCGCACTCTGGTAGCGCATGTCGCGATCCTTTTCCAGAAGGCGCGTGATGATCTCTTCCAGCTTGGAAGGTAGCCCAGGATTTAAATGTGCAGGCGGCGTTGGTGCCAAGTTGAGAATGGCATTGAAGATTAGCGCTGTTGTGTTCCCGACGAATGCCCCTTTGCCTGTCGCCATTTCGTACAATACGGCCCCAAAGCTGAAGAGGTCCGTACGAACGTCGACCTCCTCGCCCCGCGCCTGCTCAGGCGACATGTACGCCACGGTGCCTATCGCTACTCCTGGCGTGGTGAGCGCGTCGAGCGGCGGCATCGCCCACGTGGGGGTGTCCTGTCGGTGCCGACCGCCTTCGCCGTGGACCTCAAAGCCATAATCACCCATGCCCGCGCCACGCTGCGGAGAGAGCTTTGCGATGCCAAAATCAAGAATTTTGGATTGCCCACGATCCGTGATGAAGATGTTCGCCGGCTTGATATCCCGATGGATGATGCCCCTGTTGTGAGCCGCGTCGAGCGCATCGGCAATCTCGATAGCAAGGTCAAGCAATTTATCAATTGGAAATCGCTGGCCTTCGATCCGATGCTTCAGCGTTTGGCCCTCCAGCAATTCCATTGCGATGAAAGGCTGGCGGTCGTGTTCATCGATCTCATAGACGGTGCAAATGTTGGGATGGTTGAGAGCGGAGGCAGCCCGGGCTTCGCGCTTAAACCGCTCGACCGCTTGGGAGTCCATAGCCCCACCTTTCAGGTCGGCATGTGCCGGTCCCGACTCGCGGACCGGCTGTATGTCTGGCAGGAACTTCAGCGCGACCAGCCGGCCGAGCTTCATGTCCTCGGCTTTGAAGACTATTCCCATACCTCCCCCGCCGAGTTTTTCAAGAACGCGGTAGTGGGAGACAAGTTGGCCGACCATCAGGCCCTAATTACCGTTGCCGCCTAGTGCGAGTCGTGGTAAGGCGGCGCTGTAGGTCGAGCACACTGAAAGTTCCGAGATCGAGACCACCTGTACGTCAGCGCCGGGGATGCGAGCGAATGTCAACTGAGCAAAGCACATAGCATGAAGAGAAGGGAGGCTAAGGCCCTTCGACTTTATCGTACCGATACCCGCTGGACACGAGTGCGCTTCTAGTTCATCCTGTTTTACGACGCGCCTCAACCCAAAGCTGGTGAAACAACACCAGCGCACGAGCCCTTATTACTTGGATGAACGGAAGCGCCGCGGAGGATGTCGCACGAGGCTCGTGGGAATGGCAAACCGGAAGCGGCCCTTGTTGTCGAGAGCAGTAGACAGATTCATACCGCTGGCAGCACCTTTCAGAACGAACAACGAAATCGTCTCACATTCGACTGGAAGCCTCCAGCAGTAACGTACACTGTTGAACCCGTGAAGCGGGTGCCGAGGATTGATAAGCGACGGTTTTTGGGACTGCGGACGAACATGTTCCATAGCGTGGGGACCTGCTCGCTCGACCCGTCCGGGCGCCAAAATGCTCAACTTGGGCGGCACTGAGTACAACGTGGGTTACTACGTCGATGCTTCAACATCAATGATAATTGGGACTCCGGTCCGACCACGAACATCAACGTGGATACGATCCGGGAGATCAAGACCGACGTTATTAACTACTCGGCGGAGTATGGGCGCGATATCGGCCAGAGTTAGAAGAAATCTGGAAAATACCGTCTCAGGGAGGTTCCGCTGTCCGCGTGACGCACGGAGGCGGATTGGTCCCGTTTGAGAGTTTAGACGGCCACTCCTTGTGGTATTCGAAGGAATATTCGAAAGGCGGATCGGGCGTCCCTCTCTGGAATGCTCCGACCGCTGGAGGTCACGAGAAGCTGGTCATCGAATCTATGGCAAACTCCTCGACCTACGCTGTTAGACAAGACGGGATCTACTTCGTCGGGCATGACCGGTCTGGACCGTGTAGGTCCATTCAGTTCCTCGACGTGAGTACCGGCCGGTTCTCGTGCATAGCTACGGTCGATCGTCCGCCAGCTTTGGGCTTGACAGTTTCCCCTGACCGCGAATGGGATCCTATACAACGAGATGGAACGCCGACGGAGTGATCTGATGTTACGGGAGCCGAATTGCCGATTGGCGAGAAATCGCCATCTCATCAAAAATGCCGATTGTAAAGTAGTCGTTCCCCAAGTCCTCCTCATGAGGACCTATCCCCGAATCTGTCTCAAGTACTCCTTCTTAAGTCGGCATGGAGATCGATCGCTAACTGTATCCCTACAACGTTTATAGGGCAAAAGGCCCAGTACAAGTCGGCAACGTCATTCCCGTAAGCGCAAAGTGACAGGACACTAGGCACTTTCACGGCAGCAGGCCCCGCTTGCTCTCCCAGTGGCGAAGAAAGGCTTCTGCTTGCGGGAAGCCGCTTTCGATTCCACGAAAACGGGTGAGCTCAACCTGACCGGGGTACCACTTGTCCGGCTCCTGAGAAGCGTGCGCGTAACAAGCCGCCCGTCTCTGCGATTCAACACGCGAGATGTCGACGAACTCCACTGGAGAAAACATCATCGTGTCTTCGGTGACTTCATAAAAGTATAGGGCGGATTTCTTTTCGCCCCGCAACCAAGCATCGAGGACAAGCATGGAGAGGGCGCGGTGATCGCGGTGCTTATCAATGGGCCACTGGGCGAAAAGAATGTCAGCCTTCTCGGAATCGAGCAAGCGACGGAAATCATCGTAGTACGAGTTATCGACAGTCGAACGGCCGTCGTACTGCCCTACAAAGGCGGCGCGAGCCTTCAGAATTCGACATGCCTCCTGAGCTTCGACACTGCGCACCGCGCCGCACTGGCTCGGGTCGGCACCTCTACAGAAAGCTTCGCCACGGTTCATGTACAAAAGGACAACCTCATGCCCGAGATCCGTATAGCGCGCGATGGTGCCGGCGCAGCCGCATTCCGGATCGCCCGGATGACCGCCCGCGACAACAATCTTCAAGGAACCGTGGGGCCGTTCAGCAGCTTGCGGTTCGGCGACCGCGGCGACGAGCGGGACAGCCGCGGTCGTGCACGCTACCAGCTTGCGACGGGAGATGGACATAGGAAGTAATTCTAATAGAATCCGCCGGACGAACTCGCCAAAGCTCGAGCTTTAGCCCCTGGCAGATCTGGTGTGCAGGAATTAGATCTACACTTGCCTTGTCCATGTCAGCCCGCTTGTTTGGCGCGATGCCTGTAGAAAACGCCATTATCAGAACCCGCGCGCGTGTGCATGCGGTGTCTCGGATGCGGCTACTTTCCGGATTGCTGTCGGATCGCGCGCCACCTGGAAATTGTCCGCTATCGCCGACCGCGTTTGGCCCGAAAACTCAATCTGCGTAAATCGGCGTAGGTTGTGCGCGGGCTTAGGACCGTTGCGATAATGAGCGAACCAGATGCCGAGAGTTCTTGATCCAATCCAGTTCGTGATGATTGCGCTGGCTGGTTGGATGAATCAACGTCAGCTGCAGATGATCGAGTATCTGC
>JBPCJX010000095.1:0-7771 GCA_051004875.1 Bryobacteraceae bacterium
GCAGATACTCGATCATCTGCAGCTGACGTTGATTCATCCAACCAGCCAGCGCAATCATCACGAACTGGATTGGATCAAGAACTCTCGGCATCTGGTTCGCTCATTATCGCAACGGTCCTAAGCCCGCCCACAACCTACGCCGATTTACGCACATTGAGTTTTCGGGCCAAACGCGGTACAGAACACGACCACTCTCTCGAGCATCATTCGCATGCTGTCAGCCGCGTAGGCCTGAAACCGCTAATGGTCGGAGCGATGCACCGGCTAGCCGGATCGGCGGCGCTCACTCTACTCGTGCTCACACAAGTTCGGTCCGTGCTGCTAGGCATCAGCTATCTGCTGCTCTTTGGGATTGGCTCGGTATTTGGAATGATTGCGGTCTCGATGATGATTGGAGTTCCCTTTGCACTGAGTGCACGTCGGCTTACAAAGCTTACACTTGGCCTGCAAACGACGGCGGGCTTGGTGGGCATTGGTTTCGGCTGCTGGTGCGTACTCGGTCGGCATTGCAGCTTTCGAATAGGCCAGACTGGATGGACAGAGCATCGGTGAGTCAATTTGGGAATGAGTCGGATCCCTCGCCGAGTTTTGGCCCCTGGCCTAAGTAGATACGTGGAGTGGCGCACATTGCGCGGCTGGTTCCTCTCGGGACAGTTGCTTTTTGCGTGGCGCACTGCGGTTCCTTTTATCAGAAAAGGCTGCGTCGACGCGCTCTAGTCGGTCCTGAGGCAAGTTTCCTTTAGGTCAGAATTGTATCGGCTGGAGATTGATCTGATTCCTGCCTACGGTTGCACAACGTGAGGCAATAAGCCAGACGCGGACGCCTCGCTTCAGCAATCCAGCTTGCTCAACGCGGCTTGTAGCCGAAGAAGTCTGGAGGGCAGGCCAGGAGGGGAACAATTCATGATCTGGCGTTCTGAATTACTCCCCCGATTAGCCGAAGATTTAACTACGCTCCCCAAAGGCTTTGGGCAGCGTGAAACAAGCGCATCAAGAGTTCCATCATTGTGTTGTCCTCAGTTCTACCTATCGTCCTGCTCAGCGGATTAACTGAATAGGAAAAGTCCCAACGCAGTCTTCAGACATGCGATGAAAGGGGTGTTCCGAAAACGTGCTCTGTATTCGCCGGGCGGCCCCGTGTTGAGTGAATCCAAAAAGGCTTCGGTCAAAAGTAGGTTTGTCAGCTGAGACAGATCGCAGCAATCCGAGTTTGAGTCTCTCGCTGTCGTTCGTATCTAGCTTCTCGGGACGACATACTTAAATGATGATGAACGGCACACCTGAAATGCTGCTCCTTCACTTTGCTGGAAGGCATTCGCATGCCGCAGCAACGCAAGGATAGGGAGAGTCACTGTGATCACAGAATCACCAGCGATTCGCGGATGAACTTACGCAGCCTTCTTCGAAGCCGCTGACTCAGGGCTGCTCAGTCCGGAACTTGCCGCCGGTATCCGTCGAGTCAAGGGGCGTGGCGATGTGAAGGCCACATCTCTCAGCCTCGGCCAGGTACTGCTGGATGTCGCGTTGAGGGTCTACGATAATCGCCGTCGAACTCGCCTCATCTCCGCGGCTCAGATGCGCGCGCGGATGGCGAGGCGGTTTCGCAGACGCCGCAATGGACCTCTCGGCAGTACTAAACATGATCAAGCAGCACACAGTTAGGCTCGACGGCAGGGATACAATCTTTGTTTAGAGTTACATACGTGCAAGTAGTTGATGTTTAAACTTCCGCTGCTTCAAATCTCGTCGCTGTGCAGGATGGCCACGAACCCGGGTCAACTCCTGGGCCGATCGAAACACTTTTACTCGCCCTATGGACTTGCGATTTCGATCGTGGTGGCTGCGCTGGCGCTAATCGGAGTAGGCAAGTTCGTTTTCGGCTCGGAGCCGCTGGTGCTACTAGCCGTGGCGATCGTGACCACTTCAAGGATGGTAGGCATAGGTGGCGGAATCTTGTCGGTTCTTGTGTCGACTCTCGCTGCCGATTTCTTTTTTCTACCGCCTGTACTCGCCGTAAATCTCGATCAGACGACCTGGATCTTAAGCGCGAAATACAGCGCAGTTGCGCTCCTTAGCTACGCAGTTTTCCGGCAAGGTCGACGGCGAGCCGTGCCACTGGAAAAATTACCCTCATCTCTGCTCGGCGCATTAGGCCATCTCGATGGCATACAGGATGGTGAGATTTTCGGCTGGGCTATCAATCCAGACGTTCCCGGCAAGCCAGCAAAGATCACGGCTCACGTGAACGGGAGACCTGTTGTGGAGGCGCTGGCCGTCTATTATCGTCCGGACGTTGCAGAGCAATTCAAGTGCTCAGGAAAACACGGCTTCCATTTAGATTTGAGTCAAATTTGCGATGCGGACACAGAGGCCATAATCGACGTGCGGCTTTCCAATGGGAAATCTTTGCAAAATGCGCCGATGCGAGCGCACTTGCCCCGCCGTCGTCTCTCTCGGACCCCAACGCTCCTTTACATGCATATTGCAAAGACAGCGGGAACTGCACTGCGCGAAACCATACTCAAGAATTACAAGCAAAGCGAGATTGCTTACATCTATCCAGAGCCACCGGGATTTCCAGTGCGCGACCTACGAGATCTGCCCCTGGCGCAACGCTCCCAATTTCGCTTTGTAGTCGGACACTTCCAATACGGTATCCACAACGAAATACCCAACGACTATACGTATTTCAGCATCGTGCGAAATCCTCTGCATAGAGTCCGCTCACACTATAACTTCCTGGTTGAGCACAAGAACCCGATCGTTGCCGACCACGGTCGTATCAAGACTCTGGAAGAAATGCTTGAAGGGAAACTGACCGTTGATCTCGATAACCTGATGGTGCGCTGCTTTGCCGGCGTGAGCGAGACACACTTTACAGCGGGAACAATCAACGCCGAAATCTACGAGCTCGCGCGACATCACGCGGGAAAGGAGTTCCTATACATAGGACAGCAGGAGCGCCTGGCGGACGCTTATTCGGTTCTTCAGGCAAAACTTGGGTGGAACTGGAGTCTGCCTCCCGAAATGATGAACCGCGGCTCTTATTCCCGAGAGGATCGTATGGCTGACGCGGACGCAGCACTGATCAAGCGATTTAATAGCTGGGATTTCAAACTCTACGAGCACATTCTTGATATCTTTCCGTGACCAATGTGACGCGCGCAGGGCGCAAGCGGGACGATCGGGCTTTTGGATAGCCAGTGAGCGGCCGGCCTCATCGTGCTCTCCTTCGTGATCTGCGGTTTCGCCCCGAGCGAAATGAACGCAGAAAGATATCTTTTCTTTACCTTTCCCTGAATTGCAGATTCGTGTATATGCGAGCGCGAACAGCGGGAACGCGGGAACAGAATCGATAAGTCGAAGACCTGCTTTGCATTGCGACGTTCCCGTTTTCGATTACGTGTTCCCGCTCATATTCACTGGGAACAGACGCGGTTAGAAGTGGGAACAGTCTAAGTCACTGCAATCGCTGTCCTTAGTATGAGTGTCCGCGACGTTCCCTTTGTTCCCGGCGTGATTGTGCGTGTTCGAGAAAGAGACGTGAATCAATGAATATGAACACCAGTGAGCACTGGCGCGATGCCATCTATGCTTTCAGAACGGCCAAATCACACTGCTGGGCAACAGTCTTGACGACTCGCTCCAAGTCGTGGACCGGGCAGAGCGGATTGTTCACGCGCCGCGTTCCAATCCCGGTCGCGTATTCCCATTCGCATCGGCATTGCTGGCGTGAGCGTTCGTCCTCGGTCTGGATCGCTTTCTGGGCGTTTTGCAAGGCGTCTATCACGTACTGGACGTGGTTCGAATTCGCTAAACGTCTCATGGGCTACGCCGGACCCGGCTCTTACTTCTCAAAAAGCACGCTGCCACCGACTTTAGAGATTGATCGTTTCAATTCCATCTGTGACGACGTTTTGCCTCTTCAGAGAAGTATTTGAACGCATCGCGCCAAAGGAGCACTGAGTTCGTTGCACCGGGACCTGGAGCAGTCCACCTGCCCTGAAGATTGCCATTAAGAACTGTTCCTGCTAGATACATCATTGAGAAAATCGGATTCTGGATATCGGCATCCGTTCATTCGCGGTTATGACCCTTCGGTCGGCGTCAACATACAGTCCTTTCAGGTGCAAGATCAGGGGTGTCACCCGTTGGAAGAATATCCCCAAACGCTGCATATCTCGTAAGAGATAGGTTCCTCGTGCTCTTCGGCATGAGCTCCATTATCAAGGCGCAAGAGGGATGCCCTGCCGATTAAGCGCTTGCTCTACACTTTCGATGTGCAAACGGCACTGGCTCTGATGCGCCATCATGAGTTGTGCTTTAAGAAATTTCGGAATCCAGCCGACATTGCAGCCAAAATAAATTTGTCTCTTCACGTCGAACATATCGGTGCGCTGAACCTTGTAGTGTCTCTTCATATAGCAAGTACATAGGTCGTCGAAGTATACACCGAATCGACCGCAAGCATGAAAGCTGTTCACGCGAGCGCATGTGCAGGCTGCGTAGCGTTACGCATTGAACTGGTCACTCAATCGCGCCCGCGTGTCGTTTCGTGGCGTGCAGCGATACTCCCGTTTTTCGATAACCGCGTTTGCGCGCTCGATAATTTCGTCGGTGCGATCGAAGGGCACCGGAAACATGTCGCGGAAGAAGTCCTCTGAGAATGTGCGGAATCCTTTTGCCGCAATCTTTTCGTGGGTCGCCAGTTCGGCCGCGCCTGGATCACCGCTTCCGGTGAGACTGCCGTCCATGAGCACGAGACCGGCTACGGCCCCGGGCCGCTGGCATGCCGCTTCGAGCACGATGCGGCACCCCATGCTGTGCCCGACCAGAACCGCGGGCGCAAGCTGAAGCGCCTCGACGAGTTCCGCAACGTCGGCGCCATAAGTCTCTATCGAGCAGTCCTGCGGCTTGCCGGGCGTGTATCCATGTCCGCGCAGATCGCACGTAACCACGCGATGACGCTCGCTCAGCGCTTCGACCTGCGCGGTCCAGTCCATGTGATCGCACGCGAAGCCGTGAACGAGCGCCAGCGAAGGTGATCCATCTCGACTAAGTTCGTAATGCATCTCTCACGTATCCTCTTTTGGCAGGGGATGAAATGAATCTGTGGAGTCAGCCGATCTCTAGTGGCCCACCTCGCCAGCTCACTCATTTCCATGACCGCATCCTCGCATACGATTGGTCGCCAGATGGCAAGCGGCTGGCAATCACTCGCGCTAAGTATTCCAGCGACGTCGTTCTAATCAGCAACTTCCATTAGCCCGCTCAGCATTTCTGGTGGACGTTTCTCCTGATCGTGCTGCTCGAACACGAGGGAAGATCCTTTTCATGCACCGCGCGCAGCTGCGACGCATAGCCCCGCCGTTCCTGTTGCCGCCGCAGAAATATGCAAACCAACACACAGCTGATTCGCCGTGCAGAGGCTGCTGTTTTGCGCTTCAAACAGAGGTTTCGCAGCTTCTGGAGTGCGCCTGCGATTACATGCCTGCCATGAAAAGAAATGCCTTATCTCAGGGCTGTTAATGGTCATGCGGACAGAGTCCGCACAAGCGCTGGCATGAAAATAGGCGGAAGATCATTTTCGAACGAACCTGCGGGTCATATGTTCGAAATCGGAGTGGGGAGCACACCTTAAAACTAAACCCATCGGAGCGATAATCCCAACTCGCCGTTTACCCAAGCACTGCAATGAACTCTGCCGCGATTGACTGATTGCAACGTTTTCCAAACCGGACCTCACTGAATCACGAGTCAACGAAGGTCCGGTCGGCTGGACCATCAATGATCACCGTGAGACTTGTTCGGAGGACTCACGCAACTTGCGTTCTGCCTCTAGCCAATCGAGTTCGGGCGATCCGTATGGACAGCCACGCTCTTGCCAAAAGCCATAGGCAAGTTTCTCAAGGTTCTCCTGCATGGAAGTCTCTGGCACCTGAGAATGAGATGCGCTTGCTGTACCAGGGGGTTTACGCATTTCAGATTCTCCATAGACCGAGGGCGATGTTGCGGCTGCACTCATATGTGTGTTTCTCCTTGAAGAATGAAATCTCCGTGGGGGACGACGGAGGGAACTTTAATTACTCCGGCTCGGCAGCTTCAGGGTTGAAACGACAGATTGGGTGATTATAGCTCTGTGTTGGTGAGGCAGGAATCAGGGGGTATTGCTGCTCGGATTGCGTTTGCAGTAGTTCAGCTTTGCGGTCGGTCCAGTACTGCTACTCCGCTGAGGCCAATAGAGACGCAGCAGAGTTCGACGCAAGATGAGAAGCAGGTCAACAGAGATTGACTTTATTTCTCGTGCATGTGGGCTGCGGACTCATAGGCGCAGCCCTCTTTTCGGCCGCTTCGTCGCGTAGGCTTAACCGTTGTTGAAATAATAGCCCTGAACGGTCACTTCGCCTTCGTAATGCATGATGAGGTTGCAACTGACATACCTGCCCCTGCCCTCTTTTCACGATTCTCTGATACTCCTTTTCAGCGGAGTCAAGTGTGGGGCTTACCGTGATCGGGCGATGTGTTTGTTGCTATTCTTTTAGCCCAATTCTGGCCGCAACCGGATAATCTCTTTCAGGAGCATGGGAACATCGTGCTGCATGAGACTTGTTAAAGCTCTTTCGGCTGGCCGTGAGTCCATCTCCAGATCTTCAACATATTGTTCGGCGAGTCTCCAACGGATTATTAGCCCGTCAAGGAAATCTTGATCTATCGGCTCAATTGGACGACGACCGTTCCCATTCTCCCTTGTAGCCCCGCAGCAGACCAATAGATACTAGAACAACTGCCAGAGGAGAACCAGAGCGACCCTCATTGCTAGGCTTCTCACCAGTTACGGAAGCACTCTTACCCGAGTAGTATACGGTCGTGGGAATACGAATACCGGATTTGCAGAGAGACTCTCATCGACAGTGCCGGAGAGAAAACGAGGAACCCGGTGTCACCTTCTGACCAGCATCTCCCACCTGACATTAAGCAGTTGATTCAAGTTCTCATGCAGTTTCTCGAAAAAAGGAAATGGCATCCAATACTGTTGTCGTCTGCCGACGACTACGACCGTTTTCTCAAATGGAAGGAAATTGATCCCTCGAGCCTACAATGCCCAAGTACGGCAGCGCCTCAGCCCGCGCTCATGAAGTGATCCGCTCGATCAACTGGACTAAGTACGATCTACGCAGAGGTTTTGTCTTCTCCGACTGAACCTTCAACTCGTATTTAGCTTAACTTTACGCTGCTGGCGTTTGAGAGCGTGATTTGAGCTTTGAAGGACCTAAGCCGGTGCGAGGGTTTGGCCTAGTTGGTCATCAGGAAATCCGTATGATTCATTCTCAGCGAGCAACGGCAAATCAGTCCGCCGAAACAAATCCCACCCAAAACTCGCTAGAGGTTCGCGATAATTCTCAGTCTCGAGCAGATCCTGATATGAGAGCAAACCTCCCGCAAGGTAAAGCAAATCGGCAACCGGAGACATAGCGAAAGCGAAGAGCGCAGGCACAGCGAGCCGCTCACGCGCAGCCATGACGATGCGCCGCCCGGTGGCTCGCGCGGTAGCCATTGTTTCTGCTCTCGTGATTCACTGCGTCTGTTTGAGCTATTCTCATCGTCTTTTTGAGAACGCCCGCCTACCCGGCCCCGTATTTCCCACTTCAGCCATTTGGGTGGCCGACCCCGCCGGCGAGTGTTCCGCATCCGAAGCCGTTCAAGCGCTATTATCGCTTCGTCCAAGCGCTGTCTTTCAGCTTGAAGCTCGATGATGATTGTGAGCAGGTCC
>JBPCJX010000096.1:0-11285 GCA_051004875.1 Bryobacteraceae bacterium
CGCCCTGCGTCCAGGCCTGATAGAAAGGGTGCGTCAGAAGACTTCTGGAAGCAATTTTCTCGTCGATTCGATCCAGAGAAGCACAAATAGTAGACATCTGTCGTTAGTCTCTCGCACGCGGACTCCAGTCTTCAAGTCCCATTTGAACGTGGTCCCTCGGCAGGTCTTCGGACTTGCAGGCGCGGACTCATCGCCCTCCTAATCGCCACTCGCTTCCCAATCGACTGTGCGATCAGTGCTTAATGATGACTTTTTTTCCAGCTCACCGCTGCGGGGCTATCAAGCGGATGCTTAGCTTGATGAAGCAAGCTAAGCCTACACCTTATGAACCGGGCAGCGCCATCTTCACCGAGCGAGTAACAACTGCTTCGACTGCTTTTTGATCCTCTGGTTTCAACGCTGCTAAATACGCTCGTATTGCGTCCTCTATGATCTTCCAAGCTGGCCTTTGCTGAAGCAGTGCTATAGCCTCAAGCGTCAGCTTCGTGATAGGTCGAGCCGTTAGTGAGATCCGGGGATACTGTCGAATCTTTTCCGGCTCTCCCTCTGAGCTACATCCCTCTGGGGGGCGTCCCATCCGTTTCCTAGCCTCTGTTTTCATGACAGTCCTATTTTGCCACATAATTACGCAACAAAGCTTTTTACAGTTGTTACGCAACAAAGTATGATCGTCACATGAAGGCAATCGGCTACGTCAGGGTGAGCACTGAAAAGCAAGCCGAGAAAGGCGTTTCGCTCGATGCTCAGACGGCAAAGATTCAAGCCGCTGCAGTGCTTCACGAATACGAGCTTATAGAGATCGTCCAGGATGGTGGCGAGTCAGCCAAGAGCTTAGATCGGCCAGGGATGGCGCGTGTGCTTGAGCTAGTTCGTACGAGAGCCGTTGATGCGGTAATCATTGTGAAACTGGATCGGCTAACCCGCAGCGTTCGGGACCTGGCCGACCTACTCGATGTATTCACGAAATACGGCGTCTCACTGATCTCAATTGGCGAATCATTGGACACTGGCAGCGCGGCAGGCAGGCTTGTACTGAATATCATGACGGCCGTTAGCCAGTGGGAGCGAGAGGCTATAGGCGAACGCACACGCGACGCACTGAGGTTCAAGAAAGCTCAAGGGGAGCGCGTCGGAAACATCGCTTTCGGGTACAGGTCCAGCACAGATGGCGTAATGCTCGAACAGAACCCGGAAGAGCAGGCATTACTTGACCGTGTACGGTGCCTTCGTGAATCGGGCTATACGATTAGTCGGATCGCAGACGACCTGAATGCCAAAGGATTGACGACACGACGCGGCGGAAAGTGGCATTTCGTGTACGTTTCCAGACTGCTAAAAATGCCCGTTGCGGCATAGAAAGAAAACTAAAGGGGAATCATAATGCGCGGAGTAAAGTATTCAACAGAATTAACACAGGAACGGCTCGCTCGGATCGCAGCTATCGAGCGTTGCTATCGAAACGTAATCACGGCAGCCGTTCGCGACTTCAAGAGAGGCTCTAAACCGGAACCCGGAGCACTGTCTTTCGTGCCGTCCAAGCTTGCCCCAGTCGTAGAGAAGCGCAAGCACGCTACGAGTTGAGGCTAACCCATGCGATGCTGAGGCACATCGCATGAGAGGCTAAGCAGATGTGGCCGCACTGCCGGGAGGCATCCCGCGCCGCGCGGCTATATTTGTTTATGGCTGAGGACGTATCCAGGGAAAAACGTAGAACATCAATCACGCCATTTCGAGAACCTTTTGAATGGCCCTAATCATCTGCACAAATTCCTCTCGCTCAGCGGCAAGTTGTTTTCGCCCCGCAGCAGTCAGCGTGTAATAGCGCGCCCGGCGATTGTTCTCGGATGCACCCCATTCTGCTTTCACCCAGCCATTTACCAGCAGCCGCTGCAATGCCGGGTAAAGCGAGCTCTCACCCACTTGAAGCACGTCATCCGAGATTTGCTTGAGGCGTTGAGCGATACCGTAGCCATGCATGGGTCCGGCGGCGAGAACTCGGAGGAATAGAAGATCCACGGTACCCGGCAGCAGCTCGCTTGCTGGTAATTTTCTTTCCATCGACTACTGATGGGAGTCTCCCAGATTTCGCCGAAGCTGTCAATGCCCATGGATAGCTGGTTGCAAGATGAGGCTCATTCCTGAGTCCGGGGGCTCTTACTGTGCTTGTAAAGCTGGCCTTTATCGCCCAATTGAACGGGCGACTTCATCCGAGTTAGCCCGGCCGGTCTCAATGTAGGGAATGTACGGCATTGGCATGTTTGAAGCAGTGTCGCTCCGCCTTCGGCTCCGCGACACCGCTTCGTCGTCCAGAATGGATTAAGGGAAGGAACGGGTCACGTTTGTCGTTACCTATCTGTCAGGCCTAAAGTGACTATTTTTGCCCAACCCCTCGAAAAGGTAAAATTAGATTCTTCTACTGTTCCAGCGGACCATCCTCATCCCCTTCCTGCATAGAACGACGCCTCGAATTGATTGAAAGCCGACAGGTCTGCGGCGAATGAAGACAGGCCAGTCGCGACGTTCCATCTACACCGCTAACGGGGGCCCGAGCAGTTCCATTCCGTAGGCGTGCCAGAGCGCGGGCTCCTGCGGCGGTATCGCGTTCGCCTTCGTGGTTTCCCGAAAGAACGCTCCCAGCTTGGGGCTACACAAGGCTAGCTGCGACCGAGCGCAATAGTGAGGGCTGATCGTTCTCACGATTGGTATTAATGGTCGGAATGCGAGGCTCGACCCCACTCGGGACCCGTAATCTGAATAGTCCAGATCGGGCCACCCACGTATAACGCCTCATCTGCTCTGACGAACGCCGGCGCCCCCTCGCCGACCACCCAAACTTTTGTATCGGTCGGCTGCTTGCCGATCAATGGCGCAATCATTCCAGCCATGCCGCCGACCTCAACCTTCAGCGTAAAAAGAGTTGCTTTGTGACGAACGCCGGCAACTGAAAATGTTTCTTCGCCACTGGGCCTGATCGAGAGATGCACAAGCCGTGGCTTGGGAGCAGCGCCTACATAGGATACTTTCGTCTCCTTTGTATCGGGCGAAATGTTTTTCATGAGGTTGATAAGAATGCCGTTTGCTAAATCGGGGGGAAGGTCCAGGTGGTCCGTCTCCACTTTTTCCCGGTCTTGGTCTTGATAGCGGACTGTGACCCGACCGGTAGCGGCGTGGATGAAAACGTTCGTCGGATGCGGGAAGCTCGGCCCTTTCTGAATGTGATGGTCGCTAATGAGTCGAAAGGTGCCATGTTGAGAAAAGACAGTCGTGTCGTCGTCCACGGACCCGTCCTTGAAGCGAAAAACAAGACGAGATACCATCTGGTTTCCACGATGGACTTCGGTGAGATCGCCTCCCGCAAGCAGCTTACCCTCTAGTGTGCGCAGCGCCAGAAAACCGTGGACGGTTCCTTCGGGGTAGCGTACGGGTATGGATTCGGCGGACAAGGGACCGGGCTGAAGCAGAATGGTGACAAGCAGCCAAGGCCAGATGCCTATCCGCGGGACGCGGTTCGTGGCAGATCTCCCTGTCGGGTGATAAGGTCTGTTCTTGTGTTCCCGTTCGGTGCAAATCATGGATCTCGGTAAATTGATTCATCCCTGGAGTGCCTCGTTTCCAGAGAGCACGCAGCATGGGGTTGTAAGCCCAAAATCGTACGCTAAGCCGAAGTGTGCCTATAGCTCCGACCGCGTCGCGAACACACGTGGCAGCTCACTTCGAGTACAACGAAGTTGGCAGCGCAGACCTGGCCGAGCGTGACGCCGACAATCCGGCGGTCCGATTGCTCGATGGCTTCGGCAATCTCGCGGGTTTCACGGCGGCTGCTGGATCCCACATCTGAAGAGGGCAACACGGCTATTCGCCTAATCTTCGCCCTGCTCCACTCTCAGGCTCTGAGGGCCTATTTAGAGTGTGATAACGTCCTTTATCATGCGTACAATGTAACCCTGATCCGCGAATCTGAAGAACATCAGGCTTGCCGTGTCGAACATGACCCTTGGCACTCGTTAGTCGCCGACTATTGCACTCATGTAACCGACACTTCGATAGAGGAACTTCTCAGCGGTCAACAGATCGATGGGAAGTTTTGCGGCATCGGTAAGGCACGTGACCAATGGACACAGCACGACCGTAACCGTGTTGGGCGGTGTCTAAAAATCCTTAAGTGGTCAAGATACAGAGAAACGGGCGGTTTGAGGAACTGGCGGTACAGAGCCACCTACTGAAGCGTAATCCCCGTCTACGTCTGGACGTGGACGGAAATAAGACGTAGACGGTGTAAGTTACTCATTCTAGCTACACTTGTCTACGTCTACGTCTTTTATAAGAAAAAAGAGGGGCTGTTAACTAATCGATGAGTATTGAAGAGTGTCTGGAGGTCAAAAAACGTAGACGTAGACGGAATCGTAGACGGTTTAGACGGGTTTGGGTGCGATGCCGCTTATGTTGTGGCCTCACGTGACGTGACCCCAACGTTCCGTCCAAATCGAAGTGGACTTGTCCCCCGTTTTGAGACAAACAGTTAAGACTCAAAATTCATCGAATGGAGAATTGAGTCAATGGGATTGTCTCGCAGGCAGTTCGCGAAAGAGTTCAAGTTAGCCGCCGTACGGCGGCTGGAGCAGGGTGTATAGATCGCGGAAGTGGCACGGGGCGTAGAGGTCAACCCGAATGTGCTGCACCGCTGGCGGCGCGAGTTCCGGGAGGCGCCCGGCAACGTGTTTCCGGGGAACGGAAAGCAGCGCTGGTCGGAAGGGCGGATTGCCGAGCTGGAACGAAAGATCGGTCAGCAGGCGCTGGAAATTGATTTTTTGAAGGGGTGCTTGCAGCGCATCGAGGAACAGCGGATGCTGCAGGCGTTGACTGGAAATCCGCCGTCTACCGGAAGGTCAAAGAAGAAATGAATGCCGACCGGGGATTAACAGTGGAACGCATGGTGCGGCTGGGTCACATTAGCCGCGCCAGCTTCTACCGGTTCGATGAGAGCATCGCTCCGGGGCACGACGCGGACATGGATTTACGCGATGCGATTCAACGAATCGCGTTGCAGTGGCCGAGCTACGGGCGGCCGCGAATCACCGCGGAACTACGGCGGCGCGGCTGGAAGGTGAATCCCAAACGCGTTTATCGCATTCTGCGGGAAGACAATCTGCTGTGCATCCGGAAGCGGAAGTTCGTGGTGACAACGGATTCCACCCACGGCTGCAAAGTCTACCCAAACCTGGCGCGCACACTGGTGCTGACCGGCGTGGATCAGCTCTGGGTGGCTGACATCACATACATTCGGCTGCGGGAGGAGTTCATCTACTTAGCTGTCATCCTCGACGCTTTCTCACGCTGCGTCATTGGCTGGGCGTTGGACCGCACGCTTGAGGACAAGCTAACGCTGGCAGCGCTGGATATGGCATTGTCCCGGCGCAGCGTGCAGCCAGGTTTAGTTCATCATTCCGATCGCGGTTCACAATACGCCAGCGGCGATTACACGGACCTGCTGAAAGAAAACGAAATCGGCATCAGCATGGCGCGTAAAGGCAATCCGTGGGACAACGCGGCTTGTGAATCGTTCATGAAAACTCTGAAGTACGAAGAGGTTTTTCGCAGTGACCACAGGGATCTGCAGGAAGCGCAGCTGTCGATTCGCGAGTTCCTGGAGAAAATCTACAACGTCAAACGGCTTCACTCCGCGCTCGGCTACGTGCCGCCAACGGAGTTCGAAGCCAATCTCGCGGCACAACAAAAGGAGGCCGCTGCGCGGCTACTCTCTGCATGAGTTTTCTAAGGCATCGGGAAATCTTTCCGTCCGATGAGGACGCCGGCAGCATCACCGGCGTCCCCGCTCATCGTCTGGATGAGTTTCCGGTTGGCTATTCCTTCGCAGGTTGCGCTCCCGCATTGCCCGCCTCCGCTTCACCAACCGCTTCCGAGTATGCGGTAACCTCGTCTTGCCGGTACATGCTTTTTCATCGAACGGTCAACTGTGTCTTAACTGTTTGTCTCACTCCAGGGGGCAGGTCCGAAGTACGATTTGAGACGAAGAAGGGGGAACCGATGGGCAAAGGGAAGCATACCGAAGCGCAGATGATCGAGGCGCTAAAGCAGGTCGAGGGCGGCCGGAGTGTAGAAGAAGTGGGCCGGCACTACGGGGTGTCGAAGCACACCATCTATGGCTGGAAGGCGAAGTACGGCGGCATGGATGTGAGCGAAGCGCAAGAAGTGAAGCAATGGCCAATTCAATGTGTCACCGTGCATTCGCAAAAGAGAAAATTATGATGACCTGTACCGTCTGTCGCCACGAAAACCGCGACGAAATCAACCAAGAACTGTTAGCATGCACTCCTTTGTGTAAGCTGCATTCATCGCCACTAGCAAAAGGTGAAAATAAAGGCCGTTCTTGCTGCGATAGTCTTGGACCTTCGCCCAGTAAACATCCCATCCTTTTTTTTGCCGGATATGATATTGCCGTAGATTTGCGCTCCTGTCACGCTGTGGGTGTAACCCTTAATGCCGATCGCTTGACTACCGCCGGCGATGGTGTTCCCGGAAATCACGGCATTATTGACGTCCAGAATATAAATTCCACAGGCCGACCTGCTCGGCCCGTTAAGGCTAATATGATTGCCGGAAATCGTAATGCCGCTGACCTGCGAGTCAGCGCGCAGCACGTCGCCAAGTCACCGGAGCAGATAAAATACGAATTTTTAACCTTATCCCCGCAATAGAGCTCCGTTTCTTGAAGAAAATTGTAACAAGCACGTAATTGCTGAGGGAAGACTGACCACGCCATTCCCACTTCACTGACCCAGCTTGGAACCCTACTAAGGTGAAGAGCGCTCGAACTTTACCAAACTCCTTTATGCGAATCGCCTGACTGCGATGACGCCATCGAAACTGCTCTCCCCTACCTTCTCGGCATGCTCACGCCTTATCTACCGGAGCACTTCCGATACAGATGTAGCGTTTCTAGGGCAAGTGAGACCTGCGCGATAGACCCATCTTCGCGATCAAGGTTTATTGATGTGCTGAAATCTCGGAAAAGAGCGTTTGCGCAGCCCAAGAGCCTAATGGGAGCCAGCGGTCGCAAACTACCAGAAGTGCAGATTCCTGGAGCGATTCGTAACAGGATGTGTGGCTTGACGGGAGGCCGAATACCACCCGGCTACTGCAGACTCCGCCAATCCTGGAGTACTGAAAGGGCATGCAACCTTTGGGCAGTCGCCAATACTGTCAAACCCCGGCGTAAGAGTCACAAATTCAATTTAAACGGCAACCGTTTGCTGTACATCCGTTGTCTTTCCGGCGAGAGCGAACGTTGCCTGGGCACCAGCTGCGATCTCTGAGGCGATTTGCCCATCGGCATCCAAAAGTACCGCCATGGGTGTACCGGTCGCGCCAAAGGCGGATCCCGCCTGGAAGTTCTGGTCGAGCAAAACTGGCGAGCTCAAATTCATTGAGCGATTGTCCTCCACCGCTCCTGTCGAAAGCACCACGAGCTTGGGCGCAGCAGGGGGGGATCAGACTCCCACGCTCTAAGATCGTTCAGCATTTGTTGACAGAAGCCACAACCTGGGTTCCAGAAGAGAAGCAGAGTTTTGCGGCCCAGGAAGGCGGCTAATTCCACAGTGTTGCCATTGAGATCCTGAAGCGTCAGCGGGGGCGCCGGGTCGCCTAGCTTTGCCCCGAGCGGGCTCGGAAAAGGGCGGCTTCCATTCTTGTTCTGACCGTTTCCAAGAGCGAGCGCATCCGCCATAGATAGCCCTTTAGGTGCAGCGCCTACTATCTGCGTCACCAGGGCCCGTATAGCGTCCGCGCCCTGGGCCAGCGGGCTGTTGATGATACCTTCTTGGCTTATCAGCACCGCTGCCGGGGTCCCGTAGGCTTTGTAAGCTTCGGCTACTTCGCGCTTCTGCTGGACCAGAACGTGAGTTATCCGTTGCACCACGTTCTGGATGCGGTTGTCCTCAGCCGTGCCCTCACTTACAAGCGCGATAGTTAGCCGAGCACTGTGTTCTTGTTGCCACCGGGCAATATGCGGCATCAACGCTTCGCACGGTCCGCAGTGAGGGTTAGTAAACAACATCAGCACCGGCTTCAAGGTTGCGAGCAGAGCGTCAAGCGTCAATGTTTCACCGCGCAGACCAGAGAGGCGAAATCCCGGGGCACGCGTGCCGATCGGCAGTCCCGCCATCGGCACCGCTGGAGTTTGAACCAGAGGCTGCCCCGTTGCTCCATTTGCGAGCCGTACATCCAGCGCAGCGAGATGCAGGAGCACTCTTCCTTGCTGACGCAACATTTGCATGAGAAGCGCAGTTGCAGCCGTCAGCAGCGCAAGTACGATGAGCCCGCCTACAAAACCAGTGAGTTGGAAAACGGTCAGTTCGCTTAGCCAGCTTACGGCGCTTGGACCAACGGCGCCGCGATGCCCGAAAATGAAACCGGCAACAGCCAAAAGCGCTAGGTTGCGCCAGAAGGTGGACCAGCCTACGGGGGCCGACGAGAGCTGGCCGAAGCAGTGGCATTTTGGCTTCCGGCCACGTGCTAAGTTGACCGCGATTACAAGTGTAAAGAGCAGCAGCAGCAACACGGCCCCAGCCGCTCCAACCCAAGCTGTAGACCTTGGCAATAGCGCAGCCGCGGTAATAATCTCCGCCAACGGGAGAAAAACGGTGAATGGGGCGGTGAAAAATTCGGGTAAGCCGAAATCCAATAAGGCTTTCCGCGATCCCGCCCGATCCACAAGCTTAGCGACTGCGGCAAGCCCGAATACCACTGCCAGCAGTAATCTGAGAGCCAGAAGAACACTTTGCATCATAGATCACTGTTAACAAGGAAGCGGAACCACTCGAGGTATCCACCTGAGCACTACTGCGAGCTCCGCGAAAAGTCTATTCACGAAAAAACCTCTGAAACCAGAATAGGGGGCCCCAGACATCAGGGAATACAAATTTGTTCAGAATAACAGCCATAGGGACGGCCATGAGTTCCACAGCACATCTCACCAGGCCCGCAACATTTTCCCGGACAGCACTTAATCCCCGGTGCGCAACAGATCGGCGACGCGGAAGAGCCGTTGGCGTATGTAGGAATGCAGGTTACGGTACCGGAATTGCACGTCATAGTTTTGCATGATCCCGTCGGCTGATCACAAACTTGGCCCGCAGCGCAGCAGGCGCTGCCGCAAACGCGTTCCTTTGGGCAGCATGCTACGTTAATACATTTGTCCTCCGCGCCTGGACAGCAGACATTGTTGCAACAGGCGTTCAAAGGTGGACAGCAGCCCCCCCCGCAGATGTGATTCGGAGGATTGCAACATGTATTGTTGACACACACTCCTCCCAGATCGCAGCAAACGCCGAAACACTCATTCTGCTTCTCCGGACAGCAAATCCCGTTTTTGCATCTCATCGGGTTGGAGGCATCCCCCGGAGGGCAGCATGTGTTCCCACAGACGATCTGGCTCTGCGGACAGCAGCTTCCATCGGCCATGCACGTGTCACTCGGCTGGCAGCAACTGCGATTGTGGCACGGAGCTGTATTAGGCGGACAACAGACGCCCCTGCTAGGATCCAGACAAGTGTCTCCGCCAAAACAACAAGCGACTTCTCCACAGCCGACAGGGCAGCAGGGGGCTCCAGTATTGTGGCATGTTCTCATACACCACGCCTCTGCGCTGGCACACGCGGCCGCAGCTGCAATCGTGCAAATAATATAACCGGGAGGATTCCATGGCAAAAAACCCCCGCAAACCGAAGTTGCAGCGGCATAGGCGCATGCAATTCCCGCTGGTACGCAGGCCCCCATACAAGTGAGGCAGCCCGTAGTCCCGCTCGTGTTGTCGCTTCGTCCTCCGATTTGAGGCGGAGGATCAGGGTTTGGATGGAACGAAGTCAGAACGAGGGAGACGTCGGGGCTATCTCGGAGCACGTTGCGTCGAGATCTCAGCTGAGGCGCACATCCCTGAGACTCCAGTTTAGCTTTGCCCAGAATGGCGCGAAGAGCATCCTGCGTGCCCGGCCTCATCTTCACTGCTGGAAGGGAACCCCCGTCCATGAATTTGATCCCACTTGCAAGACTTCCCTTTGCAAAAGGCACTAATCGCCGGTCGTCAATGAGCCCTTCAAATGTTTCACCGTCTGAAGTCTGCAGTGACATTTGCTTCAAACCAGTTATTCCTGGGCCGAAATGCACTGTAGATTCTGACGCGTGCGGACCGTTATCACTCGCCTTGGTATCGACGTCAAAGAACTGGCTCCCGGCCCACATGAAAGACAGTTTTGTATTTACGGTTGGCTTTCGGGGGAGCAGAATGGGCTGCTTAGGCACGTGAACCTGGCGTGGTCCACCCGGCACGGTCGGTCGTTGCGGCACCGGTTGCAAGCCCGGCGCTCGCGAACGCGTAACGGAAGTATCAGGGTGCGATTCCGACCGCACCGTATTGGGAAAGGTAACGAGGGTGCTCAGATTCAATGAAACGCGCTCGCCGTTTACGGTATCCTCGGCAGAGAACTGCAGAGTTTGCTGGGTTGCTGTCGATTGCTGCACACATGGGCCAAGCCGTTGAGGGGCCATTTCCCGTTGCGGTGAACCGGGATACTGCAAAGATGACACGCTTCTCCCAAATAGATTCTGGCCCAGTGCAGCCACCGTCCCAACTAGCGTGCGCTGCAATGCTGCTCGGCGAGACAATGCCCCGAGCTCGAATGCCATGGTAAGATCGTCAAAACCAATGGTTCATGGGTGCGTCCACTTAACGGCAGCTTTGCGTAATCCGGCTTGGAGAAGGAAATGGTACCCGCTGCCGTTTGTGTCATCGGCAGCGCTGGGCAGAAACGCAAGAAAAAACATCCTGGCTTACTGACGTCCATCCAGCTCCTCTTTCGACAACAATCTAGGACCCAGGAAGTCCTGCGCAACCGACGACGAGTTAGTCGATTGAACAGGACCTCTAAGGGACAGTAAGGCGGGATGTGGCTGAGACAACTGTGCCGACGCCGAGCTCAACTCGTTCTGCGAATGACGAGACCTCATTCCGGATTGTTGAACGGACTAAGGATACTCCTGTGTAGCGCAGATGTCAAGTGCACAGGTCGACGCCAATTGCCCGAAGCCGGTCTCAGTGTGAAGCGGCGGAAGCGAAGGCCTCTGGTGCGGGTCGGACGACCCCGCGAAGCGGTATCCGCGCCCAATCAGGAATGGGCTCTGGACTTCGCTTCCGATCGGCTTGCGACGGGCCGCAGCCTGCGGGTGCTGAGCGTTATCGACGCGTTCACGAGAGAATGCATCGCCCTCGA
>JBPCJX010000097.1:0-8181 GCA_051004875.1 Bryobacteraceae bacterium
GTATTCCTCACATGGGCTGGAACTCCTTGTCTCAAACGAAGTCATGCCGCCTGCTGAAAGGCCTTCATGATGGGACGTTCACGTATTTTGCGCATAGCTACTACGCGCCCGTGATCAGCGCGACGACGGCTACCTGCACGTATATTCATCCTTATACGGCGATCTTGGAACAGGACAACGTTTACGCTGTGCAGTTTCATCCTGAGAAATCTGGACCAAGCGGCCTGCGCATAATGAGAAACTTTCTCGATCTCTAATGCTGGCGAAGCGAATCATTCCTTGTCTCGACGTGACAGGAGGTCGCGTGGTCAAGGGAGTGAACTTCGTCGGTCTGCGCGACGCGGGAGATCCCGTTGAGTTGGCGGAGCGTTACAATTCGCAGGGTGCGGACGAGCTTATTTTCCTCGACATTACAGCATCGAGTGACGCGCGCGACATTCTGGCAGAACTCGTCGCGAAGACGGCGCGCAAGGTCTTCATTCCGCTTACTGTGGGCGGCGGCATTCGAAGCGTTGCGGATGCACGCAAAATCATTCTGTCTGGCGCTGACAAGGTGAGTGTGAATACCGCGGCTGTACATCGTCCTCATCTGATTCGAGAGCTCAGCGAAGAGTTTGGCGCGCAAGCGACGGTGCTAGCCATCGATGCGCGGCGAATCAACGGAAACAAATGGAACGTGTACACAATGGGCGGCCGGCATGACGAAGGGATCGACGCTGTCGAATGGTCCCAACGTGGCGAGTTTCTTGGTGCTGGCGAAATCTTGATCACTTCCATGGATTCTGATGGCGTGCAGACAGGCTTTGATTGCGTTTTGACGAGGGCGATTGCTGAAGCAACCTCCGTTCCGGTGATCGCCTCCGGAGGCGCTGGGGCGCCGGAAGACTTTGTTACCGTACTCACCGACGGCAAGGCCGACGCAGCATTGGCCGCTTCGATCTTTCATTACGGCAAATACACAGTGGCCGATTTAAAACGTGCTCTCGCCACAGCGAACGTTCCTGTGAGGCCCTGAGCGTGATCATTCCCTGCATCGATTTGATGGAGGGAAAAGTAGTGCAGCTTGTCCAGGGTCGCAACAAAGTGCTGGAAGCGAAATCGCCCGACGAGACACTCGCCACGTTCGCTGGCTTCCCGCAGATTCAGGTTATCGATCTCGACGCCGCAATGGGGAAAGGCTCAAACGACGCCATCGTGGCACATCTTGCGAATCGTGCGATTGCGCGCGTGGGTGGCGGCGTGCGAACGGTCGAGCGAGCTCAACAGCTCGTCAGTCAAGGTGCGTTTCGCGTAATAGTGGGCACATCAGCTTTTTCGCCGGACGGCCCGAACCATTCATTTCTGGCTGCGTTGGGCCAAGAAATTGGCCCAGAGCGGGTGACCATCGCGCTTGACAGCAAGGCGGGTCACATCGTTATCAAAGGATGGCAGGAGTCTACTCAATGGACAGCAACTGACTTGATCCCTGAATTCGAGTCCTATTGCTCCGGCTTTCTCTGCACCTACGTAGATAAAGAAGGCATGATGAAAGGTACTGATCTCGCGTGGTTCGAAAATTTGCGAAAGATGACGAAACACGAGTTGGTCGCTGCAGGTGGCATCACAACGCTCGAAGAGATAAAAGCGCTAACCCGTTTGGACATCCACTGTGCCATTGGGATGGCGATTTACACTGGCCGCTTCCGGCTCGAACATCTCCGTGACTTTGATCCGTAATAGACTTGGGGGAATTATGGCGTTCGCCGCAGTTTTGAGGGTTTTGGTCGTCCTCCAGGCACTCGTCGCGTCGTCTATCTCCAGTAGAGATGTGGACTTCAAGAAACCGCGTGATGTCAAGGAATTTCCACCCGATCCCACCTTACGATCCGTCCGCGTCTTTAGCTGGAATATCGACCATGGCGGCGAGTTCAGGACAATTGGCTCAGAGCTTGCAAAGAACTCGGCCGATCTCTGTCTTTTGCAGGAAGTAGATTTGAAAGCAAACCGCTCGGGGCAGGTGGACGTTGCTGCGGAATTGGCTAAGCGTCTCCAAGTGAGCCTTTCTTATGGGATCGAGTTTGAGGAACTGAGCCAGGAGAGCGGTGAACCGGCTTTTATCGGGCAAGCCACGCTGAGCAGGCTGCCGATTCGGAAATCGCGCATACTTCGCTTTCAAACGCAATCGGGCTTTTGGAAACCGCGCGGCTGGATGCCCTCGGCTTTGCCGTTGATGCAGCGCCGGCTGGGCAGCCGCATCGCGCTAGTAACCGAGCTGGAATTCGCAGGCGGCTTACTGGTGGTCTACAACCTCCATCTAGAAAGCCGGAGTCTGGGACGGATTCAGTCGGCACAGTTGGGAGAGGTTCTTGCAGACTTAAAACAATACCCACCCAATACCCCAGCTATTATCGGCGGCGATTTGAATTCGAAATATTTCCCGTCTCGCTATCTGAAGAAGCTTGAGCGGGAAGGCTTTCACAGTTGCATTGGCGAACGCATTGAGCGGACGCACACCATCGCCATGGCCCTTGACTGGATCTTCGTTCGGGGACCCTTGAAAATTGCGGACGGAAAAGTTCGCAAGGATTTCAGTGGGTCGGACCACTATCCCATCTACGCCCGGCTGATCGCGGAGCAGTGAGCTCTCGCGAAAAGACTGACGCCCACGATGCTAGCTCTCTGGCAGGGGACAAAACGCGCCTTCTGAGTAGCCCTCCGCGGAAATGCCGAACGTCCGGTTGAAACGCGACCGATGATTCTCCCAGGCGATCGCCGTAGCCAATTCGACGAGTTGTGGTTCGGTGAACTCCTCACGCAGCTCGGCGAACAATTTGTCGTCCACAGAAGCGGGCGTCCTTGTCAGGCCTACTGCGAGCCGCAAAGCCAATCGCTCAGCTTGGGTGAACGCGGCGCTCTCTTCGAAACGCTGCAAATCCTGTAACTGTGCTTCGGAAATCCCCGCTTTTCTGCCCACGGCAGAATGGATGTCGATTCAATAAGGGCATCCGACCAGCACCGCAACCTTAAACTGCACCAATTCTTTGATCACCGCAGGGACGGTTTTAGCCGATGCGCAAACAGCATCCATCCATGTGGTCGCCAGCAGTGTTCCGGTGTGGTATGCCGCAAGCGTTTTAGCTTTGGGCACACGTCCCATGTGCTTTTTTAGCGTCCTGAAAACCAGCTTTGTGATCCAGTTCGCTTGCTTACTGGTTACCCCGTTTACCCGCTCCATTTTTTAAAGATAACCCGCCCGTCATCTAAGCGCGGCTGATCCGGATAGACAAGGTCGATTGTCCGCGTCAGGCTTACGCAAAACGCCCAGTGAAGCCGAAGTAGCTATCCGATAGCTATAATAATTCGTATGAAGGTTAGCGTTGCAGAGGCAAAAAACAAGCTCACGCGATTGATTCAGCAGGTTGAGAAGGGAGAACGCATTACCATCTGCCGGCATGGTATGCCGGTCGTAGACCTCGTGCGTACGGCCAGTGTTGAACGCCGTCCCCGGCAATTCGGAACACTCAAGGGCAAGATCAAAATTCTCGATCCTAACTGGGCGAAGCCACAGAAAGATGTTGAGGCCTGGCTCCGGGGTGATGTCTGATTGCGCGTACTGCTGGATACACAGGTGTTTATCGACCTGGCTCAGCAGCACATAGAACGCTTTGGTTCCCAAGCACGAAAGTTAATAGAAGATGAAAATAGCGACTTGCTGTTCAGCGCTGTGTCGATAACGGAAATCGCGATTAAAGCGAGTATTAAGAAGTTAGGAATCACAGCATCGGACGTTTCGAAGGCTGTTGAAGATTTGAGGCTGATCCTGATCCCGTTCGAACCGCGTCACGCGACCCGGATGTTCGATCTGCCCTTACACCATCGCGATCCGTTCGACCGCATGCTGATCGCGACAGCGCTTTCGGAGGCCGTGCCGATCATCACCGAAGATGTCGAGTTCAAGGGATATCGTGGCGTAAAGGTCATTACGTGAATTTCTGAAGATATCGAGTATTGCAAACCCCTTCAAGTCTACGAAAGAGCTTTTTAGGAGGCATTGCGGCATTCTGAAGAAAGATATGGCACTATCCGGTTTCGATCCGATTGTGGAGCGCTGGTTCACAGACCGTTTCGGCTGGCCCACCGAGCCGCAAGCATTGGGTTGGCCCGAAATCGCCGCCGGACGAGATACGCTCATTTCGGCACCCACGGGTTCGGGCAAAACTCTGGCTGCATTCCTGATCTGTATCGATCGGCTGGTCCGCGCGGCACGTACGCACACGCTTCCAGACGCGACGCAAGTAGTCTATGTCTCCCCGCTGAAAGCGCTCAGCAATGACGTGCACCGAAACTTGGACGTGCCGCTTGCCGGGATCGCCAGCTTAGCCAGCCAGGAAGGCATTCTATTGACGCCGATCCGAACTGCCGTGCGAACCGGTGACACACCCATGCCTGAGCGCGCGCAGATGCTCAGGAAGCCGCCACATATTCTCGTCACAACTCCGGAATCGCTCTTCATTCTCCTTACGGCCGAGAAATCGCGTGAGATGTTGCAAACCACTTCGACCATCATCATCGATGAGATTCACGCCATTGCTGACGATAAGCGCGGCTCCCATCTGGCGCTTTCACTGGCGCGCCTGGATGCCTTGACAGGGAAGCGTGCGCAACGGATCGGCCTTTCGGCGACCGTTAAGCCGATTGAGGAAGTGGCGTGCCTGCTTGGGCCTGATACGCGGATCGTCGATGTCGGACATCGGCGTGAGATGGAGGTTGCCGTAGAAGTCCCTCGCGACACGCTCGGTGCCGTTGCCAGCACGGAAATGTGGAATGAGATCTACGATCGTGTCGCGGAACTCATTCTGGCGCACCGCACGACACTCGTTTTTGTGAATACCAGACGGCTGTCGGAGCGCGTTGCACATGCGCTTGGAGAACGCTTGGGCGAAAATGTAGTGCTTCCCCACCACGGGAGTCTCTCGCGCCACCTCCGCCTTGATGCCGAATCACGATTGAAACGCGGCGAATTGCGTGCCGTCGTCGCTACAGCTTCGCTCGAGCTCGGCATTGATATTGGAACTGTCGATTTGGTTTGTCAAATTGGCTCACCTCGCTCCATTGCGGTTGCGCTACAGCGAATCGGACGATCCGGACACTGGATCGGTGCGAAGCCAAAGGGGCGCATTTTCACGACCACCCGTGACGAACTCATCGAATGCGCTGCGGTCGTTTCGGCCATCGGCAAGGGCGACCTAGAGCGGATCGAAATTCCGCAAAACGCTCTCGATATTCTGGCCCAGCAGATTGTTGCGGCTGCCGCCACCGAGCCGTGGAAAGAAGACGATCTTTATACGCTCTTTCGCTTAGCCTATCCCTATCGCAATCTCGCCCGAGAAGATTTCGATGACGTGATCGAAATGCTCTCTGAAGGCATCGCGACCTCGCGCGGAAGAAGCGGGGCTCTAGTGCACCGCGATCAGGTAAACGGTCGTATTAAGGGCCGCCGAGGTGCGCGTCTTGCCGCCATCACCTCAGGCGGGGCGATTCCGGAGAACGCGAATTACGCCGTGATCGTGGAACCGGATGCCAAAACCATTGGGACCCTCGACGAGGATTTTGCAGTAGAAAGTCTCGCGGGAGATGTGTTTCTTCTCGGCACCCATTCGTGGCGAATCAAGCGTGTGGAGCCCGGAAGGGTTCGGGTTGAAGATGCACATGGGGCAGCGCCTTCCATACCGTTTTGGTTGGGTGAGGCTCCCGGCCGCTCGCGTGAACTCTCCGCCGAAGTCGCCGATCTCCGCAAACATATTCTTGCCGATCCGGAACCTGTGCCGGCGTTCCTCATGGCCGATTGCGGACTTGATGACGCCGGAGCGAAACAGGCTGCGGATTATGTGCGCGCCGGTACAGCCGAACTAGGCGCGCTGCCCTCACAGAGCACCGTCGTCGCTGAGCGCTTCTTCGATCAGGCCGGTGGCATGCAGTTCGTTTTGCATGCGCCGTTCGGCTCACGTATCACTCGGGCCTGGGGGCTCGCTCTTCGCAAACGCTTTTGCCGCACCTTTAATTTTGAGCTGCAGGCCGCGGCGACGGACAATGGGCTTGTACTGTCACTGAGTGATCAGCATTCGTTTCCACTCGAATTGGTATTCGCATTCTTGAAATCCGAGACCGTGGAAGACGTATTGCGGCAGGCACTGCTTCCTGCGCCCATGTTCGGTGCACGCTGGCGATGGAATACGACCCGCGCGCTTGCCATTTTGCGGTTCAGCGGTGGAACAAAGGTGCCCGCTCCCATCCAGCGCATGCGTGCCGACGATCTCCTCGCAGCAGTTTTTCCGGATCAGGTTGCCTGTGCCGAGAACCTGACGGGTCCGATCCGCATCCCCGAGCACCCACTTGTCAAAGAAACCATAGACAACTGCCTGCACGAGGCGATGGATATCGACGGACTGCGGCAGATTCTCGCGAATATTGAAGACGGGACGATTCGGACAGTTGCCATCGATACGGCGCAGGCATCGCAGTTCTCGCACGAGATTCTGAATGCGAATCCGTATGCGTTCCTCGACGATGCCCCGCTCGAAGAGCGTCGCACGCGCGCGGTTCAACTACGGCAAACCCTTGGCACTGATGTGACTGGCGGCGAAGGCGTACTCGATCGAGCAGTAATTGATCAGATCTCGGCCGAATCGTGGCCGGAGCCTCGCGATGCGGATGAGTTGCACGACGCGCTGCTTACGTTGGTAACGCTGCCGCCCATTCCCGAATGGCAGGCCTTTTTTGACGAACTCGGTGCCACTGGACGTGCTTCCATCATCGATCGGGCGGGCTCTCCTTTTTGGGTAGCCACAGAACGCGCGCCGCTTGCCGAAGACTCAAATGCCGTCGTCTCCGGCTGGATGGAATTAACTGGACCGACGACGGTCTCTGCATTGGCAGACAAGCTCGCGTTTTCAGCGGAAGCCGTCGAGACCGCGCTCCTACAGCTTGAAGCCCAGGGCCAGGTACTCCGAGGCCATTTTCGCAACACCGAAGGCGAAATCGAGTGGTGCAATCGTCGTATTCTCGCCCGCATCCATCGCGGGACTCTCGGCGTTTTGCGGCGCGAAATCGAGCCCGTAACCGCCTCCGATTTTGAACGTTTTCTCCAAGCCTGGCAGCATGTCGCGCCGGGAAGCCAACTGCATGGCGCAGATGGGACGTTCCAGATTATCCGCCAATTGCAAGGCTACGAAATCCCCGCAGTCGCTTGGGAGTCCGAGATCCTGGCGCGCCGCGTCACCAAATATGATCCCGATTTTCTCGATGAGCTGTGTTTCGCGGGTGAAGTGATGTGGGCTAGAGTGTCCCCGCACCCAGCGCTCGCCGACAATCGCCGTGTGCGACCAACGCGCATCGCGCCGATAACGCTGTTTTTACGGGAAGATGCCGACTGGCTGATGACCGCAACCGGACCAGCGGACCAGTCCTCCCTCTCTCATCCTGCGCGCGACGTACTGCTTGCGTTAGAGCGGCACGGGGCAAGCTTCTTCATCGACTTGGCACGGCAGACCGGGCGCTTGGCGAGTGAAGTCGAAGACGGCCTTTGGGAGCTATTAGCCGGAGGCTTCGTCACGGCGGATGGATTCGACAACTTGCGCGCGCTCATCGATCCAAAGCGGCGCCGCGGCGAGGGTCGCGGTAGCCACAAACGGCCACGACACGCCGCTGGAAGATGGGCATTAATGCGTCACGTTTCGCCGGCTCTCAATCGCGAGCAGCGAGTCGAGCGTTTCGCGCGCCAGTTACTCATCAGATGGGGCGTCCTTCTGCGCGACTTGCTGGTTCGGGAAACCCTATCGCCGCCGTGGCGGGATCTGCTGCCAATTTTGCGCAGGATGGAAGCGCGCGGCGAGATTCGCGGAGGACGATTTGTCTCCGGCTTCACAGGCGAGCAGTTTGCCCGTCCCGAAGCTCTCGATCTGCTCCGCGCCATGCGACGCCAAACGGACAAACCCGCAACCATCACGGTATCGAATGCGGATCCGCTGAACCTCACCGGAATCATCCTCCCTGGCCCGCGCGTAAGTCGTTTGGCCGCCATCGGCCTCGTGCCGGCTTAAAGCGTTGCCAGCTACTGAATGGAATTTCAGTTGTGTTTGTCAAATTCTGCAAATTCGAGTGGGTCAGACAGGACCTTTGATGCCGGGATGGGGTCCAGGGCAA
>JBPCJX010000098.1:0-69146 GCA_051004875.1 Bryobacteraceae bacterium
CTGGGCGCCAACCAGTTCGCATTCAGGAAGGAGAAATGCCGCGCCAAATCCAAACAATCCTGTGGCAGCACTGGCTCGACCTCATCGACCGCGAGGACGCCACCGGCCACATCGGCCTACTCTGAACTGCGCCCGTCAGCCACCGGTCTGGCTTCGCTAAAGCTGTAAAACCAGGCGTAGACCCGCGTCGACTGCTGCCTGCAAACGGACAGGAAGATTGCTTATGTGCTCAGTCAAAAAGGCACGGTCAAGCGTCACTAGCTGTGATACATTCACAACGGAATCTCGCGGAAGCCGCGAAGCCCGTGCCGGAACGGCAACGTTACCAGGGGCATCGGCAAGCCGGAGATTACTCGTGATCACAGCAACTATCACAGTTTGGATTGCGCTGCGGTTGAACAAGTCCGCTTGGATCACCAGCACAGGGCACCTAAAACCCGGCTCGGAACCCCGAGGCTTGGGCATATCTGCCCACCAAAGTTCACCGCGTCCTATCTCCAAATTTAATCTCGATGCAGCGCTCACCACCGTTCCTGCTCGAGTAGTTTTAGCTGTGCGCGACGCAACTCCGGATCAACTTCGGCGCATGCCGCTGAATAAATCGCGTTTAGTTGTTCGGTAACCGATTTAGCATGGTTGCGTGCCAGAAAGTCTGCCAGCGCCTCCGCATAAAGTTGACTGCGCGAAACGCGTCGCCGTTTGGCGGCCAGCTCCGCCTGGCGAAAAAGCTCATCGGGAAGGGACACGGCTGTCTTCACACGTTGAGTATAACCAGAGTTATACCTGAAAGGCAATTTCCATTTAGCGCAATGGGTGTAGCGCCCCGCCAAACGCGCTCGTGCTGTCGACTGGAACCAACTGGTACCCGGATATGATGGTGAGCGCACTTTTATCATCCGGGAGTCACGACGATGAACAAGCTCCGCCGCATGCGCCTCGCTCTCGCCGCAGCGTTGGCATTTTCAGCAACACTGGTAACTGCGTTTGCGTGGCATCGCTTTCCCAAACAGGCCGCCGACTCTACCCAGAACATGAATGCGAAATGGATGAATGCGAGCCTGTCACCCGATGAGCGCGCCGCCATGGTGCTAAAGGAAATGACCGTCGACGAAAAGATGAATCTGGTACACGGGAACGGCATGCCGGGCTGGGGCAAGCCAAGGCCGAACGCCTATCTCGGAAACGGAGGAGCCGGGTTTGTGCTCGGGGTGCCCAGGCTGGGTATCCCAATGATCCAGATGAGCGATGCGGCATACGGAGTGCGGAGCAGCGCCCAAAACGGCCGCTACTCGACCGCCCTACCGTCAAACATTGCGGCGGCTGCAAGCTGGGACACAAACGCGGCCTGCGAATACGGTGCCTTGATCGGACGCGAGTTGCGCGCGCAAGGCTACAACATGACGCTCGGTGGCGGTGTGAACATAACCCGCGAGCCGCGCAACGGCAGGACTTTCGAATACCAGGGCGAAGACCCCATCCTGGCTGGCACGCTGGTGGGCAACCGCATCAAATGCGAACAGGCCCAGCATGTGATCGGCGACATCAAGCATTACGCGGTAAATGATCAGGAAAGTGGCCGGAACGAAGTAAACGCAATCATCGGCAAGCGTGCCATGCGCGAAAGCGACCTGCTTGCATTCGAGATCGGGATCGAAATCGGAAATCCCGCGGCGGTGATGTGCTCGTATAACGCAATCAATGACACTTATGCCTGCGAGAACAAATATCTGTTAACTGAGGTGCTCAAGAAAGATTGGAATTTCAAAGGATTCGTAGTGTCCGACTGGGGTGGAACACACAGCGCCGTGAAGGCATCGTCCGCCGGGTTGGACAATGAGGAACCCGAAGACCTTTTTTTCGGGGAAAAGCTGAAGCAAGCCGTGCAGTCGGGCAAGGTTCCAATAGCTGAGCTGGACGATCATGTGCGCCGCATCCTGCATTCGGAGTTTGCCAGCGGAATTGTCGATCATCCAATGGAAAAGAGTGTCGTGAACGTGGAAGGCGGCTTCGACGTTTCGCGGCGGATCGCTGAGCAGAGCGCGGTGTTGCTGAAAAATAATGGCGTGCTGCCGTTGGATCGCCAAAAGGTGCGCTCCATCGCGATTATCGGACTGCATGCGGACACAAGCATGATTTCCGGCGGCGGATCGGCCCAGGTGGACCCGCCGGGGCGTCCATCTTCAAAGTGGAAGGACCAGGTGTGGTTTCCTACTTCACCTTTGAAGGCCGTAAGCTCCGCAGCTCCGGGCGTGAACGTACAGTTTGAATCCGGTGCAAACCCGACATCTGCCGCCGCACTTGCAAAACAGGCGGATGTTGCGATTGTGTTTGCTTATCAGTGGACGAGCGAAGACATGGATCTGCCTAACTTGTCGCTTCCAGAGAACCAGGATGCGCTAATCGAACAGACGGCAGCCGCGAATCCGCGGACCATCGTAGTGCTCGAGACAGGTACTGCCGTAACCATGCCGTGGATCGACAAGGTGAGCGGTGTTCTTGAGGCATGGTACGCAGGCAGCAAGGGCGCGGATGCGGTCGCCAATATTCTTTTTGGTGACGTCAACCCGAGCGCCAAGCTACCGATGACCTTTCCACGCAGCGAAGCGGATCTGCCGCACCCGCAGATGGTTATACCGCCACCCGAAGCTCTGGGGCTTGCTGCCGTCATGAAGACAGGAGAGGCCAAGCCGACATTCGAAGTCCATTACGACGAGGGATTGAAGGTCGGATACAAGTGGTACGACGCGGAGAAAAAGCCGGTGCTGTTTCCGTTCGGTTTCGGGCTCTCGTACACGAAGTATGACTACTCCGACCTGAGGGTAAATCCGGGCAAGCCTCCTAGCGTAAGCTTCACGGTGAAGAATACGGCCAGTCGCGCCGGTGCAGAAATTGCGCAAGTCTACGCTGCGCTGCCGGCCGATGCTGGCGAGCCGCCGAAACGATTAGTCGGCTGGAGCAAGGTGAATCTGAAAGCGGGCGAAAGCAGAGAAGTGAAGCTGACCATCAATCCGAAGTATCTGTCGATCTACGATGAGACCCAGGATGGGTGGAAGCTGGTGTCCGGTAGCTATACGTTTATGGCTGGCGGATCGTCAAATGACCTGCCGCTGCATCAAACCGCCAGCATTACCAGCATTAAATGAGTATCACAGTCAACCGCCAGGTACCGCTGCGTTGTTATACTTTTAGCTGGTAAATGGTTTACGTAATAACAGCCCTGCACATTATTATTTGCTTTTTCTTGATTATTGTCGTTCTGTTGCAGAGCGGTAAGGCCGCCGATTTAGCTGGGGCGTTTGGCGGTATGGGATCGCAGACGGTTTTCGGACCCCGAGGAACAGCCACAGTTTTATCGAAGGCCACAACCATTGCTGCTTCGTTGTTCATGGTGACGGCGCTGACGCTGGTGATTCTGGAAAACAACCGGTCGCCTAGCACGGGCAGTGTTCTGGAGCACTCGCGTAAGGCTGCGCCTGCGGCCCAGAAGAATGCCGCCCCCAAGAAGAATGCGCAGCCGCAAAACAGCCAGCCAAAGAAGTAGCAGTTCGTTTTTGCAAATCGCGGAGATGGCGGAATTGGCAGACGCACTAGCTTGAGGTGCTAGCGGGTAACTCCGTGGGGGTTCAAGTCCCCCTCTCCGCACCAAACGATTAGTTCCCCAGCGGTCCGGGTATAATCGCGCTCATGTTCCGTTTATTCTTCGTGCTGCTCATCGGCGCCGCCGCGATCTTTGCACAAAACGATAAAGTACGTGTGATTGCATTTGGCGCGCATCCGGACGATTGCGACATTCGTGCGGCAGGAACCGCCGCAAAGTTCGCCCGCCTTGGCTATGCCGTCAAGTTTGTATCAGTAACTAATGGTGATGCCGGCCACCAAACTATCGGCGGAGGTCCGCTAGCCGTCCGGCGCAAGGCTGAGGCGGAGGAGTCAGGTCGTCGGCTGGGCGTCACGTATGAGGTTCTCGGAAATCACGACGGGGAGTTGCTTCCGACTCTGGACGTTCGGCGGCAGATCATTCGACGCATCCGCGAGTGGAAGGCCGATATTGTGCTCGCGCCGCGACCCAACGATTACCATCCCGACCACCGCTACACGGGAGTGCTGGTGCAAGACGCCGCATATATGGTCGTGGTGCCGAACATTTGCCCCGAGACGCCGGCTTTGCGCAAGAACCCGGCGTTCTTCTATTACGAGGACAACTTTCAGAAGCCAGCGCCGTTCCGGCCGGACGTTGCTGTTGACATAGATGACACATTTCAAGCCAAGATCGACGCCCTGGACGCACACACTTCACAAGTCTATGAGTGGCTGCCGTGGGTAGACGGTAAGTTGTCGGAGGTTCCGAAGGATCCAGTGCAGCGGAAGAAGTGGCTAACGGAATTGCACGGTGTTCCACCCGACGCGGCAGTCCGGCGAGCGCTCGAGAAGTGGTACGGACCGGAACGGGCGGCCAAGATACTTCATGCCGAGGCCTTCGAGCTATGTGAGTACGGATGGCAGCCGAAGGATGAAGATTTGCGGCGTTTGTTTCCGATGCTCAAATAGCGTCAGCTATACGCGCGGTCAATCACTTGCTCGAGATAGGCTTTCGAGGCGCGTATGTCAGCTTCTTGCTGAGGGCCCGAGATCTCACGCTCAATTGTGATCGGCCCGGAATAAGACAATTCGTGCAAATCGCGCATCACTTCCTGAAAGTTCACTCGCCCCTGACCGATGGGCACTTCTTCACCCAGTTTTTTTGGGTCCGTGGGGTAGAGTCCATCCTTCGCATGTAGACCCCGCACATACTTTCCAATCACGTCAAGGGCGCCGACCGGTTCTCCCTTCCCGTATAAGATCAAATTGGCGGTGTCGAGATTCACAAACACGTTGTCGAGACCCGTATCTTTGATGGCACGCAGCATCGTGATGGGTGTTTCCTGGCCCGTTTCCATCAGAAATATTTGGCCGTTCCGCTTGCAGTAAGCGGCAACATCCCGAATCGCTGTCACAGACGGCCCGTAAAGAGGATCACTTGGATCCTCCGGAATAAAGCCGCAATGCGTGTGCACAGCGCCTATACCGCATCGCTTCGCAAGATCAGATGCGCGTTTCAGTGCGCCGATGCGGGCGGCGCGTGTGGATGGCGGAACCAGGCCGATTGTTTTCGGTCCTTCGGTGAAGTCCCACACCAAGCGTCCGGAGCCGAGCGTCATTACCGCTGTCGCTTCGACCTGATGTTTCGAGAGCGCCGCCTTCAAAGGAGCTGCGAGACTTGTGGGCGCCATTCCGACATGGACCTGACACGTCGGAAGGCCAAAGGCGCGAACCTTTGCGATGGCTTTCTCGGGAGGGGTTTCCGTTACGCTGACAACGACACCAAGACGCGGCCGGGCAGCGCTTGCCTGGCGTTTCAGGGAAAGAGCGAGTGGCGATACCGCCGCCTGTAAAAAGGTACGTCTCTCGCATTCGAATGGCATAGATTCCTCAGACTAGCTTGGTAATCCCAGGTTGGGCCCGCGGCGGGACCGGCAAGCTGCTAGTCCAATCCAGGTGCTCTGGTAATAGCCTCTCCTGCGAATTCAGCGCCTGGTCCCACGTGACCTCCTGACCCGTATACGCAGCCATGCGACCCATCATCGCGAGTAGGGTGCTGGTCGCCATACGTTTTCCGTCATTGACAGGCTCGTGTTTGCGTATCGAGGCAAACAACACGTCATGCTCGCGCTGGTACATGTCATATTTAGGTCCATTCCAGCTCCAGTTCGTCTTGCCTTCGATACGGGGAACCGGGCCGCGGCCGATCGTAATCGTGCCGTCGGTGCCCAGAATATAGTCGGAAGTTTCGTTGTAGCAACCCTCGATTTGTCGATTTGCCAGGAAGGTTCGAACACCAGTGGGATAAATGTAGTTGACCTCGAAATGGTCGTAGATATTGCCACCCTCGGCCGGAACATCGCGCCCGCCAACTCCGACACAGCTAACCGGTGGCTCATCGTGCATCGCCCAAGCGATCTTGTCAACGCTGTGTACCGCTTGCTCGACAATGCTGTCGCCGCATAGCCACACAAAGTTGTACCAGTTCCGGATCTGCCACTCTGTGTCGCTCATTCCAGCCGGGCGCGTGTGCTCTGGAGGCATGGGCTTCACCGGACTCGTGTAGTAAGTCGCGTGATATGCCACCACGCGGCCAACCGCGCCGTTGAATAGCTGCTGAAACGTGTCCTGAATCATGTTGTTGTAGCGCCAGCAAAAACCGGCGACCAGAGACAAATTTTTCCCCTTGGCTTTCTCCGAGGTTTCAAGTACGCTTCGAATTCCCGGCGCATCGGTCGAGACCGGTTTTTCGCAGAAGACGTGCTTATTTGAATCGATACACGCGGCCAGATGAGAAGGGCGAAAGCCAGGCGGTGTGGCTAGCAGGACTACATCAACACCGCTGTCGATGACTTTCTGATACGCATCGAGACCGAGAAAGCGCCGTGCCTGATCCACCTTAACTCGCTCCGAAATTTTGGAGATCGCGTTCAGCGTTGCCAAAGAGTTGTCGATCTGCGCACGATCGATGTCAGCCATAGCTGTGAGCTCGGCGTAATCATCAGCGTGCAGAGCCTGCGTTGCCGCGCCTGTACCGCGTCCTCCACAACCTACCAATCCGACTTTGATTGCATTCGTGACGGTTTGCGCCGAAATGACAGCGGGGAAACCGGAAAGCAGGGTAGCCCCGACAGCCCCCGTACTCTTTAAGAATTCACGACGATGTGGCAAGCTCTGATCAGTTGGCATTTCACCTCTATGTACGATAAAACAGATTCAATGTACCGGCGCGAGTTTCTTAAAAGTGCAGCTGCATTCGCGGCTGTCCCGTCGATGTCTGGACGGCTTCCCATCTCGACGGCTGTCGAATTCAGCATGTTGCCGGAGAGCGCCAGCATTGCTGATCGCTTTCAGATGGCACGTGATGCGGGCTTTGAGCGAATCGAATGCCCCACCACTCCAGATCAGCAACAGGCCGAGAGCATGAAGAATGCAGCCGAGAAGACTGGTTTGAAAATTCACTCTGTGATGAACATGGATCATTGGAGATATCCACTTTCATCACCAGATTCCGCTGTCGTTCAAAAAAGCCTGGACGGAGTGAAAACCTCGCTTCACAACGCACACCTTTGGGGCGCGGATACGGTGCTGGTCGTCCCAGCAGTTGTCGACGCGAACACATCATATCGCGATGCCTATTCAAGATCTCAAAAGAACATTCGGACGCTGATTCCTCTCGCTGAGCAGCTGCGCGTGATCCTGGCAATTGAAGAGGTCTGGAACAAGTTCCTTCTGAGTCCGATCGAATTTGCTCACTACATCGACGAATTCCAAAGTCCGTGGGTGCGATCTTACTTCGATGTAGGCAACGTTGTGCTCTATGGATATCCGCAGGACTGGATTCGCACGCTTGGAAGCCGCATAGTCAAGCTGCACATCAAGGATTTCTACTTCCGCGAGGATCGAGCAACCGAGAAGCGCGTAGCCGCGTGGGTTTCTTTGGGCGAAGGTGACATCGACTGGAAAGCTATCTATCTTGCTCTGGAACAGACTGGGTTTCACGGCACGGCGACGGTGGAACTTCCCGGTGGAGACGCCAGCTACTTGAAAGAAGTTTGCAAAAGGCTGAACCTGATCCTTACCGGCAACATGAGGAGTCAGCGATCGTAAACGCGGCCACACGATTACGGCCGACCGCCCGGAATCATTAGCTTGATCCGATAGATGCTGCTGCTCGCGGTGATATAGAGCGTTTTGCCGTCTTGGTCACCCCAGGTTAGATTGCCAACTTTCTCAGATATCCGAATGGTGCCCAAATGCTTGTCATCGGGTGAAAAAATCCAGACGCCACCCGGACCGGCACTGTAGAGATTTCCTTTCTGATCCACCTTCATTCCATCGGGCGATCCGGGCGCAGCATCTGAAGTGGCATCGTAGAAAACCTTTCCCTCAGTCAGGGAGCCATCGGAGCTCACGCTGTAGCGCATCCAGAGCTTCTTGGGCTCGGAATTATTGACATAGAGATACTTCTCATCCGGAGAAAAGACGATCCCGTTGGGCCTGGTCAGATCTTTAATCAAGAGCTGCAGCTTTGCACGTAACGGCGGAGCGCCGGGCTTTTGGTTGAGCGCGCCGGGGATGCGGTAGACACCATTGAAGTGTAATTGTTTGGCAGCGTCACGATCTCTCTGAGTTGCAAGACCGTAGGGCGGGTCCGTAAAGTACAGCGAGCCATCCCGCCGGTAGACAAGGTCATTGGGACTGTTCAGCTGTTTGCCTTCGTATGTGTCCGCGAGAACGGTGATTTGGCCTTGAGGGTCCAGCGACTCCAAACGCCAGACGTTGCGGCGCGCGTGACCAGCCACAGTCAGTCGTCCGCGGGCGTCAAGAGTCATGCCGTTCGAGCCGGGCTCGGATCCCGAGAAGGGCTTAGCGCCTTCGTATCCGCTCGGTTGCATGAAGACGCTCAGACTGCCGCCAGGCGTCCACTTGCGGATGCTGTTGCTCGGGATTTCAGCGAAAAGAAGGTACCCGGAATGAATCCAAACCGGGCCTTCCGTCCACTTAAAGCCCGGATCCGTTGCCACGCGCTCAACCTTAGCGTTTTCGGGCACGATCTCATTGATCTTGGGATTGAGTTTTTGGATGTTTTCCGGGGCCTGCGAAAACCCTAACGCGACCGCTAGCGCGCTGGGGATCAGGAGATGGAACATTTTGATTTTCACGCCGCCATTCTACAACTGGGCTGTCCCTTCCGCAGCGCCGAAGCGCGAAGAGTGAATTTTCCTTGACAAGCCAACCTATCAGCCCTATCATTCCCAAGCAGATAAGAAAAACGCTAGTCACCTTAGGGGAGGGTGGCTCTCAGTGTTCAACCGAGTCTCGCGGCTTCCGTCAGCTTGTAAATTCAACATCCAAAAGGGGTCACACATGCGCCTGAAATATTCGCTCGTTGTAGCACTATTCTTTGCTCTGAGTCTTTTGCCGGGGCAGGCAGTTGCTCAAGTACTCTACGGGTCGATAGTTGGAGAAGTTACCGATCCTAGTGGGGCATCAGTTCCGAACGTAACGGTAACTATCACGGATAGTTCAACGGGGCAAACTCGGGAAGTGACCTCCGATTCGGCAGGGCGGTTTACGATCTCTGACGCCCAACCCGGAGTTTACGTGCTCAAGTTTGTAGCGAAAGGCTTCCGCCCAGTCGAGAAGACCGGGATAACAGTCACCATCAACACGGTCACGCGAGCCGATACCACGCTCCAGATTGGCAACGTTTCGGAACAGGTCACGGTGGAGGCATCGGCCGTGCAGCTTCAGACAGACAAGGCTGACGTTCACACTGAACTAGGTGCGCAGACAATTGAGAATATGCCCCTCTCGAACTACCGCAACTACCAAAGTTTAATAGACTTAGTTCCTGGCTCCACCCCGGGGGCGTTCCAGAACGCCAATACGGATACACCTGCCCGGGCATTAACGACCAATATCAACGGCACTAACCGGAATAACAACAGCACCAGGCTGGATGGAGCGGTAAATATTTTTGTGTGGCTCCCGCACCATACGGTTTACGTTCCGCCAGCCGAAACGATCGAGACCGTGAACATTTCCACGGACAACTTTGATGCCGATCAAGGCATGGCGGGCGGCGCTGCCATCACTGTCGTCACGAAGTCCGGTACGAACAGTATCCACGGCACGGCATTTGGATACCTGGAAAACAGTTACTTTGGAGCGAAGAATTACTTCTTTACGGATCCTAAAAAGCCCAAGAGCATCCGAACCATCCCGGGTTTTACGTTAGGCGGTCCTTTCGTGAAGAATAAATGGTTTTTCTTTGGCGGTTACGAAGGATTGTTCGAGCGCGTTAACCGCAACGCTTTGTTTACGGTCCCGACAGCCACTCAGAGAGCGGGCGATTTCAGCGGAACCGGTGCGATCATTTACGACCCAACAACCGGTAATCCTGACGGAACCGGTCGTACTCCGTTCTTGAACGACATGATCCCGGCGGGAGAGATTAGCCCGATCACACAGAAGGTCCAAGCGCTCATCCCGTTACCAAATCTGCCGGGGCTTGCCAATAATTACTTCAACTCGGCAAGCCAGAAAATGAACCGCAAAAACGTCGACTTCAAGACCGACATCAACGTCTCGGACAAGTTTCACTTATTTGCCCGTTATGGATACATGCAAGCCGACGTCTCCGGAGTATTTGGTTTGGGTGCTGCGGGTGGCCCTTGCCTCTGCGATGGGGGTCCGGCAGTTGGAGACACTTCAGTAAACATTGCGACCGTTGGCTACACATACACCCTCAGCCCCAACAAGATATATGACGCTACCTATGGGTTTACGCGTCTAGGACATATCAGCACTGGGCAGGATTTTGGGAAGAACTGGGGTTCTGAGGTATTTGGCATCCCGGGCACAAACGGCCCTGACCCGAGGGAAAGTGGACTGCCCTTCTTCAGTATCAGCGGGTACACGAATGTCGGTAACGACCAAAGTTGGATTCCGTCGTTCCGCAACGACCAGAGTTTCGCTACTAGCCAGAATTTTGGGATTATTCGCGGTTCCCACGAATTCCGGATGGGCTTTGACGGGATCCGCCATCATCTGAACCACTATCAGCCGGAACTCGGCGCGGGCCCTCGCGGTGAACTGGATTTCGGTGAAGGCCTGACTGCACTGAACAGCCCAAGCTACACCACCACCCAATTCAATTCTTATGCAGCATTCTTGTTAGGCCTCACTTCGAGTGTTGGCAGAAGCATTCAATACGAAAAGATGACCACGTACGAATGGCAGTTCGGGTGGTATTTCAGGGATCGGTGGCAAGTTACGCCGAAGCTGACGGCAACTCTTGGGCTGCGGTACGAGTTTTATCCGTTGATGACGCGCGCCGGTCGCGGCGGAATCGAAGAATACGACCCGAATACGAATATAGTTACTCTCGGCGGCGCAGGTGGACTGCCGAAGGATCTCGGAATTACGGTCAGCCACAAGATGTTCAGTCCGAGGATCGGATTGGCTTATCGCTTGAACGACACTACGGTTATCCGGACCGGCTATGGAATCACTCGCGATCCAATGCCCCTTTCCCGCCCCTTGCGCGGCTTTTATCCGCTAACCGTCGGGGAAACATTTACGCAAGCTAACACTTACGCGCCATATGACACGCTGGCGCAAGGAATTCCTCCCGTTGTTGGTCCAAACGAAAGCACAGGCAGGGTTCCGCTTCCCCCCTCCGCGGATATGCGATTTATCACCGATGGCCATTTAAGACGGGGCTATATCCAATCCTGGAATTTCATCATGGAAAAACAACTGCCATGGAAACTGGTCACCTCCGTGGGTTACGTGGGTACAGTAACCGTGGATGCATTTGGCGACTGGAACGGAAACGCTGCAGCTCCGGGGACAGGACAAGCAGGACAGCCGCTGTTCCAAAAATTCGGGCGTACTTCTGAGACCCTCTTTTGGAACGGCTTCGTGGGGGCGAATTACCATTCCCTCCAGGCGTCAATCAACCGACGTGTGGGAACTGACCTCACCTTAGAGGGCGCCTACACTTGGTCTCACGCCATCAACTACATAGATGACGACGGCTGGGCGGGATTTCCCTTTTGGAACTATGCTCCTGAGTTGGGCAGAAACCGCGCGACCGCTAGTTACGACCGCACTCACAACTTCCATCTTGGGTATGTCTACGAATTTCCAGCCGGAAAGGGCAAGAAATACCTAAACAGCGGCATCGGTGCTGCAGTGTTGGGGGGCTGGCAGGCAAACGGAATCGTCGCCATATATTCGGGCGCTCCCTTCACTGTCACCGCAGACGGCACGGCTCTGAATGCGCCGGGCAACACTCAAACTGCAGACTTGGTGGGCCCCGTACATAAGATCGGAAGCCTACAGGAGTACTACGATATCTCAGCCTTTGCGCCCGTCAACACGGCCAGATTCGGCACCATTGGCAGGAACACCTTCCGTGGCCCGGGGGTGATTAACAATGACTTTAGCCTCTTCCGTGATTTCCCCATACGGGAGAGCATTAAGTTGACCTTCAAGGCGGAAGTTTTCAATCTGACCAATACGCCTCACTTCGGCCAACCGGATACGAACGTCAACGACACCAATTCGTTCATGACGATCACGAGTTCTGCCGGTACCCTGGCCGATCAGAGAAGTATCCGGTTCGGCTTACGATTTGCCTGGTAGGCGCGCGGAGTTACTTCCGAGTACCGCTCAAGCGGCTGTGGACTGTTGCGAGTGCGGTAACGGCAGGCTGGAAGCTCGGCTTGATGCGCACTGCAGCCTCAAGCTCAGACTGGGCCTCACCGAAGCGGCCTAGTTGAGCTAGCTCGATGCCGAGGTTGGTATGGAGCTCAGCGTCCCTCGGGCGGTACTGAAGTGCTTCCCTGTATCGGCCTACGGCCGCGTCGTGCTGCCCTGAGTTTGCGAGCTCATCACCCCAGGTGAACAGGACTTCCCCCAAGTGCTGGCGCGCCTTCGAGTGATCGGAGCGCTCTGCGAGCACTTGTTTGAGATCGCTTACAGCAGCTTGCCATTCGCCCGCCGCCGCCTCCGCGCTTCCGAGGTCGTAACGCGCGTCAGTAAATTTTGGGTTCAAGTCCAGCGCACGTTTGAACTGCACCTTTGCTTCGCTCATCCTTGAAGCAGACGCAAGGGCCACTCCAAGCTCGGCTGCCGCAAGCGCGCTGGTGGTTTGTGCTTTCGCCGCTGCTCCAAAGTAGGCCACTGCGCCCGCAGCATCGCCGCGGCTGAGCAGCAGGTCGCCCAAGTTGAAATTAGCGGAGAAGTCGCCCGGATATTTCTCTAGTAACCGGTGCATAACGGCTTCCTGAAGCACGGGCCGCTTATCGCCGTCCCCTGCGGGCAACACTTGCAGCCATAGATTGCCCATCTCGTCGTTAGCGTGACTGCCGCCCTTCACCCGCCTTGGCGGGCTGTTGGGATTGCGTACGTTCTCAGCAGAGTTGTCGTAATGGAAGCGCATCGAAATCACCGTTCCGCGCGGAAGACGTATCGGTTCTTTGAAATGAAAAACTCCCTGCCAGCTCAAGTCCCAATTGGGAATACGAACCAGCCATTTGCGGGAGCCGTCCGGTAGGGTGGCGTACCCTTCCAGCAGCTTGCCCAGGTAATGCGCATGCGGATAGACGGCGAGCACCTTGACGTCGAGGGGAGTCCGGAATTCATCCGTTACAACGTAGTCTCTATCGCCCGGCGGGATGTCAATCGCTCCATCGTGCTCAAGTTCTACCAATAGCGGAAACTTGTTTTGCGGCTTATCAGTGAAATAGAGCCCGATAGCGGCATCGACTTTCTCCGGCTTGCCAGAGGGCCGCAGATGCACGTTCAGAATGAGATCCATCCCGGGACCCACGCGCCATGCCATACCGTCCGGCGAAACCGTTGGCACGCTGCCTGGCTTCCAGGCAAGGAACGTACCGTCAGGATCAAATGAATTTTCCGCGATGTTAAGATCCATTCCGGCAAACCCATTTAGAGTTGGCGATTGCCGGCGCGCAGAACGAGCCCGATCGATAATGATGCTCGCATGGTGAATCACCCTTGGGTTGCTCGGGCGAATGTCGACCGCCTTTACCCATCGTGCTTCCGTAATCGGCACTGGGATGATGAAGTTCCAAAATATCTCCGGTCCATCCGCCTTCAATTGATAAGGCTGAGCCACGTGAAGCACCAGGTCTGGCGGTCCCAGAGGCCATTCGGACGTGAACCTAGGAACCGGTGGGGCGTCCGCGAGCGATCCATCCGGCGCTCCTGCTTTCACCCATTCTTGAATCAGTCGTATGTCCCCATCACTCAAGCGGCGCTCCTCCACGAAGTCGCCGTAACCGGGTTCCGGCAGGAACGGCGGCATATAACACCGCTTCGTCACGTCTGCGATCTGCGCTGCATGCCGCTTCACATCGTCATACGTCAGCAACGAGAAGGGAGCCGATCCGCCGGCCCTATGGCAAGGTGCGCAGTTTCGGTATATGATCCGCGCGATGTCCTTTGAGAACGTAGCTGGCTGTGCGGACGCGGGGAGTATTACGGCCAGCAATGAAGCAACGGCGAGAATGCTATTTAGGCCGCGTCCGAACATGATCAAGATCCATTTTCTCTTTCGAGAAACGGCGCGTGTCTATGATAATTGATCTGTGGCAAGGGTCGCGTGGAAGGGCTCAACACATAAACCGTTCCTCGTTCTCGCTCTGCTGCTTTTGATTGCAAACCATACTCAGGCTCAATCGCAAGCGCTGATCGACAAATCGCAGCGCGGCAAAGAGCTGATGGCGGAACAGAAGTTTGAAGAGGCAGTCCGCATCTATCGCGAGCTTGTGCAAGCGGTGCCTGACAATCCCGGGTTATTGCTGAACCTGGGCATGGCGTTGCACTTGGCCGGACACTCACGCGAGGCGATTGCACCGCTGGCGCACGCTATCAAGTTGGATCCCGATATTCTTCCGGCATGGCTATTTTTAGGCGCGTCTTACTTGAGCACTGGCGATCCAGAACGTTCCCTCCAACCGCTCGAAAAGTATGTGCGACTTCAACCCGATGATCCCGGCGGACACCAAACGCTTGGCGACGCACTGCTGGCAGCTAATAAATTTCGCGATGCGCTAAGCGAATACAAAAAGCTTGGCGAACTTGAAGCCAACAATCTGCACGCATGGTACGGACTGAACCGAAGCTATGCGGCTTTGGCCGATGCTGCTTTCCAAGCAGTAGAAAAGGATGCACCGCAATCGGCTTGGTGGTTTGCTCTGGTGGCAGATGAGCGCGTCAGGCGGCGGCAGTTTCGCAGTGCGTTCTTCTTTTATAAGAAAGCGGAAGCGATGCAACCGGATCTGCCCGGCCTGCATGCATCGATCGCCCATGTTTATGAGGAAACTGGTCATCCCGATTGGGCGGCAACTGAGCGGCAAAAGGACGCCAGCGGAAACTGTACGGCCTCGGCGCAGGCCTGCGATTTTTTGGCCGCGCGTTTTGAAGATGTGATTCATCGCAGTGGGACAACGGCAGAGGCTTCTTACTGGCAGAGTCGGGCGTTCGCTCGCCTCGCGCAAGACGCTTTCGAGCATCTGGAGAAGATACCCGAAAGCCCGGAGATTCACGAATTGCGAGCCGAGCAGCTGCGGGCCAGACGGCAGAATCTTGAATCGGCAAAGGAGTGGCGCAAAGCACTCACGTATGCTCCGAATGACGAGCGGCTGCGCGAGGAACTGTTGTCTTCTCTTTACCGCGCCAGGGATTTTCCAGCAGCAGTGAAGTTAGCGGACGAACTCCTGCGAGAGAACCCGAAATCGCCGGAACTGAACTTAATGAAGGGCGATATTCTTCTCAGCTCTCAGGAGACGGAAAAAGCGATTCCTTATCGTGAGACTGCTCTTAAATTGAAGCCAAACCTGTTGGGCGCCCAGCATGCTTTGGGACGAGCTTACATGCAAGTAGGGCGTGCAGCTGCTGCGATTCCGCATTTGCAAGCTGCACTCCCAATTGACGAGGATGGCAGTCTGCGCTACCAACTCGCCCGGGCGTTTCAAGCCACCGGTCAGGCGGAGCTTGCAAAGAAAACTCTGGAGGACTCCGCGCAACGGCAAAAAGCTGATCGTGAAGAGAAGCGCAAGCTCGAGCAAGAAATGAAGATTACGCCCCCATGAGTTGGGGCTGCCGACAAGACCTTAATGGTTAGATTTCTGGAGCCACTTCTTTGCGATCTCGTCATTCGCGAGGGCCTTTATGAAGACACCACCCACGACCGACCGCGCTTGGAATCCGACTTCTTTTCCATTCTTTGTGTCGTACCAATCAGTCAACGGGACGCGCGTTGGTGTTTCGTTCACCCATTTCGCGATGGGCACCATCAAAGCGCTGAACTGGTCGGCACTGTCCGCCAGGGTTGCCGTCCATAGTTCCCAATCCAGCTTAGTGTAGTCGGCTCGATTATCCAACGGCAGCCCGTACTGATTCAGATGCCGCAGGTAGAAAGCCAACTCCGTTTGTCGAACTCGCGCCGAGAACAGGTTCAGATGCAGGAGCTGGTCCCAGACGAGATTGTATTTCTGACTCCACGTGCCTGATTTATCAAAAGCCAGCCTGTAGTGGTCACCATCGACGTCCATCTGCTCCCATTTTTTGGCCATATCCGTAGCGGCACTGGAGTAATTTTTTGCGACGTCGACCTTACCTAACTCGTTCGCCATCTCTGCATAGGCTGCGAGCCCTTCAATAGCTTTGATCGACAAATTCGCGTTATGAGCCAGATGCCCCGCAAAATCATCGGTGCTGAGCTGGTTCTCCGGGTCCAGGCCCTTGGCGCGCAGATACTCCGCCCATTTCGTGAGCTGTGGCCAATACTGCTTCGCCAAATGCCAGTTACCCTGCTTGTGTCCCAGCGCATCCAGCAAAATCAACATGTTTCCACTCTCTTCGACGGGCATTTGGTCTTCTTCGGTCCGCTCGCCTCCGCCATACACTTGGCCATCGGCAAGCGGATAGGTACCCAGATCATGAGGCGCGAACGGCCATTTCCAGCGTGGCAGCGCGGCATACTCCAGCACAGGTTTCAGTTGTGCCTCCAGCAGGGACGGATTGAAAAACAGGAAGAACGGTGCGGATGGATAGAGCACATCTACGGTCGAGATGCAGCCATTGCTGAAGTTTTCTTTCGGGAACAGCATCGGCGTGCCATCCATGTCCGCAGCGAATCCATGCGCCGCCAACGTTTGCCGATACGCTAACGTGGCCAGCTGAGCATACGACTTGCCTCCCACCCGCTCCAGGTCCGCGGTCAGTTGTGAGTCAAACTGCTCCCCGCGCTGCTCGAGAGCGGCGTACTGCGCCTCAGCATCGTTGAGCATCTCCTGAGGGGTTTTTCCATTTCTCTGCCAATAAGGCCGAAGCTTTCGATTCAAATATTCAATCAAGTATCCGTCCGTGTAGGAAAGCAGCACGTGGCGGCTCGCGGATTTCGAGCCCTCGACTGAGAGCGGAAAAACCACTGCTAAATGCGCTGCCGTATTCCTTGATTGTGTAGGCATCTCGAGATCATCGGCAGTGGGCAGCATGCCCGAGTTGATGAAGGACGTCATCCCATCGGCTGCGTTTGCCAGCAATGCTTGCTGATCATCCGGCACTGCCAGCCGGAAATAGCCCCAATCAATGCGCAGGTTATCGCCGGAACTGCCCAGCACACGCTGATCCCGCGAACCCACATTCAAAACGGTAAGCGCACCCGCACGTGCACGGCTCCAAATAACCTGTTGGTCGGCCGTATTGACTGCGAGAACTGGGTCGGCATCCAGATAAATCGAAATATCGTGTCTCTTCCCGTCGAGCGCTGTGACATCCCAGGTCAAATAAGTGACAGGCCTCGACAACAGGTCGAGATCTTCGGGAAACGCGGGTGTGAAGAAGGTGATTGTCAGCCGAACGCCTGCTTCCTCGAATGTGTAGATCGTGTGGGTAGGCCGGACAGAAACTGAAACTTGCCGCATTGGCGGAATTGCCTTCCCCGGCCGTCTCCCCATGTAACGATACGTTGCGCCATCAATCCGCACGAGACCGCTCAACGGCTGCTCCGTACCGGTCCAGTGCTTCGTGTTCTCATCTGTGAGCTTGTCGGCCATGGACCAAATACTGAAATAGGGATCATGGGTCACCAGAGGCACTGCCGGAGGACGTTGCACCCTGCTCGCAACTTGGCAATAGGCCGAGATGCAGACACTAATCAGGGTCAGCATCAAACCGAGCAGCACTGCGGCCTTTCTCGAGCGATTTCGGGTGTTGAGCTTCAATTTATTGCCTGCTTTCCGTTGGGTTAGCGGCTGTTTGGCAGTTTGACTTCTGTTCCAAATACGGGAATGCGGTGATCCGTAATTTAGCGGCCCCATACGGCACGAGTGCTAACGTTCGCAGCGAATCCTTCGAACTCACAGGGCTCACCGGTACTGGCCCAGCGGAATTTTCCTGCATCGTCCACCGCGGGTCCCGGCGACCTTTAACGTCCAGGACGACCGGTGGATTCTTCACATTGAAAGGCACGTTCCCCACTGCGTGTTCCACTACATTCGCGGCGCACTCACCAACTTCAACCGCGTAGTTCCAATCGGAAGTCGGCGTAATCTGCCAATCTGCCGATTTCAGTGCGTATGTTTTCAGTTCTGACCATTGCCCGTCAAGCGGAAGCGAAAAAACAAGAGGTCCGCGCTCAAAAGCAGCCGAATCCTGGTACCAGTGGGTCACGCGCGGAGACATTGCAAAGGTAACGCTCACTCGGTCTCCATCCTTCCACGTGCGCTTTATCCTGTGAAAGGCCTTCGCCAAATCGCAGCGCGCCTGGTCTGGCTCCGTTGCGTTGTACCCGACCACACAGCCTGAGGGCGGTATCCGGGTGGCATCGCCGTTCACCTTGACAGTTGCACTATCTGCCCAAACGGGCACGCGGATTACGAACGGAAATGAAATTGGCCCCGTAGTGTGTATTGTGAACTCCGCCTTTCCGCGGAACGGGTACTCAGTTCCTTCATCTACCGCGACATTGACACCGCCTAAGTTGATTTGAACTCGGCTCGGCGCATAGGCTGTCGTCACGATACCTCCGTCCGGAGTGGCCATCCAAAGACTCGAAACCAATTTAGGCCAGCCCTGATGAAGATTCGCAGTGCAGCAGCCGAAGTTGGGCTCCAAGCCGAACAGGTTTGAGTCGGGGCCATTAGTGGACCATTGCCGGTGCGCTCGCGTACAAGCGATCTGGTTTGGCTGTTGATCATATTGATGCGACCACATGTCGTTCGAAAGTGTGCCGGGCAGAGCGTTATAACTCACTTTCTCCAGACGATCGGCGACCCGCGGATCGCCAAAAATTGCAAACGCCTGCTCGTACGAAAACATGGCTTCGACAACGGCGCACAACTCGATCCCCTGAGATGGATCGGGGCCGGCAAAATGCTCATCGCCGCTGAACATCCCGTTCGGCAAGCCGTGGTACTTGTCGAGCATCGCAAGTTGATGGTCAAACTGGCTACGATCGTCTGAGCTGCCGTTGAGAAGCCACCAAATAGGCGCAGCTTTCAACGCCATCGCATTGTTTACACCATGGGTTTGCATTGCCGCTTCCGTCGGCAGCGCATGCGGTTTCAGACCGAGCTTCTCGGTTGTTTGCTTGGACGTGTACTTGAAATTCGCGAACTGCGCTTCCCAGTCGTATCCCTGCGCATGCAAGAGCTTTGCGAGTTTGAGAAGATTCTTATCACCGGTGCGGTTGTATAGCCAAACCACCGAGTAGACATTATCCTGCCATCGATATTTGCCCCAATCCCTGAGACGACGGTTGGGTAACTCGCGCAGCTCGTAATCGAAATATTTCTGCATGACCGGGATGACCCGCGGATCGCCGCTCACCTCTTCGTACTGAGTAAGGACCTTAAGCATTACCATGCGCGGCCACCAATCGTCGTTCTTCGCTGGCCCGATTTGACCGTTCGGCTGTTGATGGGTGAGGGTCCAATCAACCCACTGCTTCGCCTTGCGAATCAGAGCGGGATTGTTCAATTCATAGGCGAGCGGCAAAAGTCCGTCGAGGTAGTAAGGTCCACGCTCCCAGGATTCACCGGTTCCACCCAGCCATCCGCTGTTGGGTCCAACATCTTTCCAAAATTCATCCAAGTGCCCGGTCAGACCTGCAGCCTGAATCTCCAATTGATTGCGCAGCCATCCTTTCGGTTCGATGGCTCCGAGGGGTAACGGATCATAAGCGTTCGGCTGAAGGGGGGCGCGATTTTTAACCGGCGCTTTGACTGATTCACCCTGAGCAGCGATTGCACTCAGGCTGATAAATTCCATCAAGACAATCAAGGAAACAAGCTTCTTCATAGAGATCCCGATCCCGACAGACTTAATCTACCTGACAGCGAGCAACTGTATGCCGCGGGCGACTGCAAGATTCGGAGACGTTAGTCTCCAGAACGGCTCACGGCGACTCACTTCATTTTGTCGCGAGCAGCATCGCGCTCTGCCGTGATAGTCCGGATTTCGTCAATCCCTTCTTCCAAGGACGGTGGCTCCAGGCGCTTCGCGGTGCGGAGCATCGCTGGAACCGGAATCGGCTTCTTGTCCTTGCGATGATTATTGCGTCCGATTGCCGTGCGGACGGGCGTATCGAAGAAGTATGAGAGCACGCGGAATCCGGCCGCCTTCGCCTCTCGAATATATGGCTCGCGCACCGCTCGGGTGGCGTTGGTATTGTCCACAACGAACGAGCGTCCCGAGCGAAGGCATTCACAAATTAAGGCCCTTTCCCGCTCCGGAGTATCTTGGATATCGCGGCTGACGTGCGTGTGAGTAGCGGCAAAGTGATTTGTAAAATACGTTGTCTTGCCGGACCCTTGCAGGCCGATGAAAATTACGGCTTCCGCCATCGCTCTAACCTGGGTGGGCGCACGCCATGCCGCACCGCTCCCGTTACAGGGACATACGACAATTCAACTCCCGAGTGCGCGCAACGCAGCATAAGTCCACCACGGCTCATGTCGCCGCGACCCACAAAATCAGCAGGGAATACCAGACGGGCGCCAAAAATTTCGAGAAGCGGACTTGTGTACTTGCCGCTCGCAATACTGCCGAGAAGCACGTACAGACATGCCGGCCCTGCGTGTTGATCCAGCAATCTCGCACCCTGCAGCAGTGTGTCTCGATAGATGTGATTGTTTTCATCGACCAGGATATCGGCGATCGCGCGCAGTTGCTCAATGCTGACGGGCGTGTCGGGAGGAACCAGGCCCACGCCGGGCACAATCACCAGTGCGGGAGGAATGCCAGGAGGAGCGGCACGAAATGATTCCGCATAGGCCATTTTGCCGCGGAAATATAAGCCGCTAATAAAACTGTAGACCTCGCCAATCACAGCGGTGTCCTGCCGAAGCTTTACGGCCAAATCGAAGGTTGCCTCCTCACGGAGCAGCATCTCGTATCGGCGACCACCGGCCTTTGCAGGCGATAGCAGGAAGACTCGATTGGACGAAACCACTGCTAATTCTATTCAAGCTGATTCACACGGCGTGCCTGTCTCGACGAAAGTCCAACGACGTAATTCGGTAACATTCCAGTCATGAAAGCTTTGATGCTCCGCGAGTACAAGCGCCTGGAGCTCGTCGATGTTCCCGTCCCTATTCCAGACGCAGATGAGGTTCTCGTTCGTGTCAAAGCATGCGGTATCTGTGGCAGTGATGTACATGGTTACGATGGCTCCTCTGGCCGACGCATCCCGCCAATTGTAATGGGCCACGAGGCTGCCGGAGTAGTTGCTGCAACGGGATCAAGAGTCTCCGGCATTCAGGAAGGCGACCGGGTTACGTTCGATTCCACAATCTATTGCGGCTCATGCGAGTACTGCTGTAGGGGTGAAGTAAACCTGTGTGATCGGCGACAGGTGTTGGGAGTCTCCACGCCCGAATATCGCCGCCCAGGAGCTTTTGCCGAGTACGTGCTCGTACCGCACCACATCATGCACCGGTTGCCCGGCGACATATCTTTCGCCGAGGCCGCGATGGTCGAGCCGTTGGCGGTCGCTGTTCACGCGGTTTCTCTTTCAGCGATCAATGAGAGGAGCACAGTCCTCGTGGTTGGAGCCGGCATGATCGGGATTCTGGTATTGCAAGCACTCCGGGCCGTGAATTGCTCGCGGATCTACGTTACGGATATCGATGACACTCGCCTTCGACTTGCTGAACAACTTGGGGCCACAGCGACGATCAATGCCAGAAAGGCGGATACAGCGGCTGAAATTCATGGGCTGACCTCCGGCATGGGCGTGGATGTAGCTCTCGAGGCGGTTGGGAACAGCGTGGCTATTAAGACCGCCATCGACAGCGTTCGCAAGGGCGGCACTGTGACATTGATCGGTAACATCTCGCCAACCGTCGAGATACCGTTGCAGACGGTTGTTAGTCGGCAGATTCGGCTGCAAGGTTCGGCAGCGTCATCAGGAGAGTATCCCCAATGCATTGACCTGTTAGCCCGTGGTGCGGTGCGGGTGAAGCCGCTGATCACAGCGGTTACGCCTTTAGAAGAAGGCCCTCGATGGTTCGAACGCCTCCATTCTGGGGAGCCGAACTTGATGAAAATCATCCTCACGCCGGACGAAGTGCAATGAGCAACAACCTTTTCGATCTCAATGGCCGTGTTGCCATCGTGACCGGTACCAGCCGCGGCCTCGGACAGCAATTTGCACGTGCCTTGGCAAACGCCGGCGCCGACCTCGTCCTTACAAGCCGCAACCGCGATCATCTGCTCGCTTTCGAGACAGAGATTAAGGGTCTCGGTAGACACGCAGTTTCGCTCGAACTTGATGTCCGCGATCCCCAGAGTATCGAGCAAATGGCCGGAGCAGCAGAAGAAGAATTCGGCCACATAGACATTCTCGTCAACAATGCCGGCACTAACGTTCGTAAACCAGCGCTCGAGGTCACCTGGGAAGATTGGAACCTCATCCTCGACACGAATCTCAGAGGCAGCTTTTTCGTCGCTCAAGCTGTTGCCCGACGAATGGTGCCATGTGGGTATGGGCGCATCATCAACATTGGGTCAGTGACCAGCGTGAACGGTTATGCGGGTCTGGCTCCATACGGCGCGAGCCGCGGTGGCATTAAGCAACTCACGATGAGTCTGGCCGATGATTGGGGGAAACATGGCATCACAGTCAACTGTTTAGCCCCAGGCTGGTTTCAGACGGATCAGAACAAGGTGATGTACGAAGACAAGGAATGGGTCGAATATCTCTCCGATCGGATTCCCGTGAAACGCCCAGGCCAAGTAGGCGATTTGGATGCTGTCATTGTGTTCCTTGCTGCAGAGGCCAGTCGCTATATCACCGGACAAACTCTGTTGGTGGATGGTGGCATCTCAACTGGCGCGGTACGAGCTTTGCCTAAGGCTGCAATTCATCCGAGTAGCTAACCTACCCGCGTTTTGACCATCGCCACGATAGCCTCGACATCATAGACGCATCCGCCCCAAATTCCGCCGCTCGCTTGCTGCAACGCCGCCCAAAGCCGGGTATCTTCCGGCAATGCTGGATCGGAGCGAAGATCTGTTCGGACTGGTCGCTCTAGTAAGCGCCTATGACCTTCTTCGGCGTCGAACATTTCACCGGCTTCGCCAATGAAGTTCACATGACCCTCTAGTTTGGTGCGATCCACGAAGATCTCGATCACGTCGCCATCGCGCAGCTTTCCGACAGGGCCGCCTGCCAGCGCCTCCGGCGAAACATGCCCGATGCACGCCCCGGTAGAGACGCCGCTGAACCGGGCATCCGTGATTACAGCAACATGCTTGCCGAATGCCAAGTGCTTCAGTGCTGAAGTGATTTGATACGTTTCCTCCATCCCGGCGCCCATCGGTCCGCGGCAGATGAGCACGATGACATCGCCTTCTTTCACTTCCTGCTTCTTGATGGCGGTGATGGCATCGTGTTCCGTAACAAAGATGCGCGCAGGACCACGGATACGATACACGCCATCCGCGTCTACTACCGATGGATCAATCGAAGTGCTCTTTACGACTGATCCTTCGGGCGCGAGGTTTCCGTGCGGGAAGCAGACCGTCGAGGTAAGCCCACGTGATCGCGCATTATCGGGCGACAGGATAACGTCATCCGCATCGACGCCATCGAGTTCCCGTAAGCGGGATCGAAAGCGGACTCGTCGCTCCGATTGTTCCCACCAGTCGAGCATTGAATCGAGCGTTTCGCCGGACGCGGTGAGCGCATCTGTATTTAACAGACCTGCTCGTCGCAAATGCAGCATAACTTCTGGAACGCCTCCCGCCAGAAACACCTGCACTGTCGGGTGATTACGCGGCCCATTCGGAAGAGCGTCGACTAAACGAGGGATGCTGCGGTTCACTTGAGTCCATTCCGCGACAGTAGGGCGGCGCAATCCAGCGGCATGCGCAATAGCGGGAATATGCAACAGCAAGTTAGTAGACCCTCCAAATGCTGCATGCAGGATCATGGCGTTGTCGATCGCGGCAAGCGTCACAATGTCCCCCGTCGTTATGTGCAACTCTTCCAGCCTCAAAATCGCTCGTGCCGTGCGCCGTGCCATATCCAGCCATACGGGCTGCCCGGATGGCGCGAGCGCTGCATGCATGAGAGATAGCCCAAGCGCTTCCGCCACTACTTGGGACGTCGCAGCCGTTCCTAAGAACTGGCAGCCTCCACCGGGAGATGCACAAGCTCGGCAACCGGCAAGCGCTGCTTCTTCAAGCGTGATCTGGTGATGGGCGAACCGAGCTCCGATGCTCTGAACCTTACCGGCGTCCTCGCCATCTTCCGGCATCAGTGTCACACCGCCGGGAATGAGTGCGCAAGGCAGATGCGGGGTGCCGGCGAGCGCCATCATCATTGCGGGTAGGCCTTTGTCACACGTTGCGATGCCAATCACAGCGCTGCGGGTTGGCAGCGAACGGATCAAGCGTCGAAGAACAATCGCCGCGTCATTACGATAAGGCAGCGAATCAAACATGCCCGGCGTACCTTGTGTTCTGCCGTCACAGGGGTCGGTGCAAGCGCCCGCAAATGGGATGGCCCGCAGCGCCTTTAGTTCGCGAGCGGCTTCGGCGACCAGCAGTCCCACTTCCCAATGGCCAGTGTGATAACCCAATGCAATTGGCGTGCCGTCCTCAGCTCGGAGACCTCCCTGAGTGCTCAACAGCAGCACCTGCTTGCCGCCGAGTGCTTCCGGAGCCCACCCCATGCCAGCGTTCTGAGTCAATCCGAATAGATTTCCGGAGGATTCCGTGAGCAGGGCTTCCGAGGTTATTGGAAGCGATCCTGCCGGACCGCGCGCATGCGTTTGCACATCGTAAATTGTGGGATCGGATGAATCAATGATGCTCGCGACGTTCACTGCATCTCCATCACAGCACGGGTTCCGCTCACGACTTACCCGCTAATGCGCTTTTACAAGTTGAGAGTCTCGCGAGCGTAGCGAATACACGACACCACGTTCTCCTCTTCCAAGTGAACTTGAGAATCGTGTGAGAGCTGAGCAACGCGAGGCAATGGTTGAGAGCTCTGCGCCTTGTGCACAAGCATGAGGGTCCGCGCGAGGTATCGCCCGTTGCGGTCAGGGAACGTCGTCCAATACTTGTCCGTCAGGCAGGGGACGTGAAGCGGATCGCGCGTGATCATCTCCAAGGAGAAGCGCGTTTTAGGCCGAGCTTGCTGGACCACAGCAAGCATTCGCGGCATATCGAGAAATCCTCTGTCGAGTACCACCTCCGAAAGCAGGAAGCCGTCGGTAGAATGCTCAACGCCCATGTTTTTGAGGTGAGTTGAAACGGTATACGGCGCCAGCTTCTGCACCAAGTCGTAAGGCTCATCGAGAAGAGAAATGTTGTTTCCAAAATCGAGACAGACGCCCAGGTATTCGCTCGAATACTTCTTGATGAGGGCAACCATCTCGTCCACCGTCCAGTCTTTGTGATTTTCGAGACCCAGCGGAATCTTGTATCTGTCGAGAATGGGGAGTGCAGCTTCTAAGGAATTGTGGCTTTGAGCAACGAAGTTCTGCCAATCAGTAAGCGATGAGAACGTTTCATAACGACGAGTGCCGAGACATGCCGAGCGCAGGGCCACAGCGCCAACTGTACTTGCTTTTTGAACGTCCCGTTCGAACGCCGATATGTCCCTGGTGTGTGGCAGCTCGATCATTCCCTCTATGTACATTCCCAATTTCTCGATGCGGGAGCGGATCTTCTGCAAATCGCCATTGATCGGTGCCTGAATACCCGCTGCGCCGAGAGCGTGGCAATGCTCTAGAAAATCGTAGGTATCCTTGGGTTTCCACGCCATCATGAACGATGTCGCGGCTATTCCCATCTTTGTTTGGCGGAGATTATCCCCAGACTGTTGAGCCATAAGTGGAGCAATAAGAGAGCTCATTCCGATCCCTGCCGAAGTGGCGCCAAGAAATGCGCGTCTCTTCATGAGAGCTTCGCCAGTACGTCATCCCACGGCTTTCGATACCGGCGCACCAGCATAGCGGATGCTTCTTCATCGCCAATAATCTTCTCTTTGTCCGCATCCCACTTGATCTTCCGTCCCGTGCGTAAAGAGATGTTGGCCAGATGGCAAGCCGTGGTGGCCTGATGACCCCCTTCGATATCGGCAATCGGCCTCTGGCGCGTCTTGATGCAATCCAGAAAATTGCGGATGTGAAGATCGAATTGCTCGTTAGACGATCCCGGTTCCTTCAGAGCGCGAGTCCATGGCTCGGGCTGCACGTTCTCGCGAACCGGACCTCCAGCAGGATGGCCTTGAAATGTTGGGATGGCATTCGACGGATTGATCTTCATATCCGGGAAGACCTCGAATCCCGATCGCGAGATTGTCATACTGCCTTTCGTCCCGAAAAATTCCAGTCCGTCACCCGCACGGCGTCCCGCACTTGCCTCGCGAAATGAATACACGCTCGTGAATCCGGCGTATTCGAACAGTGCATCCTGAGTGTCCGGAGTTTCGCCCAGGCCCTTTAGCGCGAATCGTCCGCCGGTGGAGGAAACTGACACGGGCCCTTTTTCACCTTTGACCCACTGAATGATGTCGATCTCATGCGCGCCGAGATTGGTCATCTGGCCGCCGGAGTAGTCCCAGAACCAACGGAAATGATACAGGCCTCTTAGCTTGTTGTAGGGGCGTTTGGGCGCAGGACCTAGCCACATGTCGTAATCGAAATCACTCGGCGCAGCAGAGTCTGGTGGTGAACCGAATCCGGGCATGACGTTACGAAAAGAGGCAGCACGGGCGCTCGTTATCTCGCCGATATAGCCACTTTCTAAGAGCTTTCTTGCGTGCTGATAGTGTTTTCCAGAGCGTTGTTGGGTTCCCACCTGCACAACGCGGTTGTATCGCCGTGCAGCATTGATCATCCAGCGGCCTTCTTTTACAAACAGGGTCAAAGGCTTTTCGACGTACACGTCTTTTCCCGCCGCGCAGGCCATGATTGCCATCAGTGCATGCCAGTGATCGGGAGTACAGACGACCACCGCCTGAAGATCTTTGTTCTCGAGCAGCTTGCGAAAATCAGAATAAGCGCGGGCAGGTTGACCGCAGGCAGCAACACCCTGCTCGAGACGCGGCTGGTAGACATCACACATTGCAGCCAAATCCACGTCCTTCTGATTACGCAAGTCATGGACATGCTGGCCCCCAATCAGGCCGAATCCAATGACTCCCATCTGGATGCGTTCGTTCGCCCCCAGAACTCTGCGGTACGACATAGCGCTTACCGCACTAAGCGCAAGCGCACGGCGTCGCGTGATGCTGGTCACCGTTGATCGTCTGTCATCCATCACAGTTCACCTCTGTTGACGGAGTCGATGAGATGATCGCAGCCGCGGGCCGTGAGTGCCATCATCGTCAGGGTAGGATGTTTATCGCCTGTAGTCACGAAGCAGCCGCCACCAAACACAAACATATTCCGGATATCGTGAGTTTGGCAAAAGGAGTTTAGGACACTGGTTTTCGCGTCGGCGCCCATGCGGCATGTCCCCACTTCATGGATGAGGCTCCCGGGCACGCTGATCAAAGGGTCTGCCTCAGTAATTTCGCCTTTTGCAGTGTGAAATAGTTCCTGCGCACGGTCAAAAAAGTCTTGGTAGATTTTTCGATCGTTGTGGTTATGGGTGCAGTGAATCCTTAATACCGGTATACCCCACTTGTCCCGCACTGCCGGGTCGAGTTCGACAAAATTTTCTTTGCGAGCCAGCATTTCGCCGCCCGACAGCCACACGCGTGCATGCGCCGGATATAACCGCTTCACATGTTTCTTATAATCAGAACCGAAACCGGGCAGATCTCCTGCGAAAGTCGGGTACTGCGCCGCGCCACCCGAGGCACTCATAGCGTACCCGCGAATAAATTTGCCAGAACCCGGACGCGGACCGATATTGGAGAAGTTTGGTATATAGAGGCCGGTGGCCTTGCCGTCATCATTACGAATTGCCCTGCCCTCTAACATGGGCAGAAATCCGGTCACGCCGGCTCCAGCAACTTGGTCCATCAGATAATGTCCGAGGACAGAGCTGCTGTTGGCTAGGCCGCCTCTGTGCGAATTCAATAGCAGTCGGGTATTTTCAAGCGTTGAACCGGCGAGGATTACTACACGCGCATCGATCTCGACGGGGCGATTGGTATAGCGCTCGATATAACGAAGCCCGCGGGCGCGATTATCCTCCCCCATCAATACATGGCTTACGACGGCATCGCAAAGCACGGTGACGTTGCCGGTCTTCAGCGCAGGCGGGAGGGTGACTGCAACCGTGTTGAACATTGCGCCTACATCGCAACCGTTGATGCAATTGCCGCAATAGTGGCAAGGCGGCCGGTTATTCAGGATACGCGTCAGTTGTGCTACCCGTCTGGGCGTCGAGGGTAAAGCGATCTTACGGCAAGCCACGTCGAAAATGGTTTCTGAGCAGTTCAGCGGCATGGGAGGAAGAAAGACGCCGTCGGGGAATTGGGGCAGGTTAGCCGCAGCGCCGCTTACGCCGATAAACTGTTCGACTCGGTTGTAATAAGGTGCAATATCGGTGTAAGAAATCGGCCAATTGTCGCCATAACCATCCCGTGACGCGGCTTTAAATTCCAAGTCGGACATCCGATCCGAAGCGCGTGACCAGTGCAGGGTTCGTCCCCCAAGGACACGCGAACGGTACCAGCAGAAAGGTTTGCCTTCTGGTGTGGTGTAGGGATTCTCCCGGTCGTCAATCATGATCCGGTAGTTGTATTCAGTTGAATCTGGAAAATACTTCTTTAAGAAACCGGGCTGCCCAGCACCACGGAACGGCAATTCGTACGGCCACCGATGGTGGAATTCCTTCGCTGGATCGATATGCGAGCCAGCTTCTAGCAGTAGGACCTTGTATCCGCTTTGGGCGAGCGCCATGCACGCCCATCCTCCGCATGCTCCGGAACCCACGATCGCCACGTCGTACTTCTGCATAGCGGATCAGAGAGTGTGGTGCTCGGGATGATTGCAGCCCGGGAACTCGGTCAAATAGGCAAGGCCTTTGTATTCGAGCACGTCAACGAGTCCCACGCGTGAGGTATAGAACGCGTGCACAGTCATCTCTTTAATGAGGCGGTACACGGCGAACCCCTCCTGCTTGTTCTCGGGGTCGTGCTCCCCTTTCGATATGCGCTGAACTAGAGAAAGCTGTTCGTCGGCCGGTAATTCCGCGAAATGACGGGCACGGAGCCAGTCCATCGCGCTGCGCCAGTCACTCTGCATTTCGGGCGCGTACTCCGCCGCCGCATTCACGACGAAATCGATGAACGCGCTCACGTGAGCTTCGCGCGCGCCGGGCGTCTCATCGGTCGGGATAAGAATGGCGGTGAAAGCATCCAGAGTTCGGAAATCTTCACGAGAGAAAAACTTCGGCTTATCAGACGTCCAGCGGTCCGGCTCAGGCGGCGCATGCGAAGTCGTGTTGTGTGCGTGCGAGCTGTGGCTGACAACCTGAGCGGCACGCATCCAGTCGCTGAAGAACTCTTGCCCGCCTACTACCGCAGCGGCGCGTAGAATTGCCCAAACTGCATCGCGGCGGGTCACCGAAACGCTCAACGCGCGCACCACCCGCCATCGATCAAGATGTCGGTTCCCGTAATGAAGGCGGCTGATTCGGAGCACAGGTAACCGGCAAGGGTACCGATCTCTTCCACTTTGCCCCAGCGGCCTACCGGAATGCTGGCTAGAAATTGTGCATTCGCCTCCGGATTCTGCATCAGAGGTAAGTTCATTTCAGTACCAAACGGGCCGGGACTGATACCGTTTACCGTAATGCCCTCGCCCGCTAGTTCCAAAGCCAGGGCGCGAGTCAGTCCGAGTAACGCCGCTTTGCTTGCGGAATATGCAGTACGGCCCGGAAGCGAAACATGGCTCATAATGGAAGTCATATTCAGTACTCGTCCGTAACCGGTTCCCCTCATGTGTGGAACAAATGCGCGGCACATTAAGAAGACGCTGGTGAGGTTTGTCTCCAGAACCGTCCGCCACTCATCCAGCGAGAAATCGACAAGGTTTTTGCGTATGTTCACTCCCGCGTTGTTGATCAGGATCTGCACTTTGCCGAGCTGATTGGAAACTTCCGATTCCAGGCCGCGTACGTTTTCCTCTCCGGCGACGTCTGCAACAAAGACTTTCGCCTTTCCCCCGGAACTCTCGATCTCTTGCCTCACGTTCTGAAGCTTTTCGACATCGCGAGAGACAAGCGCGACGGTAGCGCCAGCTTCGCTCAGGGCCAGAGCCATGGCTCTTCCGAGCCCCTTACTGGCACCGCTAATCAGGGCAATTTTGCCGGAGAGACTTGGGGTTGGTTCGGCGCTCAGCACGTGAGTATTCTACTGTACAGTGAATCTTTAGGAGGTTTCTCATGAGCGCACAAGACTCGCGGCGTCAGTTCCTACAAAAATCTCTCCTCCAAACCGCGTTGGTCTCAACCATTGGGTCGGCAGTAGCCACCCCGAAGGCAGCCGCGGAAGTTGCCGAGAAACTCTCCACGGATCCAACTGCCAATTCTGAGTGGCGCAATAAGCAGCCTGGCATGGCTTATCGCCGCCTCGGCCGAACGAACTTGATGATCTCCGAAATCATTGCCGGTGGAGATCCTATTCGTACCGACAACTACGAACACCTCAGCCTGGCGCTGGAGATGGGTCTGAATTACCTTGATATGGCCCGTGCGTACGGTGATTGCGAAATTGCAATCGGGCGCTTTCTCGGAGGCTCCGCTAAACGCGATAAAGTATTTCTTCAAACCAAGGTCAGTGCTTTCGGCAACCTACGCAATCGTCTTTATCGCGATGTCTTCAACGGCCTCCCTGCCGACAAACAGAACGCGATCAGAAAGCGCGCCCAAGATCTGACGCAGAGCAACCTGGCGGAAAAGCCTGGCTACTACCTTACGTATTTTCCGGGTCAGCACGATCAATTCGCGGGCGCGTATCTGTGCGCCGCCATGATGCCCGACTATGGTCATCTGGTCGAAGGCAGCCAGGAGTTTCGGAAGTGCATCACAGACTCGCTGAATGCAAGCCTCAGGCGCGTAGGCACCGACCACTTTGATCTTTTGATGTGCCCGCATGGCGCGAACCTCGCTAGCGACCTCGACAACCCGCACATCCATGAATCCTTTTTGGGATTGAAGAAGCAGGGCAAGGTTCGTTTCCTAGGCGTAACGTCGCATAACTGTCCCGCCGGTGTGTTGAATAAGGCCTCCGAGCTGGGACATTATGATGCGGTCATGATGGCCTACAACGTCATCAACGGCGGCTACGTCGATGAAGCGATCCTGAACGCATCCGCCAAGGACGTGGGCATCATCGCTATGAAGACGGCACATGCTGTGGCCACGCATCACAAACCCTTGCAGCCCATCCCACAGTGGCGCATCGATAAAATCAACCGGATCATACCGGGCGATATGAAACCACCGATGAAAGCGTATTTGTGGGTGCTTCAGAATCCTCACGTCTCAGCAGTCAATTCGAACCTTTGGAACGAAAGTTTTATTAAAGAAAATCTCTCGCTCGCCGGCAAGAAGGTGCAATTCCAGCAGGTTTGACGACAAGCTCACATCACACTCGTCTCCAACATCAGCAATGAATCGACGGACATTCCTACAATCAACCGGAGCAGGGATCGCGCTCGGTGCAGCGGGCAGCCAAGCGTTTGCAGATGACAACCCGCGAAGAGTCGGCCTTATCGGCTGCGGATGGTACGGAAAGATCGATCTCTTCCGATTGATTCAGATCGCGCCTGTTGAAGTAATCTCCCTTTGCGACGTCGACACGCAAATGCTCGCGGAAGCTGCGAACATGGTCGCGTCCCGGCAGGCATCGAGAAAGACTCCACGTACCTACAGTGACTATCGCCAGATGCTCGCTGCGAAAGATCTCGATATCGTCCTGATTGCGCCTCCAGATCACTGGCACGCCTTGATCATGATCGAGGCGGTGAAATCCGGCGTAGACGTCTGGGTGCAGAAACCGATCAGCGCGGATGTAACCGAGGGCATGGCAATGGTCGCAGCAGCCCATAAATATGGTCGCGTGGTGCAGGTGGGCTTGCAGCGGCGTAGTACGCCACACATCGTCGAGGCCAAAGAACGCTTCGTCAAAACAGGAATGCTGGGTAAGATTGCGCTGGTTGAAATTTATTGCTACTACCACATGCGAGCCACTGAAAATCCGCCAGACACCAAGCCACCTGACAATCTGGACTACGAGATGTGGACGGGGCCCGCTCCAATGCGGCCGTATAACTCCCTGGTCCATCCCCGCCGCTGGCGCGCGTTCATGGAATACGGCAACGGAATCGTGGGCGACATGTGCGTCCACATGCTCGACATGACGCGCTGGATGCTGGAGCTCGGCTGGCCAACGCGAATCGCGTCCACTGGAGGAATCTTCGTAGACAAGAACAGCAAGGCAAACATCTCCGACACACAAACAGCGACTTTCGACTTCAAAGATCTGCGAGTGGTGTGGCAGCACCGCAGTTGGGGAGAAGCGGTGGATTCGAAATATCCATGGGGTGCGACCTTTTACGGGGAAAAGGGAACCCTGAAAGTCAGCGTTTATAGTTACGATTTCACTCCGCTGGGCAGTAACCAACCCGTTCACCGCGATGTCACGTACGAGCTGGAGCAATATCCAGAAGACAAGACAGAGAAGGACCTTGAAAAGCATGTCGCACCGGCAATTAGGTATCACATGAAGAATTTTCTGCATGCCATCGATACCCGTTCCAAGCCGGTGTCAAACATCGAAGAGGGCTACATTTCGACGGCTTCGTGCATCCTGGCGAATACTGCCATGAAACTTGGACGCACCCTCACATGGGACAGTGAACGCCAGCAGATCGTTAACGATGTTGAAGCCAGTCGATTGCTCGCCCGATCGTACCGTCAACCTTGGCGCCATCCTAATCCTCTAAACGGGTAATGCATCCAACGGTCGCGCGAACTTAGGCAGCTTCTTCGGCTGTGATGGGCGTGTTTTCGTCCTCTTCCTGGTCCTCTTTTTCGCAGGCTGCGGCCGCTTGATCGACGCGAAGCATGATAGTTTGCATTAATTGGTGGTCATATTTGGCTTCGCCCAGCAACACGTTGAAGCGATGCAGCTCTTGTTTGCGATTTTCGGCGGCTTCGCGGCGAGTTTGGTCAGCTTGTTTACGGAGTTCATCGTTTTGCCGGCGCTCTTCCCGGTTGCGCCGACTGATTTCTTCCGCTTGTTTACGCTCTTGCGATTCGAACCCAATTTCCTGTTTGCGCTTTTCGGCTCTGAGCTTTAGCAGCTTGTCCAGGCTCTTGTGGAAGGCCCGGTCGTGCGTGGTCTGGTAGCGCAAGTAGAGAGCAAGCTGATTTTCCGGATTGTCAGACGCGATCTCGGAGTTGAAACAGGTTCCTTGGAGCGTGATGGCACGCTGGGTCAACCAATAATGCTGCGCCATTTTCTCGACTAAGATCTCTTCGGTGACAGTCGAGGGCTGGTGTTCTGAGTGCAATCTGCTGAACAGCGTATGGAATGCGTTCGGATCTTCCCAGTCGAGAACGGTGAAAGCAGTGCCGGTGAGGCCGTGCGAAAGATGGTTGAGAGAAGATGCGGCTTTACCGGCTTCGGTTTTGGGGCCGGTGGAATGTTGTGCGTTGGCGGTATTGGCCGCGGTCTGCGCTTTCGTTGGCATGATGGAGAAGTCCTCCGAAAATGAAAAACGCCGGAGAGGCGCTTGGCCCTCATCCGGCGTTCTTCGAAGAGATTAGAAGCCCAGCGGCTTCCGAGAAATCAGTATACAGCATGCTTCCAAGCGATTCCGGGTAAGTGGCCGAAACCAAAGGCGAAACTGGTTGTGACCGGCTTATGGCCGACGGACAGCGGGAAACGAATCAGGGCAATTCTGTGCGATGTTTAGGCCCTAAGCTATTGATTCGGCGGTAAAGTTTCCCGATGATTGGGGTGGCAGAAAGTGGTTGTGCCGCGCTGTACCGCGGTACACGCAGACTGAGGTATACCAAAAGTTAACAGGACGAATCAACAACGATGGATGTCTTCTCTTCAGCCCAGCGCAGCGAGATCATGAGGCGGGTGCACTCAAAGGACACTCGGCCTGAAATCGCTGTTCGCAGACTCGTCTATAGGATGGATTTCCGATATCGAGTCCACTCCAAAGCTGTGCCGCGGGGCGACCGGATCTCGTGATAGCGACACGTAAGCGGGCAGTTTTCGTGCATGGGTGCTTTTGGCATCGCAACGCCTGCCACTCTGCGACCCTACCGAAATCGAATCGCGACTACTGGCAAAATAAACAAAATCGCAATGCGGCCAGGGACAAACGAAACGTGCGGACCTTGCGAGAGTCGGGATGGAAAGTGCTTACAGTCTGGGAGTGTGAGATCAAGGCCTAAAGATGGTCCTGAACTCGCAACGAATCGCGATGAGAGAGAAACTCATTTTGATTGGGTTGTATCTTTCGAAATACGATTTGCTTGGCTTAAGAAGGCTCGGCTTTGAAAGCTTCATCGAGGCGTTCAATGTCATTGGATATGCTATGGGGTCAAAGCCTGCATCCATAAAGAACTACCGCGATGAGTTCGACCCTTTGTTTCCGAATCCGCGCAAGGGCTGGCATAAGCGTCAGATCCGCGGCTACTGCCTCAAGGTGTTTGAGGAATATAAGAGCCTAGACCTTGATTCCTTCACTGGTTTGGTCAAATCCTTTTTCGGATATGACGAAAATGTTTGGAGTGAAGTTCAAGTGCAAGAAGGATGCCACGAGGGGGAATCTTACTTCGCCAAGAGGCTGATTACCGGTCAGGCGGCAGAGCGATATTTTGAGTCAATTCAGCCCAGTCTTCCCGAATTCAAATTTTATACTATGGAGAACACAACGCGTCTCGGGTGCGGGTATGACTTCCGGCTACGGACCGAGACGTGTGAGGATTTTATCGCTGTTGAGGTCAAAGGTCTGAAAGAGCGAATGGGAAACTTGTCGCTTACTCCCAAGGAGCACGAGCTTGCCATAGCTTTGAAAGACCGCTTTTTTCTTTTCGTCGTAAAGAATTTCCAGGAATCACCATTTCATGAAATCTTCCAGAATCCATTATCCGGCAGACTCCGGTTCAGGAAGACTGAGAGAGTAATGGTTCACGTTTCATGGCTAGCTAATGTCTAGGTCCCGGAATATGTTGTTATCGACAACTGCTAGGATCGCAAGGCAATGCCTGAGAACAAGCAACTGAGAAACGCACGTAGCGCCGCCCTCGTCATCGAAGCTCGCGCTGGATTGATCCCCGCGTCAGACCACATCGCGGATGAAATTCATGCGCGCAAGGATCGCACCGCGCGGATTGATCGCACGGTAAAGGCCTACGCAAAGCTGCCGGCGTGCGGATCGGATTATCGAGCAATCACGGATATCCTCGCTGACTTACGGCACTACTGCGATACCGTGGGCCTCAATTTTCGCGAACTCGACGCGGCTGCATACCAGCAATACGAAGACGAAGCAGCTGATACCAGCATGAGCAACCACGCTTAACTATCTACAACTCCCTGCGTCTACCCGTATCCATGATCGAGGATTTGAAAGTGCTTGCCAACAAACGGGACGTTCCCTATCAATCGCTACTGAAGGTTTTCCTCGCTGAGCGCCTGGAAAGGGAACGTCGGCGTCCGTAGCCGCAGAGCTCTATCGGCGTGGACCGTCCTCCCCTCGCTGACGCTCGGGGTTCTGTCGCGCTGACTAAGCGAGGGCCCTTTCGTGATATCCCTGGTATGCGAAGTCTTTCGATGAACATGAGACATCTAACCCTAGCGTTTATGTTCGGTGTGCTTTTCTCCTCTGTGGTTTATGCGCAAGGTGCCAATCGCGCCGCGCAGCTGCCGGATGCACCGGGCCGGGAAACTGTGAAAAAGATTTGTGCCGCGTGTCATCCGGCGGAACTCGTGCTGGGAAAAGGGATGTCTCGAGAGCAATGGGGCGGAATCGTTTCCAATATGATCAGTCGCGGAGCGAAGGGAACGGAAGCTGAATTCGCGGAGGTGGTCGATTATCTGGCGAAGAACCTTCCACCACACACGGATGCACAGGCCACCGCGCGAAAGCGGGGCGGTGAAGGCGGGGGATTGCTGGCTCAGGCAGGCCCGAGCGATAAGCACATTGTGGATGACCAAGCGGCCGAGCGCGGCAAGACGACATATACCGCGGAATGCATCAGCTGCCACGGTCCGAAAGCCAGGGGAACGGAAAAGGGGCCAGACCTTGTCCGATCGCTGGTTGTCCTGAAGGACCGTTACGGCGATACGATCGGTCCGTTTCTGCGAAAGGGCCATCCCACCCAAAGTTCGAGCGCCAATTTAAAGCAGACGGACATCGTGGACCTGTCGCACTTCCTGCACCAGAAAGTCGGCGACACGCTGCGGACCGGGCCCTACAACAAGGTGCTGAACGTTTTGACGGGAGATCCAAAAGCAGGAGAGACGTATTTCAACGGGAGCGGTAAATGCAATACCTGTCATTCACCTACCGGCGATCTTGCCGGGATCGGGAAAAAATATGATCCGCCGGTCCTGCAGCTAAAGTTTGTTTTTCCCCAGACAGTCGCTTTCGGCCGCGGTATTACGAGTGGAGCGAGAAAACCGGTTATGGTCACTGTGACGTCCCCGTCGGGCGAGCGCGTTACCGGCGTCCTCGATCAGATGGATGACTTCAGTGTATCTTTGCGCGACGCCTCCAGCCAATACCGATCATTCACGCGCGGGGCGGACGTCAGAGTGGAAAAGAATGATCCGTACGCGGCGCATGTCGCGCTTTTAGATAAGTACACCGATAAGGATATTCACGATGTCGTAGCTTATTTGGAGACCTTGAAATGAAACGCATTGCGCTCTGGTTCGAATGCGCGCTCATACTCGGGAGTGCATTCCAGGTGGTCGCGGCCGACGGACTCAATCCGGCTAAACTGCTCCAGCCGCCCGTTGATTCCTGGCCTACTTACAACGGCGATTACTCAGGTCGTCGCTTCAGCACGCTTTCAAAGATCAACGACTCAAATGTGAGATCACTAAGTCTCGGCTGGCTTTACCGCATCAACGGTGCAGAGGATCCGTTTGCCGGCGTGATCAAGGCGACTCCGCTTGTGGTCAACGGGATCATGTACTTCACCGTTCCCGATAGAGTCTGGGCTATTGACGCGCGGACCGGACGGGAGATCTGGACTTACACTTGGCAATCAAAGGGTGGCATCCATCTTGGCAATCGTGGCGTAGGCATCTATGGCAACTGGCTGTATTTCGAGACGCCAGACTGCAATCTCGTTTCGCTGAATGTAGCAGACGGCAAACTGCGCTGGAGCAAGTCCATTTGTGACCTCGACCAGATGTACTACGCATCCGTGGCTCCGATTGTCATAAAGAACCACGTGATTACGGGCGTCAGCGGCGACGATCTCGATATACCTGGCTATCTGGAATCCCGCGATCCGGAAACCGGCGACCTGCAGTGGCGCTGGTACAGCGTTCCTAAGCCCGGAGAGCCCGGCTCGGAGACATGGCCCAACGCCGATGCAATGGGACACGGAGGCGGCATGACCTGGGTTCCATGCACGTATGACCCGGAACTGAACATGATCTTCGTGGGAACCGGGAACCCTCAGCCGGTAATCGCCGGAAAGGGTCGCAAAGGGAACAACCTTTTTACTGAATCAATTGTCGCGCTGAAGCTCGATACAGGAAAATTGGTGTGGCACTTCCAACCATCACCTCACGACACCCATGACTGGGATGCCGTCCAGACGCCGGTTTTGATCGATGGGGAGATCGATGGGCAGCCCCGGAAGCTGGTTGCTCAGGCAAGCCGCAATGGCTGGTTCTTCGTTCTAGACCGGAAGACCGGTAAGAACTACAGGAGTTCGGAATTCGTGAAAACGAATTGGGCCAAAGGCGTGGACTCCAAGGGGCAGCCAATTCCGAACCCTGCGAAGGAGCCACAAATCGATGGTGCGCTGGTTTCTCCTCATTCGAGCGGTGCTGTGAACTGGCCACCTCCCAGCTTCAGTCCCCAGACCGGCCTTTTTTACGTCAATGCAACACGAACTTTCAGCCTGTTTTACATCTTCGATGAAGACGAAAAGCCCGAGGGGTGGGGTGGAAACGATCAAGGCGGGTGGAGTGAAGCGATGCTGCAGGCCGTAGATTATAAGACCGGGAAGATCAGGTGGAGTCACAAATGGGAAGGATCTACCGTCGGCTCCGGAGTCCTGAGCACTGCGGGTAACCTGGTTTTCACGGGCGACCCAGCGAATAATCTAGTCGCCCTAAATGCCACAACTGGACAACCTCTCTGGCATGCCAACCTAGGGAATGAAGTGTCGAACGGCCCTATGACGTATGAACTCGATGGGACGCAATACTTAGTAGTCGCGGCACGAGACAGCCTATTCGCGTTTGTGATTCATAGCTATTAACCAAGCGCATTTCTGTTGATGAACTGTCGACTCATTGCAGTGACGCGGGCCAGAATAGTTTTCGAATGGCTAACGACGATTCGCTCAGGATGCTCATTCCTTCACAGAATTTTTTCAGAATTGTGGGGCGCCAGCCCACATCCCATCCTCAGGGAAGCGGATCCAAAACCTGGCCCCTGCTTCGGATAAACTCTGGCGCGCTTGCCGCACCCTCTCAGCCACAAATCGCTTAGCCTCATGCAGGACTTTCCTTCCAGCTTCCTCCATTGCCATGTCGCTGGAATCCGCGAGGCCTTCTGGCTGTGTGAGGACATGCACGTGGGCAACCGCATACTGGCTGCATGCGAGGGTGGTCATCGTAAAAAGATCAAATTCCAAGAGCACTTGTCCCGCTGTAGTCTGATCGACATTTAGAAGACCTGAAAGGTGCTTTGATTCTTGTAATGCATCGGCTATTTCAAACAGTGTTTTTGCAGCTTCGAAACCCGCGAGACTTGCTATCTTTTGTGCAATCACATATCCCAGTTCGATTATCTGCTTGCTCCGATCAACCTCTATGAGACTCACACATTTCTCTAGTGCTTCCAACTGCGCGATCCCAAGTCCATTGGACTATTTTGTTTGTTCGTTCGCAATCAGTCTTTCGGTATGTTGTGGCCCATAATTGCAACTCTTGAACCAACTCGGCTGTCGTTCTCAAAACGGCGATTAGGTGGACCGTGCATTCGCCATAAAGGGACGTTGCGATCCGGCTGCCGTGCTTTTCGGAAAGCGCGCTGAAGTAGCTGTTCCTTGTGGCGCCAGCCTTCACTGCGCGTGAGCCTAGTTCCACGATGTATTCGCGAGATATAGACGCCATTGCCTCGTCCTTGTCCTGACAGTCTATATCACTTCAACCAACTCCGGCTTTGCTTTTGGCCGTAATCCGGGTAGCTGCCCTATGGCGCTCTATCCGGACGTTTACGTTCTTGGACTCCGAATTGTAACGGAGCAATGACGTCGCTCCCAACCCCATTTCACTGTTCCGTGCGCATTTAGAATCTAAAACGTTTGGATAGTTGACGTTCATCCTTTCATGCGGCTCCTGAGCTACGATGAGGGCTAGGCCCGTAGCGCGGGCAGCTCGAACATACCTCAGAAAGAAGCTTTTGTGAGATTACGGATTTCCGATTCGCCCTTATGGTTGGCACTGGCCGTGATTGCGGGAATGCGGGCCTGGGGAGCTACAGTACCTCCTGTTGACTTCGACCGTCAGGTCAGATCCATCCTCTCCGACAATTGCTTTACTTGTCACGGGCCCGATGAGAAACACCGTATGGCGGGTCTGCACTTCGATACGAAGGAAGGTGCATTTGGGAAGCCGGGCGTCATCTTTCCTGGCGATTCGGCCCATAGCAAGATGTATCTGAAAGTCAGCAATCCAAATGAGGCGCTGCGCATGCCGCCTCCCTATTCGGGCCGCAAACTCACGCCAGCTCAGATCGAGACGATTAAAAATTGGATCGATTCCGGAGCGAAGTGGCAGACGCATTGGGCATTTGTTCCGCCGAAGCGCCCTGATGTACCCGCAGTGAAAGAGGGCTGGGCACGCACGCCGATTGATCACTTTGTCCTGGCGAAGCTCGATAAGGAGAGCCTGCATCCTTCTCCAGAAGCTGACAAAACGACTTTACTGCGCCGCGTGACTTTCGATCTTACCGGGCTGCCTCCGACCTCCGCCGAGCTGAAAGCCTTCCTCGCGGACAATTCGCCACAGGCGTACGAAAAAGTGGTCGATCGCCTTCTCGCTTCGCCTCACTATGGAGAGCGCATGACGATGCAGTGGCTCGATTTTGCGCGCTATGCGGACACGCACGGCTATCACATCGACAGCGCGCGAGAGATGTGGCCGTGGAGAGACTGGGTGATCCAGGCGTTCAACAACAATCTGCCCTACGATCAGTTCACGATCGAACAGATCGCGGGCGACCTTCTACCCCATCCGACGCAATCCCAAGTAATCGCCACCGGCTTCAATCGCAACCACATGATCAACTTTGAGGGCGGCGCGATTCCGGAGGAATACGCGAACGAGTATATTGTGGATCGCATTGAAGCAACTTCAACTACCTGGATGGGCGTGACACTCGGTTGTGCCCGCTGCCACGACCATAAATATGATCCTTTTGCTCAGAAGGATTTTTACAGCTTCGGCGCATTCTTTAACGGCGTTCCAGAGAAAGGCCTGGATGGCTACAAGGGCAATGCCGTCCCTTATCTGCAATTGCCGAATAAGCAGCAATCCGAAATGAAAGATCTGCTTCTGAAAGCAATTAAGCAGAAGGACCGTGAAATCGCGGCGGCGCAGATCGCATGGGAGCAGCAGCAACGCGAAATGCCGATCTCGGACGTAACGTCCGGCCTCACGGCAGAATATACTTTCGACGATTCTCTCGCCAATCGGTTGCGGCCGGACGTTGCCGCGAAAGTGGCACACGGAAAGCTCACGTACGCAGACGGGCAAACCGGGCGTGTCGCAAACCTGCAAGAGGAGCCTCAGATCTCATTCGGGGACGTGGGCGGCTTTTCTACCACCCAGCCGTTCACGATTGCAGTGTGGATTAAGCCCGGCGGACCGTCCGGTATGGCTGTCCTTCAGCGTTATCAAAACTCTCCCAAGACTGGTCCGGGTTACGAACTTGCGGTTGATTACTGCGCGAAGGGTAATTGCAATATTATCTTCCGGCTTCGCAACAACGGACCTGAATCAGGAATAGAAGTGAAGTCACGCCAAGGCCTCGCTTTGACTGAGGAAGAGGGCATCACTCTAGGCGATTGGAGTCACGTCATTGTTTCTTATGACGGCTCCGGTAAGGGCAAGGGCGTCCAGATCTATTTGAACGGTCACAGCGTGCCTACAGAGATCGTCGTCGACAAACTTTCCGCCGTTTCATTTGAAAAGGGAGAGCTCGAAACCGGTAACAAGGATTGGGGGACGGCTTTTAAGGGCCAGCTTGGCGATTTGCGCATCTATAATCGCCGCCTCTATGCGAATGAGGCGTTGGAGCTGGGACTTCTCAATCCATTACGTTCAGTGCTCGATGTGGCAAGCAATCGCCGCTCTGAAGAGCAACGGAAATGGCTGCGTCAATATTTCGTCGCTGAAGCGAGCAACGGCACGGAGAAGCAGCTCAATGTCGATTACGAGTCGCTGAAAAAGGGATTGGAGCAGATCAATCGAGAAATTCCCTCCACCATGATCATGTCCGAGATGGAGAAGCCGCGCGATACTTTTATCCTTCTTCGTGGCGATTATCGAAATCACGGAGAGCAGGTTCAGCCGAATGTGCCTGGAATTTTGCCACCTCTGCCGAAAGACGCGCCTCGAAACCGCTTGACCCTCGCTAAGTGGCTCGTCCAACCGGATAATCCATTAACTGCCCGCGTTGCGGTCAATCACTTTTGGCAAATGTATTTCGGGTTAGGAATCGTGAAGACCAGTGGTGATTTCGGCTCCCAGGGAGATGCGCCCAGCAATCAGGAGCTGCTGGATTGGCTCGCGACAGAGTTTGTCCGGACGAATTGGAATGTCAAAGCGATGCAGCGCCTAATTGTCACGTCAGCCGTGTATCGGCAATCATCAAAGGTATTGCCTGAGCTGCTCGAAAAAGATCCTGAGAATCGTCTCTTGGCGCGAGGCCCGCGGTTCCGGCTTCCGGCGGAGATGATCCGTGACAACGCGCTTTTCATCAGCGGGCTATATAACGATAAGATTGGCGGTCCTAGCGTCTTTCCCTATCAGCCTAAAGGCCTGTGGGAGGAGATGGCGTTTGGCGGCGATTTCTCAGCGCAAAAATACGTTCAGAGCCACGGGCCCGATCTTTACCGCCGCAGTATCTATACGTTCTGGAAGCGCACGGTACCGTTTCCTTCGCTCAATACTTTCGATGCCCCCGACCGCGAGAAGTGCACCGCTTTGCGAGGCGTCACCAATACGCCGCTCCAGGCATTGGTCTTAATGAACGATCCTGCCTACGTCGAAGCCGCACGGGTGCTTGCCGAACGCGACCTCCGTGAAGCTGGTCCGGAGAATACAGATCGCGTTCGTTACATGTTTCGACTTGCTACGGACCGTGATCCTTCACCCCAGGAGCTCAACATCCTGGATGGCCTCTATAAAAAGGAAATCGGCCACTACACCTCCGACAGCACCGCCGCCCAACGCTTACTTTCGATAGGTGAGTTCAAGCCGAACGCGAAATTCCAGCCTGCAGAACTTGCCGCTTGGACACTGGTGGCGAGCATGATCCTTAATATGGACGAATCGATGATGAGGAACTGAGGCAGAATATGGATCCAATTCGTGAACGTGAACTTGTACTCACGCGGCGTCAGTTGTTAGGGCGCAGCAGCAAAGGGATCGGCGTGATGGCCCTGGCTTCGCTGCTGAACCCGGAACTTTTCGGACAGGAAGTAAGTCACGCCCGGTCGACTACAGGAGAAGCCCGTTCCGCAGGCCTTCCAGGTCTTCCCGGCCTCCCGCATTTCGCCCCGAAAGCCAAGCGTGTCATCTTTCTCCATCAATCGGGCGCGCCGTCGCAAATCGATCTCTTCGACTACAAGCCGAAACTGATGGATTTAGTCGGCTCGGAACTGCCTGACAGCATCCGCCACGGCCAGCGCATCACCGGCATGACATCGGGCCAGAATTCATTTCCTGTTACTCCATCCATCTTCAAATTCAATCGTGCGGGCGAGAACGGAACATGGATCAGCGAACTTCTTCCGCACACCGCGAAGATAGTCGATGACATCACGATCGTTAAGACCGTAAACACCGAAGCGATTAATCACGACCCCGCCATCACTTTTATACAAACGGGTTTTCAACAGCCGGGGCGCCCGAGTATGGGGTCGTGGGTGACATACGGTCTTGGCAGCGAGAATGAAAATCTGCCCGCGTTTGTTGTCCTTATCTCACAAGCGAATGCCTTGAATCGCGACCAGCCACTCTTCACACGCCTTTGGTCGGCCGGTTTTCTGCCGTCGAGATATCAAGGCGTTCGATTCCGGGCCGGAACCGACCCTGTCCTGTTTCTCGCCAATCCGGAAGGCATCGACGCTGATACTCGCCGCAGCATGCTGGACACTCTTGCCGAGCTCAACAAAATCACTGAGAAGAATTACGGCGATCCTGAAGTCACAGCACGCATCTCTCAATACGAGATGGCCTATCGCATGCAATCATCCGTTCCCGAGTTGACGGATCTCGCCAAGGAACCGGAACGCACTTTTCAACTTTACGGTCCGGATTCACGCAAGCCGGGCACGTATGCGGCGAATTGCCTCATGGCCCGCCGTTTGGCCGAGCGCGGAGTGCGTTTCATTCAGCTATACCATCGCGGGTGGGACCAGCACAACGATCTGCCTCGCGACCTTGCATTGCAATGTCAGGGAACGGACCAAGCCTCTGCGGCATTGGTCACAGATCTCAAAGCCCGTGGTCTTCTGGACGATACGCTCGTGGTCTGGGGCGGCGAATTCGGCCGTACTGTTTACTGCCAGGGCCATCTCACGAAAACGAATTACGGCCGCGATCACCACCCGCGCTGCTTCGCCATGTGGTTTGCAGGCGGAGGCGTGAAGCGCGGAACCGTTATTGGCGAAACGGACGATTACTCGTATAACACTATCGCAGATCCCGTGCCGATACACGACATTCAAGCAACCGTCCTGCATTGTCTAGGGATCGACCATACGCGCCTCACCTACAAGTTCCAGGGGCGCCATTTCCGTTTGACGGATGTCGCAGGAAACGTGAATAAATCTATGCTGGTCTGAGTTCTCAGGAGTCGAGAACTTTCAGCTACTATCTCCCGGCTTGGGCTTGCTTTCTAGGCTCCTCGTCGTGAATCGAAGAGCGAACTTTGGCCGCAAGGTCAGGCGGAATCTCATCCATTCCGTGCGCTGACTTCGCGTGTTCAGCACATTTTTGTAAAACCTCTTGCTCGGTTTCTCCGCGAGCTTCAAAATCGCAGTCCACTCCTACTTCGCGGCAGCTTACTATCTTTGACATAGCTTCCTCCGTAGTGAATCATATATCATTCGGGCGAAAATGGCATTTATCCGTTCTTTGCTGGCCTTCTCAGCGTGGGTCAGTGTCTGTTTTCCACTACAGGCGGACTGGCTGACGTTCGGTCATGACCCTCAGCGCACTGGATGGGCGCGGGAGGAAGCGACTATCTCGCCGAAGAATGTCGCGAGCTTCCAACTGAGTTGGACAACTCAATTGGAGAATGAGCCTCTAGCTCTAAACGCACTAACCGCTCCTGTTGTGGCCGAACGTATTGAAACACCAAAGGGCCGTAGGACGTTAGTCTTCGTTGCGGGAAGCTCGAATCATTTCTTTGCAATGGATGCGCAAGACGGTTCGGTTTTGTGGAAGAAGACGTTTGAAAGTCACGTTCTCCCTAAAGACGAAACCTTCTATCTCTGCCCCAACGCCGTCAACGCCACCCCGGTCATCGACAAAGACCGCAATCTTATCTACAGCATTTCTGTCGATGGAAAACTCTATGGAATGGATCTCGCAACAGGGGATGTGCGATTCGGCCCTTTCCAGTTCGTACCACCGTTCTCCAAGGCTTGGAGCCTGAACCTGGATGATGGAGTAATTTACACGGCCACCTCTCAGGCGTGTGGCGGAGATCGCTCCGGCATCTATTCCATGAGAATTGATGATCCGAAGCACACGGAATCGCACGAGCTTCTTGTTCGGAAAGGGTTCGGAGCCGGGATTTGGGGGAGAGGCGGCCCAGTCATCGGAAAAAATAAGCTGCTTTACGTTGTGACAGGTGACGCTGCGTTTGATCCGGGCTCGGGAGACTTCGGAAACACGTTTCTGGCCGCCTCGCCGAAATCCCTCAATCCCGTAGACTATTTCACGCCCTCAAACTGGAAGGACCTGAGCAAAATCGATCTCGATATCCCCTCCGGTGGGCACTTGGTATTTACTCACAAGAATCGTGAATTCGTTGTTGGCGGTGGCAAAGAATCCGTCGTCTATTTGCTGGACTCAAACTCTTTGGGTGGTGACGATCATCACACGCCGCTGTTCACAACCCCGATACTCGCAAACGAAGGACGAGCCCTTGAAGAGAAGGGAATGTGGGGCGCGCCAGCGGCGTGGACCGATGAGAACGGCGACTCCTGGGTGTCCGTGACAATTTGGGGGGCGCTCTCCCACTACGCTTCTGCGTTCCCGATCACCAACGGTCCGACTCCGCACGGCTGCATTTTGGCCTTCAAGGTTGTTCAGTTAACAGGCAAGATCCAACTACAGCCTGCGTGGATCTCACCGGATTTCAATCTGCCCGATCCACCCGTTATTGCAAACGGAGTCCTTTTCGCGCTCGCAACGGGCGAAAACCCGCGACAGGACCGAATACTCGGTGTTCTGCACTACAAGAGTATCGAGGACTGGAAAAAAAATTTACTAACCACCGCGGAGCGTTCCGCTGGAACTAGGCCCGCCGTGCTGTTTGCTCTGGATACTAGAACCGGCAAAGTGCTATATCAAAGCGGAAGCGCGATGAAGAATTGGGTGCATTTCAGCGGTCTCGCAGTGAATGACGGCCGAGTCTATGCAGTCGATCACGAATCCAGGCTGTATTGCTTCACCCTCGGCGCGAGGTCCACGACCCGTAAATATTAACCCGCTCGCGAACTAGACCGTGCATAGAGTGACAGCTTGCCGCAAGGATGTCATCGGATCCTTTGTCGGCTCGAATTCATGCGCGAAGAAGCCCTGGAAATTTAGATCTGCGATGGCTTTTGCCACAGTACGCCACTGCAGTTCTTGAGTATCATCCAATTCGTGGCGTCCGGGAACGCCGCCCGTATGGAAATGTCCGATGTACTGGATGTTCTCGCGGATTGTTCGAATGATGTCGCCCTCCATAATCTGCATGTGATAGATGTCATACAGCAGTTTGACGCGCGATGAGTCGACACCCTTCATGACCTCCACTCCCCAAGCCGTGTGATCACATTGATAGTCGTGATGATTGATTTTGCTATTAAGAAGCTCAAGGCAGATCGTCACTCCATTGTCTTCGGCCATCTTCTTGACACGGCGTAGACCGCGAATGCAGTTTTCCTTGCCCTGTTCGTCGGATAGGCCACGGCGGTTCCCGGAGAACGTAATGACATTCGGGAGCTTCGCGGCTGCTGCGCGCTCAATACCTTCGCGCATCTCCTTTTCGAGGCGGTCGTGGTTCTCAGTACGATTCCAGCCGTCGGGAATTGTGCCGGCACTGTAGACCATAGAAGATACAAGGCCGTACTTTTGCAAGGTTGGCCATTCTTCCGGGCGAACCAGGTCGATTGCGCTCAGTCCCATCTCCGCCCCGTTGCGGCACAGGTCATCGATGCTCATCTCCTTGTAACACCATCGCGCTGCAGATTGTTTGAGTCTTCCTTTCTGTGGTGCGGAGGCCGCGTTGATCTCGAGTGGCACTAGCGATGCTGCGGCGATTTTGAGGGCGGATCGTCTCGTCATACCCAAGTTCTCCTATACGTGTTTTAAACAGGCTACTATGGCTCGACCGAGAACAACGCTAGCCCACTTCGGTTTTTCTGCCAAACAAAGCCTGGATTCCGGCGTAAGCACTGCGCGGCAGTGTACGGACCATCTGGCGCCGTTTCTCACGAAACGCGTTGCGCCGCTGCCGCACGAAGTCTCGCAAAATGGAACCGGCGATTTCTCCCATCTTCCAGACAGCCTCCCGAAAGTTTCGCGTCATCGCTGGGCTTCGCCGGTGCACCATGTCGACTGCGAGAGTATCTGACGCGAGTACAATGCCATGGTAGTAAATGATGCCTGCGGCGAGCGCCCCTTGCGTTAGCTCGTCCCCGACGGACTCAATCAGATTGCCAAGCGCATGCAACCCGACCTGTCCCACCGTGAGGGCCATGGTCGCGCCAAGCTCCAGGCTCTTCGTTGCCATGCCGACCAGACCGGCATGCGAGACATTCAACGCTTCATCCAAATCAATATCGTTTTCGGAAAGATGAGTGGCGGCCCCTTCCATCAAATCTCCAGCGGCATAGAGCCCCATCCCCGCTTTCTTGATCATGAGATTGAGCGCAAGTGAGTCTTGCCGGTTCAGGTAGGTATTGATGAAAAGGCTCGCACCGCAGCGCTGGATCAAGAGTCTCCAAGCGTGCCAGGAGGGGCGCTTACCAAGACGCGAAAGGACATGGAGTTGTAGTTCGAGAGCGGCGGCGAAGATCGTAAATAAATCGAGATATCGGTTCCTGCTTATACCGACCGTCAAGCCGATCGTGAGCGCGCGCTCAGCGATATCTTTTTCCAGATCCGCCAGCAGTGCTTCCGCGTGAGCTTCGCAGTTCGCCGCAGTACTTGCAAACCCACGGTATCCGATCCAAAGATCCGATCTAATCAGCGCCGATAAATACTCGGCGTGGCGTTCTCTGTGTTCCACGCCGGCGCGGATGGGCAGATCTCGCCAGCGCGAGTATTTTGAACGATCTCGGGAATCGGGCCATATACTTCGCAGCCTGCGGAACCAGACACGCCGATAGGCGATCCAGAACACGACCACGCAAACGATGCAAACTGCGGGTCCAGATGCGAGCGCCATCAGCATGAACCAATCCGGGCCATGCGCGGGCGGAACAAGTCCAAAGCTCGAGCGAACACGCTCGGCCATCGCTATCCCGTAGTGATAAAGAATCAGAGCGTAGCCCGAAATGACAATCAGCAGGCCTGCAACCGCCGCCCAGAGCAGACCCGATATCAGAAATTGCCCGCGGTGGCGTAAACCTTCCAGCGCGAGCGAGTCCTGATCAGAAGAGAGCTTATCGGCCATATCGCTGTGCGGTTCCCCGATTCCATTATCAGGCGCTCTGTCCATTGCATGGTTCGACTCGTCGGCTTGACCTTTCCGGTCGCCTTCGAAATTAGAAAAACTCCAGCCCAGCGCCATTTCCGACCTTACGTATGTATCGTGCGGCTTCGTCGTACTCGTCGGGGGTTTTTAGATGCTCCGTCATGAGCGGGACGTCTCTCGATACTTTCGCAAGCTCGACGAGATACCGCCGGTAATCGATTTGTCCCCGGCCCGGAACGACTTCAACAAAATGCACGTTCATCTCCGGTAGCCACTGCAGGTCCTTTGCATGGCAGGACACGATCCAGGGACCTAGCTTCGAAAAGCACTCGCTGATGAACTCGCTGTTGTTGTAGAAGCGTTTGGGACAGTTCACGCCATTGCATACGTCCAGATGAACGCCGAATGCGGGACGGTCGACGGCGCGGATGAGATCCAGGTAGGAATCCGGACCGTTGGGCAAACTCCACCCCATCATCTCGATCGTGAACTTCGTCCGTCGCGGTTTAACGGCGTCGATTATGTGCCGGCAGTTCTCAACCGTTGCATCGAAAAACCTTTTCGATAAGTTCTTCGGGTCGGGACCATACCAAACACTCGGATTGTAAGATCCCGCGATATCTACACAGCACCGCGCACCAACCGCATCGGCCACGGCACATTGTTCCGTTACGTAACGAAGATTGGCGCTTCGTTTCCGCTGATCGGGATCCAGCAGGTTTTTCCAGGCTCCTACCTCGGCGATCACGACTCCCCTTTTGGCGAAGGCTCGTTCGGTGGCCCGAACGCGTTCCGTGTTGTTCAGGTCCAGTTTCGGGCAGTATGCGGCGCTATACCCTAACCTGCGGTGCTCGGCTGCGAGTTCACCCGGATCATCAGTTTTGAGGAAAACCGGGCCCCCTAGACGGATGCGGTTCGCGGAAGGCGCAGGTTTCGCTCCGAAGTAAGGAGAACAGCACTCACCAGAAGCGATCGGCGCGTCATATGAGAAACACTCAGCAGCGGGATCCAACTAAGCGCAGAAGTGTAGCATAATTTGATGTACTCCTGCCGTCGAAAGATGTATTCTTATCTTGTTAAAATTTCGTTTCCCTGGGGATGCCGTGTTGAACACAAGGAAGCTGCTCTGCTCGTTGGCATTAGCTAGTTTGCTACTTACAAATATCTGGTCGCAAGGTATGTTTGCGACTCTGACTGGCGTTGTTACCGATCCTTCGGGAGCGACCGTCGCTAACGCCAAGGTCACGCTCCGCGATGCTCAATCAGGATCTGCCCGTAATAGCGTAACCGATAATGACGGCTACTATACATTCGCTTCCGTTCCCGTCGGAACCTATGTGCTGACCGTTGAGGCACCCGGTTTTCAGACTTCTAAGGCCGAAGGCATCGCGTTAGGAGGCGGCGAAAAACGCAACGTCAACGCCTCTTTGCAAGTCGGCAACACAAACCAAACCGTCGAGGTCGTAGGTGCTGCCGATATCATTGCTCCGGTCGACTCCGGTGTGAAGTCGGATATCCTGACCACGAAAGAACTGCAGAATTACGTGCAGGTCGGCAGCAACGCTGCGGAATACATCAAGATCATGCCGGGTTTCGGCAATCAGAACGGAACCTCCAATAAAGCGAACTACAGCGGTCAGGTCATTGGAATCAACGCCAACGGCGACGCTGGTAGCCAGAGCCCACTGAACAATTCCTTCAGCTACAACGGCCTGCCTGGAAACACTCTGGATATCGTAGCCGACGGCGCCCACGTCTCAGACCCGGGATGCAATTGTGACACGCCTGTCAACCCGAACTCCGACTTCATTCAGGAATTCAGGATTCTGGCCTCCAACTTCAGCGCTGAAGAACAGAAAGGGCCAATGGTTATCACGACAGTGACAAAGTCGGGAGGCGCACAGTTCCACGGGAACGCCTTCTTCTCCGCCAGGAACTACGTTCTGAATTCGAATGACGCGCTTTTCAACGCCGAGGGCCAGAAACAGCCGGAAAATAAGTACTACTATCCCGGCGCCAGCATCGGCGGTCCCGTCCTCATCCCCTGGACGCGCTTTAACAAAAACCGCGACAAACTGTTCTTCTTCACGGGCTACGAATATTTCCATCAGGTTCTCGATACGGGTCTACTCAGGGCCACCGTTCCGACTCCAGGCGAAATCAATGGCAACTTCTCCCCAGCCGAGGTCGCGAAAGAAGGCAGCATCACGGCTTCGGGCAAGCCTCCGGGACAGGTAAATCAGACGCTATTCCCGGGTGGACAAATCCCGGCCTCGATGATCGATCCCAACATGCAGGCTTTGATGAAGCTTTACCCTGCACCGAATGCCGATCCCAACGTCACCGGTGGATATAACTACGTGCAGTCGGAAATTTTCAATCAGAACAATGTTCAGTGGGTGTCGCGCGTGGACTACAACATCAGCGACAACACCAAGCTGTTTGTCCGCTACAATCTGCAGCGCGAGACACAGTTGTTCCCAGTCGGCCTCTGGTGGCGCAACAATAGCCAGGTTCCTTATCCCACACCCATAAAAGGTAAGAATCGATCGGACTCTGTCACGGGATCATTGACCCACGTATTTAGCCCGACGATGACCAATGAAGTCGTCATGGCATACACGTTTGTCGGATTTCCGAACGTGTTTGCAGATCCAGCGAAGGTGAACCCTAAAAACGTCGGTTTCAACGAGCCGCTGCTCTTTAAGAACAACGTTCCGCAGATTCCATCTTTCGGCCAATTTGGTGGAGAGGCCGCGCTCATTTTTAATCCCGGCGGTTTCGAAGCTGGCGGAGCGGCAGCTGGCCTTTACGCCAACAAATACATGCCGAGCGTCAGCGACACGCTCACAAAGGTGTGGCGCACTCACACGTTCAAAACCGGTTTCTTCTATGAGTGGATCCGGAACGCCCAGCCAGCCAGCAATAACACCAACGGCCAAATGACATTTGATCCCTCCGGTAATCCGTTCACCACCGGTAACCCGTATGCCGACGAGCTGACCGGAAACCTAAACTCATTTCAGCAGCAAAACTTCAACCGCATCAACGATATTTCTTACAACACGTATGAGGGTTTCATTCAGGATTCCTGGAAAGTCAATCCGAAGTTGACTCTGGAACTCGGCCTTCGAATGACCCATTTCACGCCCTGGGCCGATGACGAGGGGTTTGGGTATTCAATTTTTATTCCTTCTCAGTACGCGGGTTCGAGTTGCACATCTGCTCCCACCTTCTGCGGATTCCAGTGGCATGCGCGCGACCCAGCCGTTCCGGTTGGTGGATTCCCCATGCGGACGCTCTTCTGGCAGCCGCGTTTTGGCCTAGCGTATGACTTGACTGGGAAGGGGAACACTGTGTTACGAGGCGGATGGGGTAGATTCTACTACCACTCCGGCCAGTTTACCGCTGGATTGGATACCTCCGCAGGCTCAGAGTCAGTAACAATAAGTCCAAGCGATATAAGCGGCACCTTGCTCGTGAGGAATCTCGGCTCCATACCTTTTACCGCTGCGCCACCCACCCCGTCCGCTGTGGACAGCAGGGACTCCAAGCAGCCTTACACGGACAGCTACAGCTTCACTATTTCGCAGCGTTTGCCTTGGTCGAGCTTGCTGGAACTTGCCTATGTCGGCAATCAAAGTCATGACCTCCAGAGTGCTGGCGGCTATGGCAGCAACATCAACCTAGTGCCCGTCGGAGCGATGCTGAGTCAGAGCAATCCAGCCACCGCGAGCGCAAACGATTTCCGTCCGTTTCTGGGTTATAGCGACCTTAATTTGGCCACCAGCAATCTTTACGCGAACTACAACTCTCTACAGATAAAGTTCCTTCGCCAGAGAACCCGCTATACGATCAGCGCTAACTACACGTACGGTAAGTCGCTCGGCATCGTGAGTCCCGGGAACATCACGTTAGGTAGTGGCGGAGCGACTCTTGACCCGTTCAACTTGGGAAACAATTATGGTGTGCAGCCGGGCGATCGCCGGCACATCTTCAATGCCGCATATTCACTTGAATTGGGCAGCCCAATACACGGCAACAAGTTTGCCGCCGGAGCAATCAACGGTTGGCAGCTCTCCGGTGTCACACAGTGGGAGAGCGGCGCGAATCTCACTTACCAAAGCGGTGCGGGCAACGGCAACTACGGCATGTCGCTGGTGGGCAGCGGTGTTCCTTGCCCAACGACCGCGCTACCTCCCGGAGTGGCATATCCCGTCGTTTGCGGGAGCAATCCGGTCATTCCGGGTTCTGTCAGCGCTGCGAACTTAACAGGAATTTCGATTTCGAATCAATCGCTTCTGGGAACCAACGCGATCCAGCTCAACCCCATTGTGACGTGCAATCCGTCCTCGAATCTAGGTTCGCATCAATTCATCAATCCAGGTTGTTTTGCTCCAGCATCAGCAGTCGGCGAGAGTGGTCCTACGCTTCTCCCGGTCTCTTACGGCCCCGCTTTCTTTGATTCCGACCTGGGACTGTTCAAGAATTTCCAAATCAAGGAATCGATGAAACTTCAGTTCCGTATTCAGGCCTACAACTTCCTGAACCACCCGTTGTGGTCGTTTAACGGGAACAACCTGAATCTCTCTTTCCAGCAGAACGCAAGCGGAACCTTCACCAATACCAGTCCGAACTTTGGGACCGTCACGCAGAAGCAAGGCAATCGAATCGTCGAGCTGGCTGTGAAGTTCTACTTCTAAGCTGCTTCGGCCGTGAATGGTCAAAAGGGATGGCTCAGCCATCCCTTTTGACCTCCAGTATTACAATTGGTGTTCCTGATGTTTCGATCGCTGGCAGCCGGATTCGCTCTGGTTGGGCTTCTCTACGCCCAAACGTCCTCGCCAGAAGCCGTGCTGCAGCATGCCGTCAAGTTGCAGCAGGCTGGGGATCTTTCCGGAGCGATAAAAGGCTATCAAGATTTCCTCGCGCTGCGTCCGAATGATATAGCGGCACACTCGAACCTGGGCGTTTTGCTCTCGCGGGCCGAACGCTTCGATGAGGCGATTGCGGAATACAAGAAAGCGCTCGACCTCGAACCCGCAAATGCCGGCATCACTCTGAATCTCGGATTGGCTTACTACAAATCGGAACGCATCCCGGAAGCCGCTCAAGAGTTTACGAAAGCGCGAGAGACGGCTCCGGGCAATCTGCAGATTACACTCTTGCTGGCGGATTGCCAGTTAAGAATGGGCCAAAACGAAAAAGTCATCGCGTTGTTACGGCGTGTAGAGCAGCAGAATCCCAACGATCTCGCCATTTCGTACCTGCTCGGCACAGCCCTGATTCGAGATAACCAGATTCAACAAGGACAGCAGCGTGTGGACCGTATTCTCCGCAACGGAGATTCACCAGAAGCTCGCTTTTTGCTGGGAAGCCAGATGTTCGCCGCTGGCGATTTTCCCTCCGCAGTGAGCCAGTTTGCCCGTGCCATTGAGCTCAATCCGAATCTGTCCGGTCTTCAATCGTTCTACGGGCGAGCGCTGTTGAACACGGGTGATCCCGATGCTGCGGCCGGCGCATTCCAACAGGAGTTGGCGTCGAACCCAAGCGATTTCGCAGCCAACCTCTATTTGGCCGAGATCTTCCTCGCGCGCAAGAAGTGGGGTGACGCCGAGCCGCTGTTGGCGCGCGCATTGCGCATACGGCCCGACTCGGTTGCCGCGAGGAGAGACTTGGCAAAATTGACCGCGCGGAACGAGAAACTCGGGACTGAGCGAAATACAGAGCAGCCAAACGGCGTACGTGGACCGCGGCCCGGAGATCAAGCACCTGAACTCAGTGCCACCCAAATGGGTTCGGGTGAGCGCGTCACGCTTTCGCGCCTACGCCAGGCCGGACCGGTTCTGCTAGTCTTCGGAAGCTACACGTGCCCAAATTTTCGCGCCGCTGCGGCGAGTTTGAACGCACTATATACGAAGTACAAGGGTCAGCTGTCTTTTGTCCTAATCTATATTCGCGAGGCGCACTCGACTATGGATTGGCAGAGCACAAGAAATGAACGGGAAGGAATCGTCTTGCACCCCGCCACTACGATGGGCCAGCAGCAGGAACACGCAAGTATGTGTGTCCGGAAATTGCATATTGATTTCCCGGCACTCCTGGACAATATGACTGGTGACGCGGAGAAGGCGTACTCGGCTTGGCCCAGCAGAGCGTATCTGGTGGATAGCCGCGGGCGGATCGTTTTTGTCTCGGGGCTGAGTGAGCTCGACTTCAAACCCGATCAGCTCGAGTCTGCGATCCGAACCGCGAGTACGCCAGTGAAACAAACTCTTTTGCCGCGGGGACTCCAATAGACAGTATGCGGAGGTGCAGTTTCCTCCTGATTTTAAGCTTCGCCGCCATGGCTTTGGCACAGACGCCGGAGGCCTTGGTCCAGGATGCAATTTCCAAGCAGCAGGCCGGTGATTTGGATGGTGCCGTCAAGGAATATCGCGTGTTTCTGAGACTCCGACCCGACGCCGCGGTAATCCGATCGAACCTGGGCGCCGCGCTCGCCGGACTTGGGCGTCTCGAGGAAGCAGTCACCCAATATCAGGCCGCCCTGAAGCAGTCGCCTTCCCTTCCAGGAGCTTCGCTCAATCTGGCATTGGCGTACTACAAGATGGGACGGGTTGGCGATGCGGCGAAGGAGTTAAGCAAGATTCATACAGAGACTCCAACAAATAATCGAGCGACGCTTTTGCTAGCGGATTGCTCTTTGCGGATGGGCCAGAACAAAGAGGTCATTCAGCTCTTGCAGCCCGCCGAGCACGACCATCCGGAAGATCTCGCGATCGCGTATCTACTCGGAACAGCGCTGATTCGTGACAATCAGCCAGGGCGAGGACAGATCCTGGTCGATCGCATTCTGCGCCATGGCGACTCGGCAGAAGCGCACTTGATGCTCGGAAGCGCCAAGATGCAGGTGAGAGACTTCGCGGGCGCGAGAGATGAGTTCGCGAAAGCCGTGGCTCTCAATCCAAACCTTCCGGACGTTCACCTCCTCTATGCGCAGTCGTTGCAAGTCACAGGCGATCCGGACGGGGCACTGAAGGAGTTCAAAGCGGAGCTGGCAGTCGATCCGTACAATTTCGACTCGAATCTTCAGATGGGGGTGTTAGTACGGCAGGACCAGCACTATGAAGAGGCGAGAAGATATCTGAATCGTGCTCTGGATGCCAGACCAGGAGATCTTGGAGTGCGCTATCAAGTAGCAACGATCTCCCTTGCCGAAGGAAAAACCGACGAGGCGCGGCAGGAACTCGAATCCATAATTAAGGAAGCGCCTGATTTCAAGGAGGCGCACGTTTCTTTGGCGACTGTGTATTATCGCCTGAAACGTCCGACCGATGGCAATCGGGAACGAAGCATCGTCCAGAAATTGACCACTGAAGCTCAGGCAAGGCAGCCTGAAGCTAAGAGGCAGTGATCTTCGCGGCTCGCGCCTGGAGGGGTGCGCTGTTTCTCTCTTTTGCAGTGACGAGCCTGGCGCAGAAGGACACAGCAGGCCGAGCGTTAGCGGGGTCGCATGCTTGCGCCAATTGCCACAAACAGGAGTACGCCTCACAAATCTCGACCTCCATGGCGCATGCAATGGAGCCGGTCTTGAGATGCACTATTCTGCAGCAGAACCCTGTGCTTACATTTCGCGACGGAGCTTACTCCTATCGCATCGAGCGGCAAATGAACCATAGCTTCTATACGGTGACAGATGGTAAGGACACGTTTCGTGTGCCGCTCGAATACGCTTTTGGGTTGGGCAAAGCTGGGCAGACGTATATCTTCGAGCGAGACGGCAAAATGTATGAAAGCCGGGTAAGCTTTTTCAAAGGAAGAAACGGGCTCGATTTGACCATGGGAGCTCAAAATCTGCGACCCAACAATCTTGTAGAAGCGGCGGGGCGGCTGATGGACCGGCACAGCGCAGAAGACTGCTTTGGCTGCCATACGACCGGAGCTTCACGCGAGGGTATCCACCAACCGGCGTCATTGATGCCTGGAATCAGTTGCGAGCGCTGTCACGGATCGGCTCTCGCGCATGTGGAAGGTTTTCGCCAACGGCGGCCCGTGACAATGAAAAAATTCTCGCAGCTAAGTACGGAGGAGCTGTCTGACTTCTGCGGACAATGTCATCGGACATGGGCACAGATCGCGGCTGACGGGCCGCACGACATAAACAACGTGCGATTTCAACCGTATCGACTAGCAAACAGCAAGTGCTACGACCCTTCGGACCGGCGCATCAGTTGCGCAGCTTGCCACGACGTGCATCAGGAAGTGGTGACTTCGGACTCATTCTACGATTCTAAATGCTTGGCCTGCCATGCGACGAAGCATGCAGCAGCTGTCAGGCCGGTCGCGAAAAGCTGCCCTGTGGGAAGCCAAAACTGTGTTACGTGTCACATGCCCAAAGTGGAACTCCCCGGATCGCACTACAAATTTACGGACCATCGGATACGAACCGTCAATGCTGATGCAGCATATCCGCCATAGACCAAGTGATCTCGATTGTGATAAGCTCCCCACGCTGAGGCATCAAGAAGGATGAATCGAGTCAAGTCAAACAAGTTCGCACGGCGAAGCTTTCTCAAGGGAGCTGGGCTCCTCGCGGCAGGCAGCTTTTGGGCTGACGAAGTCCTGGACGCGCTCCCCCAGAACACAAACACCCATTCGAAGCCCTCGGAGCTGAAGATCACAGATATGCGGGTGGCTGTAATCGGGCACGCGCCCATGACGTGCCCACTCGTGCGCTTGGACACGAATCAAGGTATCTACGGGTTGGGCGAAGTGCGGGACGGCGCGAGTGCTACGTATGCACTTTTTTTGAAGAGCCGTCTCCTTGGTGAGAACCCCTGTAATGTCGATAGACTCTTTCGCAAAATCAAGCAGTTTGGCGGCGCCTCGCGACAGGCGGGCGGAGTCTGCGGTGTTGAGATGGCGCTATGGGATCTCGCAGGGAAGGCCTACAACGTTCCCGTCTATCAGATGCTCGGCGGAAAATTTCGGGATAAGATCCGCATCTATTGCGATACCACCGAGTCGGCGGATCCGAAGCTCTACGGACAGCGCCTGAAAAAGCGCATGGACCAAGGATTCACGTGGCTGAAGATGGACCTTGGCATCGATCTCATTCAGAAAACGCCCGGCGCCGTGACACACCCTCTTGGACTCGATCCTACGAAGGACGTGTTTTGGAAAGAGCACCCATTTACTGGAATCGAGATTACGGATAAGGGGCTCGACCTGATGGCTGAATACGTATCCGTCGTTCGCGAACAGGTCGGTATGGACGTGCCACTTGCAGCTGACCACTTCGGCCACATCGGAGTGAATTCGTGCATCCGGCTCGGTAAGAAACTCACGCCTTACAACATGGCGTGGCTCGAAGACATGGTGCCTTGGTATTATCCGGATCTCTTGAAGCAGATCTCAAGTGAAGTGGACATTCCGATCTTGACGGGCGAAGACATCTACCTGAAAGAAGAATTCAAGAAGCTGTGTGAAACGCATGCAGTTGACCTCATCCATCCTGACCCGGGGACCTCAGGCGGAATCCTGGAGACCAAGAAGATCGGCGACATGGCGGAAGAATACGGTGTTGGGATGGCCGTACATTTTGCTGGCTCGCCCGTATCGTGCATGGCGGGAGTACATTCGATAGCCGCGACAAATAATTTCCTCGCCATGGAGAACCACTCGGTGGACGTCCCTTGGTGGGATTCACTCGTCGAAGGAGTCGAGAAGCCAATTGTGAGTCGCGGGTTCGTTACGGTGCCAGACAAGCCAGGCTTGGGGGTCACCCTCAACGACGAGGTGGTGAAACAGCATCTGTTGGTGCCGGGCTTCTTCGAACCAACACCGCAGTGGGATCAGGAACGCTCCAATGACCGGCTGTTCTCCTGACGAAGCCTTTCGATGTTGTGCGTCAATCCAACAGGTCGCTGACAATCTCGAATCGATAACCCTGGTCTTTCAACACAGGGACGATCTGGCGAACCGCGCCCAATGTTGCCGTAATATCGGGATCCGGCTGCACCGCGCGTCCGTCATGCAGGCATATAATCCCGCCCGGCGATGAATGCGCGAGCACGTGTTTCGCGATACGGTTTGCAGGCCATTTCCAATCATTACCGATTACCGTCCACATTACGCCCAAGAGTGCCAGTTTCTGCTGCACGGCTTGCATTCCGAACCAGCGGAACCCATACGGCGCTCGTAGCAGCATTGGGGTGAAACCTGTTTCCGATTGGATAATCCTCTGCGTCCTCGTAAACTCCTCATCGATAAAGTCGCGAGATTTGAACGGAAGCCTGGGGTGCGAGTACGTATGATTGCCAAGCTGATGATTATGGGCGGCAACCTCCCCGGCGATTCGAGGTAGCCGGCGAACGTTCATCCCGCACTGAAAGAAGGTACAGGTAACTTGCTCCTTCGCCAGGTACTCAAGCAATGGCAAGGTCGCCTCGCTAGGACCGTCGTCGAAGGTCAAAGCGATCGAACGCCTGCGCCCCGGACCGCGGTAAACGGAAGGTCCAAAAAACTGTGACGACTTGGACATGCTGCCGTAGGCGAGGGTTGCAGAAACGCCACCGAGCACAGCCCCGCCCGCAACAGCCGCTGCATTGACACGTGGCATCGCCCTCAGCCTATCACGCAAGAACCGTTGCTGCACACTAACTTTATTCCCGTACGCGCCGCTTGCCTTCAATGGCGAAACACTTTTCACTCGCGGGCATCACATTCTCTCGAGGAGATTGGGATGCAAAATTTTAGAAAGATCGGAATATTTATCGTTGGTGGCGTTGTTGCTCTTGATCTCGCCGCCACGCCGGTTCGTGCACAAGATACCAGCACTCCTGGGCAATCGACCGCTCCAACGGAACATCACGACTCCTCCCAGCGGGGTTCTGGAATGTCGATCCGCCATGCGCAGGAAGTATTGAAGGACAAAGGTTATTACAAAGCTGATGTGGACGGCAAATATGGCCCTGAGACGCGCGCTGCCCTGGAGAAGTACCAGCAAGACGAGAAGCTAAATGTCAGTGGCCGGCTCGACAGCGACACCGCTGCCCGGCTCGGGCCAGGTAAGAAGGCATCCAGCACGGTAGGCGCTCCGATAAACGGAGCTAAATCGGCTGTCAAGGAAGGCTACAGCGAGGCGAAGGAAACGGCCACAACCTCAGCAAAAAAGCAAACTCAGCAGGCTGGCAGTGCTGTAAAGGAAGGGCTCGGAGAAATAAAGGGCAACTCCAAAAAGAAGAAAGCTACTAAGCGCGAGCAATAGCTCTGTAGATTAGTGGGCCACCGTTGTAAAGAATGTGCTTCTACCGGTGCGCGGATCGATCCCATAACTGAATAGAAACGCTACTCCACCGGGTACCCGCAGTTTCGATTGGATGCCCACACCGTGCAGCCAGCCAGCGGAGCCGAACTGGTGGGAAGAGTCGTAAACTCTGCCCACATCATAAAAAGGACCTGCTTGCCAGCTTAGAAACTCATTGCGGTACACGGCTTTCTCGATTCCCGCTTGCATCAGTACGTAATCTCGACCCATCGGGGCACTCCCCTTTTTGCCGCCTCGTGTGCCGGGTTGGCTACGTAGCCATAAGTTGTTGTCCCGGTCCATTCCCAACGTGAATAGCTCGTCGAACGGAGCGGGGCCGAAAGTTTTCCCGGTTCTGAAGTCAGCCGAGACAGTGAAATCATCGCCTTGGGCCTGCGGGAACCATCGCAGAGAAGCAGATCCCTGCAGTCGCGAGAAGAGATCTGTTCTGCCGGTGAGCATTTTACCGATCTGTGCATCTACCGAGCTGCTTACCGAAATGCGCCGTTCGGGGATCCGAATCAAATCGTAAACTAGGCCGGTCTGTTGTTGGACAGAGAGCCCATCGCTGAAGAGCGACCCTGCCCCAGCGTTCCGAAAGCTGCGTTGGGCCATCGAAAATCCGTTGGTCCAGCGTAGACGGCCGGTCACTCCGTATTCAAGCTGCGCTCCCGCTTCCAATTTGTTCATCTGGAATTGACGCAAGGGGACGCCTGCGCCGTGAAAGGTTGTGCTTACGTCCCAATTCTCCCAGCGCCCGTCAGCATAAAGGCGATATTCCCACCGCGGATTTTGAGCCAAGGGCCCGCTAAGGGCCGCAAACAGCCGTCGCTTTTGAGCATCCCAGCGCCACATGGTCGCCAAATTCGTGGCCGAGTGACCCACATTCACAAAGTCTGCATAAAGGGTTTCATAAGGGAGTCCACTCAGCAAGGGAACCACGCGCGCTAGCTTGCCTTTGGTCGTATTTTCCATTGAGTGGAAATATAAGTCGAACTGATCGCGCTCGCCTGCCTCTAGATCGAATTGATACTGGGAGAAAACTGCCAAGCGTTCCAGGTTGGCGCGGCTCGCGTCAAGCTCATCTGTCGTGAGGACGTGATCCACCGAAAACGTAAATGCGCGCTGTAACAGGACCGGATCGAGTTGTGGAAGTGGCTCGAGCTGCACACGCCGGATATAGGGCTTTCCGATCCGGTTCCAGTATTTCAGTGAGGCTTCCAGGTTTCCTTCCAAAAGATAAACGGTGCCAAGGAAATCATTAGCGTATGACTCATCCGCGTCCAGCTTCAGGGCAGCGTGCAAATAACTTTTCGCAGCTCCGAAGTTTTTACTTCGGTAAGCTAGTGCGGCGAGCTCTAGCGGGAAGCGCTTGTCTCCCGGATACTCCAGATAGCCAGTTGAGAAGACCTCCTTGGCTTCGCTCCATCGTTCAAGGTGCGCTAAGGCCATTCCATGGAGATAAGCAAGATCTGGGGAACGGCCGGGCGAGCGTTGCGCAACGCTAACAACCTCTGGCCATCGCCTCTGTTCGTACAGGTGGGCAAGCGCGGTAGTAGGTTCTGCGGCGGTGGCCAAAACGGCGAGCACGCTGAGAAGTAACGGGAGCGCGAAATGCCGAGCGGAGAAAATGGGCCTCAAGGTCCGTGCTGCGGAAGGACCAGGAGCGTCCAGTGGCCAGTGGCTTTCCACTCCTTCTCAAAATGCTCGCCATTCTCCTCAATGAGCTTGCCGCGTGCAGGATCGTTGAGCAGCACAGAGCCCTGGTCTCTGCCGAGGCCCGTAACCACTACATAGTGGAGCGGGTCGCGGGAACTCTTAGGCTGGAGACATACAATGAGGGGGCGCCCCTTAGAAAGGTGTTGGCGTAGGTCGCCCCAATCGCCGGCAAAACGGAAGGTGGAGAAGCCCGCCTCGTGAAGGTAGCGCTCCATATCGGAGCCGTACACACCCTTCGCCCCGGGCGAATAGAGGGCTGTTTGGATCGTTTTTTCCTGTGCGTTCTCCCGTGTGCCGGCAGTCGAACCTGTGCCGCTCTGGCCAATCCAATACTGCATGAGCATCGAAACGACTGCCGATCCGCAACCCTGTTTTTCCTGGCGCACGAAGGGGACATCCAACCATAATCCCGAGTTCTCTGCCAGTAGAGCAGGACTCAGGATGAATACCAACAGGGCAAACAGGCGGGAACTGCATGCCCGTGTGGATCTACTTAAAGGCCAGCACCAATACTGTAAGAAATGCATAAGCAGCTACTGCCATGATGATCAGGCTGATCTGTCCATTGGTCAGTTCGCCTGCCGCGAGATCCTTTTCAGCACCCCGCGTCTTACTCGCTAAGTTGGATAGTTCTTGGTCACTCAGGAACGGAACGGCTTTCTGGATTTTTTCGCCGTCCATCCTGCTCGTCTTGAGAACCTGTTGGACGCGGTCTGAAGCGAAGAAGTGGTTCACATCGGCCAAGTTTGTTTGGCGTGCTGTAGTCGCCTGGCGCAGATCATTGCGCAACTCGCTTGGAGACACGATATGTTCCTGGGCGATAAGGGAACTGGAAAAAACAGTGAACGCTACCACAAGGGCTGTAGCGGGGAACTTTCGAAAAAACATGTGATAATCCTTTTTTTAGTTATTTCTATTTCAGTGGAAAGTATTACTAACGCCATCAACTAGCGGTGTGGCTTTAAACTAGACTCCGCTCAGTGTGTTTTGTTTCGGAAGGCAGGTCTCAGGGGCAGGTCGAGCGCTCGGGTCGCGAGTGGCTTGTAGGTAGATACCTCAGGAGGCCCTGTGAAATCTACCCATGTCTCAGTAAGGGATTCGCGGCAGTCCGTTTCGGAAAAGGAAGAGATAAGCAGATGGAAAGCCTCAAGAGCAAACCGATGATACCGAGCGAAACCGTAATTGGAAAATGGCCGCCCACCGCGCATTCAGCCACGACATCTTTAGTCCCCAGAAGACCGCTGCTAGCCCGTAACGCAGAAGATGAAAGCGACCGATGGCTCCAGTTTCTCCTGGGTACTAGGCAATCCAGGAAAACTGTGACAGATTGTTTCAACTGATCGGAGCGTCCGGCAATCGTGATCAGATGACCGGTGTATTCCGAAACGAACAGATGGCCGCGCTTTTCGTTCAGATGATTGATTGCAGCCTCGGTTCGTGCCGCTAATTGCGCAGAGGCGGCGTCAACACTGTTCCTTACTCCCGCACCTTCTCCCGGGCCGGTGCCGAAGCGTGGTACTCACTGCGCACGCGCTCAGAGTAAAGCTTCAGCAATTCACCAACGCGTTCGTAGTGCGGCGATTTTACAATAAAACCAACGTGGTGATGCTTGCTCAAATGCCAGACGAGTTCCGGTTCCCGAAAGCTGGAGGTATCCGGCCATTCTTGCCGCGCTAGCGACACCAGCAATCCCGCATAGTCATTGCTCGGCTGAGGAGGCGCATAGGATAGACCGGAGGCCGCGGCCAGCTCGACCTTGGCCCACTCCGCCCACATGTCGATTCCCGTCGCCGCCTGAATGAGGTCGGAGATGTGAGCGCCGCCCACGCGAGCCGAGGTCTCCAAAAAGTAGATCTTTTTATCTTCATGAGCGCGAAGAAACTCAGTGTGAGAAACGCCATCGGCGAGTTCGAATCCTTCCAATACTTCTTGATTCAGCCGTTTCAAAGCGCCGTCGATCTGCGAGCCGCGCTCGACAATTCTGGTCGTGAAGATGCCGCCGCTCTGTGTGACATCGAGCGGAGGCGTTCCGTATGCACTCGCTACCGCGTAGATCATCTCCCCTTTAAACCAAATTGAATCGACATGAAAGATATCTCCCGGGACAAAACGTTCAAGGGCAAAGAAGGACTGCTGATCGCCGAGGCTATGAATCTTATCCCAGACATCTTGCTTATCGCAAAGCTTCTTGATGCCTATCGCACCGGCCATCAGGCGCGGCTTCAACAGCCACGGAGGAGGAACGGTATCAAGATACCGCGTTATTTCTTCGTAATTGAAAGTGGCTGTGAACTCTGGAACAGGGATCCCCTGCTCTGTTGCCCGCATACGCATGGCGAGTTTATCGCGAAAGTAGCGCGTTGCAGTTTCGCCAAGTCCCGGCAGGCGCAAGTGTTCCCGCAAAAATGAAGCCTTCTCCAGATCGAAATCGTCAAGCGCGACAATCCTATCGATTTGTATCGTCCGGCACATATGGCTCACGGCGAGAAGCATGTCCTGGAGATTCCATTCGTTCTCCTGGTCCGGCATGTAGAAGATTTCATCCAAGCTCTCGAGTGGCCAATTGGCCTTGTACTGAAGGCTTAGAGAGGTCAGAAGGAAAACCCGACAGCCCTGCTTTTTGGCCTGCTGCAGAAACCCATGCCCCTTTTCATAGCTAGCCAGGCATAACAATGTCAGCGGCTGGGATGGGTTTGTTGTAGCGCATTGCTGCATACGTGAACAAATAAGGATACTCTCTTAATAGCTAGAAACACTACGGGTACTTCGCATAGTAAGCTAGTGAAAGCTGAATGCAGACACTCAGGCTTAAACACCTCGTCGCCATCCGCTGGTTTCACTGGATCAACTTTCCACTGCTGTTTCTGATGATTTGGAGTGGATTCCTGGTCTACTGGGCGTACGACAGCTATCACATCGGCCCACTTCCTATCGTTCCCGCCTGGGTGTACCGAATCCTTCACATGGATCATCGCCTCGCCGACGGTATGGCGCTACATTTCGTCTTCATGTGGCTGTTCGTGATTAATGGCATTCTCTACGTGGGCTACACTCTCATATCCGGCGAGTGGCGGCTGTTAGTTCCACGCTCCCTATCCACATTTCGAGACGCCTGGTATGTGTTGCTGCACGATTTTGGCCTGCACAACGAAGCTCCGCGTCAAGAAAAGTACAACGCCGCTCAGCAGGTGAGCTATTCGGCAATCATTTTGATGGGCGTCGGCTCCGTGTTAACCGGTCTTGCTATTTACAAACCCGCGCAGTTAGGATGGTTAGCCGCTCTATTCGGCGGCTATGAGGGAGCGCGATTAATCCATTTTCTGCTGACGCTAGGCTACGTGGCGTTTTTCGTCGTGCACGTTGCGCAAGTGGTTCGCGCCGGCTGGAACAATTTCCGCAGCATGGTTATCGGCTACGAACTCGTGAACGACAATGAATAGCTGGGATCGTGAAATCGTTCTGTCCGACGACGAAACGAGGCGCAAACTGCGGCGAAGAACTCGGCGAGATTTCCTGATAGGAGGAGTAGCGGCGCTGGGAGCGATTGGCGGATACGAATGGATGCGATCGAGAACACGAGATGGCGGACTTCAATGGCCGCAACGCCGGATTCTCGATTGGAACGGGAAATTGGCGCACGCTTATTTGAGCAATTCACACCTGATGCCCACTTACTCGCGCGACCAGGTGGGATGGCTGAAGCCCAACGGCGATATCGGAATGGATGATGATATCGATGCGAACAATTGGGAGATCCAGGTGTCCAACGACGAAGGCGGGCCGGAGCTTAAGCTCTCTTTGACGGATATCCGCGCACTTCCCAAAGTCGAAATGATCACGCGGTTCTGCTGCATAGAAGGCTGGAGTACGATAACTCACTGGGGTGGTGCCCGTTTTTCGGACTTCACAAAAACGTATTTCCGGCCAGACCGCAAGCTGACGAATTTCGTCTCGCTCGCCACGCCCGGCGATGACTACTATGTTGGACTCGATATGAAGAGCGCCCTGCATCCACAGACGCTGCTGGCTTACGAGCAGAACGGGAAGCCGCTGGCCGATGAGCACGGAGCTCCACTTCGCCTCGTGATTCCCGTCAAATACGGAATCAAAAATATCAAGCGTATCGGCATGATCGAATATACGAACGACAGACCGGCTGATTACTGGGCCGAAGAAGGGTACGACTGGTTCGCGGGTCTTTGACCGATGCCGGAAGCTAAACTTTACTGCGGAACGTCGGGCTTCGCTTATGCGAGTTGGAAGCCCGATTTCTACCCTGAAAAACTGCCCAGCGCAAGTTTTCTGTCCTATTACGCTACCCGTCTCAACGCCGTCGAAGTGAACTACACTTACCGCCGCATTGCGCAGCCGGTTACGTTTGAAAAATGGATCGCTGCCACGCCTGACGGCTTCGTGTTTCTGCCTAAGGCGCACATGAAGATCACGCACTCGCTGAAGTTGAAAGACGCCGAGGAATTCACACGGGTTTTTCTGCAATCGTTGGAGCCGTTGCGCGCAGCCGGCCGCCTCGGTCCTATCCTGTTTCAGCTTCCTCCATCGTTTAAAGCGGATGTCGAAACGCTGCGCGATTTCATAACGCTGCTGCCGAAACCCGTCCAGGCGGCATTCGAATTCAGGAACGCAAGCTGGTTCGACGAAGCTACATACGAGGTGCTGAAAGGCGCAAACGTTGCGCTGTGCATGGCGGAGAACGAGAATCTGGAAACTCCACATGTCGTAACCGCCGATTTCGTCTATCTACGTTTGCGAAAGCCCGACTACACGGAATCCGAGTTGGGCAGTATCGCTTACCGCGTCCAGCAATACCGTGCCAATGCGTATCCCACCTACGCCATCTTCAAGCATGAAGACACACCTGCAGGCGCCTTGAATGCGGAAAAGATGCTCAATGCTCAGACGGTAAAAGGACTGCCTGTGTGAGTGCACACTGCTGATAAAAGCAGCCGTTCTCCCTCAAGGTAGGCAGAAGAGAATTGATTCGTTTGACAGGGTGAACATTGAATGGCCTCTTGCTCCAGATGTGGAACGTTAGCCAGGATTTGAGTATCCAAGTGAGTCTATCGGACAAACAGCGAGAGAAGAATATTGTCCTGGCACTTCGTCTAATGATGCAGGATCGCCAGGAACCGTACGAGTGGCAGGAGCATGACACCAAGGCGAAGAAGTTTGAGGTTGTATACCGAACCACCTGGGACGATCTGCTTGAGCGCGGTTTAGTGAAGGTGAGATCTTTTGACCGGTACTCGCTAACCGGAGCTGGCTGGATACATGGGCTTAAAGTCCTCGGCAAGTTTGACGATCCTAAATTCCGGTACCAAGCTGGTCAACTTTCGAGAGCCCTCAAAGGCCGACTGATGAATCGATCAGACTGGGCACGTGTAGATCGACCGAGCTCGCGTGTAAGACTGGCCTTTCTGAATTCTTCATTTATGATGCAATTGACAGCCCACCTGCTTCGCGAGATGTTCAATATCATAGACGCGGTCTGGTCTCAGGACGACGATATGAAGAACTATATCGACATTCATCCTGGATTCGGCCTGCCTCTCCTATGACGATCGAGAGGTATTTAGACGAATCTAAAATCGCTGTAAACGCAAATCGTCCTTTCCCTCTTCGACGACATAGAATCGGTCTGCATCGATACCTGTAAAGCTTTGCCGGAGACCGCTTGGCCAGGAGATCTCCATGCTCTCGATGCGCGTTTGCTGGCCAAGTCCGAACTGAGCGCGCAAGTCGCTTTGCGAAAGGTAGCTGCCGCCTCCCGTTATCTCTCGAATCTGCGAGACGCCACCGGACGTTACCTTAATTCTTGTGCCCATGGCGTCACGGTTGCTGCGCGTTCCCACTAATCTGAAATTCACAAAGTGGTTCCCCGGAGTAGCGCCGTTATTGTGCAGCAGTAACGGCGGGTCGCCATTATTGCCGACCACAACGTCCGGATAGCCATCGTTATCGAAGTCCGCAAACGCCGCGCCGCGCCCCAAGTACGGCGTTGTGAATCCACTCCCTGACATCGTCGTCACATCCGCAAATCTCCCGCCACCGGCATTGTGGAACAACGAATTGATCTGCTTGTAGTGAATGTTGGGCGCCGTCTTCTCCACGCCCTGATATACGTGCCCATTCGCGATGAACAGGTCAAGCCGCCCGTCGTTGTCGTAATCGAAGAAGCCGCCGCCAAAGCTCAATACGCCTTGCGTCGCGGTAGTAAGCCCGGCGCGATCACTAACTTCTTCGAGAAAACCCTCCCGATCGTTGTGCCAGATGTGATCGCCCGCACCCTGAAAATCTGAGACGTACAAGTCCAGAAAGCCATCGTTATCGTAATCGCCAAGCGACATACACATGGCGGCCATCGGATTGCCATTGGCGGTTAGCGCGATCCCCGTAGTCAGCGCCACTTCTTTGAATGTGCCGTTGTGCTCGTTATGGTACAGATACACGTCGATACCATCGTTGGCTACGAACAGATCCGACCACCCGTCATTGTCATAGTCCGCGGCCGCTATCGAGAGATTCTTCCCGTTTGGCTGAAAGATCTTGGCAGCTTTCGTAATGTTCGTAAATGTTCCGTCCCGGTTGTTGTGATATAACACCGCCGGGCTGCCCTTGTACACAGACGGGGCACAGCTCGCCTGAACGTCAAACCCGATCTTGCACGTCCTTTGGCTCCCCGGCCCGAATTCTACGTACCCACCGGCATAGAGATCGAGATAACCATCGCGGTCGTAATCGAAAAATGTCGCGCCCGTATGGAATACAGTTCCGAAATCGGTTCCGTCTACATGAGCTTTCTGTGTGACGTCGGTGAATGTGCCGTCTCCGTTATTGCGATACAAAATGTTCTTGCCGTATTGCGTGACATAGAGATCCGGGTGACCGTCATTATCGTAATCCCCCCAGATGCAACCCAGCCCATACGCATTGCCGGGCACGCCCGCTCTCTCGGTTACGTCCGCAAAGGTACCGTTGCCGTTATTCCGATATAGCGCGTTGCGCACCTCGATGCCGTTTCCGTACAGATCCCGGCCATTCACGAAATAGATATCCTCGAAGCCGTCGCCATCGAAATCCGCCACGCACACGCCAGGTCCTGCTTCTTCGAGAATCGTTGAAACGCCATGGCTCCCTTTGTAGTGGGTAAACCGGATCCCAGCGGTCTTGGCTACGTCAGTGAACTGGATTCCTTCAGGCGCGCTGAGCGACAATGCTGCGGAGATCGTCAATAATAGTAGGCTGCCCCACGCTCCGGCGCAAACGAGGCGCATGCTATCGCGGCGATTTCTCGGTTGGCGGAGACCCTTCCACGTTTGCACCCGAGACCTGTTTCTTAATCTCGTCGCTAGTCTGGTTTGCCTTTTCGGAAGCTTGCCGGTGTGCAACGAACTCTCTATCCGCATCGGCCTTGCGCCCGGCGCGGCGGTACGCGGTCGCGAGATTGAAATGCACCACGGGGTTGTCCGGCCGGAGTTTCGCGGCAATTTCGAGCGGCGCCACGGCTTCTGCGGCCTGATTCGCACCCAGTAAAGAGCGCCCCAGCCCCAGATAAGCATCCGCGAAGCTGGCATCCAGCTTGGTCGCTTTCGAAAAATACTCGATCGCTTGCTGCCAATTTTCCGCCTGCC
>JBPCJX010000099.1:0-10032 GCA_051004875.1 Bryobacteraceae bacterium
GCCGCAGATCCTCTCGGCGGATATCCTCACCGCGCAGGCTAAGCTCCGGATGAATGAGATTGACTAAATCTGCAAGAAGCTGTCGGTGCACCTTTCCGGAGCTGTCCGTAGCGAGTGGAATCATACCCGCTAAACCGTACTTCTCGCTTCCACAGAGAGCATTCAGCGCCATCCGGCGACTGTTAACTGTCGTCGTTTCTAGGGGCTTACCGGGTTCAAGACGGCTGCATAAACAGGCCTGAATTCGGTCCGCCAATCGATTCAGATCCGCGGTGAGAGAGGGGAATTCTTCTCGTCGGTTCCCTTCTTCACCTGGTGATACGAAACGCGTCCACAATCAGTAGGTACACCGCATGTAACGTCGCGTTGAAGTTCGGCTCGGAGAATATCAAATTGTTACGGAGTTCCGTGATGCTGTTTGCAAGTGCGCGCGCTTCATCCGCAAGCCTTTGAGCTTGGCGACGGTGTTCCTTATCCAACTGCGCCAATGTGCGCTGGCGTTCCTTCTTCTCCTTGCTTGTGCCGTATTTTGCGCGCCACTTGAGCGCGTTCAGCGCATTGCCATACAACCAACAGCAGTGAATGAGCTCTGAAAACTGGTTCTCTCTACAGGCGGGAAAGGCTCTTGAGAGATCCTTCCATAGTTTGCGAACCTTCCTGTCCCACTCGCGCCTTGCCCGCTCGATCTCGCCTTTTATGCGGGGATCGCGCTGCCCCTTCTCTAGATACGTAATCGGCTCAAACCTTTGCTTACTCTATGAAAGAACGTTTCGCTGATGGACTTTCCTTTTGTTCTTCGGTCGCTATCGGCCTTGCGATTTCAACCGGGCATCCAGCGGGGCTTGCCGCGGCATTCGCCATGCCCGTGGCATGCCTGACGGGCGGATCGCGGCGATCTGCTTTCAGGAATGCTTCGGCATACTACTCCGCCGGCCTTTGGCCGATGGTTCCCGGACTACAGCGTTACCTGGGGCACTCATCGCCCCTTTTCGTCGCGATCCTGATCTGGTCCGGCTCGGCGATTTTGTTGTCCGTGCCCTGGACTTTGGCGTGGACGTCTGACCGCCGGTCCCAATACTGCTGGCGAGTTTTGCTGGCGAGCCTCACGGGCATTGTTCCACCTCTCGGCCTAATTGGCTTCATTTCACCTCTGGTCAGCGCGGGCTATCAAAAACCGAGTGGCTCGCTCTTTCCGCGCTCTCGGCTGGCAACGCTATCGCGAACGCCAGGGAAGCAGGCTGGAATGGCGGTACCGAAGACTGCAAGGGTGAAGTTCCCAGTCTTGTTCCCGGCCTGTTCCCGGTTCATGTATTTCAAAATAAGTGACGTTCCCAGTGTTCCCGGGCCAGATCAGTCGAGAAACGGTAGCCGTTGCTGATTCGGCGGCTTTGGAGGCCTTTCCTGAAATACTCTTTGCTGGTTCCGCAGCATACCTGCAACGAATTGCCACGTCGGGCCGGGCGTTTCTCGCCAGGGAGCCGGCACAGTGACTCGGCAGTAAGTGCTATGGTCCACATCGAAATGACTAAAGGCCCCAGCACGCGCAAACATTGAGTTCGGCTCTTCATCTGTCAAGGGTCCGATTTCAACGAGTCCGCATTCAATGGGGATTTCAGAGGTATTCAGCAATGCGGCCGGCGTTACGAAATAGAACTCATTCGAGTAGCGCAACCCGATCCGGCGTTTTAACGGCTGCTTCATCTCGCAGAAGAAGTCCGCACGAGACGTTTTGAGTTCGTAGCACACGCGCTTCATCGAAGTGTGGGCAAAGCAATTTAGCGCGAAGGCATCCAGCCGTTGCGCAGCGCCGTTGCGGAAGCCGGTGCCCACTCTCAGTTCACGAAGGAAAATCCAGTCCGCTGAGTTGGCGTGAAGACATGCCCGAACGATGTCGAGCAGGGCCGTTGATCCGAGTTCGTGTGCCTGAACTTCGGGATCCTCCAGATGCTGAATGGTTGTGGGTTCGAGATCTCCAGTGGCGAGCGCAGCCATAATGGACCATTTTCTACCCAGAGGAACGCTCGCGGCGGACTGCCTGAACCCGCGCTATTCATCTGCGGAACAGGGACAATCAAATCGGGGAGACAGGCCGAACGCCGAGATCGGTGTCGCTGGCACACTCGCGCAAGTCACAACGGCGTTTCGCTTTGAAGGACTGAACGTTGAAGATTGTCACGCTCAACATCAATAACGTCAACACGCGGCTGCAAAACCTCGTGGCTTGGCTCGCCAAAACCAAGCCCGATGTCGTTTGTCTGCAGGAACTCAAGTCCGAGCAGAACGCATTTCCCGCGCAGACCCTTCGAGCCCTCGGCTATCGTGCAGTCTGGCACGGCGAGCGTTCCTGGAACGGCGTGGCGATCCTCGCGCGAGACTGCGATCCGGCGCTGACCCGCGCAAGCCTGCCTGGCAATGCTGAGGATCGCCAAGCACGCTACATCGAGGCGGCCGTAAATGGAGTCTTGATCGCTTCGATCTATCTCCCGAACGGCAATCCTCAGCCCGGTCCGAAGTTCGATTACAAGCTGGCCTGGTTCGCACGTCTCATCACACATGCTGCCGAACTCATGAGCGCTGGTGTACCGGTCGTGTTGGCTGGCGATTACAACGTCGTCCCAACGGTGCAGGACGTTTACCAAACGCGATCCTTAGATAACAACGCGTTGATCCAACCTGAAAGCCGCGAAGCCTTCGCGCGACTGCTAGCTCAAGGCTGGACGGACGCTCTGCGGAGGCTGCACCCGGACGGCCCGCTCTGGACGTTCTGGGATTACAAACGCGACCGGTGGCCTGCTGACAAGGGCATGCGGCTCGACCATATCCTGCTCTCACCGATACTGTCAGAGCGACTTGTCGAGGGCGGTGTAGACCGATGGGTGCGTGGCGAGGAAAACGCTAGCGACCACGCTCCAGCGTGGGTAGTCCTCGATCTTTGAAGTTGTACTTATGCCCTTATTGACTTCGCTCTCCGTCGCCGAGTTCGCAAACTCTGGGCAACTTGCAATTGGGCGTTCCAAAAACGATTCAGACGACAACGGCGTTTATCGTTCCCTATCGACGGGCAGTGTTGGATGTGGCTGATTGGGAATCAGTTGTCGATTGTTCGGACTCAGAAGGGACGCTAGCGCGTCATCCGCCACAATCGGGTCACCAGAATCTATACAAGGCGATTTAACGCGACAGTGATTTCACGGAGGCCCGTTCGAGCCCGTAGGCCAGATATTGGTGAGAAGGCGCTGTTCTCACCAACTATTCGTGCGACGCGAGACTGTGACTTCGCTACTGACAGCTTAATCGGTGGTACAGAGGGGTTCATCGGGTTCGATTGGCGTTTCTCAGGCGGTACTCCCGATGAAAAACGTACGTACGTCGACACCAAGCGAGAGTGGGGATCCATCCGGTAGCTCTGTAGAACGACGCACCGAGCTTCGCCGGTACGCTATGGCCGAGCATTCGATCATGACGGCGAGTCCGCATCGACGACCCGATCGTGATGATCAGCGAACCCCCCGCAGCCTGCCGTGCTGAACGAATTTCAGCTGATAGCGACAGCAGCCACTCTTCGAGAATCCAAGTAACTCAGCAAACCTATGTGTCAGGATCCAGTTTGTTCAGCGCATCGGAGTTCGGCACTTGGTGCGAACGCTAACAGTGTTCCGTCATTCCATGACTCCGGCTTAGAATAGAGAATGGATTCATTCGACCGTATCGTTGGGTAGAATCATAACTTTGCAAACTTCTTCACCACGTTCGAAGCAGGCGAAGGCTTCTTCCACCTTCTTTAAAGGGAAGGAGGTGGTGACAATACGGCGCAACGGCAAAGTGCTCGCGAGCTTGACGGCCTCCTTGAAATCCTGTCGAGTATAAACGCGAGAACCGATGATCATAATCTCTTTGAAGTTCACCGCTTGCAGATCGACCACTACTGGTTTTTTAAACACGCTAAGATTCACGATTGTTCCCCTAGGTCGGACAAAAGATGTCATGTCTCGCGCGCTCGCAGCGGCTCCGGCGCATTCAAACACCACGTCGGCGCCCTCGCCGGCGGTAAAGTTGTGTACGAACTGGCTTCAGTTCTTCTCCCGCGGAGACAGGCGTGAAGCCGAGCTCGGCTGCAAGCTCAAGACGCGAGGGAAGAACATCGCTGACGACTACCTGATGAACGCCGCGGGGCCCGAATTACGAGAGCCGTTAGCAATCCAATGGGGCCGGCTCCCATTACTAAAGTTGTCGTGACCTCTGCCAGCGATGTACGGGAGACGCCGTGAACGGCCACCGCTAAAGGTTCAATCATCGCGCCAACGTAGGCTGGCATATCCTGCGGCAGCCGGATCAGACTGTTTACGGGCACCTTCGCGTACTCAGCCATGCCACCGTCAGTATCGAACCCGTACAAGCGCAACGTCCGACACACGTGTGGATTACCGGTCCGGCATACGAAGCATTTTCCACAGGAGATGAGCGGGTACATGGCGACGAAATCACAATTCCTAAACTCATGACTGGCCGTATGAATCTCGCTGATCTTCCCACAAAATTCGTGGCCCACAGTGAGCGGCTCTTTGGCGCGCGGGTGCACCCCAGATATAATTCCGATATCTGACCCGCAGAACCCGAAGACATCTACCCGGATGAGTGCCTCTTCACTTCCAATCTGAGGAACGGGTACTTCCACCGGTTCAATTCGGTTTGGGCCGAGATATCTGGCAGCCAACATACTTCGTTTTAACGCCGTCGCTATTGGGCTGTGTAGCCGCCGTCCATCATCAATATCGAGCCAGTGAAGAAACTCGCATAATCACTCGCCATGTACGTGTAAAACGCTGCAACTTCATCGGCACTGGCAATTCGCCCTATTGGATGGTTACGCCGAAGCATGTCCCAGTACGCTTCTGGATTGCCAGAGGCCTCTGCCGACCTGTGCACGATCGGAGTATCCACCGTGCCGCAGGCGATCGTGTTCACACGAATGCCGTATCTCGCATATTCGACTGCCATCTGCCGAGTCATCTGATGGAGAGCTCCCTTGGAAGGTGCGTAAGCTCCTTGTGTGGGGATGCCAGCCTCGCCCGATATGGAGCCGCTGATAAGGATGAGTCCAGCTTGTTGACGAATCATGAGAGGGATGACGTGGCGTGCGGCCCAAAATACGGCTTTGACGTTCGAATTTATCACAGAGTCCCACTCTTCGGGCGTGTGTTCGTGAAGAGCTCGCACGACGCTTACACCCGCATTACTAACAAAAACATCAAGGCGGCCAAAGTGTTGCACTGCGGCCCTAGTAAACTCAATGGCGACCGCTTCGTCCGCAACATCTCCGTTTACTATTCTGAGCTTATCGCCAAATCTGGCTTGGCAGCTACGCAAATCTTCGGGAAGCTCGTTGCGGCGATCAACCGCGATCACCCCGTTAGCACCACACTCCAGAAAGCGTCGCGTCACTGCGAGCCCGATTCCCGATGACGCGCCGGTGACTACCGCCACTTTGCCAGCCAGCGAGATCTCCACGATTTTCAGTCCTTTCTTGTCTTGCCATAGCGCTCGGTTTGTCTCAATGTAGGGACGTGAAATGCAAGTAGATACGCGAACGTATAGATCATAGATGACTCTCTCGCTACGTTAGCGTTCGCTGAAATAGACCCAAGATTCGTAGTAGCGGAGTATTTGTACACGCGTATTATTTCCCAGAATTCTGAGCGAAGACTCCAGCATTTGCGGATGGCCAACGTTGTTGATCATCATGTCGTAATGGCACGGAATTGCGATCTAGGGCTGGATCGCTTTCACGATCTGAGCAGCATTCATGTGATGTAAATTGTGGAAACCGCCATTTATGCAAATCGCACATACGTCGGCACCGCGCGGAAGTAGTTCATTGAGCAAGTCACAGTAGGCGGTATCTCCGGTATTGTAGAACGTGATTCCATTCGCGAACTCAAGCAAAACGCCTGTGTGATTCAGATCCGTCTTGTCCGTGGGCAAGGCAAAGGTGCGTGCCTTTGACTTTAGTCGGGCCTCTGAGTCCCAACTCCTGTCCCGGATGAAGCAATCGGCAGAGCGTTTCAGATATGCCGCATTCCTTGTATCTCTGGACTGACTGCCAAGGTCCGATGAAAATCGCGCCCACTTTCTTGGTGAACCGGCGTATTGTCTCCGGGTCCGCGTGGTCGTTATGCGAATGTGTGGTCAGGAAAACGTCCACATCCAAGTCTTCCGGTTCGACGAAAACCGGTAATTGGCGGTTCAACCGAAAAGGGAGCTCGGCAAAACTCTCGGCACAACTGTCGGTGAGATACAGATCGATTCCGATGAGGGGTCCTTGAGCAGCTTTGACGATAAATCCGTTTTGACCGAAGAACCAGATGGCAAGACCGTTTTGAGGAACCTGAAAGGATCGAATTGATTCCATGTAGGTCCGACTGTCAAGCAGTCGACCCACGACCATCCGGATCGGACTGGACCTATCGAACGGATCGTTGGCCCAGAAATTGTAGTTCTGGATTGCATTTTCGCGGACTGTAGTAGGGTTCAGCAATGGCATCGTAGAGTTCTCAACCGGAAAGAACTTACCATTCTATAGGGTATTTTAATCGTTGAGCATGTAGGCATGTTGAGATGCCTCGTCTTTGACCGGTTACAGACGACTGGAGTATCAGACGAGATGAATACATGAAATCAGAGAAAGCGAAGCACTGGTTCGGGATCGTGCACTCGCTGAAGTTGCCGCAGTTCCGCAGCACATCCTCCTCAGCTACTGAACCCTCCGTGTTGAGCGCGCGATGAGTGAGGCAGCGTCGACCGGTGCACGCCATGATCTCGCTTCTCTCAAGCGCGGCGACACGGGGTTGAAGATCGAGCTTCTCGATCCAGATTTTAGAACAGCCGCTGCGGGCTAGGATGATGGGTGGCACGCAAGTTGGGAGCCAACGAGGTAGTGAAAGGCGCAGCTGCGGAAGGTGCGCCTTGGTTCCATCGGCTGTATTGCCGGGGAACTAGGCTTGATGAAGTGATTTAGACCCGTGCGCCACGGGGAAGGGCAAGTATGCGAAGACGAGAATTTTTGAAAGGTGCAGCCGCGACGAGCTCCGCGTTTGTTTGTTCCTTTAGCAGAGCCATAGGTAAAGGGGGCGACTCATACATAGAAGTATTTGTTGATGAGCCAATTGGCACGATTTCCCAAAATATCTATGGCCATTTTACGGAGCATATCGGAGGTGTGATCTACGACGGAGTGTGGGTTGGGGAGAATTCGAAAATTGCAAATGTCCACGGCATTCGGAAAGCACTACTCGACCGGCTGAAGGAGATTCACCCACCAATCATCCGTTGGCCAGGCGGCTGCTTCGCGGATAGTTATGACTGGAAGGATGGAATTGGACCAGCACAAGAGCGGCCTTCGCACACAAACTTCTGGGAAGTGGATCCTGATGCACGACGATTACACGAGAAAGGCCTCCAGATTTTTGACAACAACGCCTTTGGAACGAATGAGTTCATTCGTCTCTGTAAATTGAGTGGGGCCGAGCCGTATCTAGCCGCGAACTTGCGCAGCCTTCCTGCGATTGATTTCGATAGGTGGGTCGAATACTGTAACTCACCCGCCGATTCGACAATGTTGGCAAAGCGGCGTGCTGCTTCCGGCTTTGCGGAACCTTTTGACGTCCGCTATTGGGGCATCGGAAACGAGAGTTGGGGCTGCGGAGGGAATTTCACCCCTGAGGATTATGCGTCCGAATTTCGACGTTTCACGAGCTGGGTTCCGGAGTATGGACAGGACCTGCAGTTTATTGCCTCCGGTCCAAACGGAGATGATATGGACTGGACCCGCCGTTTCTTCGAAGAGCTGTCCACCGGACATGCTTACAAGAATCCCCATTTTTCGGGCTGGTCAGTACATCATTACTCGCGGGTGCCCGGCGACGGGGATGCGTTGCAATTTGATGAGAAGGAGTGGTACGAACTTCTTCTCAGCGGCAATCGTATCGAACAGATCATTACGGATCATTGGGCAGTCATGGGTGAATACGATCGCGATCATCGGATCAAGTTGGTTGTCGATGAGTACGGATCGTGGTACCGGGAGGGAACGGAAGTGGATGCAACCCATATTTTCGGGCAGCAGATCACCATCCGTGATGCCGTGCTGACAGCGCTTACACTCGATTGTTTCAACCGAAATCCAGAAAAGGTGAGTATGGCGAATTGTGCCCAGCTGGTGAACAATCTCAATGCCCTTTTCCTCGCACACGAAGACAAGCTCCTCGTCACGCCAAACTTTCATGTTTTCTCGATGTACGCCGCACATCAGGGGGCGCGCGGAGTGCGCACAAACTTCGCAGCGCCTGAAATCAAGTTTGCGCAAAACGGAACGGAAGGAAGCTTTTGGGGTTTGAAGGGATCGGCTTCAATAAAGGAGAAGACGCTGACCCTGACGGTGGTGAATCCGCATGTTACTCAAACTCGTGAGACGCAGATCGTGCTTCGCGGTGCGAGTACACACTCAGCGACTGCCAATATTCTGACGGCCCGAGATATACACGGCCATAATACGTTCGACGAGCCGAACACCGTTGCTCCGCGCAGTGCTGCGGTCCCTGCGACAGGAGGCCTGTTTAACTTTAGCTTTCCGGCGGCTTCAGTGACCAAACTGCAACTCAATCTCGCCTAATCCACAAAAGCAGATGATTTATAAGTTCAACTAAGCGCAGCTTATCGGCGTACGCCCGCTTTCGTTCAAGCTTCACCATATTCTGTTTTCAACCCCGCCCAAAGAATTCAGGGCCTCCGGTCAGGAGCAACAGCAAGATGTGGGAGGAAGGCGCACAAACCGGTTAGTAATACCACGACATATCAGCTTCGAATACCTCTTGCCTACGCAGGGCCGATTGGATTTGCCTTTCTAAACTAGGTACCAATCGTGTGATGTTATTCAATATGAAGCCTCCTTTGCATGTCTTCAAGCGTTATTCCTTTCGTCTCTGGAAACGTGAACAGCACGATGAAAAACTGGAGCGCCATCATCGCTGAGAAAAATGCAAATGGTATAGCGGCCGAATGCGCCGCAAGCATCGGAAATATACCAGAGATTAGAGCCGTAGTCATCCAATGCGTAAAACTGCCAAGACTCTGGCCTTTTGCGCGTACGCGGTTTGGGAACACTTCGCTGATATACACCAAAATGACTGCGCCCTGTGAGAATGCAAAAGACGCGATGTAGCCGACAAGAGGCAATATCAACAACTGCTGATGCGTCCCCGAAACAAAAATCACCGACACCAGCGCTAAGCATACGCATGTCCCCACAGACCCGATCAAGAGCAGGGTCTTGCGTCCAACTCTGTCGATTACGGACATGGCAGCTATGGTGAAAACAAAGTTCGTCGCTCCTACCCCGACGGCTTGAAGGTCACCAGATACTTTGTTGAAACCAGCGCGCCAGAAGATGTCATTCAAGTAGTACAGAATGGCGTTGATGCCGGCGAGCTGATTGAAGACCGCGACTGTGATGGCGAGAAATACCGGGAAACGATATTTTTTTGAGAAGAGGTGTTCCCTGTTGGAGGGCTCGCTACCGATAGATTTAACGATGTCGCGCAGCTCCGTTTCAACGTCCTCTTCGCCTATCATCGTCAGCACCTGCCGAGCTTCACTGATGCGGTTCTTTTGAGCGAGCCAGCGCGGGCTCCGAGGAATCGAGAAAAGCGTGAGGAACAAGATTACGGCCGGTAAAGCCGACACGCCAAGCTTCCATCGCCATTCCAAACCCCCGAGGCTGAGAGTACCAATGGCGTAGTTCGAGAAATAAGCCACCAGAATACCGAAAACGATGCTGAGCTGAAAAAAACCGACCAATCGGCCGCGCCATTGCGCAGGCGCGACCTCAGCAATGTATATTGGTCCGAGGACGGAGGATCCTCCGATCGCTAACCCGGCAATAAAGCGGAACGTTACAAAAGAAAGCCAATTCCAGGCCAGAGCGCAACCGAGCGCGGAAACGAAGAACAGAACGGCGAGACCGCGAAGACTGTCCCG
>JBPCJX010000100.1:0-66004 GCA_051004875.1 Bryobacteraceae bacterium
ATCCGGAAGATTACGGCCAGGAGCGTCTAGCGGGGAAGACCGTTCACTTCCAGCTGACGCCCAAGATAGTACGACAGAAGGAGTTACCTGCACTCGACGACGAATTCGCCAGGGACTTGGGCGACTATAAGACGCTTGAGGAACTCAGAGAGGCCATCCGGAAATCCATTTTCCACGAGAAGCAGTACGTCGCCCAGCAGGCCGCCAAAGAGGCGCTCATCGACAGATTGGTTGAAACACATGAGTTTCCCGTTCCGGAGGTCTACATTGAGCGCCAGATTGAGAATCAGGTGAGAGCGCAGCTGCGCGATCTGGTGGGCAAGGGTATCGACCCGAACACCGTCAAGCTCGACTGGCAAAAGGTTAAAGAAAGCCAGCGAGACAAGGCGCTCAGGAACGTGAAGGCGTCGCTCCTGCTTGAAAAAATCTCGGACAAAGAGGGCATAAAGCCGACCCAAGATGAAGTGGATCGGGAGGTGCAGAGGATCGCTCGTCAGGAGCGCGAAGCGGGGCCGGTTGCGCGGGCGCGATTGGAAAAGGAAGGGACCCTAGCCCGGATCGCGGACCATATACAGGCCGAAAAGACGCTTCATTTTCTGTTTGAGCAGGCCCAGAAGCAGGCCTGAAGGCGCTCGAATGATGTCGTCAGCTCCTATAGAATTTTAGAAAATCTTCAGGGGTATAGCCAGCCTGCTTGATGATGGAAGCCAAAGTTTTTTGCTTAAGGTCAGTGTTGTGCAAGGGGATGGTGACCGGCAATTCGGGTTTGTCTAGATGTTTTAGAAACTGATGTGAGCCTTTGGTGTGGTGATATAGAAACCGGCTCTCAGGAGAGCTCTTAGAACCCGTGTTGGCCGGAGAGCAGGAAAATGCTGGCTCATGCGGGTTCGGGCAGAGCAATTTTAATTTCCTCCTTCACTGGCTCTAAAGAAAGCTTTTTATCAAGGGGGAAGGGTAAGCCGTCTTTTTTCAGACTCTCCAACTAGCCTTCAATGGCTTCGACCACGCGTTCATGGGCTTGCTCGTAGGTGTCACCTTCCGTCACGAGCCCCGGCAGAGCAGGGCAGGTCACAACATAGCCGCCCTTTTCGGCGGGTTCAAATAGCACGATGTAGCGAAGTTCTGACATTGGCCGCTCGTTTTTCATTGTAGGGTGTTTTGGAGACGAACGCCGTGTTTGAGCAGGCCGGAAGCAGGCCTGAGCCGATAAGCCGTATCGGCCGGTAATGGCCTATGGGTGCAAACTGATACACCGACTTTGTTCGTGTTGAGATCCATTACACTTGTTATACTGGTGACGCAAACGTATTTGATCAGGGCAAGGGATCTGTTGATCTCTCTTTCTGTAGGAGAACCAGTTTGAAGCGCGCCGGATCTGATGATTCCCTCCGCTGTTCGGTCTGCCATAAAAGCCAAGATGTCGTTGGCAAGCTCATCTCGTCCCCTAGCGATTATCCCCGTGCCTACATTTGCGACGAGTGCATTGCGGTCTGCAACTCCATCATCGAGGACGATCGTCATGATCAGACTTATGGCGCGCCTGGGAAGCTGCCGCGCCCGCTTGAATTGAAGGAATATCTGGACCAATACGTAATTGGCCAGGACGCCACAAAGAAGAAATTGGCAGTGGCCGTCTATAACCATTACAAGCGGATACAGATGAATAAGCAGCGCGGCAACGAAGTCGAGCTGTCGAAATCGAACATACTGCTGATGGGGCCGACGGGAACCGGGAAGACCCTACTGGCTCAAACGCTTGCCAGGATCTTGGATGTTCCTTTCGCCATTGTGGACGCGACCACGCTGACGGAAGCTGGATATGTCGGCGAAGATGTTGAAAACATTATTCTGCGCCTGCTTCAGAACGCTGATTGGGACGTGCAGCGAGCGCAGACCGGCATTATTTATATCGACGAGATCGACAAAATTGGGCGCAAGGACGAGAATCCATCCATTACGCGGGATGTCTCTGGAGAAGGCGTACAGCAGGCGCTGCTCAAGATCTTGGAAGGTACGATAGCTAACGTTCCGCCGCAAGGTGGGCGAAAGCACCCGCACCAGGAGTTCACGCCCGTCGATACGACGAACATTCTGTTCATCTGCGGCGGAGCCTTTATCGCTCTCGAGAAAGTGATTGCCCGGCGCATAGGAACGAAGTCGATCGGCTTTGTCGCACCCGATGAGAAAGATGCGGGGCGGCGGGGGACGAACGCGGCTCGGCGCGACCTGGACCTGCTGGGACAGTGCCAGCCGGTGGACCTGATTAAGTATGGTTTTATTCCGGAGTTCATCGGTCGAATGCCGGTTACGGCTGTGTTGGAAGATTTGTCGAAGGAAGCTTTGATTCAGATTCTGACTAAACCGAAGAACGCCATTGTACGCCAGTATCAAAAACTATTTGAGTTCGAGAATGTTAAACTGAAATTTACCGACGAGGCGCTCGAAGCCGTCGCGCAACTTGCAATGGAGCGTAAAGTCGGCGCGCGTGGTCTACGCATGATTCTGGAAGATCTCATGTTAGACCTGATGTACTATCTCCCGACCTTTAAGAAGATTCGTGAATTCGTGGTGACCAAGGAGATGGTGCTCTCGCAGAAGATCAATATGGCTGTGCTTGAGAAGGCGGGCTGACGAGCCGCCGCCCTCTTGTGTAGAGACTTTTCCGCGGCTGCGGCTTCTAAAACATAGGAGTTCCCGAGTTCTCTTCCGGTCCCCACCTTCGGGGGACAATCCACAATAGAAAGTACCGATGGTTACGACCAAAGACAAAACAGATACCAAGCGGTTGCCCATGATGCCGATTCGGGACGTGGTCATTTTCCCTTTCATGATGACCCCGTTTGTAGTGGGCAGAGAATCGAGCGTGCGTGCGCTCGAAGAGGCGCTCCTGGGCGACAAAAAGATTTTTCTCGCTACTCAACATGACGCTTCAGTCGATGAGCCGCGGCCCGATGAGATCTACTCGGTCGGAACGGTAGCCAATATCGTTCAGAGTTTGAAGCAGCCGGACGGGAACATCAAAGTCCTTGTCGAGGGCGTCGAGCGCGGCAAAATTGTGTCAGTCAGCGAGGAAGAAGGCTACTTTCGGGCCGTTGTCAAAACCACCAGCTACAAAGTAGAGCAGGGGAGTCAGCTCGAGGCCCTTACGGGCCGCGTGACGAATCTGTTTGAGCAATATGTGAAGCTCAGCCAGAACCTCAACTACGAGACCATGATCGCGGCGATACGGGTCGACGATGCCGGGAAGCTCGCTGACACGGTCGGGGCCAACCTGCAGCTGACGATTGAAGAAAAGCAGGAGCTGCTCGAAATTTTCGATCCGATCGACCGGCTGACTCGGGTGGCCGAGCTGCTCGATATCGAGATCGAGAAACTAAACGTGGATCGCAGCATCCAGGGTCGCGTGAAGCGGCAGATGGAGCGCGCTCAGAAAGAATACTACCTTAACGAGAAGATCAAGGCGATCCAAAAGGAATTGGGGCGCGGCGAGAAAAGCGAATTTGACGAGCTGAAAAAGAAAATTGACACGGCTGGGATGACCAAGGACGCTCATGAAAAAGCGATGGCCGAACTGAAGCGTTTGGAAGGTATGCCCCCCATGTCGGCCGAATCCACGGTGTCTCGAAATTATCTGGATTGGCTGCTCGCCGTACCGTGGAAGAAGCGCACCAAAGAAATTCGAGACCTGCGCTATGCCCGGCAAGTGCTTGAGCGCGACCATTACGGGCTCGAGAAGATCAAAGAACGTATTTTGGAATTTCTTTCTGTCCGGCGATTGGTCCAAAATCCCAAGGGTTCCATTCTTTGTTTCGTAGGAGCTCCGGGGGTTGGCAAGACGTCGCTCGGCATGTCCATTGCGAAGGCTACTGGGCGCAAGTTCGTGAGGCTATCGCTGGGCGGAGTCCGGGATGAAGCCGAAATTCGCGGACATCGGCGAACCTATATCGGCGCACTGCCGGGTCAGCTCATTCAGATGATGAAGAAGGCCGGCACTAAGAATCCTGTCCTCATGCTGGACGAGATCGACAAAATGTCGATGGATTTCCGAGGAGATCCATCTGCGGCGTTATTGGAAGTGCTCGATCCGGAACAGAACTATATGTTCATGGATCACTATCTCGATGTTGAGTACGACTTGAGCCAAGTGTTTTTTATTGCCACGGCCAACGTGCTGCACACCATTCCTGCGCCCTTGCAGGACCGGATGGAAGTCATTCGGCTGTCGGGCTACACGGAGCTGGAAAAGCTGGAGATCGGGAAACGATTTCTGGTTCCCAAGCAGAGAAAAGAGACTGGTGTTAGTGAAGACCAGGTCGAATTCAAAGATGACGGACTGCAGACGCTAATCCAGTCCTACACCCGGGAAGCAGGTGTCCGAAACCTTGAGCGCGAGATCGGCAATATTTGCCGCAAAGTTGCGCGAAAGGTGGTTGAAGCACAATTCTCTGGAGTTCCGGAAACTGAGCAGCAGGCTGCTGATGCAGTCGAGGTGGTCGAAGAAGACGTGCAGGCAGAAGAGCCAGCCAAGAAGAACAAGAAGAAAGCCAAGAAGGAAGAAGCTGAACCCATGGTTCCGATTGAAAAGGTCGTGCTAACTCCTTCCACGGTGGCCGAGTTGTTGGGGCCGGCCCGTTTCCGTGATCTTGATATGGAGAAGACGAATGAGATTGGCGCCGCCACCGGACTAGCCTGGACGGAGGTGGGTGGGTCGATTCTCACGACTGAAGCCACCGTCATGGAAGGCCGCGGCAAGATGACAACGACTGGGAAACTGGGTGACGTCATGCAAGAATCGGCTCAGGCCGCGATGAGCTATGTCCGGTCGCGAGCGCAATATCTTGGCTTGCCTAAGGATTTCTATCGCCGTTTGGATATTCACGTGCACGTGCCCGAGGGTGCTATTCCGAAGGATGGGCCGTCGGCCGGCATCACAATCGGCACCAGCATCTGTAGTTCACTTACCGGTATTCCGGTTCGTTGCGATATTGCAATGACGGGTGAGATTACCGTGCGCGGCCGGGTGCTTCCTATCGGAGGTTTGAAAGAAAAACTTTTGGCTGCGCACCGGCACGGGATTTTCGAAGTGATCCTGCCAAAGGACAATGAAAAGGATTTGGCGGATGTTCCTGAGAACATCCGTAAGGACATGAAGCTCAACTTCGTTTCCTCAATGGACGAAGTGCTCAAAATCGCACTCGAGCGGGAGATCGTAGCGCTGCCATTGGCGCCTGCCGCGACAGCCGCAGAACTCGTGGCTAGGCCGTCCGAAGACAATCTGATGCATTGAGGTTGGGTTCAGGCAGTAAGGCCCGAACGTTAGATAAATCGTGTTAGGAACCGAAGCAGCAGCGAGCCTGATAACCAGTGCGGCGCACGTGGGACAGTTCCCTCCTGAGGAGCAGCAAAGGTTGCGGCCGCTTGAAATCGCGTTTTTAGGGCGGAGCAACGTCGGAAAATCAAGCCTCTTGAACTGCCTTATACGGCAGCCGCGATTGGCGTTTACGAGCGCCCAGCCCGGATGTACCCAGCTGATCAATTTCTACCGGATCGATGAAGATATCCACTTCGTGGATCTGCCCGGATATGGATACGCGCGAGTGTCACTTGAAGAGCGAGCGGGTTGGAAAAAGTTGATTGAAGGTTATTTGCTGGGGCGGCAGAATCTCGCATTATCATTTCTCATCGTGGATGCCAGGCGTGGATGGATGGACATGGATTTGGAACTCAAAGCCTGGCTTGAGTTTCACAACCGTCGATACCAGGTGATCGTCACCAAAATCGACAAACTGAAAAGTAGTAATCAACTGAAATCTGGACTGGCTGCGATCCAAAAGGAATTGAAGGATCAGGAGCCAGTGCCGTTCTCGGTCGCAGATGGCCGGGGAGTGAGGGAAATTTGGCAAGTAATCTCGAAGATCAAGAATCAGCAGTAGCGCCTGGGACCTCGACGGAAACCAAGCCCACCGAGAAGCCCCAAGAGGAAAACGGGGAACCCGAAGCCGCTGGTGCGCAGACGGAGGGTGTGAAGCCTTCTGAGGGGAGCGAATCCCGCAGCGCTGAATCCCGGCCTGCAGAGCAGAGGGCAGATCGGCCCACGCCCAGCAGGTTAAGACCGGCTGCCAATGAAGCGAGGCAACCGGACACGAGGGGCAACGGCAGAGGTCCTGAAGGTAGATCGGCATCGGATGCGCGCAAAAGAGCGGTTACGGACGTAAAATCGCCGGTCGAGAATAAGCCTGTTGAGGCCAGGCCTGCGGCTGCGGCAACTGAGGCCAAGCCGCCGGTAGCTCCTTCGCCGGAGGGGAAACCCGGGCCTGAAATGAAGCCGCCCGAAGGTGGATTCGGCCAGCGCAAGGGGCGTCACTCCATCGGCAACACGGGCGCCCAAAACCAACGGAACGGGACCACTACGCTCGATTTGGTTGAGCTGAAGGACATGAGTATTCAGGCGCTCAATCAGATCGCTAAAGATCTTGGCGTCCCCGGAGCGGCTGGCCTGCGCAAGCAAGAACTGATTTTCAAGATTCTTCAAACCCAGGCAGAAAAAAGCGGGCTAATTTTTTCGGAAGGCGTGCTGGAATGCCTACCGGATGGTTTTGGCTTTCTGCGGGCGCCCGAATACAACTATTTGCCTGGTCCTGACGACGTCTACGTTTCGCCGTCACAGATTCGCCGCTTCGATCTTCGTACCGGCGACACCGTTTCGGGCCAGATTCGACCGCCGAAGGAAGGCGAACGCTACTTCGCGCTGATTAAAGTTGACGCGATCAACTTTGAGCCGCCGGAGGAAGCGCGAAACAAGATTTTCTTCGATAACCTTACGCCGCTTTATCCCGACGAACGGGTGAAACTTGAGACGGCGAAAGACAACTTTTCGGGCCGCGTGATGGATCTATTAACGCCCCTCGGAAAAGGACAGCGCGGCCTGATTGTGGCTCCTCCCCGGACGGGTAAGACGATGTTATTGCAAAGCATCGCGAACTCGGTCACAACCAATCATCCCGACGTCAGTCTGATCGTTTTGCTAATCGATGAGCGGCCGGAAGAAGTCACCGACATGCAGCGCTCGGTGCGAGGCGAGGTGATCAGCTCTACCTTTGATGAACCAGCCTCACGCCACGTTCAAGTAGCGGAAATGGTGATCGAAAAGGCCAAACGACTGATAGAACACAAGCGCGATGTTGTGATTTTGCTCGATTCGATTACCCGTTTGGCTCGTGCTTACAACACGGTCGTTCCGCCGTCGGGCAAGGTGCTATCGGGTGGAGTCGATTCCAACGCGCTGCAGCGTCCAAAGCGGTTCTTCGGGGCGGCGCGCAACATTGAAGAAGGTGGATCGCTGACGATTGTTGCCACGGCTTTGATCGATACCGGCAGTCGAATGGATGATGTCATCTTCGAGGAATTTAAGGGGACCGGCAACATGGAAATTCACCTCGATCGCAAGCTGGTTGACAAGCGCGTGTTCCCGGCGATCGACATCAACAGAAGCGGCACGCGAAAAGAAGAGCTGCTCATGCCTCGTGAAGAGCTGAATCGGGTCTGGATCTTGCGCAAGGTGCTGAATCCGCTTTCGCCAGTGGAGTCGATGGAACTTTTGCTCGATAAATTGGGCAAGACGAGATCTAACGCCGAGTTCCTCGCCGCCATGAGCGGCTGATCCAATCCATCGCTGCACTCCGGGCTCTGAAGCGTCGTTAATGGGCCGCATACGTATCCTCTCTGACAACGTCGCGAACAAAATCGCGGCGGGTGAGGTGGTAGAGCGGCCCGCTTCCGTTGTAAAAGAGCTTCTTGAGAACGCGCTCGATGCGGGCGCCACTGAGGTCCGAATTGATACGGAGAACGCGGGCCGGTGGCTCATTCGAATTCAAGATAACGGCTTCGGGATGCTGCGGGATGATGCGTTGCTCGCGTTTGAACGACACGCGACGAGCAAGCTGAGTGACCTAAAGGACTTGCTTGCGATTGAGACGCTCGGCTTTCGTGGTGAGGCGCTGCCTTCGATCGCTTCTGTTAGCCGGCTCGTACTCGAGACGCGTGCCAACGAAGAACAGACCGGTACTGCGGTTGAGATCGCAGGCGGCAAGCTGCTGCGCTGTGATGAGATAGCGCGCCCGGTCGGCACTACAATTTCGGTGCGGGACTTATTTTTCAATGTGCCCGCTCGAAAGAAGTTTTTGCGTTCCGATCAGACGGAATTGGCGCATATCGGATCGCTGGTCACGCATTACAGTCTAGGACACTGCAATAAACGATTTGAGCTGCACCACGAAGGGCGGGAACTGCTCAGTGTCACTCCTGTCTCGACTCTGCGGGATCGGGCTTTCCAGGTTTTTGGCGCCGAGGTAATTGAAGATCTGATTGACTTAGGCCTGCAGACTCGTGAAGTGCCCCTTGCGCCGCCTCACCTGCCGCCACATGCGAGGACGGCCTTACCGGATCGGGAAGCCGAGTTCGCTCAGTTCGCACTCGAAGGCCTGATCTCAGGACCGCACGTACAGAAGCTCAACCGTAATTCAGTTTTTGTCTTTGTGAACGGACGATTGATCCGCGATAAAGTGCTCCTGCATGCAATTTCAGCGGCGTACCACAATTTGATGCCGGGAGGTTGCTATCCATTTGCGTTGCTATTTTTGCACTGCGATGCGGGCGAGGTGGATGTGAACGTTCACCCATCTAAGACGGAGGTTCGCTTCCGGCACGGCTCAATAGTTCACGACTTTGTACGCGATGGAATCCGCGAAGTGTTGATGGAGAGGCGCCCGGTATCGAGTATGCCACTGCCGAATTCTCCCAGCGTGAATCCGCACTTGCAAAGGGCCGCGGATCTCCCGTTTTCGGAGTTCACGGCCACTATAGAGGCCGTAGCCGTTGAAGCTGATTTGTTCGATACGAACCAAGTTGTGATAGCTGAGCTGCCCGAGGTTGAGATCAGCACTCCGCCGAAACCGTTCGTTTCTGAGGGAGTGGGCGCCGTGCATGCAGCTCCCGTTATTCATCGTGTTCCAGATACACACGGAGCGCTAGAGCAGCTTCCAGCGGATTGGGACCGCGTCGACACTCTCGCGGCGCTTCCGGATCTGCGCTCTTTGGGGCAGCTGCATGACAGCTTTATCGTTGCGGCGGGGCGAGATGGATTATGGATTATCGATCAGCATGTAGCGCACGAACGAATTCTGTTTGAGCAAGTTCTGAAGCAGCGCGCGGCTGGAAACGTGGAGGTACAGCAGCTGTTAATGCCTCTGGTATTGCAGCTTTCGGTAGGGCAGCAGTTCGAATATGCCCGTATTGCCGATGAGCTGAACGCGTATGGTTTCGAAACGGAGCCGTTTGGGCAGCGTACAATTGCGATTAAAGCCGCGCCTGCCGGTGTTGGGCCGGGTGACATCGAAAAGATCGTCTTCGAAATTCTGGAGATTGCCGAGAGCGAGTTGCGCTCGGCATCGCTCGACGAGATCAGATGTAGCGTCTGCGCCACGATTGCGTGCAGGGCGGCGATCAAGATCAATACGAAACTCGAGCCGAAGAAAATTGAATGGCTGCTGCGCTCACTTGCCGGCTGCGAGTACCCGATGACCTGCCCTCACGGCCGGCCCATTGCCCTGCGCTATAGCACGAAAGATATTCTCAAGAGCTTTCACCGCATTTAGCGGGAAACCATCTTGTCTACTTCGGCAAACAGCTCCGGCAACGCTATTACGGTGTCTGGATCTAAGGTTAGAGATCCATCAGGATGAATCCAGATGCTCTCTGGATGCTCCGGTGTCATAATCCAGGCAGTACCCGCTTCCGGATCGATGATCCAGACGTTGCGGACACCCCAGCTCAAGTAGTCTTGGGGTGATCGGATTTCAATGCAGAGCTCGACCGGTTTCGTGGGGTAAGGCTGCTCGATTTTCTCCCGGCTAGCTACGACATCTGGAACGGGTTCAGCGTCGGGAACGAGCTTCAGTGTAACCTCGGAGGCGACGGACCAGCCGCGTGTCCGCAAGAGAAGCATCAAGACAAATTGCACAACGCCATGGAGTGAGGTCGCCAAGGGCTTAGGGATAGCTTCACCGAACCAGTATTCGTAGTACGGCTTCACGCCATCATAGAGGCGATGGAACTCTTCTAAAGAAAGAGGAGTAATCGCAGCACTCATATTCCGTATCCGCTCATTCCCATTCTATGGTGCCGGGCGGCTTATGGGTGAGGTCGTAAAATACCGATGCGATATCTGGCAGATCGAGGAGCTTTCGAGTAAGCCGTTCAAGCATATCGCTGCCCATGAGCACTGCGTCGGCCGTCATTCCATCTACAGAGTTGATAGGACGCAATGCAATTGATTCACGCGCCTCTTCGGTCCCCACGGGTAGAAGGACGGCTGGGAATTGCCAGACCTGATCTTCGAATCCGGTCTCGAGGCAAAAAGTGCGCACGATTGCGTCTGCTTCGCGGAGCAGATCGAGCCGTTCTTTTGTGATGGACGCTTTGAAGACTTGCAGAGAGGCGAGTGGAGCTTTGCTGCCGCAAAGTGCAACGACGCGATTCACATCGAACCGGCTATTTGTCAATGCTGGCGCAGTGGTGCGAATGTCATCAAGAGTTGGCTTGTGCGGAAGCGCCAATACGCTCCGATAACTGCGGGAATCGCCTTGCACTCCAACCGATCGTAGAGGCAGCAGAAAGCCATCAGGCGTTTCTGTTAGGCTTGCTTCTTGACCCGAGCAAAGACAGCGGATGGCCAGGCCGGGACCGGGAAAGGGATGACGTGAGAGAATCTTTCCGGGTACGCCGAGCTCAGCGCCAATCTCCCGGACTTCATCCTTGTAGAACGAGGTAAGAGGTTCAACGATGAGCCCTGTATCAATCAGGGTCTGAATGCCAGCGACTCGATTGTGGTGAGTCTTGATAATGTCGGCCTTAGCCGTTCCTCCGGATTCTATTGTGTCGGGATAGATGGTGCCTTGTCCCAAGATCCAGTGGCCGTCAAGGAAATGCTGCGTAGCGAGAATGCGCTGTTGCACTCTCACAAACTGCTCGCCGATTGTACGCCGTTTCTGTTCCGGATCCTCGATGCCTTCTAAGGCGGTAAGAAATTCCTTCTCGGCATAGTCTATGAGGAAGTTCTTGGCTCCCAGTTCTTCAAAGGCGCGGCTCACGAACTCTGTCTCCCCCTTCCGCATCAGCCCAGTATCGACGTAAATGCCATAAACTCGGTTCGGTCCTAAAGCTCTGAGGCAAAGCGTATAGGCGACCGTTGAATCGACACCACCACTCACAAAGAAGAAGACGTTCCGATCTTTCACAACCGAGCGAATCTGTTCTTCGACGACAGGTATGCGTTGCGAAACATCCCAATCTGTTGTGGCGCCACAGATGTCGAATACAAAGTTTTTTAGGATCCGCGTACCGGCGTTGGTATGCACGACCTCCGGATGAAACTGCAAGCCGAAGAGTTTGCGCCCGGGATCAGACATGGCCGCTATGCCGGAAGTCCGAGTAGACGCCGTGACGCGAAACCCCGGAGGCGCAGAGGCGACGGTATCGCGATGATTCATCCAGATCTGCGAATTTTCCACACCACTCCAGAGAGCATCGGGGAATGCGACAGTGAGATGCGCCACGCCATATTCGCCGCGATCGCCTTTCTGAACCTTTCCGCCTAAATGATGCGCGAGCAGTTGGTGGCCGTAACAGATGCCCAGAATAGGTACGCTGCTAGTAAGAATATTGGCGTCGATATCGGGACTACCGGGCTCATAAACACTAGCGGGACCGCCCGAAATGATGATGCCTTTACGCGAACGCAACCGCGTGACCGGTGTCTCACTCGGCTGAACGTCTGCGTAGACGCCAAGCTCGCGTATTTTTCGCGCGATCAGGTGAGTGTATTGCCCGCCTGTATCGAGAACGGTTATTTGGGGCACGACAGTTGCAGCGGGTTGCTGAACTGAGATGATCGATTCGGCCTGTAAGTCCAAAAAGTGTGATCGAGCTGCCGAAAGCTAACGGCTGGCCCTCTGCTTCTCGTATCGAACCTTTGAGCGCGCAAGCAGATCCCCAGCCTTCGACATAGCCTGGATAGCCCTCTGCACTTCAGCGTCCTGCATGATGCCGATCTTTTGCGAATCTTCGTAGCTGAAGGCGGTGATGTACATTTCTGCGCGGAGCTGATCGCGAAGCCAGCTGTGATCCCGCGTCCAGTCTTCTTCGCTGAACTGAACGCCTTGCTTCATCAGGTAATCATGGAAGTCATTAAGCACCGGTTCGTCGGGGACCCAGCCCTTGGCCAGATTCGTGTCACGCGTCGAGAAGTAGTAAGCGGAGAAGTTAAAGAAAGCATTCTTTCTCATCACGTTGACTTGGAATGCATCGAGCTTGGGCGTCTGGTACTTCTCATCGGGGCTAATGCCACCGCCCCCGTAAACTACGCGTCCTAGATCGGTTTGTTTTACGTCCATCGGGTTGTTCGTTTCAGATCGCTTCCCGTAGTAGTAATCGAGGAAGGAAATGTTCGAATAGTCGCGTTGAATGAGGCGGCCGCTGGGTGTGTAGTAGTGCTGCGTAGTGAGAGCCAAGCCGGTGTTATCGCTTAACGGATAAACGGTTTGCACCAAGCCTTTGCCGAAAGTGGTGTCACCCAGAATCCAGGCTCTATCGTGATCCTGCAACGCGCCCGCAACGATCTCGGCCGCGGAGGCAGAATAGCGGTCGACAAGTACGACAAGCGGATAACTCTCGCCGTACTGACTGCCTCGCGCGAGATACGGCTTTTCGGAATAGGCGCGGCCTTTGTGCGAAACAACTACTTGGCCGCGATCCAACCAATGTCCAGCAACAGCAACGCCTTCCTGCAGTAGACCGCCAGGATTCTCGCGGAGATCGAGAATCAAACCCTTGATGTTGTTTTCTCCAAGTGCCTTAAGGTTGTCGTCCACTTCCTTGCTGGTGGTCTCGGTAAACGATTGAACGCGCATATACGCGATTCCGGGCTTGACCCAGAACGCGGTATCCACGCTGTTCCGTGGAATCTCATCTCGGACAAGATTGAACGTCATCGGCTTCGTTGCGCCTTCGCGGCTGACGATAACCTGAACCTTCGTTCCTTTAGGACCACGCAACAGGTCCGCAACCTCGGTTGTGCTCAAATTGTCTACGCGCTTATCGTTCACTTCGAGCAACACGTCGCCAGGGCGGATACCTGCCTTGTACGCAGGCGATCCACCAAAGGGATGGATCACCATGGTCTTCCCGGTGCGGGGCTGTGCGCCGATCATCATTCCAATGCCGTAGTACTTGCCATGCTGCTCTTCACGGAGGCCGGCGAAGTCCTTTGGATCAAAGAAATTCGAGTGCGGATCGAGCGTCCGGAGCATACCCGGTATGGCGCCCTTATAGATCGCCTTATCAGCTGAAAGTTTGTCGGCGTAGTTCTGCTCAATGATGTCGTAGACCTTAGTGAACGAGTCGATGCTCGCTTTCACGTCTTCGTCTGAAACAGAGACTTTTTGCAGAGCCGCGGAAACCGGCTGGGCACCGGGTCCAAATATGCCACCTAACAGAGCGCAGGCCGCTAAGAAAAGGGGAATGAAGAGAAAGTAACGCCGCTGGGACGACAATCGGACCTCCGGGGATCTAACTTCTAGTATAGACGCTGAAGGCGCTATGCATTTGGCGGCGACGCGGACTCTCAGGGAGATAGTTAAACTGCGGCTCGCAGCCGTTTAGGAATTGATGATTCGCTGCGTGTGCCCTTCTTGGGGATCTCGTCAAGACGCTTCGCTTGATCACTAACGCACACTAAGAACATTGGCTGACGAGCGTTCTTCAAGAGATCAATGATCCGATCCTGCTGATCTTCCAGGTAAATCGACTTGCCGTCAGTAAGGAGATGAAGCTTTGAATCAGTTGACAACACGTCTGCCAAATGACGTCCCATCTCTCGCTGAAGGAATCGCAGAACACGTCGGATCTTTTGCAGCGAAAACCCTTTGCGCCGAAGCTCCGCGATGACGGTGATCTCTACAACCTCTTCGGGAAGATAGATCCGCTTGTGCCCTTCGTGCCGGGGCGACACCACTTTGCGCTCGTCCCACCACTGCAATTGCCGAAGGCTCACCTGCGCGATCTTCGCAACATCCGTACTTGTATATGTCCGCTGGCCCTGAGGCAAATCAGGACGGGCTTTCCGTGTTTTGAACATAGCGCCCAGATTCCGTTTGGAGCTTTTGGAAGGCTGACCAAATTGTACTAGACCCTGCAGTAGAGTCAAGCAGGATTACAGCTAAGAGAATTTAACCGCCGCCTACAAACTCGACAACTTCAATGTGGGAACCGTTTGGGACGATTGTGTTTTTCCAGTCACGGCTACGAACAATTGACTTGTTCAGCTCAACAGCTACCCGGTCGGAAGCGATCTTTAGCGCGTCGAGTAGAGCTGAAACAGACTGATTCGGTGCTACGTTCTTAGGCTCTCCGTTGACCCAAATGCTGATAAGTTCTGGTTGCACGCCGTTCCGTTGCATCGATATGTATTCTTCCGGTCATTATACGAATTTTTCGGCTGCTAGTCTGGTATCAGATTTTCATGCCTGGTTCGTACGCCCAAACGTATTTTCCGGTTCTTATCCAAATCTTGATTGCAATGGCAGTCGCCAGCGGCATGATCGGGGCCTCGGCGCTGCTGGGACGCCGCGTGCGAGATGCGGTCAAGTCCTCGCCCTACGAATCCGGCATGAAGCCAGTCGGTAATGCCCGCGAGCGATTCAGCGTGAAATTTTACCTTGTAGCAATGGTCTTCATCCTTTTTGATATTGAGGCGATTTTTCTTTATCCGTGGGCGGTTGTTTACCGGGAGCTGAAGCTTTTTGCGTTTTTCGAAATGCTACTGTTCGTGCTCATTGTGCTGTGCGGCTTCTTCTATATCTGGAAAAAGGGCGTACTTGACTGGTCGGCGGACCAGCAGAGAGAAGAGAGACGGGAGAATAGGCGTGCTGCCTGAAGTAGTTTGCGAGAATCCGAGTGCGCTAGCGATCTATCAGCAGCTTCCCGAAGCCATTGTAGACGCAAAAGTAGGTTTCGGTGAATTGACGTTAGGCATCGCACCGGCCCAAATCGTAGACGTTTGCCGCGTTCTCAAAGGTAGCGCAGATTTCGAGCGTCTGAGCGCAGTCACGGCGGTGGATTGGTGGCCCCGTGAGCCCCGCTTCGAAGTGGTTTATCTCCTGCACTCGATAAGGAAGAACAGCCGTTTGCGCATGAACGTTTGGCTCGCCGAAGACGAAGAGATAGATTCAGTTTGCTCCGTATGGCGGGGTGCGAACTGGTATGAGCGAGAGGTCTTCGATCTTTTCGGTATTCGGTTCCGGAATCATCCGAATCTTGAGCGGATCATGATGCCTGCGGACTGGGAGGGTCATCCACTCCGGAAGGACTATCCAGTACACGGCCATAAATACTCCTACCAGGAAGAATAGGGCTCTGAGATGCTTGGTTCCTCACTGATGTTAAGGATGCAGCTGTGATAGAGGGTAGGACTCATGTGGCATCGCTCGATGCGGAGCACGAACTCGAGGTTGAAGATCCCTCCGGACTTAAGCCGCCGGTAGAAAAACCGAGCACCGGGCGTCGCATGACGCTGAACATGGGTCCTCAGCACCCGTCAACACACGGGGTGCTTCGGGTGGTGCTGGAGCTGGATGGCGAGACGATTCTCAAGGCCCGGCCTGAAATTGGATATCTTCACACAGGAATTGAGAAACAGTGCGAAGGAAAGAAATATCAGCAAATCATTCCGCTCACCGATCGCGTCGACTATCTTTCGAACCTCAATAACAATCTCTGTTATTCGCTTGCCGTTGAGAAACTGCTTGGGTTGGAGATTCCGCCCATGGCGCAGTGGATGCGCGTCATGCTTTGCGAATTGCAGCGCATCGCAAGTCATCTGATCTGGCTGGGAACGCACGCGCTCGATATCGGTGCGATGTCAGTGTATTTCTACTGCTTCCGGGAACGCGAGGATATTTTAAAAATCTTCGAAATGTTCTCGGGCCAGCGCATGATGACGAGTTACATACGAATTGGCGGCCTTGCACTGGAGCCACCGCGGGGCTGGCACAAAGCGGTCTCGAGATTGGTCGACCGTCTTGCGAAGGGCATTGATGAATACCAGAACCTGCTAGCGACGAATCCGATTTGGGTGAATCGGACCAAGGGCGTGGGCATGATGCCACTAGATGTAATGATCGATCTCGGGGTAACGGGCCCGTTGCTTAGAGCTGCTGGCCTGAAAATGGATGCTCGGAAGGACTGCCCACATTCGAGTTACGAATTATTCGATTTTGACGTTCCGACCCGCACGCAGAACGACGTCTACGCGCGATTCGAGGTACGGATGGAAGAAATGCGGCAGAGCGTACTCATTGTGAAACAAGCGCTTGATGGCATGCCTTCCGGACCGTATCAGGCCGATGCTCCACACGTCGTGTTGCCCGATCGCGAAAAGATGAAAACTCAAATGGAGTCGCTCATCTATCACTTTAAGATCGTTACCGAAGGTTTCCGTGTGCCGGCTGGCTCGGTGTATCAAGTGGTTGAATCGCCCCGTGGAGAGCTGGGTTATTGCGTAGTGAGCGATGGCACAGCTAATCCGCATCGCGTGTTCATGCGGACACCGAGCTTCGGTAACTTGCAAGCATTGGGAGCAATGCTAGAAGGCGTTTTGATCGCTGATTCCATCGCGATTATGGGAAGTCTGGATTTCGTGCTGGGGGACGTCGACCGTTAACGGCTCATGACATTTTCACCGGCGCTCGAAGAGAGATTTGCAAAGCTACTTACCAGCTATCCCCCCGGACGCGAGCGGTCTGCGGTCGTGCCGATGCTTCTGTTTGCGCAAGATGAGATTGGCCAGGTATCGCAAGAACTCGTGGAAGAAGTAGCGCGCCGTTGTGGGATCACGCCGCTTCAGGTAGATGAAGTCATCGGATATTATTCGATGCTGCACCGCAAGCCGTTGGGGAAATATCACGTTCAAGTGTGCACGAATATTTCCTGCCAGGCTGTCGGGGGCGAGGACCTGTATGAGCACGCGAGCCGAAGTTTAAAACTCCGCAACAAGGAAGTGACGCCGGACGGGCTGATATCACTCGAAGAGGTGGAATGCATCGGAGCGTGCTCGTGGGCGCCGGCTATCCAGATCAATTACGACTTCCATCATTTCGTCACGCCGGAGCGGTTCGATCGGCTCATTGAGGCGCTGCAAGACGGAACATATGAGAGGAAGGCTTCGTAGGCTCCGTTATGCGCTACAACGAACCGAGCCCGCTTGAGACCAGGGTCATTTCTCAACGCTTCGATCTTCCGAACTCGGCGTCTATTGACACGTATTTAGCAAACGACGGATACGTCGCGATTCAAAAAGCGGTTGGGATGACGCCTGAAGCGATCATCGACGAACTGAAGACTTCTTCGTTGCGCGGCCGAGGCGGCGCGGGATTCCCAACCGGAATGAAGTGGAGCTTTGTGCCGCGCAACACCGGCAAACCGACGTACGTCATCTGCAACTCTGACGAGAGCGAACCCGGCACTTGCAAAGATCGGCTTTTGATGGAGAACGATCCGCACCAGTTGATTGAGGGGATGCTGATCGCCGGATGGACCATTCGATCGAATAAGGGTTACGTTTTCATTCGCGGCGAGTACCGATATCTGATCGAGATTGTGGATCGAGCTATCGCAGAGGGCTATGCGCGCGGTTACCTCGGAAAAAATATTCTTGGGAGTGGCTGGGATTTTGACCTCTATACACATACGGGCGCTGGGGCATACGAATGCGGCGAAGAATCGGCACTGCTGGAATCGCTGGAAGGCAAGCGCGGCATTCCGCGTCTCAAGCCGCCTTTCCCCGCGGTAGTAGGCGCGTTCCAGTCTCCAACAATTCTGAACAACACGGAGACACTCTCCACAGTTCCCGTTGTGTTGCGGATGGGAGGCGCAGCCTATGCCGCGCTCGGCACGCCAAAAAACGGTGGTACGCGGTTGATGTGCGTGTCCGGGCATGTGAATAAGCCAGGCGTTTACGAATTGGCTCTCGGGTTTCCGCTGATGCGCCTCATTAATGAGGTTTGCGGCGGCATGAAGAACGGGAAAGAGTTAAAAGCGGTCATTCCTGGTGGTTCGTCGTCACCCGTATTGAAAGCCGAAGAGTGCGATATAGGGCTGGACTTCGACTCCATTGCGAAAGCCAAGTCGATGGCGGGCTCAGGCGGCATTCTTGTGCTGAACGAAGACACCGACATCGTCGCCGTGGCGCTTCGAACGATCAAGTTTTATGCTCACGAAAGCTGTGGCTGGTGCATTCCTTGCAGGGAAGGCACGGCTTGGCTCAAAAAGATTCTTACCCGGTATCACGAAGGCGGTGGAAAAGCAAGCGACATCGATTTGATTGCTGAACTGTCCGATAACATGCTGGGACGTACTTTTTGTGCATTGGGCGATGCGGCTGCCATGCCCACGACGGCGTTTGTGACAAAGTTCCGGGACGAATTTGAAGCCTATCTCGAAAAATCTCATGCCGTGCAGGTACCGGAGCTTGCTGTTGTTTAAAGAAAATCTCGAGAGAAATTTTCATGCCTGACTCTGTCAATTTCACAATCGACGGTCAGTCAGTGCAAGCGGCGGCAGGTACGCTGCTGATCAATGCTGCCAAACAAGCTGGTATCGAGATTCCGGCATTTTGCTATTACGACGGGCTTTCTCTTCAGGCTGCCTGCCGGATGTGCCTTGTTGAAGTAGAGAAGACTCCCAAGCTCCAAGTGGCATGCACGTTGCCTATAGCGGAAGGCATGATCGTGCATACGGATTCTCCACAAGTACGCCAGTCGCGGAAAGGAATGCTGGAGTTCCTGCTGACGAATCATCCCCTCGACTGCCCGGTGTGCGACAAAGGCGGCGAATGCGAGCTGCAGGACATGGTGTTTCGCTACGGTGCTGGCGAGAGCCGCTTTGTTGAGCCGAAGGTTCACGTAGACGAAAAGCAGTGGTCGCCCATCGTTTTCTATGACGCACCGCGCTGTATTTTGTGCTATCGATGTGTCCGGATTTGCGGCGAAGGACTGGGAGTCGGAGCGCTGGGAATCGGCAACAGAGGTGTAGTCTCAGAAATTGTTCCTAACAGAGGCGATCATCTGGAGTGTGACGAATGCGGAGCTTGCATCGACATTTGCCCGGTGGGTGCCCTCACTAGCGGCCCTTATCGTTACAAGACGCGCCCCTGGGAAATGGAGCACGTCGGAACGATTTGTACACATTGTTCCAACGGGTGCAAGACGACGCTCGGTAGCCGGAACGGAGACATTGTACGCGCGAATAATCGCGATCGGTCGGGCGTGAACGGCGAGTTCCTGTGCGTAAAAGGGCGCTATGCTTTCGATTTCAACGAGCACCCGGAACGTCTCACGTCTCCGCTGGTTCGCACGAATGGCGCGTTCCATCCGGTATCGTGGGCGCAGGCTCTCGCTACCATTGCTCAGAAATTCACCGAACTGCGATCCAAGAACGGGAAATTCGCGGTAATTGGTTCCAATCATACGACCAACGAGGAAAATTTTCTGCTCCAGAAGTTTGCGCGTCAGGTGTTGCGGACGTCGAACATAGACCATCACCGAACGGGCGATGTCGCTACTTTGGTTCAAGCCTTGCAGGGTAGGGCGAACGTGCTTGCGACGACTGCAGACCTTTACACGACGAAGGCAGCGCTTGTTATCTCAAGTGACCTTGCGCAAGAGCAGCCATTGCTCGCGTTTCAACTTCGGGCAAACTGGCGGCACCACAACGCGCATATCTACGCCATAACGCCTGGGCCTGTCCGAGAGGATAACTATGCAGTGACTGCGCGCGTCGAGCCTGGGCGTGAGTTTGAGATTCTGGATTCGCTCCAAGAGCGCCTCACGAAAGAGCCAGAGCTTGTCATTTTATTCGGCGATGCAATCCGGGGTGAGGCTATACAGAGACTTGTGAAATTCGGTGACTCGCTGAATATTCCGGTAAAGTATGTCTGCCTAGTCGATTACTCAAATTCGCGTGGGGCTTCGGATATGGGTCTGCTTCCGGATTTACTGCCGGGATATCACAGCGTTCGCGATGCGGGACTCGAGCCGGGACTGAATTATGGCCAGATTCTAGCGTCCACAGATCTGGATGCACTTTGGATTGTAGGTGCGAATCCAGAAGCGCGGCAACCCTTCGCGGCCTCTAACGCGTTTGTGCTTGTTCAGGATCTTTTCCTTACCGAGACGGCAAAGCGGGCTGATGTGGTGCTTCCGGCCGCTTCCGCCTATGAAAAGAACGGAACCGTTACCAACGTCTGCGGCGATGTGCAGAAGCTTAGTCGTGGCGCAAAAACGATGGGCACGAAATCCGATCTCGAGATTGTCGCCCTGCTTGCGAAAGAGATGCGGCAGGATTTAGGGTCGGCTAAGCCCGAAATGGTTTTTCAGGAAATTCGAAGATCTGTTCAAGGCTACGACGTGCCTTTGGCGGTAATTGAAACTGGGGGCGCCGCGCCGACCGGGCCGTTCAACGGGCACGTCCAGATTGATTTTCCGGACCATGTTGTGCGGTCAGCGCGCAATACTCTTTTCACCTCTGGCACTTTGGGTCGATTTTCTAAAATGCTGAGCTCCGTGATCGAATCCCCAGGAGCACTGTATCGCGATCCGCACAAGGAGCCAATCGTTCGAGAAGGTAGCGTGCAGCTCGAAACCGTAAAGCAGGGCACATGAACTTTTTCATTGTCAGCCTGATCAAGATCGCTATCGTCTTTGCCATTTTCATGACGACGCTTGCGTATTTACAGTGGGTCGAGCGAAAGGTGCTCGCGCATATCCAAGCCCGGACTGGCCCGCTCCGCGTGGGTCCGCATGGCTTGATGCAACCGATGGCAGATGTTTTCAAGCTCCTGACCAAAGAAGACCTGCTGCCTCCGTACGTCAACAAGTTTTTTTATATTCTTGCGCCGTTCATTGCTGTGTCTCTGGCGTTAATCTCAATTTCAATTATTCCCTTCGGACCTGAAATCAATGTTTTTGGCATACGCACGTACATGCAGATCACCGATCTGAACGTGGGCATTTTGTTTGTGCTCGCGATAGGTGCAGTTAGCGTGTACGGGGTGGCGCTTGCAGGCTGGTCATCGAATAACAAATATTCGCTGCTAGGTGGCTTACGGAGCAGCGCCCAGATGATCAGTTATGAGTTACCTCTGACTCTAGCCGTCGTTGCACCCTTGTTACTTGCCAATCATTTAAGCTTCCGCGCGATTTCCGACAGCCAGGCGGGTTACTATCTCGGCTTTATTCCGCGATGGCACATCTTCCAAATGCCTTTCCCGCAGATCTTCGGGTTCATCATTTTTATGGTTGCGGCTTTTGCGGAGACCAACCGGTTGCCCTTTGATCTGCCGGAGGCGGAGAACGAATTGGTTGCGGGCTTTCATACGGAATACAGCAGCATGAAGTTTGCATGTTTCTTTATGGCGGAATACGCAAACATGGTAACGATTACCTGCGTTGCAACGTTGCTGTTCCTCGGGGGCTGGCACCCGTTGTTTCCCGCGCCATATTCCAACTACGTTGCTTCGATTCTGTTTGTGCTCGCTGCGATATTAGCCTTCTATCATGCCGCTCGGCCCGCTCGAAAGCGAGATCGAGTGACCTTCCCGATCTTTGGCATAGCAGCGCTCATTATCGCAGCGCTGTTTGCGATTCCCTCTCTTCAATTTGTGCTAGTGCCTGCGTTTTGGTTCGTAAGCAAGGTAGGCTTGTTGCTGTTTGTATATATCTGGATTCGCGGTACGCTGCCTCGCTTCCGCTACGACCAACTGATGCATTTCGCGTGGACATTCCTATTCCCATGTGCCCTGCTCAACCTGCTGCTTACGGCTTTCTTTGTGGCTGTCTTTTGAGGACCGGACGCTAGATCCATGGATACGGTTCTCTTCATTGTGTTTGCGGTGGTTGCGGTAGTCTGCGCGTTCAATCTGGTGCTGCAGAAGCATCCAATCTCAAGCGCGCTATCGCTAATTGGAGTGATGGGTTCGCTGGCTGTCCTGTATCTATTGCTCGGCGCGGAGTTCATTGCCATGGCGCAAATGATTGTGTATGGCGGGGCGGTGATGGTGCTCTTCGTTTTCGTGATTATGTTGCTGAATGCGGGCGCTGAAAAGACGAGCGGTAAGTCATGGTTCGCCCAAATCGCGGGATTACCGCTGCTGCTTGCTTTCGTTGCGTTGATAGGCTTTTTGATTCGTGATGTTTTGCCGTCGATGGGAACGGTGAAATTCGGTAGCTGGGTCGGAGGCACGGCACAGAATGTCGGGCGCATGCTGTTTACTCAATACCTACTGCCGTTCGAGGTTATTTCGATTTTAATTCTCATCGCGATTCTCGGAGCAGTAGTGCTGGCGCGAAAGGAGATCGATTAGATGCCTCACATCCCACCTGTGCCGCTGTCTTGGTATCTGTTGCTGAGTGCAGTTCTATTCGCGTTGGGTGTGGCTGGATTCCTCTATCGAAAAAGCATCATCACGGTTTTCATGTCCATTGAGCTGATGCTCAATGCTGTGAATTTGAGCTTCGTATCGTTCTCCTACCATCTACACCGAATCGATGGTCACATCTACTCATTCTTCGTGATGGTGGTTGCGGCAGCGGAAGCGGCTGTCGGATTCGCGATCATTCTCACGGTCTACAAAAACCGGGGCACTCTTCAGATCGATGAAGTCGACTCGATGAAGCTGTAAAAACCGGTCATGCATCTCTGGCTCATCCCCTTTTTTCCGCTCATCGGCTTTCTTCTGAATGGCCTGTTTGGAAAACGTCTATCGAAGACCTTGACAAACGTCATTGCCCTGGGCTCGATTGCCGTTTCGTTTGGTTACGTGTTGCTCGTTGTAAGCAAACTGTATCCCTTAGAGACCGCGTATTCCGAGCATTACTTTACCTGGATCCAGAGCGGGTTCCTGAACGTAGGCTTCGATCTGTTTGTCGATAGGCTGACCGCTGTAATGCTGCTGGTTGTCACAGGCGTGGGATTGCTGATTCACATCTACGCAATCGGCTACATGGCGCATGAGGACGGATATTACAGGTTCTTCAGCTATTTCAATTTGTTCGTATTTTTCATGCTGATTCTGGTGCTGGCGTCGAACCTGCTGCTGATGTTTGTCGGTTGGGAAGGCGTTGGGCTGTGCAGCTATCTGCTGGTTGGATTCTACTTCCTAGAGGAGTTCGCTGGAAAAGCCGCCAACAAGGCATTCATCTTAAATCGGATCGGCGATTTTGGCTTTTTGCTCGGCATCTTTTTAACTGTTGTAGTTTTCAAGACACTCGATTTCGGAAAGGTTGCTTCGGCGGTTTCAGGGATGCCGGTAGAGGCGAGGGTGGGTGCGTTGACGGCAATCACTCTGTTGCTTTTCGTGGGCGCGACCGGGAAATCGGCCCAATTCCCGCTATATGTTTGGTTGCCGGACGCGATGGCAGGTCCGACACCCGTATCTGCTCTCATACACGCCGCGACCATGGTCACAGCAGGTGTATACATGATTGCGCGCGTTTCGTTCCTTTATGACCATACGCCACTGGCAATGAACGTTGTCGCGCTCATCGGGTTATTCTCTGCGGTCTTTGCTGCCACAATCGCGATAACGCAAAACGATATCAAACGAGTATTCGCGTATTCAACGATTTCTCAATTGGGCTACATGTTCCTGGGCTTGGGAGTCGGAGCATATTCAGCGGGTATCTTCCATCTGATGACGCATGCTTTTTTCAAAGCCTTGCTTTTCCTGGGAGCCGGCAGCGTGATTCACGGTTTAAGCGGCGAACAGGATCTTCGACATATGGGCGGCCTAAGAAAGAATATGCCGATTACGTTCGTCACGCTGGGCATCGCGAGCTTGGCGATTTCCGGCTTCCCTGGATTTTCCGGCTTCTTTAGTAAGGACGCCATTCTTTCGGCAGCTTACACACATAGACCCTGGATGTTCTGGATTGGCGCGATCACGGCGGGGATCACAGCCTTTTACATATTTCGCGCCTACTTCATGGCCTTTTTTGGCAACTATCGCGGGCACCATCACCCGCATGAGTCGCCGGCCGTGATGACGCTTCCACTTATCCTTTTGGCCGTGCTTTCACTTTTTGGCGGATTGCTCAACGTTCCGGCTTGGCTCTCCCCTGCATTTCCTTTGTCAGAACACGAGAACGCCACCGCGATGGTTATTTCTGCGACCTGTGGAATACTCGGCATCATCATTGCGACGTTTTTATATGTAATCAGACCTGCTCTTGCAGAGTCGCTGAAGACTACTGCTGGTCCGCTGTACACGTTGGTCGCGAATAAATACTACGTGGATGAGATTTATTCCGGGCTTATCGTGAAGCCCCTTGAGGCCGTTTCGCGTTTCGTTCTTTGGAAAGGCGTAGATGAAGCTGTGATCGATAGCTCTTTTGTAAATGGCTTGGCCGGCACAATACGAGGCTGGGGCACGCTATTTCGCCAACTCCAGTCCGGAAGCATTCGTAACTACGCCACCTGGGTTTTCGCTGGATCGCTGTTGATCATTCTTATCTTCGGCCTCGCTGGAGGTGGCCGGTGAACTTGCTTGCGATCACTCTGGCGCTTCCGCTCATCGGCTTTTTCATCCTTTTATTCCTGCCCCGGAATTCAAAGGCGTCACCCAGCATTGCGTTACCGATTACTGTTCTAACGTTTCTTATATCCCTGGGACTGATCGCTCCTGTTGTTGCCAACCCGGGGCAATTTACGTCCATTCTCGATTCGCGTTGGGTAGATAGTCCAGGACTTCAGATTCGCCTCCACTTCGGCATCGATGGAATCAACTTGTGGCTGGTTTTACTCACGACGCTGCTTTTGCCGATAGGCGTTTGGATCTCGCAGACGATGATCCAGGAGCGGCAAAGGAATTTTTTCGCACTGCTCCTGCTTTTTGAATTCGGCCTCGTCGGCGTGTTCTCTGCGCTCGATCTGTTCGCATTTTATGTGTTCTGGGAAGTGGCCCTGGTACCGATGTACCTGATGGTTGGCGGTTGGGGCGGAGCAAGGCGCGGCCCGGCTGCAGTCAAGTTTTTTGTCTACACGATGCTTGGCTCAGTCCTGATGCTCGGGTCTATTATCTTCCTTCACAGCCGGACCGGCAGCTTCGATTACGTCGAAACAATGAGTGCACTCGCCTCAGGCCGGGTCATTCTATCGCCAGCGGAGCAACTTCTATTGTTCTTAGGCTTTTTTGCTGCATTTGCGGTCAAAGTGCCAATTTTCCCGCTGCATACGTGGTTGCCCAACGCTTACGCCGAAGCACCTATGCCGGCCACATTTCTACTCGCAGCTGTGATGTCGAAAATGGGAACGTACGCTCTGATCCGCTACTGTCTTCCGCTATTCCCAATGGGTTCTCACAGGTGCGCCGGTTGGATTGCCGTTCTAGCGATCATCGGCATTATCTATGGCGCGCTGCTTGCGCTGGTTCAACCCAATATCAAGCGGCTGATTGCGTACTCCTCTTTGAGTCATCTGGGCTTCATCGTATTGGGCATCTTCACCTTCAGCCAGCAGGGGGCGGACGGTGCCGTCTATCAGATGATCGCGCATGGCATCTCTACCGGCGCTCTCTTCCTGATTGCTGGATATCTGGAACAGCGTCGCGGGTCACTTGAGATTTCTGATTTCGGAGGTGTGGCTGTACTCGCGCCTGGTTTGGCGACTGCATTTATGATTGCGATGCTTGCGAGCATCGGCCTCCCTGCGTTATGCAATTTCGTTGGTGAATATTTGGTACTGCAAGGCGCTGCGCTTACAAAATTCTCCTGGGCAGCCTGGGCGGCGGTGGGCGTGATTCTTTCGGCAGCCTATATGCTGTGGATGTATCAGCGTACGTTCTGGGGAAAGGCCGATGGCCGAGTGCGCCCACTATCTGACCTTACGTTGCGCGACTGGGCTCCTTTACTGCCATTAATTGTTCTCATGGTGTGGCTCGGCAGCTACACGCAATCGTTTATGCCGCCGATCACCTCGGCCACGATGCGCATACTCGATCAGACCAGGATGAATGATGAGTACAGGGTGAGGCTGATATTGCCCGCTGTACCTCACAGTTCAGTTCAGATTGAGAAGGTGTCTCATGCTCGGTAATTTCTTGCCGCATGCCTCCGAGTATCTGCGCTTTTTCCCCGAGATCGTTCTTAGCGTGTTTGGCATCGTAATTATGGTGCTTGAAGCGATCACGTCTGAGCAGCAGAAGACTTCTTTGGGCGTTATTTCACTCATTGGAATTGCCATTGCATTCGCGGGAGACGCGTATGCCTATACGAATCCCGGTCATGCATTTCAGAACATGATCACGGTAGATGCTTACGGCACTTTTTTTCGCGGTCTTGTGCTGGTGGTGGGTTTTCTTTGCATTTTGATGTCGTTTAGTTATCTAAAACGCGAGAAGGCGCAGACAGGCGAGTATTACGCGCTTATTTTGTTCTCCTTGGTCGGTCAATGCGTTCTGGCTACCGCGAATGATCTCATCATGGTCTTTATCGGACTCGAGATTTCATCCATCGCGACCTACATTCTTGCCGGGTTTTTGCGCGATGACCGGCGCAACAATGAAGCCGCGCTTAAATATTTCCTGCTTGGTTCCTTCGCTACGGCGTTTTTGCTGTACGGCATCGCATGGATCTATGGAATTGCCGGTTCCACCAATCTCGATGAAATTCAAACCCGTTTAGCGGATCGATCGATTTCACCCGTACTGATCGGCCTCGCCGCTGCTTTGATGTTCGTCGGCTTCGCATTCAAAGTATCGGTAGCTCCGTTTCAGATATGGGCTCCAGACGTCTACCAGGGCGCGGCTGCCCCCGTCAGCGCCTTCATGTCGGCTGGCCCTAAGGCCGCGGCATTTGCAGTTTTCTTCCGCGTCTTTATGACGTCGTTTGGTCCTATGAACGATCGCTGGGTTTACCTGGTTTGGGGCTGTGCGTTGCTGAGCATGGTTATCGGCAATTTTGCGGCTCTGCTGCAGACCAACGTGAAACGGCTGCTGGGGTATAGCTCGATTGCGCACGCCGGCTATGTGCTCATTGCCTTCACAGCGCATTCTCAGATCGGGATCGCTGCTGCGATGTTTTATCTCGCCTCTTACGCGCTGATGAATATTGGCGCCTTCGCAGTTGTTAGCCACGTGGCGTCTCGCAATGAGAAATATGTCAAGATAGACGATCTTTCGGGACTCGGCCGACGCGAACCTGCAACTGCGGCACTTCTAGCAGTCTGTGTTTTTTCGCTGATCGGTGTGCCGCTGACCGGTGGTTTCTTCGCAAAATTTTACATCTTCAAGGCGGCTCTTGATTCACATTTGGTTTGGCTGACAGTTCTCGGTTTGATCAATAGCGCGATTGCGGCTTATTATTACCTGAAGATCATAGTCGCGATTTATATGCATGAGCCCGGCCCGGCTACTATGGAGCTCACGGCACCATCGCCGGGTGAGCGGGCGGCAATTTGGGGAAGCGCGCTTGGCACGCTATTGCTTGGAATCTTCCCCTCGGTCTTACTATCGTTCGCTTCGGTTTCGGCCGCGGGGCTGCGGTGATAGAACTTCACGGTTGCCAGTGACGCGCTCCTGTCGATATCCAGAAATGACTTGGGTAAGCATATGCAACCTCCTCTTGCGGATACTCCCGTGCCGCATCCGAGAGTACGAAATGGAAGACTAACGTTGTAGTCATGTTTTTGCAATCAGATTTAAAGTTCGCATGTCGGACTGCATCTTGAATCGGCTGAGCAAAAAGGTGCCATGACTCCGTGGATTCTAGGCGCGGTTCTAGTTCAATTCTCTCGACTGAACCCTTCGGTGAGAGAACCACGTGTGCAGTGATCATGCCCTGAATACTCGCTGCGGGGGCAAGGGGTGGATATCGTGGCATTGGAAGGTTCGTCATGCAAGCAATATTGGCGTCGCGGGCTGGGTCCCTTGTACGGCAGCTGAATGACACCCAAGTTGAAAGTAAACCAAACAGATCAGTGGCCACCCGCCACGCCAGAGTAAGCTGCTGAGGTACATAGTTTCCTTCCTTGTGCTGCTTAGTATTTCAATCTGCATCGCCCTATTCCCACCGTAAAATATGCAGACTGGGCATAGGTGCACTTCTCAGAAGTAGTTCCTCAGTTCTTCAATTCTCTCCAGACGCAATAGTCTTGGATGACTGTCTGGAACAGGTTCGTGTTCGAGTGTCCAAGTGCGGGGGTGGGGAACGTACACGGCGCTTAATCCGGCGGCAAGTGCAGGATTGATGTCGGATTTTGGCGAGTTGCCGATCATCCAGGTTTTATCTAAGCGAAACTCTCGTTCTTGCGCCAGCTGGCGGTAAGCCGGTGCATTCTTCTCTTTTACGATTGCGGCGTGGTGCAAATAACGCGTCAATCCTGAGCGGTCAATTTTGAGCTGTTGTTCCTCGGGATCGCCTTTGGTGAAGAGTGTCAGCTCATGTCTCTGCGAAAGTTCTGCGATTGTATCTTCTACTCCTGGCAGCAGCTCGAGTGGCCTCTCGAGAATGGCGTGGGCGAACTCCATAACCGCCTTTACATCGCATTCCAAAATCTCACGCTCTGCCAGATGTTCGAAACACGCCGTCAAGTTACAGCCAAAGTTCCGGCAACCGTAGCCGTTGACCTTGGCGTTAACTATTTCGATCTCGTCGAGGACAGCTCGAATTTGTCCCGGTGCCATAGAGGAGTGGGCCAAATAGGCGCAGAACTGGTCGAAAGCCTCTTCGAAATAGATGTTGTTTTCCCAAAGCGTGTCGTCTGCATCGAAAATTAAGTGCTGGCGTATCGACCCGTATATCGTCACAGGTCGGCGACGTGCTTAGGGTGGCCGTTCAGAGGAGCCACACGCTTTGCGAGCATCACTCGCTCCCGTTGCAACGTGTAATCGGGCAGGATATTGACGAGAAATTCCAATCGCTCGATCTCTGAGCGGAGCGATAAAACGGTCTGCCTCTTGTCCAGGTCCGCAATGAATTGTGCAAGCTGGAAACTGAGTTGGGGACCTTCGAGCTTTGGCTCGATTATCACTTCCGGCTTCTCTACTTCACGCAAGCGTTCGTACGCCGCAATGGCTTTTCTGCGTAAGGCGGCGGGAACCTCAGATGCTTCTTCATCATTGAAATACTCAACTGAAGCACGTAGGTACGGCTTCTCTTCATCGAGCGATACGACCTGGAAACGACGTTGTCCGATCGCAAGCAACTCGAGCCTGCCGTCCGTATATCGCCGGAAGACGCGGTCTACGGTCGCAGTGCATCCGACGTTGACGATACCGTCATCTTTGGCCAGCACAATTCCGAATTCGCCGCGAACAGGAATGACATCACTCATCATTTCCTTGTATCTGTCTTCGAAAATATGCAATGGCAGCGGGGTAGCAGGCAGCAGAACAACCGAAAGTGGAAACAGAGGCAGAAGCTGCGTGCTCATGTCCCTATTATGTGCTCGACTCACGGCGATATACTGTTGCCGGTGAGGGTATGACCTTTAAGCTTAAGCGCACTCCTGGGCTTTACCTGGTCGGCTTTATGGCTTGCGGGAAGACGACCATCGGCCGCTCGCTGTCTGAGGAATTGGGTTGGTTTTTCGTTGATATCGACCGCGAAATTGAGAATCGGGAAGGAAAAGCGATCAGCGAGATCTTTGGCGAACGTGGTGAGGCAGTGTTCCGGGAGCTCGAAGCCGAAATGATTCGCGCGCGAGTGTCACAGGTTGAGTCGGGGATGCCGTGCGTTTTCGCACTTGGCGGGGGTGCCTTTGTACAGCCGACAAACTGGGATTTAATTGAAAACAACGGTGTGACAGTTTGGCTTGACTGCCCAATTGAGACCATCTGCAAGCGTCTAGGTGACGACACAACACGGCCGTTGGCCGCCGATCGAAATGGTCTCGCGCAACTATTTGAGGATCGCCGTCCCCTTTACGGCCGGGCTGATTTCCGAGTTGAGGTTGATACCGACGATATCTCTGAAACCGTCCAGAAGATTCTGCGACTCCCGATTTTCTAAGCCGACGTGAAGTCATCCAGCAGTAGACTTCGCCAGCACGCCATCGAGATCTTTCGTGCCGCGCTCGCAGCTGCGGATGCAGGCAACGCGGTTCGCAGGCATTTGTCGGTTCAATCTAGTTCTATTAAAGCCGGAAATATGTTTCTCCCGCTTAGGAACGTAGATCGCATCTTTTTCGTCGGTGCAGGCAAGGCCGCCGTTCAAATGGCCGCTACCGTGGAGGAAATTATCGGCAGACGGCTGACCCGTGGCATCGTTGTCACGAAACAGGGCCATGCAACATCGCCCCTTCATCGGATTGAGATTATCGAAGCACGGCATCCAATACCCGACCAGGCGGGCGTAAGAGCGTCCGCTGCAATTCGCACTTTACTTCGAGAGCTAAACGCGCGGGATCTTGTGCTGGTCGCGATTTCCGGCGGGGCCTCTGCGCTGTTGTCAGCCCCAGCGGAGCCGATAACGCTCCATGCGAAACAGAAAACGACTGACCTTCTATTGCGCGCTGGTGCGACGATCCAGGAACTGAATGCGGTTCGAAAGCACATATCCACTTTAAAAGGCGGACAACTTGCGTCGCTTGCTTATCCAGCTACCGTTGTGAGCCTCATACTTTCGGATGTGATCGGCGATCGAGTAGATGTGATCGGTTCCGGTCCCACTGCTCCCGATCCATCCACTTTCGCTGACGCTATCAGTGTATTGAGGAAATTCGGCCTTCTGAAGACCGTTCCGTCGGTGGTGCTAGAGCGCTTCGAGGAAGGGGCGGGGGGAGAAATCGAGGAAACGCCTAAACCGGGCGATTCCGTATTCAAACACGTTCACAATATTGTTGTCGGCAGTAATCGTCTTGCCCTCGAAGCAGCCGCCCGAAAAGCGAAAATGCGAGGCTTTCATCCGTTAATACTCTCGAGCGCCATCGACGGCGAGACGCGCGAAGTGGCGCGCACGCACGCCCAAATTCTTCGCGAAGTGGCGTTATCGGGTCATCCGGTGCGCTCGCCCGCTTGCATTCTGTCAGGCGGCGAGACCATAGTGACGATACAAGGCAAAGGAAAAGGCGGGCGCAACCAGGAATTTGCACTCGCAGCAGCATTTGAAATAGACGGGTTCCCGAACCTGGTTGTGTTGAGTGCTGGAACTGACGGAACCGATGGGCCGACCGATGCAGCGGGCGCTATCGCTACTGGCGACACCATCCGGCGGGCGCGGCGACGTGGACTCGACCCGCAGAAACACCTCGCCGAGAACAATTCTTATCCGTTCTTTGACGCTCTTGGCAGCTTGCTCAAGACGGGCCCAACCGGCACCAATGTGATGGACATACACGTGCTACTCAGCGGTTGACTCCAGATGGCTGTTCGTAGAAGCTCAGCCAATTGTCGCCCTGCTTGAGGACACGCATCCTCTTCATCGCGCCGTACACATCTTCAAGTACAGCCCGGGATGCGTGTTGTGCGACGGCAACAGGACAACCGTTTTCAGACAATGCCAGCAACAATTTGGTGTATTCTTTCGTGTCTTCGTAAGGCGGATCGATGAACGCAATATCGGGCCTATAGTTTCGGAGTAACGTCGCTGCGCTACCTCGTACAAGGATGGCTTCTGGCTCTACTCCTAGAGACCGCAAATTCTCCCGAATGACAGCGGCTGCCTGTGTGCTGCGCTCGATGAAAATTACGCGCTTGGCTCCGCGACTCAGCGCTTCGATGCCGACCGCTCCGCTGCCGGCGTATGCATCTAAAAATACAGCGCCTTCGAGCCGCGGGGCCAGCACATTAAACAGCGTCTCGCGGAGCCGGTCTGGAGTGGGACGAACGGCCAAGCCGGGAACGCTCTTCAGCTTTCGGCTGCGAAACCGGCCGCCAATCACTCTCAACCTTTAACCCACTTGGACCAGCCCGTATCGCCGCTGCCAATGCTCTTGAATGTACCGTACGACCCCGGGCAGCTCTTTGCTCGCTTCGCTGCCCTGCACGGCACTTCCGTCGATGAGCTTCTGCGCCTCACCTCGGGCCATCGCCAAAACGTCTCCATCGCGCAGCAAGTCAGCCAACCGTAATCCTGGGATGCCGGACTGCTTGGTGCCAAAGAATTCACCTGGGCCGCGCAGCCGCATGTCCATCTCAGCAATGTAGAATCCGTCGTTCGATTCAACTAGCGTCCGAATTCGCTCCCTGGCTACATCGTTCAGCTTGCCCGTTACAAGAATGCAGTAACTCTGATGAAGCCCGCGACCCACACGTCCGCGGAGTTGGTGAATCTGCGCGAGTCCGAAACGCTCCGCCTGTTCGATCACAATTACTGACGCATTCGGCACGTCTACGCCGACCTCAATGACGGTAGTTGCGACCAAAATCTTCGTCTGCCCCGATTGGAAGCTCCGCATCGCTTGCTCTTTATCCTCCGGTTGCATCTTGCCGTGTAAGAGGCCCACCTGCAGATTCGGAAAAACCTCCCGCGAGAAATGCTCGTACATCTTCTCCGCTGCCTTGACAGCGGCCGTGTCGGTTTCTTCCACTACCGGATAGACCACGTACGCCTGCTGCCCTGTGTTCACCTGCTGTTCAAGAAAACTGTAGACACCATGAACCGCCGATTCCGGCACGTGTTTCGTGACGATCGGCTTGCGTCCTGGAGGCAGCTCATCGATTGTGGACACGTCCAGATCTCCATAGATCGTCAGCGCAAGTGTGCGTGGAATCGGCGTGGCGGTCATTACCAGCACGTCCGGTTGCTCCTTTTCACCCTTTTTGAAAAACTCCAGGCGTTGCCGCACGCCGAAGCGGTGCTGCTCATCGACGATCGCCAATCCGAGCTTCGCGAATTCCACATCGTGTTGGATCAATGCATGTGTACCGATCACCATTTGCACCAATCCCTCTTCGATCATTTGCTTGATTTTTTGTTTCTCGCGGGCGGTGTTGGAACCGGTTAGCTGCGCTGTTACGTAAACTAGCTTCTCAAGCAATCGTTTGAAGTACCAGTAATGTTGGTTTGCCAAGATTTCTGTTGGCGCGAGTACCGCCACCTGATACCCGTTTTCAATCGCGATCACGGCGGCTTGCGCTGCCACGATGGTTTTCCCGCTCCCTACGTCGCCGTGCAGCAGACGATTCATGGGATGCGGCCGCTTCATATCGTCAGCTATCTCCTGCATTATCCGGCGCTGGGCCTGAGTCGGCTTGAACGGCAACATTTTGCGGACCTGCTCTCGCGCACGCTCCGTCACCGCGAACGCAAGCCCAGGAGCTTTTCGCGCCTTCGTTTTCTTTAATCGAAGCCCGCACTCCAGCCAGAAGAACTCGTCGAAGATCAATCGCACCTGCGCCGGTGTGCGAAATTCATTTAGAAGCCGAAGGTCAGTGTGGGGAGGCGGTACGTGCGCCTCGCGGATGGCGGACCCTAAATCCGGCAACCCGATCTGTTTACGTACGCTTTGCGGAAGAGTGTCCTCCGGCATTGTGACTTGCTTCAGAATGCGGTGGATCAATCCGCGGATCCGACGGGTTGAGAATTCACCGACACCTTCGTAGACGGCGATAATGCGCCCGGTGTGCAGCATATCGTCGTCTTCCTCGTCAGAATGGAGAATTTCGATTTCGGGCTGTACCATGAGCGGGTATCCATCCGCCCGGTCAAGCTCGACTTTGCCGAAGAGAGCGATGCGGGTATCAGGAACCACGCTGTCCGCGTATCGTTCTCCATGAAACCACTTCGTGTGAAGCTTCACCCCGCTTCCGTCTTCAAATATGGCCTCGAGAACCCGCGGCCCGCGCCGGAACCCGGAAAGCTTCGCGGCACTCACCTGCGCCAGCACGGCTGCCTTTTCGCCCGGCGCGAGTTGCGCCACGGTTTTTATGTTCGTGCGGTCTTCATAGCGAAACGGTGCGTAATATAAGAGATCGGACGCCGTCAACAGGCCCTTGCCCGCTAACAACTCGCCCCGTATCGGTCCGATTCCCTTTACATACTGGAGAGGAGTCGAAAGGTCCAATCTCTTAGCGTAACGGGTAGCCGCAGACTAATCACTCCCTCATGGTCATGGTTCAGAAAAGACGGATGCCACTCCCTCACGGTCGTGGTTCTGTAGCTAGAGCAGCGAATGCGACTTGTGCTTGCTGGCTGCGCTTCAGAGCATCACGCTCTTTCACAGGCGTGACCTCGCCGCTTGACTTGCGAACCGTTATGCTGCCGCGATCGGTAGTGAGAGTCAAATCCGGGCCAGTTCCGACGGCTCCCTCCAGCCGAGCTCCCCGGCCCTGCGTTCGTTGCTTGAGAGCTTCTCCAAATTCGTTCTCAATCTCGCCGCGATCCGTGCTTGCTGTAAGCGCAAATGTAGCGCTCTGCGGCAGTGCTAGCTCGATATTTCCCGATCGCGTGTGCACCACCATTCTGCCCAGAGGCGTCCGCGCCGGCTTTAAATCGATATCGCCTTTATCAACCGTCAACTCCAAACCATCGCTGAATCCATCCACGTTGACATCCATCGCATGCGTAGTCAGTTTCAAAGGCCCCATGACATTTTGAACGTTCAGATTTCCCCGGTCGAGCCTAATCTCGCCGGCTATCTGCTGCACATCCATCGCGGTTCGCATGTTCTCGACGCGAACCGGCTTGGCCACATCCCGCAATGAGACCGTGCCGTTATACTCGCCGTTAATTGTTACTTGGCCGGCGATCTTTTCAAGGTCAACGTCGCTGCCATGTCCACGGAGGGTCACCGCCCCTCGAATATTGCTGCAGCGCACGAGATCGCTGCGCCGAGTATCAACTTTCACATTCCCATCGATGTCCTGGAGGCGTATTCCGCCGTTGTCGCTGCTGATATCGACATCTCCGGAAAGAGACGACACGTCGAAATCCCCGGCCGTACCGGTTGCTTCAATACTCGCTCCCTTCGGAACAGAAATGTCGAGGTTGGTCGTAACAGGCGCACGCGCGCCGCTCTTGGTTTGATTGCAGCGGATGGTCACCGTATTGCCGTCGACCATAACCTCTACGGGCGTTTCCTGGTTTGCGCGATCTGCTTCACGCCGCTCCAGAGCGCGAATCACCTTGCGCCCGTTTACCGTCAGCTCTGTTCCATCATTGCCCGCGATCTTCGCGTCGCCACGGAAAGTCTCAATCACGAGATGCGGCGTTTGGCCAACCGTCTTCTGCACGGAATCGACTGAGTAATCGTGTTCGTCCCCGAAAACTTGAACTCCGTGCTCAAAGCCAACGCGGCGCCACCAGTTGTCGGTTCGCCGCACTTCGAATGTTGCCAGTCCAACAAAGCAGATAAGAACGACCAGTGCCCAACCCCCGCCAGAGATGCCGCTGACGGGTAGTGGCCGGGCGCTCAACGCGCGAATGGAGATCTCGATCAACTGAATCACTCCCCACGCGATCAACAGATAAGGCCAGTACTGTGCCACCACATCCGCGATCGGGAAGTTCGGCGAAATCGCGTGAAGCAGAAACAAGACGCCGATTGCGATCAGGATCAGCGGTCCCGCGATAGACCCTCTTTGTCTCATCGCGGTGGCCCCCCGACCTGTGGACTGTGAGGCTGCGGGATAGCCAATCGCTCGATCAGTTTCAATACGCCAATCACGATGATGATGAGCGGCCACGTCCGCGAGAAATGCAGTACGCCTGCTTGATGCATCGCAAACAGCACGCCGATCGTGATCAACAGAATGGGTCCGCGAATCGCTTGAGCAAATAAGGCTCGCCTATGGTTCATTGCCAGCCTCTACTACTCCGTTGTGACGGCCAGCTCCGGACAGACCAGAAGGACGCGAGGTAGGGGGCATCTCGGCGCGCCCGCTTACCCGGGAGTAAAGCATGTAGGCCCCAACCACGATCAGAATCACTGGCCAGAACCGTCCGATTTCCCGAAATTCAATGAGGTGCAAGGAATCCAACAGAAACACGACGCCGATCAAGATCAGGACGACGGGGCCGACGGGAGCACGCCCGGTATACCTGCTCTGGGATAACAGGCTTGACCACTCGTCAACGCGCACGCCCATCTGCCGTTTCTTGGCTGTGTGATAAGCCTCGAAGGGCATGTAAAAAATAAATCCGACGAGCATCATCACAAGTAAAGGCTGGCCGGAGCTGTTTTCCGTGCTACTGATTAAGCTGATCAGCAAGCCGAAGATGGCCGCATGGACCAAGCCCTTGAGATACTGGCCGTTGTAAATCGCGCCCACGCCTGGAATCCACCCCAGCAGAAACGCTAAGCCGGGAGACGTTTTAACAGGCGCTACAGAGCTGAATCCGGGAGTTGGCTGGTCATAGGGATTGGTGGGTGGCGGGGCGCCGGCTCCTGAAGCAGCGCCTGGCGCATAAGGGTCGGCGGGGTTCGCATAAGCAGTTACGGGGAAATGCTCCTGGCAGAAAACCGTTCCTTCGGCGGGCCGCTGGCACACGCTGCACAGGGCCCTCCCACACGTTCGGCAGTACGCCACCGCTGGTGTATCCGGATGTAAATAGCAGTTCATGGCTTCTTGTCCCCTTGACGGTTATCCGTCTGATTCGGCGTTTTGCGCCCATCTTCCCGCTTGGTGCCTCGGCTTGGAGAAGTTTCCTGCCCCTGTCGATTGCGCACCATCTCTTGTTGCTCCTGCAAGTCTTTCAGCCGAGTCTGGATTTCATATACCAGCCGGATATTCTCGTAATACTTCACTGCGCGGTCCTTTACACGGAGGACTTTGTCCTCTACTCCATCCCAAATTCTGATAGGGCTCAAATCTGCCGGCTGGATGTGCTGGACCTGCACCCCCGTGCAGCGCTGCAGCATCGCAAACGACAAGATGGTCATTGCCATACCCATCGCAAAGCGTGGCCGCAAGAACGGCTGCAACCATGCGGCGGAGACCTTGCTCCAAATTCCTGGTGTCTCGAAGGGCTCCTTGGTTCGTCCGATCGGCGCCTGGTACGCAATGCGCGTGACCAGTTCCGGAGGAGGCAGCACCTGGTCTGCACGCTTTAAGAACGCGAGCGCCCCGGTTACATCGCCCATGAACTCTCGACACGCCACACACGAGCCCGCATGCTCTTCGATTGCCCGGCGCTGTGTGTCCGCCAGACTGCCGTCGATGTAGTCGGCTAAAAGATTTTCGAAATCCGCGCAGTTCATCGCATACCCCTACACGGTTACCTTATTCCGCCGTAACACACGAGCTAATTCCGCCCGGCCGCGATTCAGTCGCGATTTCACAGTGCCTTCGGGCACATTCAACACTTTGGCGATCTCTCGATACTCGAGCTCTTCCAAATCCCGCAAGATGACGGCTTCACGCAGCTCCGGCGATAGTTTCTGTAAGGCCGCCTGCAGCAGTTCCCCCGCTTCCCGTCCCGCCAACAATCCATCCGTCCGGGAATGTTGGGCCGTTTTCTCCTCCAGGATTCCCAGCTTCTCGTCGATTGCGTCCGTCACCCGGTCCTGCTTCGTCCGGCGATAGTGATCTACCAGTAAGTTTCGAGTCAACCGGGTCAGCCATACGGTAAAGCATCCTTCTCCCGCGCGGAAGCTGCGTAGCGTCTTAAATATGCGCAGAAAGACTTCCTGGGTTAGATCCTGGGCCTCGCTCTCCTTGTTGGTAAACCGATAGCAAATCGCGTACACACGCCGCGTATGGGTCCTGACCAGCTCTTCCCAGCCGGCCTGCTCTCCCCGTAAGCAACGCTCAACCAGAGCCGTATCTGCGTCCAAGCGTGGCACCGCTCCTGCAGCATTGGCACCCACCCATTTCCAAGGTGCACCCATCGCCTTCGAGCTTAACGAAGTTTTCGAGCTGAGCGAAATTTCTGCAATTGCAGCGGCTGACATTTGGCTTTCCCATCAGCGCCTGAGGGCGGTTCCCGGAGTTCGAAGGTTCCAACCTGGACCCGCATTGGCCTGACATCTTCTTAAACGATGGAATGCCCTTAGAAGTTCAATGCACGTTTTTTCCGAGTTGCCCTTTCCTTGTAGGCTCAGGGGGATTACATTTCAAAGAGTTGCCGCGTTCAAAATACACCCGCCAGGTACTCTTGTGCGCATCCGACCTGGTCAGGAGGCTTGAGTGATCTGTCCGTTTTGTGGCCATCGCGAAGACAAGGTGATCGATTCCAGGGAAAGCAAAGAAGGCGACTCCATCCGTCGGCGTCGGCAATGCCTTGACTGTGAGCGCCGTTTTACTACATACGAACGTTGCGACGAAGTGCCCTATATGGTCATCAAAAAAGACGGGCGACGGGAAAAGTTTGACCGTCAAAAGGTCCTGAATGGCTTGCTTCGCGCCTGTGAGAAGCGCCCGGTGAGCATGGGGACGCTCGCTGAGCTGGTCAACGACGTCGAATCGGTTCTGCTGGAGAGCCCAGACCGGGAACTCCCGACCACTCTGATCGGCGAGCGGCTCATGAACCGGCTCCGCTCACTAGACAAAATCGCATATGTAAGATTTGCCTCAGTTTACAGAGATTTTCAAGACCTCGAAGAATTCTTACGCGAGCTGAAAACCTAATGCGCCGAACGGAAGTCTAAATAAAGGAGACGGACTATTTCGGGAGAGGCTTCTCAGGTGTAGGGGAGAGCACCTTGTAATCCCCGCACTGTACTTATCTTTTGTGTAACCAATCACTTCGGCGAACATCTTCCATTAGTAGGGGCTTACATTGCGCCCGGAAACCGAGTACAATAGTGGCGCACAAATACATTCCGAGTTGGCGCTGGCCATCCGGCTCCTTTACGGACCCGGCAAAATTATTATTTAATTCCCACACAGAGAGGTGTATCCGTATTTTGGGTAAGTGTGATGTGGCTGACGTGTCAGGTTTTGGAAGCAGAGGTGATTAAGTAGGGTGGATCAATTCGAAGATCAGTTTTTGGCCGATGCACATGAGCCGATTGGGCTCCCCTTTGATGAAGATGCGAACTTCTTTCATCCGGAAGAGGTTCAGGAGGGCGAAGATTTCCACGGCGCTCCGCCGGTAGAAGAGTCGATATATACCGACGATCCGGTACGGGTGTACTTACGCGAGATGGGTTCCGTGCCCCTTCTAACCCGCGAGGGTGAAGTGAGCCTGGCGCGCAAGATGGAGCGCGGCAAACTGCGGATGCAGAAAGCGATCAGCCGGTCTCCGCTGATCCAGACGATCGTGCTTGAATTTGCCGAGCTCATCCGCAAGGGCGCGGAAGACCTGGATAGCTACGTCGACCTTGGCCCATCCGATATCGAAGAGGGTAGCGCGGCCGATCTCAAAAGGCGCAGTGAGATCAACGAGCTGTTTATGGCTTATCTCGCAGCGTATAAGAAGGTGTTGCAAACCGTTGACAAGCATGCTGCGATCCCGGCTGCCAATAAAAAGCTCCGCAAGAAGTGGGCCGGCAAAGTGGTGCGCGCGAAGATCGAGCTCTCACGAGCGCTGCGTGCCATCCCGTTCAACATCGCCCGCTGGAAAGAGTTCGTAAGGGCAATCGAGAAGACGGCCGACGAGATGTCCATCCTGGAAGCGGAAATCAGGAAGCTCGAGCCGCGGAATTCAGCTTCCGCCCAGCTGCGGGTGAAAGAACTGCGCCGCGATCTCAAAAAGAACGAAAGTGAGGCCGGCGCATCGCTCCCAGACCTCAGACACAGCCTATCGGTAATCCGCCATGGCGAGATTGAGGCTGAGCGCGCTAAGAAGGACTTGGTAGAAGCGAACCTACGCCTGGTGGTTTCCGTGGCCAAGAAATACGTGAATCGCGGCCTACACCTGCTGGATTTGATCCAGGAAGGCAACATCGGCCTCATGCGGGCCGCCGACAAGTTTGAATATCGCCGTGGGTATAAGTTTTCGACCTACGCTACCTGGTGGATTCGGCAGGCCATTACCCGTGCCATTGCTGACCAGTCACGCACCATACGTATTCCCGTTCACATGAACGAGAGTATGAACAAGTTCCTCCGGGCCACTCGTGAGCTCGAAAAGGAGTTGGGCCGTGTCCCAACCAACGACGAGATCAGTCGACGGATGGATATCCCGGTCGAGAAGGTTCAGAAATTAAAAACCATCTCGCGAGATCCAGTGTCACTTGAAACGCCAGTGGGCCGGGACGGTGAGTCCGCTCTCGGCGATTTGATTGAAGATCGTTGGGTCGGGTCCCCCGTAGACGCCGTAATCGACTCCAATGTCCGCGACGAAACCGCAAACGTTCTGAAGACGCTTTCTCCCAAAGAGGAGAAGGTGATTCGGCTTCGTTTCGGGATCGGCTGCGAACGTGAGCACACTCTCGAAGAAATCGGTCAGGAGTTCGACGTCACTCGCGAGCGCATCCGCCAGATCGAAGCCAAGGCCCTGCGGCAGCTACGTTCTCCCGATCGCGCGCGTCACTTAAGAGCGCTGTTAGCGGCGCGTTAGACACATCACGCCATGACTTGTTCAATTGCCATCAGCAAGGCGTTTGATCTTCAGAAAATGGAAGATTCGCGACTCCATTCTCCACGAAATAGTATAGGAATCCTCCGATCAGGAGCGGGTTCCTCCTAACCTCAATACCTTAGAAGTGGTCTACGAATTGCTCCTAAACCGGACAATTCGACCACCGGCGGCCTCAGCCTGTGTCGCCGCCCGGGTCCAAATGGGGGTATCCCGTGTCACTTCAAAAGCTCACTGCACGCATGGCCTGTCTGCTTCTTCTTGCCTGGGTAGCACCCGCTCAAACTGTCCAAGGCGTGGTTACCGGAACAGTAAGTGACCCAACCGGCGGTTCTATTCCAAACGCAGAAGTCACGCTCACGAACGAAGGTACTCAGGTCACACAAAGCGCAACTGCCGGAGCCGATGGCGGCTACCGGTTTTCGCTCGTTCCGCCTGGGACCTACACCCTTACTGTCAAGGCCCCCGGGTTTGGAGGAAAGGAGACCAAAGGCATCATCGTGAATGCCAGTCAGACGGTGCCGTTAGACGTCAAACTCGACGTGGCAACTGCTTCAACCGCCATCGAAGTAACGACCCAGAACACAATCGTCCAGACAGCCAGTTCGACCTTGGCGACGACGGTAAATGCGCAGACGATTGCAAACACAGCGCTCCTAACGCGCAATGTGTTCGATTTGGCGTTCTTGGCTCCCCAAGTTTCCCAAGGCATGAATTTCGGTCCCGCGGCAGGCGGGGCTCGCGAATCTGGAACCGTGTTTTTGATGAATGGCGCTGACAACAACGACAACTTCTCTGAAGGTCTGCCGAATGTCGTGCCGCCGCTGGAATCGGTGGCGGAGTTTTCGATTCTGACGAACCAGTTCAGCTCGGAGTACGGGCGTGGTTCTGGGGCCGTCGTTAGCGCCGTGCAGAAGACAGGAACGAACGCCTTCCATGGGGCCGCGTACGAGTTTCACCGCGATCGCACGATCGGCTCCAACGACTTCTTCTCGAACCGCGGTGATCAGCCCAAGCCGAAATTCATTCGCAATCAGTTTGGTGGTGAAATTGACGGTCCGATCAAGAAAGACAAGACGTTCTTCTCATTCGCTTTCGACAGGTATGACGTTCGAACGGGTTCTAACTTGCAGATTCAGGTTCCGACGGGTGCCGAGCTTGCTGCCATGTCGGCCGGTGCCGGTCCGATCGCGTCCTCCTACTTGAGCAAGTATCCGTTAAGGACATCTGAAATCCCCTGCCCGAATGAACCCGCCGAAGCGTTCGGGCATATCGGTTGTTTCAACACGTTCGATTCGATTCCGACAACTCAGAACACGTATTTTGCACGGATCGATCAGAATTTCAGCACGAGTGATCGCTTGAGCGTTACAGCGAATGTGCAGCGCTATACGAATGTCGACACGTTCGGTCAAAATACGGGAAGTGCCGCGTCCGCGACCGTGCAGCCCTTTGCAGCCACTGATTTAGAGAATTATCACCAGATCGTCTTGGTCGAAACGCATACGTTTAGCCCGACTCTGGTGAATGAGTTTACGGCAGGTCACAACCGCCACTTCTCGGATCTTTTCGAGGGCAATGGCAATTTTACTGATCCCGAAATCCTCATTGACGGTGCCAACTTCGGCTCGTTTGGATTCAACATTGGGCCAAACTCCGAAGCCGTTGTTGAGGCTTTTACTCAAGATCGTTGGCAGGTTCAGGACGCGCTGGGTTGGACCCTGGGTAAGCATTCGATCAAGATTGGCGGGGGCTGGCAGTATGCCCAACTTTACCGCAATTGGGACCTTGGGGGGCCCGGCCAGTATGAGTTTGCCAACACGACCGGGGCAGCCACGGCTCCGTTGAATCCGGACGGCACAATCGGCAACCCCGATAGCGGCATCAATTACACGGACAGCAACTTTCAGCACGATTTTCCGTATTTACAGGAGATTGCTGTGGATCCGACCACCGGCGCGAAGGCGAACGCCTATCGTCACTACATCGGCGAGGACGCGAACGCCTTCGTCAATGACGATTGGAAGGTCAGCCGGAACCTGACTCTGAATCTCGGTTTACGTTGGGAGCACTTCGGTGCGCCGCGCGAGACGAGAGGCGTATTATCGCAGTTTACTAATCTGACTTGCCTTTCGGTTGACTGTATTGCGAACGCCAGGGTCGGACCCGTTTCCACGATGTGGAAGCCGCGCTGGACGGATTTTGCTCCGCGCGTGGGCTTTGCATGGGATGTTCGAGGCGACGGCAAAACCTCGATTCGAGGCGGCTATGGCATCTTCTTCGACCGCATCTTTGACAACGTTTGGTCGAACGGAGCCTGGAACCCGCCTTTCTACGCTCTGGTGGATCATGATGCCACTGGCGCGGCGACCTGATCCACTACACCGTTCCCGCGTCCATCGGTGCTGCTTACGATCCCTCCGTAGGCCCCGGTCGCGTTTCTGTCCGGACGATGGATGTCGCAATGAAGGATCAGTCGGAGCAGAGCTTCCACTTTACGATTGAGCAGCAGCTTGCTTCGAACTTCCTCTTTAGGATCGGCTATCTAGGCTCGTTGGGCCGGCATCTTCCGGTGCTGATGGACCTGAACCGTTTCGACGGGGATGCCTACAATCCCGACCTGGCACGGCATCGGCCGAACTCTTTATACACCGCTTTTAACTACCGTGCAAACAATGTGAGTTCGAACTACAACGCGCTGGTCACCGAATTTCAGAAACGGTTCAGCAACGGCCTACAGTTCCAGTTCGGCTACACGTGGTCCAAGCTGCTGGATTTTAACTCCGCCCTCTTTGCCGGAGAAACGACCCAGGGAAGTTACAGCCAGCCGTACTACTACGTCACTAACTCGAACTTCCGGAACGAATACGGGCCTGGCGGATTCGATCATACACATTCTTTCAAGTTCAGCTACGTGTATGAGCTCCCGTTCTTACGAAACAGCAAGAGCATCGTGGGGAGGGTGCTGGGCGGATGGCAAATTTCTGGCTTTTACCAGGGCTATTCGGGACATCCTCTGGAGGTTTATAACAGCCGGACGCGTTATCCGACAGGTGGCAGCTTCGATCCGGGGCAATTCGTGGATGCCAATGGTGTGCCGGAAAATCTGGGTGGCGACTATAATCTGGACGGTAATAATAACGATCATCCAGTTTACGTTGGCCCCTCGAATCCATATTCAGGGAAGAGTCCGGCGGACGGCATCTTCGTCGACAATAACCCAGCCGGGTGCGGTGTTCTCGGTGGAAAATCCGGGGCTGCGGCAATTGACGCGTGCAACTCGAATTTCGGCGTTGGCACGCCCAACTCGGTCTTCTTCAATCCTCCCGGCGGTCCGATCCGCTACGGCTTGGGACGCAATGTGTTTCGCGGTCCCTGGTACAACAACTTCGACGCGGCGATATCTAAAAACTTTGCTATCACCGAGCGGCTGAAACTACAACTGCGCGCCGACGCGGTTAACATTTTAAACCACCCTAACTTCGATTGCATAGATACGGACGTCAATTCGGGAACCTTCGGGAGGGCGCTCTGCGTTGCTGGCGATGGCGGCATCTACGGCCCGACTCCGGGTGGCTCGTGGGCGAACGGCGTGGCCCGGCGGTTCCAGTTTTCAGCCAAGATCTTCTTCTAGGAAACCTATCGAGTAAACGGCCGATAGAGAAAATCCGATCCAACCGTGGGCCGACCGCCCGCTTGGCCTAGCTGTTGAAGCTTGCGCAAACGTACGGATAATGGAAGTGCGGTACTAGATTTTTACGGGAATCCGTATTGCTTTGGCCTAACATAGGTAACGCGCTCCTTGTATTGCAATAACTTACGTATGGCCCGTCAATTGCCTCTCTAACGCTGATTCTTCCGAGTTTGAGCCAAGAGCGTGAGGAGTTGTTCTTGTGCTAAACGGCCACAAACTGGAATGGCTACCAATAGCCAATAACTTAGGGGGTTATTCAATGTCTCGATTAGGCGTGCGGGCATCTTCGCTCAAAAGTGCCACTTTCCCGGGCCGGAAATTGGCCACATTCCTGGTGGCATCAGCCATCCTACTACTCGCGACGGGCGTGACTTCCGTTTCTTTAACCGCTCAGACCACAAGCGGTAACGTTGTCGGTACTGTATTTGACTCCTCTGGAGCTGGCGTCCCGAATGCCACCGTCCAGGCAACGAACGTCGACACGAACGTCAGCGCGTCCGCCAGGACGAACGACAACGGTGAATACCACCTCGGTAACCTTTTGGTGGGACACTATAACCTCACTGCGACTGCTCCGGGCTTTACGTCCGCCAAGTTGGAGAATGTCCAAGTTCAGTTGAACGCCACCCAGACCGCAAATCTCACGCTTCAGGTAGGGGCGGTGACTACCACGGTAGAAATAAGCGCAGCAGCGGCGGCTATAGACACGACCACGGCGCAAGTCCAGTCCACCTTCGATGCGCGCCAGATCGTCAACATGCCAATCATTGAGAACTCAACGGCTCTTTATGGTGCCCTGCAGCTCTCGCTGCTGAGCTCCGGCGTGGGGTCCAGCGGTGGTGTGGGACAGGGTACGGGTCCCTCGGTCGGCGGCCAGCGGCCGATGAACAACAATTTCACGATCGAAGGCGTAGATAACAACAACAAGACCGTTACCGGCCCACTGGTGTATGTGCCAACGGAAGCGACCGCGGAATTTACGTTGCTGCAGAACCAATTCGCCCCCGAATATGGTCATTCAACCGGTGGCCAGTTCAACACAATCGTTAAGAGCGGCACCAATGAAGTGCACGGCAGCCTCTATGAGTATTTTCAGAATCGCAATTTGAATGCTGTGGATGAAGCCTTCGCGCGACAGGGCTTTCGTTCCAATCCGCGCTTCGACCAGAACCGGTTAGGCGCGAGCATCGGCGGGCCCATTCTCAAGAACAAGCTGTTCTACTTCGTCAATTTTGAGTACGCTCCCCTGGGTCAGGGGTTTACGGTTTCATCTCCCATCTACGGGCCAACCGCCGCGGGTTACGCCCAGTTGGCGGCGATTCCAGGTCTTTCCCAGACCAATCTCAGTATTCTGCAGAAATACATGCCGGCAGCCCCCGTCGCCGACCAGGCACCAATTGTGGTTCAGGGTCAGAACATTCCAATTGGCACGTTTCCCATTAATGGCGCGTATTTCAGTAATCAATACACGGGTGTAGCGTCAGTCGACTACAACATTTCCGATCGCGACCAGCTTCGCGGGCGCTATATCTATAACAGAAACGACTCGCTGGATAATTTCGCCAATTTGCCGACTTTTTGGACGACGCTTCCGCAGCGTTTTTACTTGGCGTCCTTGGCTGAGTTCCATAATTTCTCGCCCAGTGTAACTAACGAGCTGCGTCTCGCCTATAACCGATTCAGCCAGTTTTACGTCGTTCCGCCGGATCAGTTTCCGGGCTTGGACGCGTTCCCCAATCTCACAATTTACGATTTGAACTTCGCCAACATCGGTCCAGACGGTAACGCACCGCAATACTCCATCCAGAACACGTATCAGCTAGTGGAAAATATAAACTGGATTAAGGGCTCGCACACCTTCAAGTTTGGCTACGACGGTCGCAATGCGATCAGCCCGCAGCACTTCATCCAGCGCGAGCGCGGTGATTACTATTACACAACGTTGAATGGTTACTTGCTGGATCAGGTTCCCGACGATTTTGCCGAGCGCAATTTGGGCAATGTTACCTACTATGGTAACCAGTGGGCGAACTATCTTTATGCTAACGACAACTGGCGCATCCGCCCCAATCTCTCGTTAAATCTTGGCTTGCGTTGGGAGCGAACTTCCGTTCCGCTGACGCAAAGCTTACAGGCGCTGAACGCCATTTCGGATGCTCCCCCTCTGATCACGTTCCATGCTCCGAAAACCTCGAACAAGGGTTTCGCGCCACGCGTCGGCATCGCGTATTCTCCAGGGAAGAGCGGCAATACCTCAATTCGGGCCGGATTCGGCATGGCATATGACGTAATCTTCGACAATGTCGGGTCAACGGCTTATCCGCCGCAACTGAGCGCGACTGTTGACGCCAACAACTTTCCGAATCTTTTCACGCAGCCTTTTCTTGCCAACGGCGGCATTTATCCTGGCAGCGTAGCCACGGGTAGCGCCCTGTCTCAGGCGGACGCACGCGCTGCAACCTCGAGCTACATCTACGACCAAGTGCTCCCGTACTCCATTCAGTGGAATTTCGGAGTGCAGCACGTTTTCGCAAAGAACTATACGTTCGAAGCACGGTACCTGGGTAGCCGCGGGGTCCATCTGCTGGTTCAGCAACAGATCAACAAATTCCCCAGAGTCACGCCGACCAGATTCCTACCCACTTATCTGCAGACGCCCTCTCAGGCCCAGCTCGACGCGCTCCCACTAACGCTCGACGATCTCGAGGCCGCTTCCAATAATCCGGTTTACGGTCCTCTGGGCTTTACGAGCAACATTACCGCTTGGCCCCCGGTTGGAAATTCCAGTTATAACGGCCTGGCGCTGCAGTTGAACCGCCGCTTTGCCCACGGTTTCCAGATGGTCAGTTCATACACCTGGAGCCACAACATCGACGACAGCACCGCCACTCACTTCTCAACGGAATTGACACCACGGCGTTCACAGGATTTCCAAAATCTGCGCGCAGACAGGGCCTCCTCGGCTCTGGACCGCCGGCACCGCCTGACGATCAATGGACTTTGGGAAATGCCGCAATTTAGTCATTCCCCGAACTGGTTCGCCAAGAACTTGATCGGCAACTGGCGTTTGGTCGGTACCTACACCTATGAGTCTCCCGAATACGTGACAGCGCAAAGCGGTACTGATTCCAACATGAACGGCGACTCGGCGGGAGATCGCACGATCATCAACACAGCGGGTGATGCACACAAGGGCAGCGACGTGACCGAGCTGACGAACAGCGCCGGTCAAACGGTCGGCTATCTTGCGACTGACCCGACCGCGCGTTACATCACAGCAGGCCAGGGCGCTCTCGCCAACGGCGGCCGGAACACGATTCCCACGCGCCCCATCGATAACTTTGATATGTCGCTGGGCAAGCGCTTCAATTTCACAGAATCGAAGGCCATCGAGTTCCGCGTGGATGCCGGGAACCTGTTTAATCATCCGCAATACACTCCTGGCTACGTCAATTCGATACGGCTCACATCCCAGACCACTACGCGGTCGTTCCTCCTTCCAAGCGACTCGGGGTTCCAGGATTGGTCCTCGAACTTCCCTAGCAATGCACGCAGTCTGCAGCTCGTGGCGCGATTTACGTTCTAACAACTATTCGAGGCTGCTTCAGGGTCTGTTCGTAGAGGGGAGCCTACCCAGGCTCCCTTTTTCTTCTATCCGGTAAAATAGAGATGAACGGCAATGCTCACTGCCCCCACGCTCGCGGAAGAAATCTTTGACCTGAAAACGCAGCGGCGCGCTATCATTCTTGCCCACCACTATCAGGAAGCTGAAATCCAAGAACTTGCCGACTCGGTTGGCGACAGCCTGGAGCTGGCCCGGAAAGCTCGTGATTTCGAAGGCGAGGTCATCGCGTTCTGCGGTGTCCGTTTTATGGCCGAGACCGCCAAAGTCTTGAACCCTGGCCGAATTGTTCTCGTCCCGGACATCAATGCCGGTTGCAGCCTGGTCGACAGTTGTCCAGCTGAGGCGGTTCGCGCGTATAGAAGACGCAATCCTGATGACGTGATCGTCAGCTACATCAATACATCGGTCGAAGTGAAAGCCGAAAGTGACATCCTGTGCACCTCGCGGAATGCGGTTTCGGTTGTGAATTCCATCCCGGCTGAGAAGCCGATCCTCTTTCTGCCCGATATCAATCTCGGCAATTACGTCAAGAAGCAAACCGGTCGCGAGAACATGAAGATTTGGCAGGGGGCGTGTATCGTTCACGCGACCTTCCCGGCCAGGCGGGTAGCCGCGGCGCGTGCCGAACACCCTGATGCGCTAGTTGCGGCGCACCCGGAATGCCCGGCCGATGTGCTCCGGATGGCGGATTTCATTGGCTCTACCTCGGCCATCATCGATTGGTGTACGGCTCAGTCCGCGGACGAGTTTATTATCATGACCGAGAGCGGCGTTCGCTACTCACTGGAAAAGTTGTCACCGGGAAAGAAGTTTTACTTCGTCGCGAACGAGAACTGCAACTGCAGCGAGTGCCCCTACATGAAACTCAATTCTCTTGAGAAATTGCGCGCTTGCCTGGAAAATCTTGAGCCGCGCATTGAGCTCTCACCCGATATCATCGAGCGCGCGCTTATTCCTTTGGAGCGCATGCTCGCGGTCAAATAAATGTCTCTAGTCCAGGTGGCGACCGGCCCCGCTCTTCAGCCGCCCCTCTCAGGGCCGCTCGCGGATTCCTTCGGCCGCATCCATTCCGATCTGCGCATTAGCGTAACGGACCGCTGCAACATCCGCTGCTTCTACTGCATGCCGGAGCATGGTGCAACATTTTCGCCGGTGTCGTCGCTCCTAAGCTTCCAGCAGATCATTCAGTTTGTCTCAACCGCTCTGCCACTTGGTATTCGTAAAATTCGCCTCACGGGCGGTGAGCCACTCTTGCGGCCTAAACTGCCTGACTTGATAGCCGGCTTAAACCAGCTCGCCGGTATTAAAGACCTGGCGCTGACGACGAATGCAGTCCTGCTTCGCAACGCTGCACGGCCTCTCCATGACGCAGGGCTCCGCCGTTTGAACATCCATCTCGATACGATCGACCCCGCCCGTTTTCGGACCATTACGCGCAGAGACGATCTGGGCCGCGTTCTCGAAGGCATAGATGAGGCGCTCCGGGTGGGATTCAAAAAGATCAAGCTGAACGCCGTAGCGATTAAGGGACTGACCGAACCGGACGTGGTCTCGCTGGTGCATTTTGCTCGTGATCGCAATATTGAAGTGCGGTTCATCGAGTTCATGCCGCTCGACGCGCAACACCTCTGGTCTCTGGATCGGGTATTAACGGCGGACGAGATGATCGGCCAACTAGAGCGAGAATTCGGTCCACTGACGGCGGTTCCCGATGCGGATCCGCGTGCGCCGGCAACCGAGTACCAATTTGCAGACGGCCATCGGGTAGGTTTTGTCGCCTCTGTCAGCCGCCCATTCTGCGCGAATTGCAATCGACTGCGCCTGACGGCGGACGGAAAATTGCGCTACTGCCTTTTCGCTAGGGAAGAAACCGACGTCAAACCCCTGCTGGAGGAGCCCCACTCCGAACTCGCGCTAGTTTCCGCGATTCGAGCTACAGTCTGGCAGAAGTGGGCAGGCCATGAGATCAACCGCATGTCTTTCCTCGCGCCGCAGCGACCCATGTACTCCATTGGCGGCTAACGCGCATACGCGTATACCATCGCCAGCAGCCCAATTACGCTTGCTAACAGAACACTATGTTTCAACGTGAACCGGAACAGCTTCGGCTCGTCTTCTGCCTGCAACCCTGCTGCTGCTGCCGCTACCGAGATGCTCTGCAAGCTGATCATTTTGCCCATCACGCCTCCGGCTGAGTTCGCCGACGCCATCAGGGCCGGATTCAAACCCAACCGATTTGCAGTCACCTGCTGCAAGCTGCCAAACAGCGCATTAGCAGATGTATCGCTCCCTGTTAAAAAAACACCTAGCCAGCCGAGCATCGCGCTAAAAAACGGGAAAAGACGCCCCGTCGCCGCAAAGGCGAGCCCCAGCGTCGCGGTGGCACCCGAGTAGTTCATCACAAATGCGAGCGCCAGCACGGCCGTGATGCTGATAAAGGAAAATTTCAGCTGTTGCGCCGCATCAACTGCCAATCGAACAAAACGGCTGGGGCTCACGCGCAGCAAAGCCGCCGCAGCGAAGGTAGCCAACGCGCATGCTGTGCCGGACTCGCCAAGGAAGCGCATACGATAAAGCGCAGTGTACAGCCGGGGCGTGTTCACCGCAGGCGGAATTTGCCGCACAACATTGTGCAAGCCGGGCCACATCAATGTCACGGTTCCGTGATCCAGGATTGCTTTCACAGCGGCGAGACTCCACAGCAGAATAAATACAATCAGCAGCAAATACGGGGACCAAGCTGATGCAATGTCCCAAAATCGATACTGTGCTTTCTGCCGGATGGTTCCAGCCGGGCTCCACACCCGCAACAGCGCAAGGAGGGCCAGTATAGAGGTGAGCGCGCCTAAGATGTCGGTGAGATAAGGTCCAACGTAGTTCGAGATCACGAATTGCATGCCTGCGAAAGTAACGCCGCACACGACCGCCGCGGGCCAAACGCGTCGCATCGCGCTCCATCCGCCCATCACAAGCACAAGATAAGCCGGAATGATGAGCGATACGGGAGCGCACAAGCGACCCACATCAGCGCTGAGTTGCTCGATGGGAAGACCGGTAGTTGCGGCTAGCGTAACCAGCGGAATGCCTATCGATCCAAACGCCACTGGGGCAGTATTCGCCAGCAAACAAATTCCCGCCGCATAGAACGCCGGAAATCCCAGTCCACCAAGGATTGCCGCAGCCACTGCGACCGGGGTACCAAAGCCCGCGGCTCCCTCTAGAAATGCGCCAAACGCGAACGCGATCAAAAGCGCCTGCAGATTTCTATCACTCGTGAGATGCCCAATAGAATTCTTGAGAATCTCGAATTTGCCGGTGTCGACCGTGAGGCGATAGAGCACGATCGCCCAGTACACAACCCAGAAAATCGGGAACGCGCCGAAGGCTGCACCGTATAGTGCCGAGTTGATTACCAGGAGCGGCGGCATCCGGTACGCCGCGAGCGCGACCATTGCGGCGGCAAGAAGTCCAAATAGGGACGCTTTCCATGCAGCAACCCGACGGATGCCGATTGCGTACAGCAGCGCCGCGACGGGCAGGGCCGCAACTAGCGACGACCAAAGCAAACTCCCGCCGATTGGCGTATAACTCTGCTCCCAAATCAAAGCAATCGACCAGCGCCTTCGGCTGGCTCGCAATCGTAAAAGACAGGTGCTTTGGCAAAGCGTTCCTGATAAGCACTGGCTAAGCGCTCACGAAACTCGCCTATAGCATCCGGCGCCAGCAGGTTTACAGTGCAGCCACCAAAACCGCCGCCAGTCATACGAGAGCCGTAAACGCCTGGAATTTTTATGGCCGTATCAACCAGAAAGTCGATCTCCTCGCAGCTAATTTCGTAGTCGTACTGCATGCTGCGATGCGAGGCGATGAACAGGCGTCCCATCTCAGGCAGATTGTTCGCGCGGGCGGCCGCCGCAAGATCGAGCACTCGCTGTGTGTCGGAAATTACGTGGCGTGCGCGGCGCCGCGGTACAGGCGGAATGCTGTCCTGAATCTGTTCAAAAAAGCCTAGCGATACGTCACGCAAGCTCTCGACGCTTTTGTCGAATGGCTGGATCGACGCCACTGCGGCTTGGCATTCAGCAACCCGTTCACGATACGCCGACGTGCCCAACTCGTGCTTCACCATTGAGTTCACCGCGACAATTTTGACCTGTTCGGGAAGCGTCACATATTCATGTTGGAAGCTGCGGCAATCGATTTGAATAGCCGATCCTTTACGGCCGAAGACAGCCGCGTACTGGTCCATAATGCCGCACGGCATACCCACGAATTGAGTTTCGGCACGCCGCCCCAATTGTGCGATCTCGAGTGGCGGCATACTACGAGAACCCAGAAGAGCGAATGCCGTCGCAATCTCCAGTGCGGCCGAAGAACTGAGACCCGAACCAACCGGCACCTCACTTGCTATGTAGAGATCGGAACTCTCTATTCCGATACCGGCGCTTGCAAGTTGTTGTGCAACACCAACCACGTAATCGCTCCATTCCCCAGCCGGTTTTGCCCCGCGAATATCCTCGACACCGATCTCGAACTCCTGATCGAAGTCTCGGGAGTAGATGTGAAGTTTACCGTGCTTAGCAGGCGCAATTGCGACATAACACGCCATCTCTAGTGCTATGGGAAACACGAAACCGAGATTGTAGTCCGTGTGCTCGCCGATCAAATTCACGCGGCCAGGCGCCCGATAAATCTTGGGCTCTGTCTCTGACTGAAACTGTGAGCGGAACGCGCTTACGATTTCGCTCGATACGAGAGCCAAAGAAGACATCCTCCGAAAACGAGCAACGTCAAGCCGCACCACAGGTTCACGTTCACGTTGGAATCCATCGGCGCGCGTGCCGCTGGATTGATAACCGCGTAAGCCAAAAGAATAAGCCCTAGAAGCGAAAATAAATATCCCGTAGGACGGCGTAAATCGTTCATCGTTTTTTACCAGAAGATGATATTCATCACGACCAGCAGTGCAATCACAACCACAGCCAGCGGTCCCGGCCGTTTGTACCAAGGAGCTCCGGCTTCGTGCGGTAGATCAGTCAGGCCATAGACCAAGTTATGAAGCTCGGCTTCTGGCTTGGGCTCCGTCATGAGGCTTACTAAGATCGTGACAATGAAGCACGTGGACCAAGAGAAGATCGCGATCCAAAAATTCTGGGCCATAGCGGAGGGAAATTGGTGAACGTGCGCGATCCATCCTCCCTTGTTTTCAGCAACGGTCAGCGCCAGCGTGCTCGCGCCGGCCACTAGTCCCGTCAACAGCCCCCAAAATGCACCATTCGCCGTTGAGCGTTTCCAAAACATGCCGAGCAGAAAGGTCGCGAATAGTGGTGCATTGACAAAGGCGAATACGAGCTGCAAAAAATCCATGATGTTGTTGAAGTATGTCGCCAGATACGCACAGGCAATCGAAAGCGCAACTCCTGCAACCGTAGTGACCCGGCCGATCCAGAGATAATGACGGTCTGGCGCGTTTCGCCGGATGTAGCTCTGATAAATGTCATACGTAAATACAGTGTTGAAGGCAGTAACATTGCCGGCCATGCCCGACATGAAGGAAGCCATTAAGGCAGTTAGACCGATGCCGAGCATGCCCGACGGATAGAATTGCGCCATAAGCGTTGTGAGTACCTGGTCATAGTCATATCCGCCACTTGCTTTGAGCGGCAGCGTGTAGCCGCTGGACATGCTCATTAACGCAACGGCCGCAATGCCGGGAAAAACAACCACAAACGGCATAAAGATTTTGGGGAATGCAGCAACCAAGGGAGTCTGGCGCGCACCTGCCATCGTTTCAGCGGCCAATGCGCGTTGCACAACCAGGAAGTTCGTGCACCAATATCCGAACGACAGCACGAACCCCAGGCCAGCCACCAAGCCGAATAACTCGACACCCATCGGATTCTCGGTCGCGTGCCCCACGTAGCGCCACGAATGTGTCATCACCGGCTGTAAACGTGCTGAGATGCCGTGCCACCCGCCAGCCTTCATGACGGCCAGGATAGAAAGCGGAGCAAAGCCCAGGATGATCAAAAAGAATTGAACCACCTCGTTGTAGATGGCGCTCGTTAGACCGCCTAGAAGTGTGTAGATCAACACGATCGCTGCCGAAAGCAATACCGAACTGGTGAAACTCCATCCCAGCACGAGCTCGAACAAGAGACCCAGGGCATACATACTGATACCCGAAGAAAACACAGTCATCACGGCAAACGTGATTGCGTTCAGCCCGCGTGTTTTCTCGTCAAAGCGCAGCTTCAAATACTCCGGAACGCTTCGGGCGCGGCTGCCGTAATAGAAAGGCATCATGAATACGCCAACGAAAACCATCGCCGGTACTGCGCCTAACCAATAAAAGTGCACCGTCATGATGCCGTACTTCGCTCCTGAGGCGCACATCCCAATCATTTCCTGAGCACCCAGGTTTGCCGCAATAAACGCCAGACTCGTAATCCACACCGGAACGGAGTGGCCGGAGGTCAGGAAGTCCTCACTAGTCGAGATTCTCCGGCGAACGATCCAGCCGATTCCGAGAACAAAGGCGAAATACAGCGCGAGGATTAGATAATCGATCGGTGTGAGTGTCAAGGCAGCGGTTTCCGTCCCGGGGCAATTGTATCGTAGCTCCAGAACACCTCTTCAACCCCAAGTAAAGTTTAGGTAAACTTTCTGTCCTGACGAGCAGCCGGTCAATCCGTCTAATTCTTTAAAGGTACTCCCGAAGAGCACGGCTAGGGCGAAAACTAGGCTTGGCGGGCTATTCAAGTCACTCAATTAAGAGCTACAATACGGCTCAGGGCGTGGGGCGGGGGCCCGGAACTATTTACGCAGTTGCCGCATCCAACAGTTAGACAAAAGGCTCATGTGGGATTCGAAGAGCAAAGAGGAGTTTACGTTATGAAACGCGGATGGCATACGTCGTCAAAGGTCCTGGCGGGACTTTTTCTAGTCGCCATGTACGCGATGCCCCAAGGCTATACGGTTTCTGCGCGGCCGGGAGCAGTCAACTACATTGAGGGACACGCCAGTCTGAACGACAACGAGATCTCTCAAAAGACATTGGGAAAGACCTTTCTGAATGCAAATGACACCCTATCGACAGATGTCGGAAAGGCTGAGGTTCTGCTGACCCCAGGCGTGTTCTTGAGAATTGGGGAGAACAGCCAAATCCGGATGATCTCGCCGTCGCTGACTAACACCCAGGTGGAAGTCACGAAAGGGGAGGCGATGCTGGAGGTGGCCGACCTACTAAAAGACAACAACATTGAAATACTCTCCCGCGGCGGTTCGCTGCGGATCGAGAAGCCCGGTCTCTATCGCATGACCGCTGACGATCCGCCGGTTGCAGCCGTGATCGAGGGCAAAGCTGAGCTGAGCTACGCTGGTCGGCAAGTCGATCTCGGTAAGGGGAAAGAGGCGGTGATCGCGGCAGACTTGAGACGTGAGAAGTTCGACGCAAAGAAGGAAGATGACCTGTACGCCTGGAGCAATGTTCGTTCCGAATACAACGCCGGCGCGAGCTATGCAGCGGCCCGCAGCTACAACAACGGCTACGGCAACACTTACGGCGATTGGGCGGGCTACCCGGGTGGTGGCTTGGGTTACGGCTACGGCGTCAGCCCTGGTTGGTATTACAACGGACTGTGGAACTCCTGGGCTTGGATGCCAGGGGATGGGTACTTCTTCAGCCCCTTCGGTTGGGGATTCTACTCGCCTGCCTACATCGGGTACGCGCCTGTCGTTTACGTCCCAGTCGGGGGACGCACAGCGCCAACGCCGGTGCCAGTAAACACGAAACGGCCGCCAGTAGTTACGGTTCCCGGCTCTGTACCGCGTTCGCCTGCGGCACTCAGCGCCGCGCGCACTCAAACGGCCCGGACACTTACAGTGGTTCAGCCCACCGCCCAAGCTAATGGCCGGGTGGCTCAGTCTGGTGGCCGTCCCGCTCAATCTGGTCGCGCCACTCAGTCTGGTGGCCGGGTGTCAGCACCGGCTCCGGCCCCGTCAATGCGCGGGGGTGGCATGTCGGCTCCGAGCGCACCTAGTGCTGGCTCGCGTTCCACTGGCAGCCGTCGCTAAACCAGAACAATCTAAAATCGAGGGGCGGTTCAAGCTTGTGCTTGGCCGCCCTTTTTATTTGAATGAGTGTATGCCCTATCTGCTGAAATCTGAGCCCGAAGCATACTCTTTCGCCGATCTTGAACGCGAGGGTGAAACTCTCTGGGATGGCGTCACAAACCCTATTGCGCTGAAACATCTACGTGAAATGAAGCCAGGCGACAAGCTCGTGATCTATCATACGGGAACGGAGCGTCAGGCCGTCGGGACGGCTACCGTAACCAGCGTAGATACGAAGGACCCCAAGACGCCTCGAGTCAGGATCAAAGCGGGAAAGCAGCTATCGAACCCCCGCACTCTCGGCGAGATCAAAGAGAACCGGATGTTTGCCGACTCACCGCTCGCGAGACAAGGGCGCTTGTCGGTCGTGCCTCTAACCGAGCAGCAGTATCAGTGGCTCACAAAGACCTAAGCGCCTCGTGAATCCGGTTCAGTCCTTCAGCCAGAAAACTGGTTTCTCCACCGATCCCGATTCGTATTCTTTCAGGCGAGCCGAAAAAGTGTCCCGGCGTAACAACTGTGTCGTACCGTTCGCGTACGATCCTGCAGAACTCATCAACCGGATAGTCCATCCTTGGAAAGAGAACGGTTCCTACTTGGAGCTGCTCACAATTTAGTTCCGGAGTAGCCGCCAGAAACTCGTTCGCCAATGCGCGATTTTTATCTAGCAATGCCCTTGTCCAGTGCGCGATCTTATCCAAGTGAGCGAGTGCCGTGCAACTCACCTGGTCAGTCAAATAGGGGTTGTTTACCGAAAAAAGATCGTTCAGGCAGTAGATCTTTCGGATCAGCTCCGGTTCGGCAAGTACCCAGCCGCAGCGCAGCCCGCTCAGCCCGTAGACTTTGGTGAGGCTGTTTGTGATGATGAACTCGTTTCCTAACTTGAACGCCGTTTTAGGTGCATTCTCAAACAGCAAATCTAAATAGACTTCATCGACGAGGACCCGCGCACCCGCCGCTCGGGCGAGCTCTCCGATTCGGCGTAACGTGGGTTCATCCGTCAGAGCGCAGCTGGGATTGTGCAGATTGGTAACGGCGATAAGACGCGTTTTGGGCGTAATCGCGCGTTGCAGGGAATCCAGATCGATCGCAAACTTTGCTTCCGGGAGGCGATGGAAATACTTCACGTTCGCACCCAGGTATTCGGCTGTCTCCGCGAGTAGTGGATAAGCCGGACGTTCAACCAACACGTCGTCACCCGGCTCGATGGCTGCCGCCATAGCCAAATGGTTCGCCATGGACGTACCTTGTGCTGTCGCAACACAGTTTTCCTCAACGCCGCATTTGGCTGCAATGGCTGTGATCAGCGGCGGATAACCGTATGCGCCAGGTCCGCTCAGAGACAAAGCGCCGAAATTGACAGGCAAACCGGAAAGAGGGTAATTCTTGACTCCGCTGTTAGCCAGATTGAAGGCGACATTGGTGCTTGTTTTCACCCACTCCATGTAGGCCGAACGCATCGTACGCGTGATTGCCGTCAAACAGTTTTTCTCCTGCTCCAGTAGATATAAACCGGTATACCCAGCAATAGGAGGCCCAGTCCGAAAAAGCTGTTTCCCGGATAGTGGTAGAACGTGGCGAGGACTACCAGCCAACAGGCGGCTACGAAGAAGACCGTCGTGAACGGATGTCCGGGCGTGCGGTGTGTTGACGCTCCGCCCGTGCGGCGTCGGAAGACAAACAGCGATGCTCCGGTAAGCCCGAAGAAAATGAAATCAATCGAGACGACATAGTTCAGAATCTGCTCGTAGCGCCCTGACAGAGCAATAATGGCGGCAAACACTCCTTGCAAGGCAATCGCCGCGACCGGGACTCTAGTGCTTTTCGGCAGCCAGGCGAGCCACCGAAAAAAGAGGCCGTCTCGAGCCATGGCGAAATAGACGCGCGGCGCTGTCAGCATCCCCTGGCTGAGAAATCCCAGGGTCGAAACGGCAATGGTGATTGCCATGAATAAGGCGCCTCGTTCGCCGATCGCCTTCTCCATCACTGTATAGGCGGGCGTCATCGTAGCCGCTAAGCCGCGAGGGCCGAGCACGCGCAGGCAGACTACATTTACTGAGAGATAAATCGCCGTAACGCCGAGGACTCCCAACAGCAACGCGCGAGCCAAATCTCTTCTCGGATCTCGCATCTCGCCAGTCATGAAGCTGGCTGTTTGCCAGCCGCCGTAGGCGAACAAAACTGGTGTGACGGCCGCACCGAACGCAAGGAGCGTCTGAGGTGTGAAAGGTTCTGTTTGCGCGGCTTGTCCCACCGCAGGCGAAGCCCAACACCCGGCGGACACTAAGACTGCGACTGCGCCTATCTTCATCACCATCAGCGTGCTCTGTACGGCGCTGCCCGACCGGACACCGAAGCAGTTAATCGCCGTCAGCACACTCAAGACCAGCACGGCGATGAAGCCGTCAGAAGCGTTGGTGTGTACGATCTGCTTTGCGTACCGCGCGAAGGTTATGGCGACCGCTGCCATGCCGCCCGTTTGCATGACCAGCAGCAACGCCCATCCATATAGAAAGGCAACGGCAGGATGATAGGCCTCGCGCAAGTACGCATACTGGCCGCCGAGATTCGGCCTGAGCATCGCGAGCTCTGCATAGATGAAAGCGCCGGCCAACGCCGTCACTCCGCCCAGCGCCCACGCACCCAGGATGAGAACGGGGCTGTGAACCTGACGAGCGACCACGTACGGGTTAACGAAAATGCCCGAACCGATGATGCCGCCCATGACGATCATCGTTGCATCGAAGAGGCCGAGTCTCCGTTCGAGTGGCGACGCGCCGGCCTCTTCAATAGCCAAGATGCCTTTACTTAATTGGGCAGCATCTTCTTCAAGAACACGAGCTGCCCGAGGTGATAGGAATTGTGAGATGCGACGAGCAGCGCTTCTCTGAGTAAGGTCTGGCCGTCGCCGTGCTCGAAGGGCTTGAAAAGATTTTGCGTCAGATCTTGCACCAGTTTTTCAAACTCGCGGACATCTTTTCGAAATGCGCGAACACTCGCATCCCACGCTTTCGGATCATGCGGAGCCTCTATAGATGGCCAATAGCCCTCCGGCCATTCGGGCGATTGGTGTTTGGGATCATGCGAGAAATCGAGAATATCGCGCTGCGCAATCCGCAAGTGTTCAAGGAGTTGCCAGGCAGTATGCGGCGCGCCGTCGGGCTTGGCACCGCGAGCTTGTGGCGGGAAATCCTTCACCGCAGAATCAAAATCCAGATGCGCTTGGTGCCCGCCTATTGCATCCACCAGCATCTCGCGGAGTGCGACCGATTCGTCGTTGTTCATGACGCCTCGCTTCGTACTGGGATCGGATTTACGCGCCGACGAGTGCTTCCTGTGGGACGCCGCTTTCCTTCTGCTTCTTTTTGAGGAATGTCATCATCGAGCGGAGCTCTGCGCCGACCTTCTCGATGGGCTGATCCTTGGCGCGCTCGCGCATGGCTAAGAAGTTTTTCCGGCCCGTGCGGTTTTCGTTCAGCCAAGTTTTTGCGAACTCACCCGATTGAATCTCACCGAGTAGTTTTCTCATCTCAGCTCGAGTCTCGTCAGTGACGATACGCGGACCGCGCGTGTAATCGCCATACTCGGCGGTGTCGGATACGGAGTAGCGCATATACCCGAGGCCGCCTTCATAGATCAGATCGACGATCAGCTTCAGTTCGTGCAGGCACTCGAAATAGGCAATTTCAGGAGCGTAACCGGCTTCAGTAAGAGTTTCAAATCCGGCGCGAATTAGCTCGGTCACCCCGCCGCAGAGAACGGCTTGCTCGCCGAACAGATCGCTTTCGGTTTCCTCTTTAAAGGTGGTCTCTATCACTCCTGCTTTGAGACAGCCCAGCGCGAGCGCGTAGGCAAGTGCACTTTCAAGCGCCTTGCCGGAGGCATCCTGTGCGACAGCAACCAACGCCGGCACACCTACACCTTCCGTAAAAAGCTCCCGAACACGATGGCCCGGAGCCTTGGGAGCGATCATCGAAACATCCACGCCGGAAGGAGGCTTGATCTCGCCGAAGTGGATACTGAACCCATGCGCGAACATCAGCGTCTTGCCTTTCGACATGTGTGGCGCGATCTCATTGCGGTAAATCTCGCCCTGGACGTGATCGGGCACAAGGACCATGATGGTGTCAGCGGCCTTCGCGGCATCGGCCACGCTCAACACATCGAGCCCGGCTGCTTTCGCCTTGGCCGCGCTCGAGCTTCCCGAGTGAAGGCCAACTACGACCTTGAGGCCGGAATCCCGGAGGTTGAGTGCGTGCGCGTGCCCCTGACTGCCGTAGCCGATAATTGCGATCGTCTTTCCTGGAAGCGGAGTAAGACTTCCATCCTTCTCATAAAATCGATTTGCCATGTAGTGTCCCTTTGCTGCCTTTCTATTCGGTTTCCTGCAATTCGAGCGCTTCTTCCACGATTGCACCTCGCGGCACAGGCGGAGACAAGCGCAATTTTTTGTTGTCGAGCGACATCGAGATTATGCCCGACCTGATCACTTCGACCGCGCCGTAACCGGTGATGAGGCTGGTAAACTCCTCAAGCTTTTCCTGGTCGCCAGTGACTTCTAAAACGAGATCTTCGCTCATCGAATCGATCACGCGCGCGTGGAAGATTTCGGCTTCCTTGAGAATCGCGGTCCGGCTATCCTGAGTCGCACGGATGCGCACGAGAATCAGTTCAAGATTCACTCCCGGGCCATCGGTCACGTCAGTCGCCTGCAGTACATTGATCAGCTTATTCATTTGCTTGATCACTTGAACGCGAATGTTCGGCTCAACGTCGACCGTAATCGTCATACGCGAAAGCGTGGGATCGATGGTGCGCGCGACAGTAAGGCTCTCGATGTTGTATCCACGCTGGCCGAGTACGCCTGTGACCCGCATGAGCGCGCCCGGCTTATTTTCCATCAACAATGAAATGATCTGCTGCATGGTGAATGTTGCTCTCTGACGTCGCTAGGCTTCAACGGGCTGCGGGGGGCCCAACACCATTTCGTTGATTGCGCCGCCAGCCGGTACCATCGGAAAGACGTTCTCGAAGGGCGACACTTTGACGTTTAACAGATATGGCCCGGGCTCAGCGACGGCCTCTTCGAGGGCATTCCTCAGTTCCTTGACGGCGTCGACGGTCCGGCCCTTGAAGCCGTATGCACCGGCAAGTTTCTTAGCATCTGGGAACGAACTGAGTTCCACGTGGCTGAGACGGTTGTTATAAAAGAGCTCCTGCCATTGGCGCACCATGCCGAGATGGCCGTTGTTCATGACGATGATCTTGAGGGGCAGGGAATAGTTGGCCATCGTGGCAAGCTCAGGGACCGACATTTGGAATCCGCCATCGCCAACAAGCGCGAAGACTAAACTGTCAGGGCGCGCGAACTGCGCACCGATAGCCGCAGGCAGACCGAATCCCATGGAACCAAGTCCGCCGGAATTGATCCACAGCCGCGGTTCGTTGAACCGGATCAACTGCGCTGCCCACATCTGGTGTTGGCCTACATCGCTGGCGACGATGGCGCGGCCGCCGGATATCCGGTCCATCTCCGCCACCAAGTGTTGAGGCTTTATTTCGGTTTCCGAAGTTTCAGCCGTGAGCGGATGCTCGTTCTTCCAGTCGCGGATCTGTTTCCACCACGCCTGTCGAGGTGCGGCGTTGCGGGCTTGCATAGTAGGCGCGAGTTCGGCTAATTCCGCCTTGAGCCTGGGAAGCACATGCTTCACGTCTCCAACCAGAGGCAGATCGGCGTGACGATTCTTGCCGACCTCCGCCGGATCGATATCTACGTGGATGACCTTGGCGTGCGGAGCGAACGAGGACAACCGCCCGGTGACACGATCATCGAAGCGCACACCGAGCGCAATGATGAGGTCGGTGTGGGACATGCCCATGTTTGCGGCATAGCTGCCGTGCATTCCGGGTAGGCTGATGAAGTTCGGATGTCCGGCGGGGAGAGCGCCGAGGCCCATCAGTGTACAGACTGCGGGAGCGTCCAGAAGCTCGACGAAAGAGCGTAATTCTTCACTCGCATTCGCCGCAACGATGCCCCCGCCCGCGTACACGAAGGGGCGCTCCGCTTCCCATATCATCTGAGCGGCTCGTCGTATTTGTCCGGCATGGCCTTCGGAGTAGATCTTGTAACCCGGCAGGTGGATTTGCGTTACCGGCTCGTAGTGCCCCTGGCTTTGCAGCACATCTTTCGTGACGTCAACGAGCACTGGCCCAGGCCGGCCCGAAGCGCTGATGTAAAACGCCTCATGAATCGCCTGCGGCAATTCGTTGACATTCTTAACCAGGAAATTGTGCTTGGTTGCCGAACGCGTGATGCCGAAAGTATCGGCTTCCTGGAAGGCATCGGTGCCTATCAACTTGGTCGGAACCTGACCGGTTAAGGCAACGATTGGAATCGAGTCCATCATCGCGTCTACCAGACCAGTGACAAGGTTCGTGGCGCCGGGACCGGAAGTCGCGCAACAGACTCCTACGCGCCCTGTCGCTCTGGCGTAACCCTGAGCGGCGAATGCAGCGTTCTGCTCGTGGCGAACCAGCACATGCCGGATCGGGTTGTCATAGAGGGCGTCGTAAAGCGGAAGCGTCGCGCCACCGGGATAGCCGAATATGCATTCGACATTTTCACGAACGAGACATTCCAGAAGAATTTTTGCGCCTGAGAGAAGATTCGACATGGCCTAGCGAATGAAAAACTGGTTGACGGTTTGCGTCCGTCGATTCGTAAGAGTACGCAATATGAAAAGGGCCACCAGGCTCGAGTGTCCGGGCCGGTAGCCCTGGATTCAATTTGCGAAACAGAGCCACCGCCTCGCACCCGGTAAGGTCGTGCTCAGCCCTGTATGAATCCACCGTAGCCTAGAAGCCGTTTTTATGCAAGAGAATTAAAGTATAAAAGTGATAAATGACATAGGGGGAGTACAGAGTGGAATAAAGGGCATTGGTTCGAGGGGCTTAGGGGGCTTGTTCTTTCTCCAAATCGAAGTCCTCGTCGGTGGAGGTAGCGAGAAGGTGTGCGCGTTCGAGCTCAATATTTTGCAATCTTTGGTGGTCGAACTTCGCTTCGCCCAGCATAACGTTGTAGCGATGCAGCTCTTGCTTGCGGTTTTCGGCGGTTTCGCGACGTGTTTGGTCAGCTACTTTACGGAGTTCGTCGTTTTGCCGGCGCTCTTCGCGGTTGCGGCGGCGGGTTTCTTCCGCCTCCTTTTCGCTGCTGCGATTCGAACCCAATTTCCTGCTTGGCCATCACCAGCGTGAGTAACGCCAACCGAGTACCTGGCATCGAAATCAATGCCACGCTTGCGACGTGGAGGCGCGCGGGCAAAGCTTTCCAGTTTGTCATGTAATCAACTCCTTTCGGTAAGAACAGTACAAAAAAGATCTAGGAGAGAGCGCGCCCCTGGCGCGCACGAGTGCTGTCGATAAAGACCTCCTGGGAGTGCTTGGGGAAAAGCCGAGTGCGTGAGGCTCCCAATCGAACTGTTGGAAGGAGTTCTGCCCGCCCCAGCAGCGCCGGATCGACTAGCTAAGGCGCACCCTTCCGGTGTGCCGACAGGGATTGGGAGACAGGACTGGCGTAATCGGCCACAGCCAGAAGCTTTGTCCGACTTCTTGTCCGACCTTTCGCCGGACTTCGGCTTCTCTTCGTCCTATTTGGGGATCCGCAATCCCCTTTGGTCTACGAGCTAAACGGTTGAAATGGAGCGAAGTTATTGGAGGCGCGGGGCGGGATCGAACCGCCGAATAAAGGTTTTGCAGACCTTTTGACGAATTGCAAACAATGGCCTTACAGCTCGTGTCCGGTTTTCTGTCCGGCCTGACCGTAGTGTTTGCGCCATCATCATCCCTTTACATTCTCAGGCTAGCCACTGGCCTGGATTCTTGGTAGGGTTTATTGTCTTGCGTCGTGCTGCGCACACGTCTGATTCGGACGTGAGAACCCAGTCCGCAACTGCTGGAACGCCGCTCGTTGGACTCTGTATCCGCCCGCCGATTCTCATGGATGGAACGTCACCGCGATCTGTGATTTGGTAGGGCCGACGTTCGATCTGAAGCAGCTGTGCAGGTTCTTTGAGCACCAAATTGCGTTCCCTATTTATAAAGATGCTTGTCCAGAGGAAAAAACCGTTCAACAGAAATAATTTTTATCCGTACTCCGTCAATGCAGCCGGGCCTCAGAGTCTATGATGTGCACATTTGGCCTGAAAATGGGCAGTTCACGTTTCCGCGACGGTTTGGGGAGGCGCGGGTGAGGAACGACTCATGCTTTCGATTTTGCAAGTACTGTACCGATCCTAGCTTGCGCCGTTAGTGGTCAGCCGCCGAGCGCCGTGGCTTGTATCCATTCGAATGGAGAGTGGCCGCAAAAGCGGCCGCTGAAGCTGCGGTTTACACGATTTGCCAAGAATCTTTGCCGTTGGCACCCCGGAGGAGTGCAGAACTGGAGAAATGTGTGGCGACGTAGGCGCGGTTCGTGTGGGATCTCGCGACGTTGCGCTCTTTGTTTTCGGTTCATTATCCCCCGTACTCAATACGAGGACTAAGTGGTGACGTCCAGAGCAGCTTTCAAGCGAGAATCTATGAGTTGTTCGTACGCATTTTTTTCAGCGGTCACTTAGGGTACAGCAACGTTTTCTGCTAAACGTGCATGGCCCTTCCGGTGCCGGATGGTCGTGGCCGAAAGCAAATCGGCCCTATATCGATCGGCCGACCGTCGTGGACGCCGGAGAGTTCTCTTACAGGACGCGAGTCGAGATTTGGACGGTGGTGAACGCAGGAGGATACAAGTTGACGCTTGCCGGGATACGATGCTGGAAACGAGCCCATGAGACATTTCTCTAGTTCGGTTCGGCCCGTAATGACAACAACGCCTCATCAGCACACGCTATTGTCTTGCTACACCGTCCGAATGAACTTTTAGGGAAATGAAAAAATAGTTGAAAACTTCCGTAGTCACTTATTCGAATTATTGTCGGCTTCTCATCGCAATAAAGTGAAGTGTAAGCCGTCTCAAAGCGCTTTTCTTGCGATAAGCTCAGAGCACCGTGAATTGCGTAGATTATGTGGCAACTGAATCCAATGTCGAACTGATCCGCGCAAAAACGGCGGTTTGGATTATTGCGAACGATGATGCCGAAAACCCGTACTCAAAGAACAACTATGCCCCTACGAGTGGACTGCAAACCGAACTGCGGTCGCTACGAGGAGAACGCACCCGGCGCTCCTATTGAGCGCGATTTAGTGATTTTGGATCGTGTTGCTGAGGCGCTCGGAGCATGATGACTGACCCGAGTTTAAATGCCGCACCCCAAAGGAGGGATAGCGGAGATCGCCTTCCGGGAATGCTTCGAAGAGACAATCGTCAGCCAATTTCCTCGGGACCGTCAGTACTTTCCCGTGGCTTTCTACAAGTAACAAACTCGACTCGCAGAACACAAAAACCGCCCAATTAGGGTGTAGCGAACAACTGGGCGCACGAGCTCAAATGATGAGAGACCTCAATTCGTTACAAGCATTTCTCGAAAAGTCAGTTGGAGACGCGGCCTAGGATCGAACTGGGGTGTCCAGGTTTTGCAGACCTTTGGGAGTTGCAGGTAAAGAACTTACAACCATGTCCGGTTTTGTTTCCGGCCTGACCGTAGTTTTTGCGTCGTCATCCTTTTATCATTCTGAGGCCGGCCATTGGCCTCGATGCTTCGTAGCGTTTCATTGCTTCGCGTTGGTGCTGCGCGGTGGGGTGGACGTACTTGATTACGCTGCGTAAACTCGAATGGCCGAGAATATCTTTGAGGGTGACGAGGTCGCCGCCCGCTTCGACGAAGCGCGTAGCGAACGTGTGCCGCAGATCGTAAATCACAAAACTCAGACCCGCGTCCTGGCAAACGCTGTCGTGCGTAGTCTGGAGTTGCCGGATGGGATCCCCGGCGACTCGATCACTTGGGAAAAGCCAAGAGCCTTCGAGCTTCACCCGAAAATTTAAGATTTTTATCGATTCACCACAAAGGTATAGAGTTCGCTTGGCCGCCTTAGTTTTTCCGCCCTCAATCCTGAGTTCCCCACGCGTTGCAT